>CAWUSQ010000001.1:0-66057 GCA_963925275.1 uncultured Rhodoferax sp.
GCTAGTGGCTTGTAGAGGACTGGGGTGGCGCCAAGGCCGCCTTCAGGCCTTGTGAGGTTCGCGCAACTGCGCCTCGGTGTTGTTGCGCGAAGGTGTTGGCCGCATGGCGGGCTGCCTGCAAGGGTGCGTCATTTGCAAGCAAGGCCAATGCCATGGAAAGCGCCTGCTGTGCATCAGCCACCCGCCAGGCAGCGCCTGCGGCCAGCGCATGTTCGGCCGCTTCGGCAAAATTAAAGGTGTGCGGCCCCATGATGATGGGGCAGCCACAGGCGGCAGCTTCGATCAGGTTTTGTCCACCCAGTGGTGCAAAACTGCCACCGAGCAGGCACAGATCAGCCATGCCGTAGTACAAGGCCATCTCGCCCAAAGAGTCACCCAGCCAGATGGCATCATCATTTGGCGCGTGGGGACCAGCCTCGGTCCAATCACTGCGTCGCAGCACATTCAGGCCACGGGATGCAATCAGTGATGCCACCTCGTCAAAGCGCTGTGGATGGCGCGGCACCACCAACCATTGCACTGGCGTTGTTGCGCCAAGCGCCGACACGGCTTGCAGCCACGCCAACTCTTCGCCTTCGCGGGAACTGGCCAACATGACGACAGGTTTGCCGCTGTTGGCACGCCACTGCCGGCCACGGCTTAACTGCGTGGCATCGGGCTGGGCGTCGTATTTCAAATTACCGACCACAGCGCTCAAGCCTGCACCCATGGGTGCACCGAGCAGCTCCAGGCGATCGGCATCAGCCTGCGTTTGCGCCAGCACGGCATGCAAACCCGCAAACGCAGGCGCTGACAAGCAGCGCAAGCGGCGCGCCTGGCGCATGGACTTGTCACTCATGCGGGCATTTGCCAATACCAAGGGCATCGCTTGTTGCTGACAAGCTGCCACCAAATTAGGCCAGACTTCAGTTTCCATCAGCACCCCGATGCCGGGTTTGAAGTGCTGCAAAAAGCGTTTAACGGCCCCTGGCGTGTCCCAGGGCTGCCAGGTTTGCACGTCGCCTGCTTGCAGCAGTTTTTGTCCTTCTACGCGGCCAGTGGCCGTGCCATGCGTCAGCAAAAGGCGCATGCCAGGCCACTGCGCACGCAGCGCCTGAATCAGGGCAGTCGCCGCACGGGTTTCACCCAAGGAAACGGCATGAACCCAGACCGTCAGACCTTCCACGCAGGGCACAGCCTGGCCGTAATACCCGAAACGCTCGCCAACAGCTTGCAGATAGGCCGGCTCTTTACGCCCTCGGCGCTTGAGCTTGAGGCGCAGCAGTGGTTGCGCCAGCACCATGATCAGGCTGTAGATCCAACGAGCCAAAGTGCAACGCACGTCCAGCCCTAGTTGTAACGCGGCGTCATGAACTGGCCAATGTATGCCGGACACTCAATGCGCCGCAGCATCGAGTTGCGCCCCGGGTTTAACGGACTGCAGCACCGCGAGCATGACGGCCTGGATGCGATCCAGCGCGGCTTGGGTATGGCCTTCAAAACGCAAGACCAGCACCGGTGTGGTGTTAGATGCACGAATCAAGCCAAAACCATCGGGCCAATCCACACGCAAACCATCGATGGTATTGATGACAGCGGGGGCAGAAAAATTGGCCTCTGCGACCAACTGGGCAACCAAGGTGTGCGGTTCACCCTCTGCACATTGAACATTCAACTCGGGCGTGGCGTAACTGGTTGGCAAGGCCGCAAGCACCACATTGGCATCTGGCGATTGGCTCAAAATTTCCAGTAAACGACAACCTGCATAGGTGCCGTCATCAAAGCCGTACCAACGTTCTTTGAAAAAGATGTGGCCGCTCATCTCGCCACCCAGTGGCGACTGGATTTCTTTCATTTTGGCCTTAATCAGCGAGTGGCCAGTCTTGTACATCATGGGCTTACCGCCAGCGGCTTCAATGGCCGGGGCCAAACGCTGCGAGCATTTCACATCAAACAAAATGGTGCCGCCTGGAACCCGCTTCAAAACATCTTGAGCAAACAGCATCATCTGGCGATCAGGGTATATGGTGGCGCCATCTCGGGTGACGATGCCCAGGCGGTCGCCATCGCCATCAAAGGCCAAGCCCAACTCGGCATCACCAGCTTGCAAGGCCGCAATCACATCGCGCAGGTTCTCAGGCTTGCTGGGGTCAGGGTGGTGGTTGGGAAATTCACCATCAACCTCGCTGAACAGCTCGGTGACCTCACAGCCGATGGCGCGCAGGATGGCGGGGGCCGATGCACCGGCAATGCCGTTGCCCGAGTCCACCACGATCTTCATGGGGCGTGCCAACTTGATGTCAGCGGCAATACGCGCCGCGTAGGCCGGCAAAACATCGACCTGGCGCACACCGCCACCAGGCTGTAAGTCCCAGGATTCGTCTTGCATCATCTGGCGCAGCATCTGGATCTCTTCACCGTAAATCGCTCGCCCACCCATGACCATTTTGAAACCGTTGTAGTCCTTGGGGTTGTGGCTGCCAGTTACTTGAATGCCACTGGCGCACTCGGTGTTCGCCGCAAAGTACACCAAGGGCGTGGTAACCATGCCCACATCAATCACCTCAACACCCACATCAATCAGGCCTTGCATCAGCGCAGCGCTCAAGGACGGGCCACTGAGACGCCCGTCTCGCCCCACCGCAACGGTGGTTTGGCCCTCGCGGCGCGCCACGGTTCCAAAGGCGCGCCCCAAACCACGGGCAACTGACTCGTCAATGGTGCTGGGCACGACACCGCGGATGTCATAGGCTTTAAAGATCGATGTAGAGATGTTCATGGCTTTGGGCTTTCTTGACCGTGTCGCACTGTGCTACACCGTGATTCAACGTGTGCGGTCATTGTAAAAGCCTGTCGCGCCACATCGGCGGCGTGCGCCCACCTGGCCGCAACAAATAGGTGCGTGCGCTGACAAGGTTTTTTGCAACTCAACAGCATTTTTCTAGCGCCAACGCCTTCAAGAAAAACAAGCCAGGCCAACAGAGCTTGAGCACAGTGGGCGCACGTATGATTCGAACATGCAGCTTCCCACCTCCGCCGTTCGAACCAGCTTCAACAGCCCGCTAGGGGTACTGCACGTGCTGGCCGCAGACGCACATTTGATTGGCATTTGGTTTGACCAGCAAGCGCATCAACCCAATCTGCAAGCCGTAGCGCGCGCACCCGATCATGCCGTCTTGCAATTGACCACCGTGCAGCTGCGTGCGTACTTTGCTGGGCAACGCCAAGGGTTTGATCTGCCACTTCGCCTGGCCTTTGGCACGGCGTTTCAGCAAGCGGTCTGGCTGACATTGCAGACGCTGCAGTACGGGCAAACCTGCAGTTACAAAGAGATTGCCGTGCGATTGGGACGCCCCCAAGCCATGCGCGCCGTTGGCGCTGCGGTTGGACGCAACCCTTTGAGCATTGTGGTGCCATGCCACCGCGTCGTTGGCGCCAATGGCCAACTCACTGGCTACGCAGGCGGCCTAGAACGCAAAGCAGCCTTGCTGCTCCTGGAAAGACGCGCTTGAACAAGACAACTCACCAAAACACTTGGCTGCCAGAATTCATCTTGCTTGCAGCATTGTGGGGGTCCTCATTTTTATTCATGCGCTTGAGTGCCACAGAATTCGGTGCACTGCCTACTGCTGGCGTTCGGGTCACGGTGGCCGCACTTTTTTTAATGCCGGTTGTGGCTGCGCGCGGGCATTTACCAACGCTGAGACATCACTGGGGCAAGATCTTTTTTTTGGGGATCATCAACTCGGCCCTGCCTTTTGTTTTTTTTGCTTATGCCCTGCTGTCTATTTCGACGGGCTTGACCTCTTTGATCAATGCAACCGTTCCTTTGTTTGGTGCGGTGGTGGCTTGGGTTTGGCTGAAAGACCGGCCACACCGACTCAAAGTGGTGGGTTTGTCCATCGGCTTTGTTGGCGTGACCATGCTGGCTTGGGGCAAAGCCAGCTTCACACCCAACGCCCTTGGTTATTCCAGCGGCTTGGGCGTCTTGGCCGCCCTTGCGGCTTGCCTGTGCTACGGGCTGTCAGCCAGCTTCACCAGACGCTACATGGTGGGCATCAACGCCCTGGTGGTGGCCGCAGGCAGCCAGGCAGGCGCCGTGCTTGCGCTGGCCCTGCCAACGCTGCTCTTGTGGCCAAGTAAACCACCAAGCCTGACGGCTTGGCTAGCCGTGTTGATAGTGGGCGTGTTGTGCACCGGCATTGCCTATGTGCTTTTCTTTCGTTTGATTGAGCGCTTAGGCGCTGCAACCGCGCTCACCGTGACTTTTTTGATTCCGGTGTTTGCCAACGTGTACGGCATGGTTTTTTTGGGGGAAACGCTCACACTGTGGATGCTGCTGTGCGCCCCCATCATCTTGCTCGGCACGGCTTTGTCCCTGGACATCTTCACCTGGGGGCGCAAAAGCGCGTAAAAAGTAGCAAAGGCACTCAGCCCACGGGACTAACTGGCCAGGCGTTTCAAGGCGGCTTGACGGATATCTTCCAAGCTCGCACGCGTGCTGATGGCCTGGGGCTCTTGAATGATTTCAATCAGCGTGCCTTGAGGGCGCTCAAGCGCCGCCAAAAAGGCCGCTTCAAACTGATCAGTGCGTTCAATGCGTTCGCCCACATACCCGTAAGCGCGGGCAAGCCCGGCAAAGTCGGGGTTGGCCAAGGCGGTACCGGTTACGCGCTCTGGGTATTCGCGTTCTTGGTGCATGCGAATGGTGCCGTACATACCGTTGTTCAACACAATGACAATGGTCTTGGCGCCGTACTGGGCAGCCGTGGCGAGCTCCTGACCGGTCATCAAAAAATCACCGTCGCCAGCCAGGGTCACCACCACGCGACCGGTCGTGATGGCCGCGGCAATGCCGGCCGGCACACCATAGCCCATGGATCCGTTGGTTGGCGCGAGTTGCGTCTTATGCCCTTTGGCCAGTCCGTGGTAGCAAAAGTAACGGTGCAGCCAACTGGCGAAATTGCCCGCGCCGTTGGTTAACACCGCATCAACGGGCAAATGCTTTTGCAAGGTGGCAATCACTTTGGCCATATTGACCAGACCACGCTGGGTATCTGCGGGGAGGTTGGTAATGACAGCGGGCCGAATATTGGCCTGATAGTCCTCATTGCATGCCAAGCTCCATGCACGCCAAGTGGGATTCTCCGGTGCGCTCAAAGCGGCCAGCGCCTCAGCCGCTGCGGGCAAACTGGCATGAATCGCCAAGCGGGTTTGGAACACCCGGTTTAACTCGTCAGCGCTGGCATGAATATGCACCAAAGCCTGCTTGGGCTGGGGCGCTTCAATCAGGGTGTAACTGCCCGACGTGATTTCGCCTAAGCGCGGACCAAAGGCCAGAATCAAATCGCTTTGGGCCATGCGCTTAGCCAAGGCCGGGCTGATGCCCAAACCGACATCACCAGCATAAAAGGGGTGGTGGTTGTCAAAGGTGTCCTGGAAGCGAAACGCATTGGCAACCGGTAAAGACCAGTTCTCCGCAAAGCGCTGCAGGTGTGCAGCCGCCTGCGGTGTCCACCCACTGCCGCCCGCAATGACCATTGGTCGCTCGGCTTTGAGCAACAACTCGCGAAGCGCTGCACCCGAGCGTTGACTGAAACCGGTTTCGAGAACTGCTGCGGCGGGAAAGGCATGGGGTAAAGGGCCACCTGGACTGGCTGCACTGATCGCGTGCGTCAACATGTCCTCAGGCAAGACCAAGACCACAGGCCCACGCCGGCCATTCATGGCGGTGGCAAATGCACGGGCCACGTACTCTGGAATGCGTTTGACGTCATCAATGCGTTCGACCAACTTGGCCAAGCCCTTGGTACTGGGACCAAAAAAACTCAGGTAGTTCATCTCTTGAAACGCTTCACGGTCCCGGGTGTCGCTTGCCACATCGCCCACAAACAACACCATGGGCGTGCTGTCTTGAAACGCGGTGTGCAAGCCAATCGAGGCATTGGTAGCGCCTGGTCCGCGCGTCACAAAACACACACCAGGTCGACCCGTGAGTTTGCCGTGGGCCTCGGCCATATAGGCCGCTCCGCCCTCTTGCCGGTTCACGATGAACGAAATCTGATCACGGTACTGATAAAAGCCATCCAGCACCGCCAGGTAACTTTCACCAGGAACACCAAACACATGGGTGACACCCTGAGCGACCAAGCACTGGACTAAAAGGTGTCCACCAATTTCAGGTTTTGTTGTTTGTGTCATGGTATTTCAGGCGCTCAAGGCGCTCGTAGGTTGAACGGTACGCTGACCGACGCCAAGCGCAATGAAAACACTCAAGGTCAGCACCATCGCCGCGCCCATCAGGGTCAAAGCGTAGTGCTGATGGTCCATGAGGGCACCAAAAATCAGAGGTGCCAGGGCAAATCCAGTGTCAAACCCCGAATAAACCAGGCCATACACCCGACCGGTGGCACCCTTGGGCGTGGCTTTTCGAATCATCAAATCGCGGCTTGGCGCGCCAATGCCAATGGCAAAACCAGTAGAAGCCAAGACCACCATGGTGAGCACGGGCCCAAGCCAGCCCGTGGCACACAAGACCAAGAGCATGGCACCAGTGGCCATGGTACTCGCCACCACCCGCTCGACTTTACCCGCCCGTGCCGCCACAAATCCCCCCGCAAACATGCCCGCTGCGCCACACAGCATGTAGGCCGTCAAGGTCACGGTGGCCGCCTCATAGCTGATGTTGTGCATGGCTTTGAGAATGGGCACAGAAAAATTCTGCACCACGGCCAGGGTCATGGTCGAACACATGAAAAAACTGAAACACCACCAGACCACAGGCAACTTCATGAAAGCCAAGCTGTGCTCTTGGGGTACGTCCGCGCGATGCACAACCGCAAGGGTCTGCAATTTGCCACGGTTCAGATAGACCACGAACATCACTACCAGATACAACATAGCGGCCGCGACATAGGCACCACGCCAGCTAAACAGTGCACCGAACCCTGCAAAAAAAACAGGGGCCAGCGCCCAGCCCAAATTACCCGTGAGCCCATGCGCACTGAAGGCATAGCCCAGCCGCGCGGCAGAAACCTTTTGGTTCAAAATGGTGAAGTCCACGGGATGGAAGGTGGCATTGGCCAAGCCCGCCAGGCTGGCCACGCACAACAGACCTGCATAACTGCTAACCACCGAGGCCAAGAGGCAAGCCGAAGCAAACAGGGCCAGCGCAAGAAACAGCAGTGGCCGGGCACCCAGTCTGTCAACCAGAAATCCAGAGGTGGCCTGACCCATGCCAGAGACCACAAAAAAGACCGTCATCAACAGCCCCAGCTGGGCATAGCTAAAACCAAATTCAATGACAAATACCGGAAACAATGTCGGCAACAACAGGTGGCCAAAGTGCGAAGATGCATGGACCATGCCGACCAACCCTATGATGGTCGCGTCTTGCTTGAATGGAACGGTCGCCGGCGCGTCAGCCTGGGTTGCAGCAGGATTCATACCCGCATCTTAGCCAAAATCAGGCACTAAGGCCTGACTTTTCGCACTCACGCCACGGCGGCTTTCGCAAAGTTAAATTTGCCCGGCGCATGGATCGGGTCCACATCAACGGCGATGGTGTCCTTGGGCACGAAAGCTCCCTCGAGCAACAATTTGGACAAGGGGTTCTCAATGCGTTGCTGGATGGCGCGCTTCAAGGGCCTAGCCCCGTACACCGGGTCAAAGCCCACCTTGGCCAACTCCGCTACCGCAGCATCGCTGACCTGAAGACCGAGATCCATGCGGGCCAAGCGCTCGGTCAGCACAGCCAACTGGATGCGTGCAATGTCAGCGATGTGCTCAGCTGCCAGCGCATGAAACACCACGGTCTCATCAATGCGGTTTAAGAACTCTGGGCGGAAATGGTTTTTCAATTCACCCGTGACCGCCTCTTTGATGTCCTCTGGGTCTTGGCCAACCATGGCTTGAATCAGGTGAGAGCCCATGTTGCTGGTCATCACGATCACGGTGTTTTTGAAGTCTACTGTGCGTCCTTGGCCATCGGTCAGGCGCCCATCATCGAGTACTTGCAAGAGCACGTTGAACACATCAGGATGGGCTTTTTCAACTTCGTCTAAGAGCAGCACACTGTAGGGCTTGCGACGCACTGCCTCGGTCAGGTAACCGCCCTCCTCATAGCCCACGTAGCCCGGCGGTGCACCGATCAGGCGCGCCACCGAGTGTTTTTCCATGAACTCACTCATGTCAATGCGCACCAGGTGGTCTTCACTGTCAAACATAAAGCCAGCCAAGGCTTTGCACAGCTCGGTCTTGCCCACGCCTGTAGGGCCCAAAAACAAGAAAGAACCGGTTGGCCGGTTAGGGTCCGACAAACCGGAACGCGAGCGTCGAATGGCATTGGACACCGCAGAGATCGCCTCGTCTTGCCCCACCACACGTTGGTGCAAGCGGTCTTCCATGAGCAGCAATTTGTCGCGCTCACCCTGCATCATCTTGGACACTGGAATACCGGTGGCGCGGCTCACGACCTCAGCGATTTCCTCGGCCCCAACCTGTGTGCGCAGCAAACGGGCAGCCGTACCCTCACCTTTTGCAGCCTCTTTTTCCTGCATTTCTTTGAGCTGCTTTTCAAGTTCAGGTAATTGTCCATACTGCAGCTCAGCGACTTTGTTGAAGTCCCCTTTGCGGGTGAGCTCTTCAATTTGAAAACGCAATTGATCAATTTTCTCGCGCAACTGGCCACTGCCCTGCGCACTGGCTTTCTCGGCCTTCCAGATTTCATCCAAATCGGAAATCTGTTTTTCCAAGTTGGTGATTTCTTCATTGATCAAGTCCAAGCGCTTGCGCGAAGCGTCGTCTTTTTCTTTTTTAACGGCTTCACGCTCAATTTTGAGTTGGATCAAGCGCCGGTCAAGTTTGTCCATGACCTCGGGTTTGGAGTCCATCTCGATCTTGATTTTGGATGCCGCCTCGTCGATCAGGTCGATCGCCTTGTCAGGCAAGAAACGGTCGGTGATGTAACGGTTGGAGAGTTCAGCGGCCGCCACGATGGCCGGATCGGTGATGGCCACATTATGGTGTTTTTCATAGCGTTCTTTGAGACCGCGCAGAATTGCAATCGTGGCCTCCACCGTGGGTTCACCAACCAAAATTTTCTGGAAACGCCGCTCAAGGGCTGCGTCTTTTTCAATGTACTTGCGGTACTCATCCAAGGTGGTGGCACCCACGCAGTGCAACTCGCCGCGGGCCAAAGCGGGCTTGAGCATGTTGCCCGCATCCATGGCACCTTCGGCTTTGCCAGCCCCCACCATGGTGTGCAACTCATCGATGAAAACAATGGTCTGACCTTCGTCTTTGGCCAGATCTTTCAAAACGTTTTTCAGACGCTCTTCAAATTCACCCCGAAACTTCGCGCCCGCGAGCAAACTCGCCATGTCCAAACTCAAAACACGTTTACCCTTAAGCGAGTCGGGCACTTCACCGGCCACAATGCGCTGGGCCAAGCCCTCGACGATGGCGGTCTTACCAACACCAGGCTCGCCAATTAAAACAGGGTTGTTTTTTGTGCGGCGCTGCAACACCTGAATGGCACGGCGGATTTCGTCGTCGCGACCAATCACGGGGTCTAGCTTGCCCAAGCGCGCGCGCTCGGTGAGATCAAGGCAGTATTTTTTAAGCGATTCACGCTGGTCTTCGGCGTCAGCACTGTCAACGTTTTGACCACCACGCACAGCGTCAATCGCAGCCTCTAGGCTTTTGCGCGTTAAGCCATGGGCCCTGACCATGTCGCCGACTGCGCTTTTGGCATCTGAAAGTGCCAGCAAAAACAGTTCGCCGGCGATGAACTTGTCCGCGCGTTTAATGGCTTCTTTTTCTGTCGCTTGCAGTATTTTCGAGAGATCAGGGCTACCCTGAACCTGATCTTGACCACTGACTTGTGGCAGTTTTTTGACGGCCGCCTCGCACGCCTGGGTCAAGCCCTGCACATTGACGCTTGAGCGCTGCAACAAGGCCTTGGGGCCATCCTGCTGCTTGAGCATGGCCAGCAAAAGATGCACGGGCTCAATGTACGCATGGTCTGAACCCAGGGCAATCGACTGCGCATCGCCCAAGGCTTCTTGAAACTTGGTTGTGAGTTTGTCTTGTCGCATAAAACCTCCGGTTGCTCAGCAAGTTGGGCCGTTTCATGCATTTTCAAGGTTCAGCACGCCAGCGGATGTGCCTAAAATCAAAGTATGAACATTCACCAGTTGTCGGTTCGACATGATCAGGCGCAAGATCGCCTGTTGGTGAGCTTGAACACCACGGCACAGGAAGAACTGAAGTTTTGGCTAACCCGACGCCTCATGTCTCGGCTGTGGTCAAGGCTGAACACCTTGGTGATTGAGCAATTTGCGATTCCACCAGACGCCAAAACCGACGGTTTCGTGGACCTCAGCGCGCTGGACCACACGAGTAAAAAGCAGTTAATGCAAGAGCAGCAGGAAACTTCGCTCAACAACGCAGACTTCCAAACCCCTTACAAAACCGGCGCCAAACATCAACCGTTTGGTGACGCACCCCTGCTGGTAACTAAAATCGACATGGCGATGGGTGCGCCGCAGCAACTGCGCCTGCGCATTTGTGAGGACCTGAGCACAGGCGCAGAGCCCCGTGAATTTCAAATGGAACTCAGTGCCGATCTAACCTTCGGTCTGATGAAGTTGCTCGGTCAAGCCTTGACCCAAGCCGATTGGCAACTGCACCCGGACACTCCCAGGTCAAGGGATGACGACACCACCAGGGAGCCGTTCGCACACGCCCCTAAAACAAGGTACTTAAACTGAGCAAAGCTTCGCGAAAGCCTGCCTGAAGCATCAGCTGTTGTTGACCTCGATACCCCATTTAGCCAAGGCGGCATCATCACTGACGCGCGCATCCACCCAACTCGCCCCCGTGGCGGTTTGTTCTTTTTTCCAAAATGGGGCCTGGGTTTTCAAATAATCCATCAAGAACTCGCAGGCGGAAAAACTCTCGCCACGGTGCGCCGAGGTCACTGCCACCAAGACAATCTGATCGAGTGGCAACAGCACACCGACCCGATGAATCACCCGCACGCCCTTGATATCAAAGCGCAGATGCGCAGCGTCGATCATGGACTCGATTGATTTTTCAGTCATGCCAGGGTAGTGCTCAAGCTCCATGCCCTCAATACCCTCAGCCTGCCCTTTGGTGCGCTCACGCACAGTACCCACAAAGCAGCAGACTGCACCCACCCCGCCATCACCGCTGCGCAGTTCGGCCATGACGGCGCTGGTATCAAAGTCCTGCGTTTGGATGAAGACACGGGGCAACTGGGCGTTCATACATTACCCGCCTGTGACCGGTGGAAAAAATGCCACTTCGCAACCATCGTGCAGTGACGTGGTTTCTTCTGACATCACCTGATCGAGCGCCATGCGCACTGCTTTGCCGCGTGCCAAGACCTGGGCGTGCACACCGCCCAAGGCAATCAGCTCGTCACGCAAAGCGCCCAAGGTCGCCGCACCCGTCTCACGGGTTTCAGCGCTGGCCTGCAGCGCTTCACGGATGGACGCGAAGTAGCGCACGGTGACCTTCATGCCAGTACCCCTGAAAATGGAAGAAACTGAACCATATCACCGCGGGCAATGGTTTGACCCGCGGGGTTGTCCACTAGACCGTCACTCCACACCGCAGAGCTCAGCACACCAGAGCTTTGGTTCGCAAACAGATCCAGACCACCTTGGTCATTGATGCGCACACGCAAAAACTCGCGGCGCTTGTCCGCACGCGGCCAATCAAAATCAGCGCAGCGACGTTGCGCCGCCCACCCCAGTCTGCAGACGCCTTGCAGTTTCAGCAAAAAGGGCCTGACCAGCAACAAGAAGGTGACATAGCTGGAAACTGGATTGCCAGGTAAACCCATGAAGTGCGCCGCACCAACCTGTCCGTAGGCGAAGGGTTTCCCCGGTTTCATGGCAATTTGCCAAAGGTCCAGATGCCCCAAGGCATGAACCGCGGGCTTGATGTGGTCTTCTTCACCAACCGACACACCGCCACTGGTCAAAATCAAGTCATGCGCCTGGCTGGCCAAGCGCAGGGCCTGCATCGTCGCATCCCGTTGATCAGGGACGATCCCCATATCGGTCACCGCGCAACCCAAGCGTTCGAGCAATGCCTTCAAAAAGAACCGATTAGAGTTGTAGATCACGCCCGGCGCCATGTCCTCAGGCGCCACCGTGCCTGGCATGACCAACTCATCACCTGTGGACAGCAACGCGACCCGCGGCTGACGCCGCACTGGCAACTCGGCCAAGCCAATGCCTGCAGCCATGCCCAAGGACGCAGGGCTTAGCCGTTCGCCCTTGGCCAGTACCACAGCACCTTGACGTACATCCTCACCCGCACGGCGAATCCACTGCCCGGACTCCACCGCCGTTTTGACCAGCACGCGGCCATCTTCCAAGACCTCACAGGCTTCCTGCATCACCACGGCATCGGCCCCAGGCGGAATCGGCGCTCCGGTAAAGATTCGGGCAATAGACAAAGGCTCAAGCGCCGTGCCATGGCTGCCAGCCGCAATGCGCTGCGATACCGGCAGGGCCTGCCCCTGAAGCAGGTCTGCACAGCGCAGCGCATAGCCATCCATGGAGCTGTTGTCTTGCGGTGGGACCTGTAAAGTAGACAACAAATCTTGCGCCAACACCCGGCCATCGGCCTCAAACGTTGAGATCAGGTCCACCCCATCAAGCGTTTGGGCATGCGTCAGCAATTCGGCCAACGCGTCGTCAAGAGATTTCAGCGGCTTGAAGCCCAAACGCATCGGATCTTGTTGGGCAACAGTCATGCGTAATTCTCCGCTTTGTACTCAAAACGATTGCCTTGAGAAAGCAACCAGTCCATCACCTCGGCAGGCGCATTGAGGTCAAGCAACTTCAATGACGTTGGTGCCGGCAAATCTTGCGGTGAATCGGTTGCAATGGCTGCCACGAAGGCGTCGTCCACATAGCGGACGGGCTTTTGGGATGCAGCGCGCCAGACCTCAATCTTCAGCAAATCAGAATCTTTAAATCCTTCAACCAACACCCAATCAACGCCGGTATATAGCTCAGCGATCAATTGGTGAACCGTGAGCCGACGCGGCACTTCAAATTCACGGATCAAGGCCAGCCGACGCTCGGATGCAACCACGACCTCAAATGCACCAGCCTCACGGTGGCGGTAGGTGTCCTTGCCTGGGTGATCAATGTCAAAGAGGTGGTGGGCGTGTTTGATCACTGACACGCGTTGACCGCGCAGGCGCAATTCAGCCACCAACAATTCCACCAAGGTTGTTTTTCCGGAACCTGAAAAACCTGCAAAACCAACGACATTCATGATCGGACACTCAGCTTATTCAAAGCAATCATCGGGTTGAGAAAATTGGACATAGGACACCTCACGCACAATGGGCTACGATAAATTGTTTGATAGCAGCCACATCAGCCGACATCGAAACCACCTTTTTGGGCAGTTCTTCAATGCCGTTGAATTTGGGTGGGCGCTCAGGCTCACATCCAATGGCTTCAAAAATGGTTTCAGCAAACTTGATGGGCAGCGCTGTTTCTAGCACGATCATAGGCACACCTGCTTGCGCGTGATCACGCGCAACTTTCACACCGTCAGCCGTGTGCGTGTCGATCATGCAGCCCAGACGCTGGTAACAGTCACGAATGGTGAACAGCCGGTCAGCATGGGTACTCTTGCCACTTCGAAATCCATAACGATGGGCAGCGTCGGAAAAAACAGGATCAGCACCCAGGTCAAAGCGCCCCACGCGGCTCAACGCATCATCGAACAAGGCCTTGTTGCGTGCGCCGTCCCGCCCGAGCAAGTCAAAGATGAAACGCTCAAAGTTACTGGCCTTGGAAATATCCATCGACGGGCTAGATGTCTCGTGTGTGTCACTGCTGGCGCGCAGGCGGTACAAGCCGGTACGAAAAAACTCATCGAGCACATCGTTTTCGTTGGTGGCCACCACCAGGTTTGCCACTGGCAAACCCATCATGCGTGCCACATGGCCGGCACATACGTTGCCAAAATTTCCGCTTGGAACAGCAAAGGAAACCTTTTCACTGTTGTGCTGCGTGGCTTGGAAATAGCCCGCGAAGTAGTACACCACCTGGGCCAACAAACGTGCCCAGTTGATCGAATTGACGGTGCCAATGCGGTACTTGGATTTGAAAGCCAAGTCGTTGCTGACGGCCTTGACCATGTCCTGGCAGTCATCAAACACGCCCTCAACGGCAATGTTGAAAATGTTGTCGTCCTGCAGGCTGAACATCTGAGCCTGTTGAAACGGGCTCATGCGACCGGCCGGGCTGGTCATGAACACGCGAAGGCCGTGCTTGCCGCGCATGGCGTACTCGGCCGCGCTACCGGTGTCACCGCTGGTTGCCCCCAAAATGTTCAACGCTTCGCCCCGACGCGCGAGCTCAAACTCAAACAGGTTGCCAAGCAATTGCATGGCCATGTCTTTAAAGGCCAATGTTGGCCCATTGGACAAAGCCTCTAGCCAGACATCACCCTCAAGGCGACGCAGGGGCACGATCTCAGGGCTACCAAAAACGGTTTCCGTGTAGGTTTTAACGCACAGCGCGCGCAAATCCGCAGGCGCAATGTCATCGATGTACAAAACCAGCACTTCGTAGGCCAGGTGGGCGTACCCTTTCGTGGCATACACCTGTCGCCAACGCTGTAAGGTCGGCGCATCGATCTGCGGGTAGGTTTCGGGCAAGTACAAACCACCGTCAGGGGCAAGACCTTCCAACAAAATTTCACAAAAACGCTTGCGACTGGGGTCGCCGCGGGTGGACAAATAACGCATCAGGCCAACTCTTCTTTGCGAATACGGGTGATCGGCTCTAACACCGTGGGCAGCGCCTGCATCAATGCGATCGCACGGTTCATATTGGCCTCAACACAGACATGGGTCAGGATAATGACATCGGTCTGGGCGATTTGGCCTTGCGACTCAGAAGCTACCACAACCGCCTCGTCGGCCTCACGCTGCAACACCGCATCAATGCTGATCCCGGCTTCAGCCAAAATACCCGTGACTCTGGCCAAAACGCCAGTTTCATCGGCCACCCGCAAGCGCAGGTAGTAGCTGGTTGCAACCTCGCCCATAGGCAAAACGCTCAAGTCACTCAGCGCATTGGGCTGAAAAGCCAGGTGCGGCACGCGGTGCAATGGATCGACCGTATGCAGCCGCGTGACGTCCACCAAATCTGCAATCACCGCACTGGCTGTCGGCTCGGAGCCAGCGCCCTTGCCGTAATACATGGTCGAGCCCACAGCGTCAGCTTGAACCAAGACCGCATTCATCGCGCCTTCAACATTGGCGATCAAACGTTTGGCAGGAATCAAACACGGGTGCACACGCAACTCAACGCCAGCAGCTGTACGCTTGGTGATGCCCAGCAGTTTGATGCGGTACCCAAGTTGCTCTGCGTACTTGATATCAGCTGAGCCGAGGTGGGTGATGCCCTCCACATAAGCCTTGTCAAACTGCACGGGGATGCCAAAAGCAATGGCACTCATGAGCGAGACTTTATGCGCGGCGTCGACACCCTGAATATCAAAGGTGGGATCAGCTTCGGCATAACCCAGGCGCTGGGCCTCTTTGAGCACCACATCAAAGTCCAAGTTCTTGTCGCGCATTTCGGACAAAATGAAATTCGTGGTGCCGTTGATGATGCCGGCAATCCACTCGATGCGGTTGGCCGTCAGGCCTTCGCGCAGCGCCTTGATGATCGGGATACCACCGGCTACGGCCGCTTCAAACGCCACCATGACGCCTTTGACGCTGGCCGCAGCAAAAATTTCTGTGCCATGAACTGCCAACAAGGCCTTGTTGGCAGTCACGACATGTTTGCCCGCTGCAATGGCTTCAAGAACCAGCGTGCGGGCAATGCCATAGCCACCAATGAGTTCAATGACGATATCGATATCCGGGTTAGCAATCACCTCACGCGCGTCGCTGACCACGCGCACCTCCGCACCCACCAGGCTGCGGGCACGCTCGGTGTTCAGGTCTGCCACCATCGAGATACGGATCTCACGCCCGGCACGACGGGTGATTTCCTCTTGGTTGCGCAGCAACACGTTGTAGGTTCCAGACCCGACAACGCCAATGCCCAGCAAGCCGACTTGTATAGCTTTCATTTCACTCCTTGATGTTTCATATGGCAGGTGCAACGCCAGCGACGAGGCGCCGCGCATGCCCGCGGCGTGTGCTCAATGTTCAAAGCGCCGGCGGTAAGTCTCCAGAAAACTCGCGACACGGCCAATCGCCTCTCGCAAGTCATCTTCATACGGCAAAAATACCATTCTGAAGTGATCCGGTGCAGGCCAATTAAAGCCAGTTCCTTGAACCAGCATTACCTTAGTTTCTTGGAGCAGTTCCAGGAAAAACTGCTGGTCATCTTGAATTGGGTACATCGCAGCATCGAGCTTTGGAAACATGTACAGCGCCGCCGCCGGCTTGACACAAGTGACGCCGGGTATGGCCGTGATGAGTTCATACGCCAAGTCGCGCTGTCGCCGCAAGCGCCCGCCTTCCGCGACCAAGTCATTGATGCTTTGATATCCGCCCAAGGCGGTCTGAACAGCCCACTGCCCTGGCACGTTAGAGCACAAGCGCATGTTGGACAGCATGTTGAGTCCCTCGATGTAGTCGCTGGCAAGCTTTTTATCGCCAGAGACCACCATCCAACCGGCCCGGTAACCACATGAGCGGTAGCTCTTGGACAAGGAATTGAAGGTCAAGGTCAGTACATCTTCGCTCAGTGAGGCCATGGCCGTGTGGTGTGCATCGTCGTACAGTACTTTGTCATAGACCTCGTCAGCCAATAAGACGAGCCCGTATTCGCGCGCGATCGCTAGCAGTTCGTGCAACATGGCATCCGAATACAAGGCACCGGTTGGGTTGTTCGGGTTGATCACCACCAGGGCCTTGGTGCGCTCGGTGATCTTGGAGCGCAGATCTTTCAAGTCCGGCATCCAGCCATTATGTTCATCACACAAATAATGTACCGGCGTACCACCGGACAAACTTGCAGCGGCGGTCCAAAGCGGGTAATCCGGTGAGGGCAGCAGAATTTCATCGCCGTCATCCAACAAACCATTGGTGGCCATGACAATCAGCTCACTGGCGCCATTACCCAAATAGATATCGTCGAGTTCGACCCCTGTGATGCCCTGGCGCTGAGTCTCATGCATAACGGCTTTGCGGGCAGCAAAAATGCCTTTACTGTCCGAATAGCCCGCTGAATTGGGCAGGTTTCGGATCATGTCCTGCTGAATTTCTTCAGGCGAATCAAAACCAAATGCCGCCAGATTGCCAATGTTGAGCTTGATGATTTTGTGCCCTTCATCCTCCATGTGGCGAGCCGCATCCATGATCGGTCCGCGGATGTCGTAACAGACATTGGCCAGTTTGGCAGATTTACGTATGGTTTTCAAAATCCCTCCGAAGGTAGCTGACGGGCGCCGAAACCTATAATTTGACCACAACTTGCTCTTGACATTAACTCGGCCTGAACCTCAGGCAAGGCCACAACCGCATCATGAAAATCCATCCCGACCCCATCAGTGTGCAATCTGTGCACAGTTACGGCCCCGGCTGGGTTCAGGTCGATGATCAGAAATTCACCTCAAGCCTGGTGATTGACACCCGTGGCGAGCGGTTTGACTGGGGCTGTGAGCGCTTTGAAGACCTCAGCAGCGCGCACTTTGAACGTCTGGCCAAGTTGGGGCCAGAGATGGTTATTTTTGGCAGTGGTGAGCGCTTGCGCTTTGCCTCACCCCATCTCACACGGGCGCTGATTGAACAACAAATTGGCCTCGACACCATGGACACTCAGGCCGCGTGCAGAACCTACAACATCTTGGCCTCTGAGGGGCGGTGTGTGACCCTGGCCTTATTGATTGAGTCACGCTGAACTTAGTGACAAGCCCAAAAACCTAGCTGGCTTGAACGGGCGAACAACATAAGCGCGAATTGGGGCTTGATTATTCAGGGTAAAATACGCCCGGTTCAACTAGGGGCGCGCAAGCGCGTACCAGGGCGGAGTTGAAGACACCGTCATTCAAAAAACCCTGCTTCACGAGACTATGAATATATGACGATCGCGGTCAACAAACCAATTTCAGAATTTGAATCCAACGCCACAGGCGGTATTCGGGTCACGAATACCTCTCACCTGGGCCAAGTGATTATTTTGTATTTCTACCCCAAGGACAACACACCTGGTTGCACAACAGAGGCCATGCAATTCCGTGACAAGTACAAGGACTTCGTGAAATTGGGCGCAACAGTTTTCGGCGTTTCACGCGACAACATGAAATCACACGATGAATTCAAAGAAAAGCTCGGGCTGCCATTTGAATTGATCGCAGACACCGAAGAGAAAATGTGCCACATGTTCGGTGTCGTGAAGAATAAAATCATGTACGGGAAAAAAGTCAAAGGCATTGAGCGCAGCACCTTCCTGATTGGTTCAGATGGCTGCCTGAAAGAAGAGTGGCGTGGCCTGAAGGTCATCGGCCACGTGGAAGAAGTTCTCAAAGCGGTGAAAGCACTTAACAAGGCAGAGATCGCCGCCTGATCCCGAAAAAACAGCTTCAGACAAGGCCGGGTGCGCACTGGCACTCGTGCATAATGACCAGCATGCCGATGAATAATCAGGTTGGTCTCAAATTAAAAAGCCGCTCCGGCAACCGAGCGGCTTTTTCATTGGGATTTTGCATACACCACCCATTGAGATTTACCCATGCCATTACCTCCCGCACCCTCTAAGCGCGCCGCCGTGCTCGGGGTACCCAACTACAGCTCTGCAGAAAAGCCTGCATACCAAGCGGCAAGCAAACACAGCCCAAAGCGTAACCCGGAAAATCCGCTACCGAATTCAAAGCGCGTGGCGCCGGCAGATACGCGCGTGGCCGCTTCCAAGTCTGACGACGCCGTGCTGGTGACAAAGCTGCCCACCGACAAGCCGCTGGCTCAGCCTCCTGCAAAGTCCAAAGCACGAGACAGGAAGGGCCCGCGCAAACTCTTTGTGCTAGATACCAATGTGCTCTTGCACGACCCAAGCTGCCTGTTCCGATTTGAGGAACATGACATTTATTTGCCGATGATTGTGCTCGAGGAGCTCGACGCCCACAAGAAAGGCATGACCGAAGTCGCACGCAATGGACGGCAAGCCAGTCGCTCCCTCGATGCGCTTGCCGAGTTTCAAGGTGGTGACATTGCTACGGGGCTACCGCTGGATGCAACCGGCCATGTTGAGGCGCGCGGAAAGTTGTTTTTTCAGACCCAAGTACTGAACTACGCACTCACAAGCAGCCTGCCCCAAGGCAAGGCAGATAACCAGATTCTCGGTGTGGTCGAGGCCTTGCGTACGCAGCACGCGCCGCGTGAGGTGGTGTTGGTATCCAAAGACATCAACATGCGCGTCAAGGCGCGCGCCATTGGCTTGTCAACTGACGATTACCAAAATGACAAAACCTTGGATGACGGGGATTTGTTGTACTCAGGTGCACTGGCCTTGCCAGACGACTTTTGGGGCACCCATGGCAGCACGGTAGAGAGTTGGCAACAAGGCGTTCACACCTTTTACCGTATCAGCGGGCCCATCGTGCCGCAGTTGCAGGTCAACCAGTTCATTTACTTTGAAGCACCCGGTGAACCAAGCTTGTACGCCCGTGTCACCGAAATCCGCGACAAAGTGGCTGTGTTCAAAACGCTGAAAGACTACACCCACCTGAAGAATGCGGTCTGGGGCATCACCACACGCAACCGCGAACAAAACTTCGCCATGAATTTACTCATGGACCCCGACGTGGATTTCGTCACACTGACGGGCACCGCTGGCACCGGTAAAACCTTGATGGCACTGGCCGCTGGCCTGACCCAGGTGCTCGATGACCGGCGCTACACCGAAATCATCATGACCCGCGCTACGGTGAGTGTGGGTGAGGACATCGGTTTTCTGCCTGGCACCGAAGAAGAAAAAATGGGCCCATGGATGGGCGCTTTGGACGACAACCTGGAAGTGCTGGGCAAAACAGACACCTCAGCGGGTGAATGGGGCCGTGCTGCCACCAACGAGCTGATCCGCAGCCGCATCAAGATCAAAAGCCTGAACTTCATGCGTGGTCGCACATTTTTGAACAAGTACCTGATCATCGACGAGGCGCAGAATTTAACGCCTAAGCAAATGAAAACGCTGATTACCCGTGCAGGACCAGGAACCAAGATCATTTGCATGGGCAATATTGCGCAAATTGACACGCCCTACCTGACAGAAGGCTCCTCAGGCCTGACCTATGCGGTCGACAAGTTCAAGGGCTGGCAGCATGGTGGACACATCACGCTGGCACGCGGTGAGCGCTCACGACTGGCAGACTTTGCCAGTGAGGTGCTTTAGACCTGCGGCCTTAACCGCGCACTGCCACAAACTAAGGCCAACTGGCCGCAGCCGCGGTGCATTGCACGGCTGGGGCAAGCGCGCTAAAAATCACCGCTGGCACCCGAGGCCAGCGACTCGAACTTGGTGATCTTGTTCAGGAAGGTCAGCTTAACCATGCCGGTTGGGCCGTTACGCTGTTTGGCAATGATGATTTCGGCAACGCCGGGCTCTTTGCAAGCATCTTTGGTGTAGTACTCGTCGCGGTAAATGAACATGATGATGTCGGCGTCTTGCTCAATGGCACCCGACTCACGCAGGTCGCTCATCATGGGGCGCTTGTCGGGGCGTGTTTCCACACTTCGGTTGAGCTGCGATAGGGCAATCACCGGACACTGAAGTTCTTTGGCCAACATCTTCAGACCGCGAGAAATTTCACCCAGCTCGGTGGCCCGGTTTTCACCATCGCTGCCGTTGGAGCCACTCATGAGTTGCAGGTAATCCACCACAATCAAACCAAGCTGACCACATTGACGTGCTAAACGCCTGGCGTTGGCACGCAATTCACTGGAGGACAGGCCAGCGGACTCGTCGATGTGCAGGGAAATCGTACGTAGCTTCTCGATGGCCTCAGACAGACGTGGCCACTCGTCGTCCGACAATTTGCCGGTGCGCAAATGGCCTTGGTCAATGCGCCCGATAGAGCCCACAATACGTACTGCCAGTTGGGCTGCGCCCATCTCCATGGAGAAAACGGCAACGGGCAAGCCCTCGTTCAAGGCCACGTGCTCGGCGATGTTGATGGCCAATGCCGTTTTGCCCATGGATGGGCGTGCTGCCAGCACAACGAGATCGCCCGCCTGCAGACCTGCAGTCATGCGGTCCAGGTCATAAAAGCCAGTGGGCACGCCAGTTACGTCATTGGGGTTATCCGCCATCTCCTGAACCCGATCGAGCAGCTTGACCACCAAGGTGTCCATGCTTTGAAAACCCTGCTTGGTACGCGCACCTTCTTCACCAATATTGAAAATCTTTTGCTCAGCCTCATCCAAAATGGACGTCACGGGGCGCCCCTTGGGGTTAAAAGCATTGGCTGAAATCTCCTCGCTGGTCGAAACAAGTCGCCGCAAAATCGAACGGTCACGCACGATTTCTGCGTAACGGCGAATATTTCCAGCTCCGGGAACGTACTGCGCCAGGGCATTGAGATAGCTCAAGCCACCAATTTCTTCAGCCTTCCCCGTGCTTTGCAAGTGTTCGTATACCGTGATCACATCGGCTGGTTTAGAACCATTGATCAAAGCGGCCAGTGATTCGAAAACACAACGGTGCTCGTAACGGTAAAAATCGTTCCCAGTGAGAATGTCGTTGACACGGTCCCAGGCCGCGTTATCAAGCAGCAAACCGCCCAACACACTGGACTCCGCCTCAATAGAGTGTGGCGGTATGCGCAGCTGAGCTACCTGACGGTCCTGAGACGGAGCCTGTTCTTGCAGATCGGAAAATACGGCTGACATGAATGATGCTTTCTGTCCGGAGTAAATTCCGGCATGGTGACGCAGATGCTAAAGGGTGAGCCAAGGTCTGTCGAGTGACAAGCTGTGGGTAAGTCGGTGAGCAGCTGTGCACAAGTTGTGCACAGCAAAAGAATAAGCAAAAAAAAGCCGCCAGGGATTACGCCCCGCGGCTTTTCTTGAAGAATCAACAACGATCAGGCAGTTTCGCCGTATACCGAAACGTTGATTTCAACCACCACGTCAGTGTGCAGCGCCACGCTGACCGAGTTGTCACTGACGGTCTTGATCGGACCATTGGGCATACGCACTTGAGCTTTGCTGACCTCATACCCAGATTTTTTGAGTTCTTCAGCAACGTCAGCGTTGGTAACCGAGCCGAACAAGCGACCATCCACACCAGCCTTTTGGGAGAGCTTGAAGGTGGTGCCTGCAAGCTTTTCACCCAATGCCTGGGCTTCGGCCAATTTGGCAGCGGCGGCTTTTTCGAGCTCAGCACGGCGTTTTTCAAATTCCTGCTTGGCTACTTCAGTGGCACGGCGAGCGCGACCACTTGGAATCAGGAAATTACGGGCATAGCCGTCTTTGACTTTGACGACGTCACCAAGATTGCCAAGGTTCAACACCTTGTCGAGCAGAATGATTTGCATGCTAGTCTTCCTTAGATCTTGTGCTGGTCGCTGTAAGGCAACATGGCCAGAAAGCGCGCGCGCTTGATGGCGGTATTGAGCTGGCGCTGAAAGATGGCCCGGGTGCCGGTTAGGCGTGCGGGAATGATCTTGCCGTTTTCAGCAATGAAGTCACGCAAGGTGTCGATGTCCTTGTAGTCAATCTCTTCCACACCTGTTACGGTGAATCGGCAAAAGCGCTTACGCTTGAAAAGCAGGTTTTGAGCGGGGCGCTTAGGGCGCTTGTCCTTGTTGAAACGTTTTGGTCCGGGCATGATGGACTCCTTAAATTTTAAAAATCAAATTAATCTGTTACACAAGCTTGAATGTGAAACACAACACTTTTGCCACCTCTTGGACTTGCCAGAAAACCTGTAAAGTGCCAATCGCTGTCAATCGCCTGAACCGCCAAACTTTCGGCTATTGAGCCAAATGCCACGAACCGAACACAAGCCGCTACTTGCCGAGTTTGACCTGCTTCTTCGATGGACGATGCATGCTCAATCCGACCGTTCAAAGCGGGTACACCTGAGGGCGTGTAGCGCAAGACTTCCAGGGCAGTGATTCGGGCTCTTATTTCAAGTTGGTTGGCGGGTCTCACGTTGTGCTGTCACACAGGCCTCAGGCGTGAGATTCGGCTTGTTGTGCTTTACGTGAATCTTCACGATCAACCGTCTTCATCATGGATGAAGGACCAGTGTCCGCTTTTTTCTTCAGCACGGTCAAATGACGCAACACCGCATCGTTGAATTTGAACGCATGCTCAAGTTCAGCCATAACAGCCTGATCAGCTTCGATGTTGACGCACAGGTAATGTGCTTTGGCCAGCTTGTTGATCATGTAGACCATTTGGCGGCGACCCCAGTCTTCAACGCGGTGGATCTTGCCGCCGCCGGCTGTGATCATGCCTTTGTAACGCTCCAGCATGGCTGGAACTTGTTCGCTCTGATCCGGGTGGATCATGAGGATGATTTCATAATGACGCATTGACACTCCTTGTGGAATAAACCTCAACTGAGGCAAAAAGCCACCCTCCGCGTCTAACCGAGGTGTGGCAAGGTAAGCCCGTGATTATAACGCTTTAGCACAATCAAGACGCAGCTTGGGCTGGGCGCCCCGCCAGTTCGGGCATTGGGCAAGCGTGGCCTTCGCCTGTGCGGACCGCCCACAGGTCGGCCAAGTCCGGCACCTGCGAACGCCTGCTTTACCCCAGCCTCAGGACTTTGCCAGCGCCTGCCAAGTGGCAATCACCGAATCCGGATTCAATGAAATCGACGTGATGCCCTGCTCCACCAGCCACTTTGCAAAATCTGGGTGGTCGCTGGGACCCTGGCCACAAATACCCACGTACTTGCCTTCGGCGACGCAGGCGCTGATGGCCATGCTGATCAGCGCCGTCACCGCGGGGTCACGCTCATCAAAGTCATGCGCCAGCAACTCCAAGCCAGAGTCGCGGTCCAGGCCCAAAGTGAGCTGGGTCAAATCGTTGGAACCAATCGAAAATCCATCGAAGTACTGCAGGTAATCCTTGGCCAAAACTGCGTTACTGGGGATTTCACACATCATGATGTGTTTCAAACCATCCACGCCACGTTTCAAGCCCTTACTGGATAACAAGTCCGTGACTTTCCTGGCCTGCTCGAGCGTGCGCACAAACGGCACCATGATTTCCACATTGGTCAGACCCATGTCAGTTCGAACACGCTTGAGCGCCTCACACTCCATGGCAAATGCCTCGCCGAACTCTTTGCTCACGTAACGTGCAGCGCCACGAAAGCCCAGCATTGGGTTTTCTTCCTCGGGCTCATAGCGGCTGCCGCCGATCAACTTGCGGTATTCGTTGCTCTTGAAGTCAGACAGGCGAACAATCACTGGTTTGGGCCAGAATGCCGCGGCAATCGTCGCCACACCCTCTGCCACCTTGTCAACGTAAAAAGCGCGGGGGCTGGCGTGGCCCCGGGCCACCGATTCCACCGCTTTTTTAAGGTCAGGGTCCACATTGGGGTAATCCAAAATTGCTTTGGGGTGCACGCCAATGTTGTTGTTGATGATGAACTCGAGTCGGGCCAAGCCGACGCCTGCATTGGGCAATTGGCAAAAATCAAACGCGAGTTGCGGGTTGCCAATGTTCATGGAAATCTTCACGGAAATCTCGGGCATTTCACCGCGCTGCACTTCGGTCACCTCGGTTTCCAGCAAACCGTCGTAGATCAAACCGGTGTCGCCTTCTGCGCAACTGACCGTCACCAGCATGCCGTCTTTGAGGATTTCATCAGCGTTACCACAGCCAACCACAGCTGGGATGCCCAACTCGCGGGCGATGATGGCCGCGTGACAAGTACGTCCACCACGGTTGGTCACGATGGCGGAGGCCCGCTTCATCACCGGCTCCCAATTGGGGTCTGTCATGTCCGTGACCAAGATATCACCGGGCTGAACCTGGTCCATCTCACTGATGTCATGTACCACGCGAACTGAGCCAGTGCCAATCTTTTGACCAATCGCCCGCCCTTCCACCAAAACCGTGCTGCTTCCCTTGAGGGTATAGCGGTGCTCGGCCTTACCAGCGGCCTGGCTCTTGACGGTCTCTGGACGTGCTTGCAGGATATAGATCTCACCGTCCAAACCGTCCTTACCCCACTCAATGTCCATTGCGCGACCATAGTGTTCCTCAATCACGAGTGCATAAGCGGCCAACTTTTGCACATCGGCATCACTCAATGAATAGCGGTTGCGCAACTCAGTGGGCACATCGGTGGTTTTGACCAGATCGCCCGTTGCCGCCTTTTCCTGAGCGGTTGAAAATTCCATTTTGATGAGCTTAGAGCCCAGACTTCGGCGAATGATGGCCTGTTTGCCCGCCCTCAACATCGGCTTGTGCACATAGAACTCATCCGGATTGACGGCACCTTGCACCACGGTTTCGCCCAAACCGTAGCTGGAGGTAATGAACACCACCTGATCAAAGCCGGATTCGGTATCGATCGTGAACATCACGCCAGCGGCCCCGATATCGGAGCGCACCATGCGCTGAATGCCAGCACTCAATGCGACGTGTTCGTGCGCAAAGCCTTTGTGCACGCGGTAGCTGATGGCACGATCGTTGTACAGCGAAGCAAACACTTCCTTGATTTTGTGCAAAACCGCTTCGATACCAGTGACGTTCAAAAAGGTTTCTTGTTGACCCGCAAAAGATGCGTCGGGCAAATCTTCAGCGGTTGCTGAAGAGCGCACCGCAAACGATGCCTGCTCGCTGTCCGCGCTTAAGGTCGCAAAAGCGGCTCGAATCGCTGCCTCAAGATCGGCAGGAAAAGGCTGTGACTGCACCATGGCACGGATTTGCGCACCGACCACCACCAAAGCGTTGACATCGTCGGTGTTCAAGTTGTCAAGACGCGTCTTGATTTTTTCCGCAAGACCATCAAACGCCAAAAAGTTCCGAAACGCGTGCGCCGTGGTCGCAAAGCCCGTGGGCACTTTCACCCCAGTAGGCAAATTAGAAATCATCTCACCAAGACTTGCATTTTTGCCCCCGACTGAGTCGACATCGTCCATTCGAAGTCGCTCAAAGGGCACGACCAAGTCGTCGGCTGAAAATAGTGCGGGCATGACAAACTCCTGAAGTTAAGAATATGGTTTCGACATGGCCCGGCAAGCGGGCGCATGGAGGTCTGGCCTGATTGGTCTTTTACTCGTACGGGTATAGCCAGACGGCAATGAAAATTAGTCTGATAATGAACCATTGTAGGTGTACGGGTATGCCGGCTGTAACCACCAGACCCCCTCAAGCCGACCTGTTTTTTAGCACTATCTGCACCGATCAGGTGTCTTCAAAATGTCTAACCGCACGGTATTTTTTGTCTCCGATGGCACTGGAATAACAGCCGAAACCTTTGGCAATGCCATCTTGGCCCAATTCGAGTCCAACTTGCACCGCGTGCGTCTGCCATTCGTGGACACTGTGGACAAAGCACATCAAGCGGTTCGTCAAATCAACCACACGGGCAATCAGGATCAAACAAAACCAATTGTCTTCATCACCTTGGCCAATGAAGCGGTCTTGAGTGTGATTCAGCTGCATTGCCAGGGCTTCTTGATGGACATGATCAGCACCTTTGTGCAACCATTGGAAAAAGAACTCAACATCAAGTCCAACCACCGAACTGGGCGGTTTAGCGATTCCAGCAAGAGTGAACAATACCAATCTCGCATCGAAGCCATCAACTTCTCGCTTGACCACGACGATGGCCAGTCACACCGAGACTTGGCCAGCTCGGATGTGATTTTGGTGGGTGTGAGCCGTAGCGGCAAAACACCAACCTCGCTGTACTTGGCTATGCAATACGGCCTCAAGGCGTCCAACTACCCACTGATCCCTGAGGATTTTGAGCGCAGAGACTTGCCCCCCGCGCTTAAACCCCATAAAAACAGGCTGTTTGGGCTCACCATCCTGCCCGAACGTTTGAGCGAAATTCGCAATGAGCGTCGACCAAATTCCCAATACGCTTCACTGGAAAACTGCCGTCACGAGGTCCGCGAGGCAGAGTCCATGATGAGGCGCTTCGGGATCCGATGGTTATCCACCACCACCAAGTCAATTGAAGAAATCTCAACAACCATCCTGCAAGAGTTGCGCCCCGAGCGCTTGAATTACTGAGTCCGGTCTGGCGTTATTGGCATCGAACAGGAGATTAAACCTGAGACAGCCGCCCCACTGCACGCGCAATCTGCGCGTCTTCGCTGGGCTTGACACCACGCAGGCCCAATGTACGACAGATACCCTCACAAACAGTAGGTGCCTTGGGCTGTGTGTTGAGGCTGCACGCGCTGTATCCTAAAATGATTCACATGTATACATTTCAACAGCAAAGGAGTTAACAACATGACTGACCGCTTTCAGACCCTGGACAGCCGTTTTGGATATGGCGCTGGCGTACAGGAGCGTAACCGCGTCCTGCGCAACACGTATTGGTTGCTGGCGCTCAGTTTGTTGCCCACCGTACTGGGCGCATGGTTGGGCGTAGCCACGGGCATTACCCAGTCGCTTAGCGGCGGCCTGGGCTTGGTTATTTTTCTCGGTGGCGCATTTGGCTTCGTATTTGCCATCGAAAAAACAAAGAACTCGGCGGCGGGTATACCAGTTTTGTTGGGCTTCACCTTCTTCATGGGATTGATGCTGTCGCGCATGATTGCCATGGTGCTGGGTTTCAAAAATGGTCCCGAGCTGATCATGACCGCGTTTGGCGGAACAGCTGGCGTGTTCTTCGCCATGGCCAGTTTGTCCAGCTTCATCAAACGCGATCTCAGCGGCATGGGCAAATGGCTGTTTATCGGCGCCTTGACAGTTGTGGTGGGCGGCATCATCAACGTGTTTGTCGGCTCAACTGCTGGCATGATGGCCATCTCCATGATGGCCATTGGCGTGTTCAGCGCCTACATGCTCTACGACTTGAAGCGAATCATCGATGGTGGCGAGACCAATTACATCAGCGCCACTTTGGCTCTCTACTTGGACATCGTCAACGTGTTCCAAAGCTTGCTGATGCTGCTTGGCCTAATGGGTGGCGAACGCGATTAAAAACACGCGCCTCACTAAAATAAATGGCCCCGTGGGGCCATTTTTTATGCCTGCATCGCACCCGGCTCATCTGTGCGCTCAAAAACAGCCATGCTCTCGACATGCGCGGTATGCGGAAACATGTTCACAACGCCTGCTGCTGTGCAGGTGTAGCCCGCCTGGTGCACCAGCACGTCAGCGTCACGTGCCAAGGTAGACGGGTTGCAGCTGACGTAGACAATGCGTCGCGGGGGCTTCCAATTTTCAGAGCCGGGCGTCAGCACAACATCGGGATTACCCAAACCTTGTTGATGTAAGTCAGCCAAGGCGCGTACCAAAGCAAACGCACCTTCGCGTGGCGGGTCCACCAACCATTTGTCAGCATACCCATCGGCCATCAACATGCTGGGCGTCATCTCAAACAAATTGCGCGCCACGAATGTTGTCTCGGCAAACCGCGTACTGCTTGCGCAGCGGCTGCGGTTGAAGGCCAAATTGTCGCGTGAGCGTGCCACCAATGCTTCGCTGCCTTCAACGCCCAGAACCTGAGCGGCTTGCGTAGCAATTGGCAGGGTGAAGTTGCCCAGACCACAAAACCAATCAATCACCCGCTCATGGCGCTGCGCGCCAAGCAAGACCAAGGCGCGCGCCACCAACACCTGGTTGATCTGTGGATTCACCTGAGTGAAGTCGGTCGGCTTGAATGGCATGAGCACACCGAACGCTGGCAAACTGTATGTCAAAGTGGGGGCTTGCGGATCCAACAGTTGAACCGTCTCCGGACCCTTGGACTGCAACCACCACTGGACCATTGGGTGCGCACTGGCAAAGGCGCGTAAACGCGCCAAATCTTCGGCACACAAGGGCTCCAGATGGCGCAAAACCAGGGCCGTCACCGCCTCACCACAGGCCAACTCAATTTGCGGACAGGTTTCACGCGCTTCAAGAGAGCCAATCAGGGCACGCAAAGGCATCAGCATGGCGCTGACATGCGCGGGCAGAACGGGGCACACCTGCATGTCGGCCACATACCGGCTTTTACGCTCGTGGAAACCAACCAGAACCGTGTCTTTCTTGATCACGTAGCGCACCGACAGTCGTGCACGGTAGCGGTAACCCCAGCTTGGTCCGTCAATGGGGCGCAAGATCTGTTCGGCACGTACTTTGCCCAGGTGCCACAAGCTGTCCTCCAAAGCGCGCTGCTTCACCGCGAGTTGGGCGGCGGGTTGCAGATGCTGCATTTTGCAGCCTCCGCAAGCGCCTGTATGCAGCCCGAAGTGAGGACATCCAGGCTCTACACGCTGAGACGATGTGCGGTGCACTTTGGTCAGCGTACCCTGCTCCCAATTGTTTTTATGTCGGTTGATGTTGGCGCTCACGTACTCAAAAGGAAGTGCGCCTTCAATGAACACCACCTTGCCATCGGCTTTGTGCGCAACGCCTTGGGCGTCCAGGTCAAGAGACTCAACAAGAAGCCAGTCGGGATGCGGGGCATCAGCGCGAGGCGCTGGCTCAGAGGTATCGGTCATGCTGTAAAAGAATCCGGAAAACGGGGCCTAGGAAAAAGGCCCGCGGGCGCGGCCTAACGCGCAGGGAGGTATTTGGATGGATCGACCGGTTTGCCCTGGCGACGAACCTCGAAATGCAGCTTCACGCTGTCGGTATCACTGTTGCCCATTTCGGCAATTTTTTGCCCCTTCAGGACGGTCTGATCTTCCTTCACCAACAAGGCCTGGTTGTGGGCGTAGGCGGTCAAAAACACATTGTCATGCTTGAGGATGATCAAATTACCGTAACCACGCAAACCGGACCCCACATAGACCACACGGCCATCAGCCACCGCCAGCACGGGTGATCCCGCATCACCAGCGATGTCCAGGCCCTTGTTTTTCAACTCATCAAACCCAGCAACCACCACGCCATCGGCCGGCCACATCCAGGTGATGGCGCTCTTAGCGTCTGCAGGTTGATCACTTCCCGCTGGCGGGGTGCCAGCCTGCGTCACTGCGACTTTGGGCGCATTCACTGACCTGGCCACCACAACTGGGCTGGAGATAGGCCTGACGACGACCGTCTCCCCTGCTGGCGGCTCCACCCTCAGCACTTGACCGACTTCGATACGGTTGGGGTTTTTCACCTGGCTCCAACGGGCAATGTCGTTCGCCGACTGGCCGCTGTCCAATGCGATGCGAATCAAGGTGTCACCTGGCTTGACGGTGTAATAACCTGGCTTGCCCGCGTTCTCAAATCCTTGCGGAGGCTTGACGGGTGTCTCCACGGGAACCGTCGTCTTGCTGGCGCTGCTCACAGACCCGGTTCGGTCCTCTACGGGCGCGCGGTTCAAGCGGCTTGAAGTACAAGCCGAAAGCACGAGCACCACCAGCACAGCAGACACTGCAAACAATCGACGACCAAGCATTCCCAACATAGCACTTTCCTTCAAGCAACACCTGATTTTAGAGGAACGAAATGAACTGTCTCCAACACCTGCCGATGCCAGCCCTGTGCGGTTTTTTCCACCACCACCAGCTCCTGCCGACCAGGCGTGGCGCCTGCGGCCACGGGTGCGACCAAACGCGCACCCACCGCCAACTGATCCAGCCAAGCCTCTGGAATTGAATCACCACCAGCTGCGGCAATGATGCCCGCATACGGTGCGCCCTTGGCATAGCCCAACATCCCATCGCCAAACAGCAAATGTACATTGCGCAAGCGCAAGTGGCGCAAGTTTTCACGCGCTTTGTCATGCAAACCACGCAGTCGCTCAATCGAGTAAACCTCTGTGCACACATGGCTCAACAAAGCAGCCTGATAGCCGCAACCAGTTCCGATTTCAAGGACACGTCCAAGACGACCGCTTTGGCCTTGACAGAGTAGTTCAAGCATATGCGCCACCACCCCCGGCTTGGAAATGGTCTGCCCCAGCCCAATGGGCAAACTGGTGTCTTCATAGGACTGGTTAACCAAGGCTGAGTCAACAAAGCGGTGACGCTCAACCAAGCCCATAGCCAGTAGCACCCGGGCATCGGCTATGCCCTGCGCGGCCAACTTACGCACCATGTTGTTGCGCACTGCACTGGAGTCCAGCCCGACCCCACTGGCCAAATGTGCAGGCGCGAGCGGCTGGCGCCCACCCCCCGAAGTAGCGCCAAGGGGCGCCTGAGCTATGGACGCAGGACCCAGACGCGCCGGAAATCCTGGACGTTTTTTGGGTACGACCGGCACAGGCACTCGCATCAACTCATCACCCTCTAGACCACAGGCGGGCAGCAGTTTGCGCCCAATAGCCCAGACTTTCGTGGTCAGTCAGGTCAACCTTCAAAGGAGTCAGGGACACGTGACCTTGGGCCGTGGCATGGAAATCGGTGCCATCAGCATCGTCCTTGGCTTGTCCGGCGGCACCAATCCAGTACATGGTTTCACCGCGCGGGCTTTGCTGTTGGATGACCGGCTCAGCCGCATGACGCCGGCCTAAACGGCATAGCTTCAGGTGACCGATCGACTCAATAGGCAGGTTGGGGATGTTGACGTTGAGCAGCCAGGCGGCCTTCCCGATCAAATGTTGTTCAACCATCTGCAACACCAGGCTGCGCGCACGCTCAGCAGCCGCGTCCAAATGGCGCCAATTGCGCTCCACCTGTGAAAATGCAATGGCTGGAACGCCGAACAAATAACCTTCCATGGCAGCGCCAACCGTACCGGAATAAATCGTGTCGTCGCCCATGTTGGCACCATTGTTGATACCCGAGACCACCAGGTCCGGCCGGTAATCGAGCAAACCGGTCATGGCAATGTGCACGCAGTCCGCAGGGGTGCCGTTGACATAACGGAAACCGTTTTCCGCCGTGTTCACAGACAGCGGCGTGTGCAAGGTCAAAGCATTGGACTTGGCACTGTTATTGTGCTCTGGCGCCACCACCTCCACATCCGCAACGTCTTTCAAGGCCTCATACAAAGCCACGATGCCAGGAGCCCTGTAGCCATCGTCATTGGAGATCAGTATTTTCATGGTGTTGCCTATTTTGGCCCAAATTGTAGGTTGCGCCAGCCACGCGGCTCTGTACAAAAAACTGCAGTCAACCCCGCAGCGCCGGCTCTGCTTTGAATCGCGTCAGTGGCGGCTGCGCAGCTCAGAACAAACCGCGGCTTGCACGCAGCAGCATCATGACGGCGACCACGATACAGATCCACGCGAAGGCTTGTTGTAAGCGCGCAGGTTTGACACGGTGGGCCAGTTGTCGCCCGCCCAACAGTGACAAAACAGCGCCGCCCGCAAACGGCAGCGCCACCGGCCATGACAAGGAGCCCTGTGCACTGGCAGCCGCAACGCCACTGACCGAGACCAGGGCAATGACCGCCAGGGAAGTCACCTGAATGCTGCGAATATCCAAATCCGTGTGTCGCAAGAGTGAGGGAATGATTACAAAGCCGCCCCCTACACCCAAGAGCCCGCTGAGCAGCCCCGAGAACATACCGGTTCCAGACAACGCCAGCGCGCACAGCCAGTTCCAGCTCAAGCGCCCATCTTGCGTTCTCACCATGCAAGCCACGCGGTTGGTTCGGCTTGGAGGCGAGGTGTGCAGCGCACGCCAGGCTGAATACGCCAAAATCATCGCAAAGGCCGCCATCAATGGTCGGTCAGACACCCGCGGTGCCAGCCACACACCCAAGGGCGCAAGCAACATACCCCAAGCGCCAATCAAAACTGCAGCACGGTAGCGCACAATGCCTTCGCGCAAGCCCAAGCCTGCACCAACAGCAGCTGCACAGCCCACGGCAATCAAACCGACTGGCGCGGCTTGTTGCACTGATAAATGCAGGCCAAACACCAGCAATGGGATTGACAACACACCACCGCCGGCGCCCGTGAAGGCCAAGATCAGGCCGATGAGCGCACCCAAAGCAAACGCCAATAAGGTCATGTCCATGAATGCTTGGCCTGACATTGCTTCAATGCGCGAAGTTGTTGCATGGTCGGTATCGCCTCACTGCGGCACGATGAACGTTGACTGCTCGCTCACACGCCCGGATCCATCCATCGATTCAATGTCAAAATGAATTTGATGTACCCCTGCAGTGATGGCGTCTGGTAGGCCTTGCACCCTGACCGGTAAGGTTTGCGCCTGGGTGGCCTGGACCGTCACGGTGTCCTGCGAGGTGATCGACAAGCCAGCCAAACCACCGACCCTGATACGGTAGCGCTGATCGGCTTCTGTCGCATTCATGATTTGAAGCCGGTAAACATTTTCAACCCGCCCCGCACCCACCACACGCGCCATGACACCGCGGTCACGCTCCACATCCACCCTGAACGGTGTGCGCAGCGCCAAACTGGCCACCATGGCGCTCATCAGGCACAACAAAACCGCTGTGTAAAGCAAAACCCGTGGCCGCAAGACCCTTTTCCACGTCTGTGCAGAAGACCACTGCTTGTTGATCGCATTTTCGGTTGAGAACTTCACCAAGCCTGGCGCATAACCCACTTTGTTCATCACCGTGTCACACACGTCTGCACAGGCCCCACATTGAATGCACTCGTACTGCAGCCCTTGGCGAATATCGATCCCGGTGGGGCAAACCTGCACACACAAACTGCAGTCCACACAGGCCCCGAGGTTCAAGCTGGCTGCATTGGCTTGGCGCGAGCGTGCACCTCGAGGCTCGCCTCGCTGGGCATCGTACGTGACGATCAAGGTATCTTTGTCGAACATGGCGCTTTGAAACCGCGCATACGGACACATGTGTTTACAGACCAGTTCACGTAAAAATCCCGCATTGCCGTAGGTGGCGAGGCCGTAAAAAACAGACCAGAAAATCTCCCAAGAGCTCAAATTGAGCGACATAACGGCCTGCGCCAGCTGCCTGATGGGTGTGAAGTAAGCGACGAATGTGAAACCCGTCCACAAGCCAACGACCAGCCAGGTGCCGTGTTTACCGGATTTGCGCCAGAGCTTGTCCATTGAAAATCCTTGTGCGTCACGCCGCATGCGCGCGGAGCGATCGCCCTCAAAGCGCCGCTCAATCCACAAAAATATTTCGGTGTACACCGTCTGTGGACAGGCAAAGCCGCACCACAAACGTCCTGCCACTGCGGTAAACAAAAACAAGGACAGGGCCGAAATCACCAACAAGCCGGTCAAGTAAATGAAGTCCTGTGGATAGAGAACCAGGTCGAAAATGTAAAAGCGCCGCGTGCTCAGATCAAAGAGAACAGAGGGCCGTTGGCCCCAGGTCAGCCAGGGTAAGCCATAAAAAACAAGTTGGGTCAGCCACACCATGAACCAGCGCCAATTTGCAAAGTAACCTTTAACACTGCGCGGGTAAATTTTGCTTTGCTCATCAACCATGAACCTATCAGCGCCAGCGTCTGGCGCAGCGCTGATCGGAATGGTTTTGGATGGGGTTTTAGCGCGAGAGGCTTGCACGGTGCGGAACCCTAGCAAAAACGCACACTGTACCAAGGTGCGTTCAGCGAGCTGAATGGTTTGTTTGAATTGAGGTGCCAGCGCATTGGGCTTGGCAGTCCAAACAAGCTTGCCCGCGCAGGGCGCGCCTGCTTGGGCAAGTTGCACGACAAACCAGACGCCAGCTTGTCGCGCCTAGGGCATCAAGCGAAATTCGCTTCGGCAAAAGACCAGTTCACCAACTTATCCAGGAAGGTTTCCACAAACTTGGGGCGCATGTTACGGTAATCGATGTAGTAAGCGTGCTCCCAGACATCCACACACAACAAGGCTTTATCGCCGGTGGTCAGCGGGGTGCCAGCGGCGCCCATGTTGACGATGTCAACTGAGCCGTCAGCCTTTTTCACCAGCCACGTCCAGCCCGAGCCAAAATTACCGACAGCTGATTTCACAAAAGCCTCACGGAACGCGGCATAGCTTCCCCATTTGGCGTTGATGGCGGCAGCCAAGGCGCCCGTAGGCTCTGCACCACCGTTGGGTTTCATGCAGTTCCAGAAAAACGTGTGATTCCAGATCTGAGCGGCATTGTTGTAGACGCCACCACTGGATTTTTTAACGATCTCCTCCAGCGCCATGGACTCAAACTCAGTGCCTTTTTGCAGGTTGTTCAGGTTCACAACATAAGCATTGTGGTGTTTGCCGTGGTGAAATTCCAGCGTCTCTTTGGAGTAATGGGGCGCCAGTGCATCGATGGCATAAGGCAGGTTGGGCAGAGTGTGTTCCATGGTGTCCTCGTTAAGGTGTTGTAAAACTCAAATTGTAAAAACATTCAAGTCGAGTCGGTATTGACCGTCAAATCAACCGCACCGTCATGAAGGATAGCTTTCAGACGCTGCCCCGCGTGGGTCTGGCCGGCGCGCGTCACCGCCTGACCCTGCGCGTCGCTTAGCCAGGCATAACCCCGTTCGAGCACCAGGTGGGGATCCAACAGTGACAAACTCAAGCCTGCCAGCTCAAGGCGGTTTTGGCGTTGCAGCAGCGCACGCTCAAGCGCCAAGGGCAAGGCCTGACCAAGGCGCTCAAGCACTTGGCGCTGACGCGTCTGATGTTGTTGCAATGCGCGCTGCAGTGCGTGTGCATGTTGGCTGAGCAACAGACGTTGGTCCGACAAACGCTGCGACGGCCGACCCAAGCGCTGCTGAACCGTATCCAAACGCTGGCCCTGGCGATCCAAACAGCGCGTTGCCCCATCGGTGATACGCCGTTGCAGCGCGTCCAGCGCGTCCAGACAAGTCTGGCGGGGTGGTGCCACCAGTTCCGCCGCCGCAGTCGGGGTTGGCGCGCGCACATCGGCCACAAAGTCAACGATCGTGAAATCGGTCTCATGACCCACACCAGCGAGCACGGGCACTGGGCTTTGTGCCAGAACACGTGCCAGTTGTTCATCATTGAAGGCCCACAAATCTTCAAGAGAACCACCACCACGCACCACCAAAATCACCTCTACGATCGCTTCAGCATTGGCCACAGCAGGCTGCGCCAACGCGTACAGGCCATGCAAAGCCTGCACCATTTCACGCGGCGCCTGCGCCCCCTGAACCGACGCCGGCGCCAGGACCACTGTGAGGTGGGGTGCACGGCGCTTCAAGGTGGTCAATACATCGTGCAAAGCCGCCGCCTGCAGCGAGGTCACAAGCCCGATGACCCTGGGCATCGCCGGCAATAGCCGTTTACGACTGGGGTCAAAAAGGCCTTCGAACTCCAGCTTGGCTTTGAGCTTTAAAAACTGCTCAAACAACTGACCTTGACCGGCTTGGCGCATCTCTTCAACCACCAACTGCAAATCACCCCGCGGCTCATAAACCGTCAAGCGGCCCAGCAGCTCCACCGTGTCACCATCTCTAGGCTGAAACAACAGCATCGTTGCGGCACGCTTGAACATGGCGCAACGCAACTGGCCTTTCTCGTCCTTCAGCGTGAAATAACAGTGGCCACTGGATGCCAAGGCAAAACCTGACACCTCGCCGCGCACGCTGATTGGGTTAAAGCGCGCCTGTAACTGATCACTGATGGCCCGGCACAAAGCGCCAACGGCCCAAACAGGCCCCGCTATGGCAGCTTTCGCGTCCTCAAGCACGACACGAATCCCACAGAAAAACCGCATGGCAGGACTTCTCAATGGCAAGTACTCCACAGTTCCATGGAAACACCCCATCCACAAAAGCGATAGCAAGAGGCCACGTAAATTGGTTATAACTCATTGATTTATATCGTTATTTTTTTCAACACTCAACACCTAACTAGTGAAAACCCTTATTCCGCGCCCCCGTTGACTCGAAAAACATCAGGTTCTCCACAAAGTTATCCACAGACTGACCAGCGGCGTACATCAAAGCCTTTTAAGCTTTAACCAACGCCCACGCCCGAGCCTAAGCCATAATCCTCCACACACCATTGACCTGCGGAGTGCGCTCTTGTTTTCCATCATACAAGCGGCTGGATGGCCAATTTGGCCACTGATTGTCAGTTCTATTTTGGCGCTGGCGTTGATCATCGAACGCTTTATCAGCCTTCAAACTGCCAAAGTTGCGCCCGTGCGTTTGCTCGACGAAGTACTGATTTTGTCTCGCAACAACGTACCTGACAAGGACGTCATCGTTCAACTACACAACCACTCAGCCTTGGGAGAGGTCCTGGCCAGCGGCCTGCGTACGCTGAGCCAAAATCCGCTCAGCTCGGATGAAGACGTTCGCGCCACCATGGAGAGTTCCGGCCGACTGGCTGCGCACCGACTCGAGCGCTATCTGGGCGCTTTGGCCACAATCGCATCGGCTGCACCCTTAATGGGCTTATTCGGAACCGTCGTCGGCATGATTGAAATTTTCGGTTCGCAGGCACCTACTGCGGTTGCCGGCGGCAACCCAGCGCAATTAGCGCATGGTATTTCAGTCGCCTTGTACAACACCGCATTTGGCTTGATCATCGCCATTCCATCACTGATTTTCTGGCGCTATTTCCGCGCCCGAGTCGACGCTTACCTGTTAACCATGGAAATGGCCGCTGACCGCCTTGCCAAGCACCTCAGCACCCTGCGAAAGTAGCTCCCAATGGCCATGAACTTTCGCACACGTGACAAGGAACCACCCGAAATCAACCTCATTCCGTTCATTGACGTGCTGCTGGTGATTTTGATTTTCTTAATTCTGTCGACAACCTACAACAAATTCACTGAGTTACAGGTCAACCTCCCGCTGGCCGATGCCCAGGCCCAGCAAGAACGTCCAAAAGAAGTCCTGGTGGGCATCGACCGCGCCGGAAACTACAGCGTCAACCGCGTGCGCTTTGCAAGAACGGACGCCGCCTCGCTGGCAACAGCCCTGCAAGCTGCCACCAAAGAAGATGGCGCAGAAGCAATCGTGGTGATTCATGCCGATGCCAGCGCGCGCCACCAAGCCGTGATAACGGTCATGGAAGCAGCGCGTCGGGTTGGTCTGACCCACATCAGTTTTTCAGCCCAAACACCAGGCTCTGCGCAGTCACGGTAAACCATGTCTGACCATCACGGCACGCCAAGCTGGCAGCGCCACTTGCTCATAGCCTGGCAAGCACGCAATGCCCTGTCCTACCTGCTGTGGCCCATCTCGCAGCTCTACAAAGCACTGGTGAGCGCTCGCTTTTGGCTTTACCGCAGCGGTTTTCTGAAATCCATGCGTCTAGCCGTACCCGTGGTGGTCGTGGGCAACGTGGTAGCGGGCGGCTCCGGCAAGACACCGGTTGTGATCGCCTTGGTTCAACACCTCCAAAATCTTGGCATCCGAGTTGCTGTGGTCTCGCGCGGCTATGGTCGAACCTCCAGGACTTGCCTGGAAGTGACCCACGCCAGCAGCGCCAACGAGGTTGGAGACGAACCGCTGTTGATTCACCGGCGCACCGGCGCAGCCGTCTGCGTCGCAGCCTCGCGCACCCAAGCGGCCCAAAGCCTTTTGGCAAAGCACCCGGATATTCAAATCATCATCAGCGATGACGGCCTGCAACACCTGCGCTTGCACCGAGATGTAGAAATTGGTGTCTTTGACGACCGCGGTGTTGGCAACGGCTGGTTGCTTCCAGCCGGCCCACTCAGAGAACCTTGGCCGCGCCCGCTGGACCTGGTTCTCAACACCGGCGAGGTGCCGCGCTTGGCAGGCTTCAAAGCGCAGCGCACGTTGGCCAAACAGGCCATCACCATCAAAGGGGAAGTTGTCGAGCTGCAGCGACTGGCAAGCCGCGTCAACGCCAAGCCGCTCATGGCTGTCGCAGCCATCGGTCAACCCGCACAATTTTTCGACATGCTGGCCCAACAGGGCCTGCACCTGGCACAAACCCTGGCCTTGCCCGATCACGATGATTTCCAGCGTTGGTCGGGTGCCGCGGCCAAGGGCCACTTGCTGCTGTGCACTGAAAAAGACGCTGTCAAGCTGTGGGCCTTCGAGCCAGAGGCGCTGGCAGTTCCCCTGATGTGCACCCTGCCCGAGGCTTTTTACCAGTTATTTTCGCAACGGATCAACCTGCGCTGTCCCAGCGCCTCGGTGGCAGCAACGCTATCATCCGCCCATGGACACACGACTACTTGAATTACTGATCTGCCCGATCACAAAAGGACCGCTGCGCTACAACCAGGAAACCCAGGAGCTGGTCTCACGCAGCGCCCGATTGGCTTATCCGGTGCGCGACGGCATTCCCCTGCTGCTTGAGAAAGAGGCGCGCACGCTCACTGACGAGGAACTCGAAGCGTGAGCTTCACAGTACTGATTCCAGCCCGCCTGGCATCAACCCGCCTACCCAACAAGCCCTTGGCCGACATTGCGGGGGTGCCCATGGTGGTGCGGGTGGCGCAGCGCGTCATGCAGGGATTGGATTTGGATGGAACACGCGTAGTGGTTGCCGCCGACAACGCTGACATCGTTCTGGCCTGTCAGGCGCACGGCGTGCGTGCGCTCCTGACCCGCGTCGACCACGCCTCAGGCAGTGACCGCTTGGCTGAGACCTGCAGCTTACTTGGACTACCCGAAGATCACATCGTAGTCAATGTTCAAGGTGACGAACCGCTGATCGACACCGAATTGGTGCGAAATGTGGCCAACCTGCTGGTGCAAACACCCGCAGCCAGCATGAGCACAGCCGCGCACCCGATTGCCTTGCTGACTGAATTTCACAACCCGAACGTGGTCAAAGTGGTACTGGATGCTCAGCAACTGGCGCTTTATTTCAGCCGGGCTGCGATTCCATTTCAGCGCGACGCAGCTCAGGAATTACCCGACCCAGCGCCGCTTCGGCACATTGGCATTTATGCCTACCGCGTGGGCTTTTTGCGCCAGTTTCCGCTTTTGCAACAAGCTCCGACTGAGTTGACCGAGTCTCTTGAGCAGCTTCGCGCCATGTGGCATGGCCACCGCATCGTGGTGCACGTGAGTGCAAGCGCACCTGGCCCAGGCGTGGACACGCCCGATGATCTGGAACGCGTGCGCCGTCTCTTTGGGAGCTAAGGGCCGGCCGACTCGGGGAGGCACGCCCGTGCTATCCTCCGCCGCAATTCGCTAGTTGGCGTCAGCCCTGCTGGACATTAGCCAACCGTATCCAAAATTGATCGCCTCCCGAGGACACAAGCATGAAATTAATTCTGTTGGGCGCACCAGGCGCAGGAAAAGGCACCCAGGCCAGTTTTATTTGCCAAAAATTCGGCATTCCTCAAATTTCCACCGGCGACATGCTGCGTGCCGCCGTGAAAGCAGGTACGCCACTGGGCATCGAGGCCAAAAAAGTGATGGATGCCGGTGGCTTGGTCAGTGATGGCCTCATCATCAACTTGGTCAAAGAGCGCATTGCCCAAAGCGACTGCACTGGCGGCTTCCTGTTTGATGGTTTTCCCCGCACCATTCCGCAAGCTGAAGCCATGAAAGCCGCCGGTGTGAGGTTGGACTACGTGCTGGAAATTGATGTCCCTTTTGAAGCAATCATCGAGCGCATGAGCGGACGACGATTTCATGCAGCCTCCGGTCGCACTTACCACCTGAGCTTCAATCCGCCAAAAATTGAAGGCCTTGACGACCTCACCGGCGAGCCTTTGGTGCAACGTGACGACGACAAGGAAGCTACCGTCAAAAAGCGTCTGGATGTCTACAGCGCACAGACCCGTCCGCTTGTCAACTACTACGAGGATTGGGCCAAAGCCGAACCCGCGACTGCACCCAAATACGGAAAAATAAGCGGCATCGGCGGGGTGGACGAAATCACCCAGCGCGCTTTTGCAGCCCTGGCCTGAACGCTGCCAGTCAAAAAATCGTTAGCCATCCAGCATCAAGGCCAGCATCAAAGCGATGCGGGCTTTGCAGGATGACAAGCCACAGGCAATAGCGAACGCATTGCGTCCACTGGACAGTACACGTCCGTTGCTGCAACGGCTGACGCGCATGATACGCACCCCATTATGTTGGGCCGTTTCAAGCGCTTGTGTCAAATCATGGTGCACGGTACCGTTACCCGTGCCAGCCACCACCAAACCTTTCACAGCGGCGACGCCTGGCAGCGCCAGCATCAGCGCCTGCACCATGCCTGCGCCGGCACCAGCGTAATTCATCACCACCTCGACACGCGGCCACTCGGTCTGCGCCAGGACGCGCTCATAAGTGGCATCAGTTTGCGCTTTGGCCGCCCGGGGCCAAGGTCGCAACACGCGCAACTGACCCTCTTCCACAAACGCCAAAGGACCACTGTCGCCTGAACTGAAGGCATCGAGCCGGTAGGTGTGTACTTTCTGTACATCCAAAGCGCTGTGCACGGTGCCGGCACACACCGCGACAACACCGTGCGCCTGTGCTTGCATGGCTACTGCCACAGCATCCAAGAGGTTTTGTGGTCCATCAGGCGACTGGCTCGACGCTGGGCGCATGGCACAGGTCAGTACCACGGGCTTTTGGCTGAGTAAATCGCAGGGCAACAGGCTGTGCAGAAAATAAGCCGTCTCCTCCAAGGTATCGGTACCGTGGGTGATGACCAATCCCTGGACAGCGGGATCTGCCAAATGGCAGGCAACACGCGCGGCCAAGGCCCGCCATATCGAAAAGCTCATGTCTTTGCTGTCTACCTGCGCCACTTGCTCGCTGTGCAGCTCGAGGCCCTGTAAAGCCCGCTCAAGGCCCGGTACAGCGTCCAGTAACTGGGCCACACCGACCTGGGCTGCGGCATAACCCACGTTGTCGCTGGCATCAGCAGCACTGCCCGCAATCGTGCCCCCAGTTCCCAGGACGATCAACTTTTTTGCAACAAATTGAGAAACCACTTGTCAACTTTCAAAAACTGGTTAAAAATACAGTTACTGGATAAAACAACAGTAACCAAAACCGCGTTGCCTCTAAGCCAACGCCATTAACAGGAGTCACCATGTTAAGCAGACCCAAACTGACAGACCGCCAGCAGCAGATCCTTGATCTTATCCAGAGTGCCATCGCCAAAACCGGTGCACCCCCCACCCGCGCTGAAATCGCCTCCGAGCTGGGTTTCAAGTCCGCTAATGCTGCGGAGGAGCATTTGCAGGCACTGGCACGCAAAGGAGCCATTGAGTTGGTCAGTGGCACATCTCGCGGCATCCGACTGCGTGGCGACACGCTTCGCTCCATCAACGCGTCACGCGGTCAACAGTTCAGCCTCAACATTCCCAGCCTTGCGCAGTTGACGCTGCCCCTGATCGGGCGTGTGGCCGCCGGCTCGCCCATTTTGGCGCAAGAGCACGTCGACCAAACCTATTGCCTAGAAAGCAGTCTGTTCCAACACAAACCAGACTATTTGCTCAAAGTACGTGGCATGTCCATGCGCGACGCCGGCATCATGGACGGCGACCTGCTGGCCGTGCAAAGTACCCGCGATGCCAAAAACGGGCAAATCGTGGTTGCCCGCCTGGGTGACGAGGTCACGGTCAAGCGCTTCATGCGCAACAAAGACCTGATAGAACTGCACCCAGAAAACCCAGACTACCAAACCATTGTGGTCGAGCCCGGTGAGCCCTTTGAGATTGAGGGCTTGGCCGTTGGTCTGATCCGCAACACCATGTTGATGTGAAGCGTAAGCCCCCTGCGCCCCACTGCCCAATCCATTGCCAGCGAACCACCATGAACACCTACGCCTTGAACCACACGTCTGCACTGAAAATGAGTACCGCCATCAAGTCCTTTTGGCAATGGCTACTGACCGCTCCCGCTGACAACATCAACCCGATTCGCATGCCAGCGCCCACCGCTTACAAGCGGACCCTGCCGTCTTCGCAAACGCGCAAACCCCATACCCGTGTGCTGGCCCGCTCGACCTTGGCATCAGGCTCTCAACGGCCACTGCGTGTCTTGCGGGTGTTGGAGTCTGGCTCGCCTGCCAACAGCGGGCGTCTTCGCATCTCTGGGCGCATGGCCGATGTGTGTGCAGAGCTCGATCGCCTGGCCTCGATGGAAGCCCGTTTGCACTGAGCCGTGCGTCACGCAACACTGGCCCGTCGTCCGGCCAAGCCAAGCGCCTTCACCTGAGGGCGGTCAAAGCTGCCAGCGCTTGAGTCAACCGACCAGGCTTGGTCACGCAATGAGCCCGGCGTCAAGTGTGTCAGCCGAGGACAACAGAGGTGAAAAAATCAGCGCCTTATCAAGGCACAATGTCAGTCATGAACATTGTGATACTTGATGACTATCAGGATGCGGTTCGCAAGCTGGCCTGCGCCGCCAAACTCGAACCTTATCAAGCCCGGGTTTACACCAACACCATCAAAGGGCTTGGGGCGCTCACCGTGCGTCTGAAGGACGCGGACGTGATCGTCCTCAACAGGGAACGCACGCACCTGACACGTGCCCTGATCGAAAAACTTCCCAAACTCAAACTGGTGGCACAGACCGGGCGCGTTGGCGAGCATGTGGACGTTGCCGCATGTACTGAGCGTGGTGTGGCGGTTGCAGAGGGCACTGGCTCGCCCTACGCGCCGGCCGAATTAACCTGGGCCCTGCTGATGGCCGCGGCCAAACGCCTGCCCCATTACATCAGCCACCTCAAACATGGCGCCTGGCAGCAATCGGGCCTCAAAGCCGGCAGCATGCCGCCCAACTTCTGTTTGGGAACAAGCCTCAAAGATCGCACCTTGGGCATCTGGGGCTACGGCAAAATTGGGCAACTCGTTGCCGGCTATGGCAAAGCATTTGGTATGCGGGTCGTGGTGTGGGGGCGTGACGCCTCACGCGAACGCGCCCAACTCGACGGCTACGAGACCGCTGTCAGCCGTGAGGCTTTGTTTGAAGAATCAGATTTTTTATCTTTGCACCTGCGCCTGGTCGAAAACACCTATGGGCTGATCACCTTGGAAGACTTGTCGCGCATGAAACCCACAGCGACACTGATCAACATCTCAAGGGCAGAACTCATCGAGCCTGATGCCCTGCTCAGTGCCCTGAACCGTTGTCGACCGGGTATGGCCGCAATCGACGTCTACGATTCCGAGCCGATCTTGCAGGGCCATGCGCTGTTGCGCCTTGAAAACTGCATTTGCACGCCGCACATTGGTTATGTGGAGCTGAGCAACTATGAAACCTATTTCGATGCCGCTTTTGAGAACGTGGTGAACTTCATAAAAGGCCGTCCCACCAACATTGTTAACCCCGGCGCGCTGCAAGTCAGACGTTAGATCAGACACCAAAGCAGCAGGCTGTGCTGGATGTGATGCTTGTCCACAATGACCGCACCAGGCGCCGTTCGGGGCGCGTTTTTCCCAGCTTGGCGCCAGCGACCGCTTGGCGTACGTTTTCACTTGCGCCAAGCCAAACCTGAGCCACACAAACGCCGGCGCACATCCGTTGTTTGTGTGCTGAGCCAGACCACCTTGGTGTGCGCCTGGTGGATTTAAGGTGTGTTTGCAAACCAGTTGGCATCCGAAGCGCTCAGACAGCGCGAATGCTGACACCAACGATTGGCAGGCGACCCAGAAGAAGGCCTGCCGATGCTCTAGACTGTGATGTATGAACCACACCGAATCCTACAGCGGCACGCGCGAAGTCAGCGCAGCCCAAAGCTTTGACGTTGAGGCCTTGACAAGGTGGTTGCATGCCAACCACAGTGGTTTTAAAGGTCCACTGCGGGTCGAATCATTCAAAGGTGGACAGTCCAACCCGACCTACAAACTGCACACACCGAGCCAAACCTATGTGATGCGCAGCAAGCCCGCACCGATGGCCCATTTGCTGCCCTCAGCGCACGCCATTGAACGTGAGTTTGCAGTCATGCGTGGTCTGTCTGGAACAGGCGTTCCAGTACCCCAGATGTTGTGCCTTTGCGAGGATGAGTCCATCATAGGCCGCGCCTTCTACATCATGGAATTCATGGAGGGACGAATTTTTTGGGACCAAACACTGCCAGACCAGAGCCGGTCACAGCGCGGCGCTATCTACGACGACATGAACCGCGTCCAGGCTTTACTGCACATGGTCGACTACGCGGCCTGTGGCCTGAGCGGCTACGGCAAACCTGGTAATTATTTTGAGCGGCAAATCGGGCGTTGGAGCAAACAGTACAAAGCATCCATCACCCAGGAAATTTCAGAAATGGAACGCCTGGCGGACTGGCTGCCCACGCACATCCCCGACATGGCGCGTGAAGCGGCCATGGTCAGCATCGTGCACGGGGACTACCGCATGGACAACCTGGTGTTCCACCCCAGCGAGCCCCGCGTCATTGCCGTGCTCGACTGGGAACTGTCCACATTAGGCCACCCGCTGGCCGACTTCAGCTACCACTGCATGGCCTGGCACATCAAACCAGGCGCTTTTCGTGGCATTGGCGGCGTCGACCTGGCCGCCTTAGGCATTCCGCCCGAGAGCGACTACATTGCCCGCTATTGCCAACGAACCCATTTGGCTAGCCCCGCGGATCTGGCCGCCGACTGGAATTTTTATCTGGCCTACAACCTGTTTCGCATGGCCGCGATTCTGCAAGGCATTGCCAAGCGCGTTGAAATCGGTACCGCGGCCAGTGCCCAAGCGGTGCAAGCGGCGGCTGGCGCGCGTCCCTTGGCCGAACTGGCCTGGCATTTCGCGCAAAAATCCTGAACCATTCAACCCATTTTCAAAACCCTTGTGAAAGATTCTTATGGACTTTGATTTCTCACCAAAAACCAAAGCGTTGCAGACCCGGCTACTGGCTTTCATGGACGACCATATCTATCCGGCTGACGCAGCCTACTGGTCAGAGATTGCTGCCAACACCGCTCAGGGCAAACGATGGACACCACTGAAAACGATCGAAGACCTCAAACTCAAAGCCCAGGCACAAGGCTTATGGAATCTGTTTTTGCCAGTCGACAGTGCCCAAGCTGCAGGCTTTGAAGGCGCGGGCCTGAGCAACCAGGAATACGCCCCACTGGCAGAGATCATGGGCCGCGTCCTATGGGCCAGTGAAGTCTTCAACTGCTCGGCACCCGACACCGGCAACATGGAAACCATCGCCCGCTATGGGCGGCCCGAGCACAAGCAGCAATGGCTCAAGCCCTTATTGGAGGGCCGCATCCGATCGGCTTTTGTCATGACCGAGCCAGACGTGGCCTCCAGTGACGCCACCAATATCGAAACCCGCGTCGAGCGCGATGGTGACGACTATGTCATCAACGGTCGCAAGTGGTGGATCACTGGCGCAGGAGACCCCCGCTGCGCCATCCACATCCTGATGGGAAAGTCCAACCCAAACGCGGCGCGCCACGCGCAGCAGAGCATGATTCTGGTGCCCTCAGACACCCAAGGGGTGAACATCGTGCGTCCGCTCAACGTCATGGGCTATGACGACGCGCCGCACGGGCACATGGAAATCACCTACGAGAACGTGCGCGTGCCCGCCAGCAACCTGCTGCTCGGCGAAGGACAGGGATTTGAGATCGCACAGGGTAGGCTCGGCCCCGGGCGTATTCACCACTGCATGCGCCTGATCGGCCAGGCCGAGCGGGCTTTGGAGCTGATGTGCAAGCGCGCCACCCAGCGTGTGGCCTTTGGCAAAACCGTCGCGGCGCAAACCGTGACCCAGGAACGCATTGCCGAGGCGCGTTGCAAGATCGACATGGCACGCCTGCTCACCCTTAAAGCGGCATGGATGATTGACATGGGCGGAGCCAAGTTCGCGCGCAATGAAATCGCCATGATCAAGATCGTCGCCCCCCGCATGGCCTGCGATGTCATCGACTGGGCAATTCAGGTCCATGGCGGTGGCGGCATGTGTGACGACTTCCCGCTGGCCAATGCCTACGCCGGCGCGAGAACCCTGCGTTTTGCTGACGGCCCTGACGAAGTACACCGCAACGCCGTTGCAAAAGCAGAACTCAAAAAATATGCCCCAGCCTTGAACACGTGAGCCCTGAAGCGACCCCCACGGATGAGGACTGCCTGCGCCCTCTGGACCAGCGCAGGATCGATGCAGTGCGCGCGCGCCAACGTTGGCACGCGCTGGCAATGGCAGGGGTGCTGGGCGGCCTCTTGCTCGTCGCCTGCGCCGCCCCGACCGCCCAGCCAGGCAAACCCAACTCGCCCGCAACAGTGCCGGTCTCAGCAGCCTGGTGGCAAGACTTCCATGACCCTTTGCTCGACCAACTGGTTCCTCAAGCCTTGCAGACCAATACCCGCATCCGCGCGGCGCAGGCAACACTGCAGCAAGCCAGGGCTGCACGGGATATCAGTCAGGCCGGGGCAACAGCCTCGCTGGGCCTGGGGGCCAGTGCGCGACTCAATGAGCTCAAAGCCACCACTGGGCGCGACTTCACCGCCGGTGTTGACGCCAGGTGGGAAGCCGACCTGTTTGGCCGGAAAAGTCAGGGCATTGCCGCCGTCCAAGCCGAGGCCCAAGCTGCCGACGCTGACTTGCGCGACGTGCAGGTCAGCATCGCAGCGGAGGTCGTTCTGGCCTACCTGCAGCTGCGGGCAGCACAGCAGCAGGAAACCATTGCCCGCCAGAACCTCGCCAGCCAAGAAAACACGCTGCAGTTAACGCAGTGGCGGGCGCAGGCCGGTCTGGTCAGCAGTATCGAAGTAGATCAATCTCTGACAGGTGTGGCGCAAACCGCCGCTCAACTGCCCTTGCTGCAAGCCACTCAGCACAGCGCGAGTAACAGCTTGGCGGTGCTGCTTGGCCAACGTCCCGGCTCCCTCACCGCCAAACTGTTCAAACCAAGCCCATTGCCCCAAGTTCCGCAACCATTACCGGACGTGCTGGCGGCCGATGTCCTGCGTCAACGCCCTGATGTACGTAGCGCGGAGTTGCGCATACAGGCAGCGCTGGCGCGTATGGGCGAGGCGCAAGCCGCACGCTACCCCAACTTCACCCTTTCAGGCTCTTTGAGTTTGAATGCGCTGAATTTGGCAGACCTGGTCAGCGGCAGCCTGGCGCGCAGCGTCCTGGGTGCATGGAGCCTTCCCATCTTTGACGGTGGCGCCAGTGAAGGCCGGGTTCGTGCGCAAGAAGCGACCCTGGAACGCGCGCGCGCCGATTACCAAGCGACGGTGCTGCGGGCTCTGCAGGAAGTCGACGATGCCCTCAGCACCTTGCGCCAAAACCAGTTGCGTCTGGTGCATCTGCAAACCGCTGCCTCAGCTGCACAGCGTGCTGCTGAGCTGGCTCAGCAGCGCTATGCCAGTGGCTTGATTGATTTTCAGACAGTGCTACTAACCCAGCGCAGTGTCTATGGTGCACAAGACAGCGCCGTCGCACAGCAAGCCACCCTCAGTGCTGATCGGGTCCGCCTGGTGAAGGCATTGGGTGGCTGGCCTGGATAAGACCCTTTGGAGACCTTCTCATGAACAGCAAGCACGCCGACCCAAGTCCACTCAACGCGCTCGACAAGACCATGGCGATTGATTCGCAAAAGCCGACCGAGCCGACCGAGCCGACAGCGTCCAACGCAGCGACCGATGTCCAACGACTGATAGCACAACCGGTGCATTCAGTCTGGTGGCGTCGAACCTGGGTCTGGCTAAGCTTGTTGATGCTCAGCGCCTGCCTAGTGGCCTTTGGTTTTTGGCAAGCCCAACAAGCTAGTGCCAATAAACCCATCTACCTGACAGAGACTGTGGGGCGCACTGACCTCACGCTCACGGTGGTGGCCAACGGCACCTTGCAGCCCACTCGCACAGTGAACATTGGCAGCGAGCTCTCAGGCACAGTGCGACGAGTGCTCGTGGATGTGAACGACAGCGTCAAGCGTGGACAAATTCTGGTCGAACTCGACACCGCAAAATTGCGCGATCAGGTCACGCGCTCAAAGGCCGCGGTGGCCACTGCGCAAGCGCAGTTGCTGCAAAGTCAAGCCACGGTCACCGAGGCCTCTAGCGCCTACGAACGCCTGCAAGCGGTGTCGCGCCTGTCTGCTGGGAAGGTGCCCGCCAAGGCCGAATTGGACGCAGCACTGGCCACCCAGCAGCGCGCACTGGCTGCCAATGCCGCAGCCAGCGCCAACCTCATGTCTGCGACTGCATCCTTGGCTACCGATGAGACCAACCTGTCTAAAGCGTCTATCCGTTCACCTATTGATGGCGTGGTACTCACACGCACGGTGGATCCAGGCAATGCCGTGGCGGCTTCATTGCAAGCGGTGACGCTGTTCACGGTTGCCGAGGACTTGCGCGAACTGCTGCTTCAAGTCAATGTGGACGAGGCTGATGTGGGGCGCGTCGCCGCTGGCCAAAAAGCCAGCTTCACCGTCAGCGCCTTTGCCGCCCGGCGTTACCCGGCCAACGTCACCCGCGTGGCCTTTGGCTCCACCATCAACGACAACGTGGTCACCTATCTGACGCAGCTCGAGGTGCATAACACCGACTTGAGCCTGCGCCCCGGCATGTCTGCCACCAGCACCATCGTGGCCACTGAGCGTCAGCAGGTGCTGACTGTGCCCAACAAGGCACTGCGTTTCAAACCGCGCATCGGCAACGAGACCACTGCCAAGGGCGCCAGCACCATCATGTCGGCGATCATCCCGCGCTTTTCCAGGGGCGGCGCGCCCAAAACCGCCAGCGGCGGGCGTCCCGGCAAGCAAGTTTGGGTGCTGGACAAGGGAGAGCCTGTTGCCGTTGCCATCAAAGCCGGCATCAGCGATGGACGCATGACTGAGATCGTCGACGGTGATCTGAGACAAGGCATGGCCGTGATCACTGAACAACGCAGCCAAAGTGGCGATTCCGGCAAGCCCTGACAGCATGCGCTCTACACCCCTGATTGAGTTGCAGGCCGTGACCAAGGTTTACGGCAAAGGCGCCACGGCTTTGATAGCGCTGCGCGGCGTAGACCTGCGCATCGATGCTGGAGAATTTCTTGCCATCATGGGGCCGAGCGGATCGGGCAAATCCACAGCCATGAACGTATTGGGCTGCTTGGACACCCCGAGCAGTGGCCACTACCTGTTCAAAGGTGTGCAGGTGCAAGCCCTGTCACGGGACCAGCGTGCACGCTTGCGTCGGCGCTATTTGGGTTTTGTGTTTCAAGGCTTTAATTTGCTAGCCCGCACCACGGCGCTAGAAAATGTCGAACTGCCTTTGTTATACCGGGGCGAGTCATCCAAACAGCGCCACGCGGCAGCGCGTGCGGCGCTTGATGCCGTAGGACTGACAGGCTGGGAAAACCACACACCGGCAGAGCTCTCGGGCGGCCAGCAACAACGCGTGGCCATTGCGCGCGCCATCGTCACCAAGCCTGACGTCTTACTGGCCGACGAGCCCACCGGCAACCTCGATAGCCACCGCAGCCATGAAATCATGGCACTACTTTGTGGGCTCAATGAACGCCAAGGCATCACCGTTTTGATGGTCACCCATGAGGCTGATATGGCGGCTTATGCGCAGCGCACTGTTCGCTTTATCGATGGCGAAATCGCTGCCATCGAGCGCAGCACAGCGCGCGTTTGGACACCGCAGGCCGTCTGATGTTTCTAAGCACACTGTTACTGGCTTTGCGCTCCATCCGGCGTAACTTGTTGCGCTCGTTTCTGACCATCTTGGGTATCGTGATTGGGGTGAGCGCGGTCATCACCATGGTGACCGTGGGCAACGGCGCCACACTGGCCATTCAGACCCAGATTTCTGGCCTGGGAACCAACCTGCTGCAACTGCGCCCGGGCCAGCGTTTGAGCTACTGGAGCAGTGGGGGCACACCTTGGTTCAAAGAGGGCGACGCTGCTGCCATCAGCGTGCAGGTCGGTGGTGTTTTGGCGGCAGCACCAGAGGCGCGCAGCAGTGGCACCGTGGTGGTAGACAGTCGCAATTGGAGCAGCAGCCTGCTTGGCAGCAGCCGTGACTGGCTGGTCACTGGCAACTGGAAACTCACCGATGGCCGTATGTTTACCCCCGAAGAAGAACTGGCAGGCGCAGCGGTGTGCCTGATCGGGGAGACCTTGCGACGGGTGTTGTTTGTCGACCAAGAGCCTGTTGGTGCGCCGATGCGGGTGCGCGATATCCATTGCGAGGTCATTGGCGTGTTGGGTGCCAAAGGTCAAGGGGCTTTTGGCAACGACCAGGATGATTTGGTTTTGATGCCCCTGCGCACCTTGCAACGTCGAATCACCGGCTCCAAAAGGGTCAACACGCTGCTGGTATCCATGGTGGACGATGCCAACCCTGAACAGGTCAAAGCTGGACTTAAAGATCTGATGCGCGAGCGACGCAAACTCGCGTCCAGCGATGAGGACAACTTCAACATCCTGGACACCAAACAGTTGGGGGACACGCTGTCTGGAACCACCAAAATCATGACCGCTTTGCTGGGTGCCGTGGCCGCAGTGAGCCTACTGGTAGGGGGCATCGGCATCATGAACATCATGCTGGTCAGCGTCACTGAGCGTACCCGTGAAATCGGCCTGCGCTTGGCCATTGGCGCCTTGGAGCGCGAGGTGTTGATGCAGTTTCTGATCGAAGCGGTCGTACTGGCCTCGATTGGCGGCCTCTTGGGTATCGGCTTGGCTGTGGGCGCCTCACTGGGGCTAGCCCGCTTGATGGATGTGCCCTTTGTCTTCAACCTCGGTGTGAACGTGGTGGCTTTTGTGTTTTCAGCCAGTATCGGGGTGCTGTTTGGCTATTTCCCCGCCCGCCGGGCCGCCCAGCTTGATCCTATCGAAGCCTTGCGGCACGAGTAAAACCAACCCAGAGACAAAAGCATGCGCCCTACTGGCCAAGCCACTGCGCGACAGCCCTTGGGTAAATCACATGCTCTTGCGTTAGCACCCGCGCGGCCAATGTCTGGGCGCTGTCGGTGGGTAAAACGGGAACCACCGCCTGCGCCAAGATCGGACCATGGTCGAGTTCAGCGGTCACTTGGTGCACGGTCGCACCTGCAAACTTACAGCCTGCATCAATGGCCCGCTGGTGCGTGTGCAGGCCAGCAAATGCCGGCAACAGCGAGGGGTGAATATTGAGCAAACGCCCTGCATAACGCTGGACAAAGCCCGAAGTGAGGATGCGCATGAAACCGGCCAACAGCACCAAAGCTGGCTGCCCTGGGACGTCAAAGTGGTCGATGGCACTGGCCAAGGCTGCATCAAATGCCTCGCGGTTGGCATACAACTTGTGATCAATGACCTGGCTCGCAAGGCCTTGATCGCGCGCGAAGTGCAAACCTTTGGCATCAGCCGTGTTGCTGATGACGCAGGCCACGCGTGCGTCCAAGCGTACAGCCCAATTATCAGACTGAGCGGCTTTCACAATGGCAGCCATGTTGGAGCCGCCACCCGATATCAAAATAACGATGTTTCTCATACGAGGCGAATTATGACTTTCAAAGCAGCAGCAACCTTTGGCCAGCCTGCACCCCTGCTCACCCAGAATCCACTGGGGGCGAGGGGGCGTCAAGCGATAGGCCCGCAGCAAGCCGCCTTGTAGCCGGCGAGTTCTGACGCAATCGCGCCGCCAGGCACAACGCATGCCAAGACAGAAAAGGCATTTGGCTCGCACGCAGCGCTTGTGCTGCGGGGGCGGTGGGCAAAACGGCACAATAGCGATGAACAGCGTGCCCAGCGCATCTGCGCCAGGCACACCCGGAGAACTTTTTATGCATTTGGCATTTACCGAAGACGAGCTGCAGTTTCGCGCTGACATCCGCGCGTGGGTGCGCGCCAACCTGCCCGCTGACATTGCGTACAAAGTACACCATGGGCTGCGTTTAACCCGTGACGACCAGCAAGCCTGGGCCAAAATTCTGGGCAGCAAAGGCTGGCTTGGTCATGCCTGGCCCAAGGCTTTTGGTGGTCCGGGCTGGAACGCGGTGCAAAAACATTTGTTTGAAGAGGAATGCGCGCTGTCTGGCGCGCCCCGCGTGGTGCCCTTTGGGCCGGTCATGGTGGCACCGGTCATCATGGCATTTGGCACTCCTGAACAACAAAGGCGCTTTTTGCCAGGCATTGCCAGTGGCGAGGTCTGGTGGAGTCAAGGCTACAGCGAACCCAACGCAGGCTCTGATTTGGCGAGTCTGACATGTCGCGCCGACAACCAGGGCGACCACTACCTGGTCAACGGACAAAAAACTTGGACCACCTTGGCCCAATATGGCGACTGGATGTTTTGCCTGGTACGCACCAACTGGCAGGGCAAGCCGCAAACCGGCATCAGTTTTTTGCTGATCGACATGAAATCGGCCGGCGTTGAAGTGCGCCCCATCGTTTTGCTAGACGGTCAGCCCGAAGTCAATGAGGTCTTTTTTGACAACGTGAAAGTCCCTATCGACAACCTGATTGGGGAAGAAAACAAAGGATGGACTTACGCCAAACACCTGCTGGCCCATGAACGCAGCAACATCGCTGACGTGAACCGTGCCAAGCGCGAACTCGAACGCCTCAAGCGCATTGCCAAACAAGAAGGTGTTTGGGATCCCGTCACTGGCGGCGCCACCGCTGCGCGCTTCCGTGACGAAATAGCCCGTCTCGAAGTCGATGTGATCGCTTTGGAGATGCTGGTGCTGCGCGTGCTGTCGTCTGAAAAATCTGGCAAAAGCACTCTGGACATCGCTGGCCTTTTGAAAATTCGTGGCAGCGAGATCCAACAACGCTATACCGAGCTGATGATGCTGGCCGCCGGCCCCTACGCCTTGCCGATGATTCCTGAAGCGATGGATGCAGGTTGGCAAGCAGACCGTGTTGGTCTCATTGAGTTTCCGGGTGGCGACCTTTGGTGCGCGCCGCTAGCGGCCAACTACTTCAACTACCGAAAAACCACGATTTACGGTGGCAGCAACGAGGTTCAACGCAACATCGTGGCACAAACCGTCTTAGGTTAAGAACCCTATGGACTTTGATTTTTCTGACGAACAAACCGCCTTGCGTGAAGCCGTGCAGCGCTGGGTTGAACGTGCCTACACTTTTGAGCGCCGGCGCAGCATTCTGACTGAGGGGGGATGCAGCCGGCAAGCCTATGGCGAAATGGCCGGCTTGGGCTTGTGCGCACTCACTGTGCACGAAGATCACGGCGGCCTGGGCATGGGGCCCATCGAGGCCATGGTGGCGATGGAAGAACTGGGGCGGGGCTTGGTGCTCGAACCCCTGACGCACACGCTGATGGCCAGCGCCGTGCTGCAAACGCACGCACCTGCTGAGCTGCGCAGCACCTGGTTGCCGCGCGTGGCATCGGGGGAGGCCCTTATCACACTGGCTTATCAAGAGCGCGCTGGGCGCTACCAGATCCAAACCTGTGCCACGCATGCGCAGGCCGCAGGCAAGGCTTATGTGTTGCACGGCGCCAAGCAAGTTGTCAGTGCCGGCGACCGAGCCGATGCTTTCATCATTCCAGCCATGCTCAAGGACGCCATGGCGCTGTTTTTGGTGCCTGCACAAGCCCCTGGCATCCAACGCAATGGCTACCAAACGCAAGACGGCAGCCGCGCGGGTGACCTGAGCTTGACCAACACCCCCGCGCATTTGATCAGCACCGATGGTCTAGCCGCACTGGAGTTGGCCGTGGACACCGGCATTGCCAGCACCTGCGCCTTGGGTGTGGGCATGATGGAACGTGCTTTGGCTCTGACCGTGGATTACCTGCAAACCCGTCGCCAATTTGGCGCACCATTGGCCAGTTTTCAGGCGCTGCGCCACCGGGTGGCTGATATGAAAATGGAGCTTGAATTAGCCCGCTCCATGAGCTACTACGCCAGCCTGAAGCTGCTCGCCGAGCCAGCTCAGAGGCGTGCGGCCATGGCGCGTGCCAAACTGCAGCTGGGACAATCCATGCGCTTTGTTGGTCAACAAGCCGTGCAATTGCATGGTGGTATTGGTATGACACAAGAGGCACAGATCAGCCACTTCTTCAAGGCCTTGACTCAGCTTGAAATGACTTTTGGCGACAGCCTGCACCAACTCGGTCAAGTCAGCCTCCTGATGCAAGACACCGCGGGAGTGATAACCTGAGGCCACTCACGACCAGTGCCAACTTAGGATCGATCGCAGCAAGATCGGACTTGACGAAAAGGCACAATAAGGCCTGTAGGCGGCTGGCAGGGCTCGGGTCGCTTACAAAATCCTCTTGGCCACCCCCCGTTTAAGCTCTCTTTAACAATGCGCGTGCATGATCTGATGATTGGATCGAAATCAAATGCCAACTTGGCGCTCTAAAACGCTGTACGGGCCCAGGAAAAGCCTGATTTTGAACATCTTGCTGTGCTTGAGCGGCTTGCTGGTTTGCGCGGGCGCCGCGGCCATGCCCTTGAGCAGTCGACACGTCATCGTAATCAGCAACGAAAACGGTGCGATTTTGCTGCAGAAAAATGCAGACCAAGCGGTCCCGATCGCGTCATTGACCAAACTGATGACCGCCATGACCGTGCTGGACAGCCTACCCAATATGCGCGAGCCCATTGTGATCAAAGCACAAGATGTGGACAGTTTAAAGCACAGTTCCTCACGCGTACCGGTTGGCACCACCCTGGCGCGGCAACAGGTGCTGCAACTCGCGCTGATGAGTTCGGATAACCGGGCTGCTGCTGCGCTGGCACGAACTTACCCAGGAGGCGTCGACGCCTTTGAGCAAGCAGTCAACGCCAAATTACAAAGTCTGGGCATGCACCACACTGTGATCCAAGAGCCCACAGGCCTGTCACCAAACAACACGTCCACCGCTGCAGACCTGGCCAAAATGGTGCTGGCGGCATCGCGCTATCCACAAATTGCCAATATCACCACAGACACCTCGGCGCGGATATACCTGAAGCGACGTGACGTGTTGTTTCACAACACAAACCCCTTGGTCGGCGTCAAGGGCTGGAATATCCTGATGTCCAAAACAGGCTTTACCAACGAAGCAGGCCATTGCCTGGTCATGCGCATTCGCCAGGCTGGTAAAGACGCCACCTTGGTGCTACTGAACGCCCGCGCCAAGGACGCAAGCCGCATGGACGCGCTGACGGTGCGACGCTGGTTGGCAGAATTAGCCCCGCCAGAAAAGGCTGCAACCCAGCTCAGCATGCGTTAGCGCGAAAGCACAAAACTGCCGTAGTGGCTAAGGCCGACAAATCAGTGGCTTTGCTTATCGAGCGCGGTGGCGACAAAATTTTTGTCCCGGTGCGCATGGGCGGATCTGCTGGCGCCCCAAAACCGCTCAAATGACCAGTCGTGATGAGGCTGGCACATGGGCCATCAAGAACTCCATCTGGTCGGCGAGGATGCGCCGATTGCGCAGAATGAAATCCTCCCACAGGCTGGGCACATAGGGGGCGTACAACAAAGGCATGTGCGCTTGCTCGGGTGTGCGACTGCTCTTTCGATGGTTGCAACTTTTGCAAGCGGTGACCACATTCATCCAGTGGTCCTTTCCGTTTTGCGCAAATGGGGTGATGTGCTCACGGGTGAGCTCGCTGTCTTCAAACAGCTGGCCGCAGTAGGCGCACAGTTTGCGGTCGCGGGCAAACAGCTTGGCGTTGGTCAAGGCCGGCGTTTGGGCAAACGGGTTGATGCGTGGCACACCTTTGGTGCCAATGATGCTGCTGATGGCAATGGTCGATTGCACACCAGTTTGGGCGTTGTGGCCACCGTGAAATACCGCCACCTCGCGGCCAATTTCCCAGCGCACTTCGTCAGCGGCGTAATGCAACACCGCTTGTTCTAAAGAGATCCAGGACTGCGGAAGACCCTGGGCCGATAGCTTCAAGACTTTCAATGCCAACCTCCTGATCACGCCACCATTGGACGCCAACACGGCACGCCTTTGTTGCACCTCGTGCAAAGCAAAACTTAGCAACACGAAGCGCCGCTCATGTAAGAAACTGAGCAACTACAAGCTAAGCTGCGACACAATATACCCTTTTTGGTTTGGTGCCGCGCCTTTGCCCAGATACTGAGCAAAGAATCAGCAGCATCGCCGCCCGCCTTTCGCATGAATATTTTCAGAGGTTTCAAGCATCCCGGCATCGCCAGCGCCTGCGCCCTGACCATCGGCAATTTTGACGGTGTGCACCGTGGCCACCAAGCCATGCTGTCGCTGCTCAAAGGTGAAGCCCAACAACGTGGCGTACCAAGTTGCGTGCTGACGTTTGAGCCACACCCGCGCGACTACTTTTCCGGGCTGACCCGTAACCCTAATCTGGCGCCAGCGCGCGTGGGCACACTGCGCGACAAGCTGATTGATCTGAACGCTTGTGGCGTGGACCAGGTCGTGGTGATGCGCTTTGACCAGAATCTGGCCAAGCTCACGCCTCAAGCCTTCATCGACCAGGTCTTGCGGCAAGGCTTGGGCGCGCGCTATGTGTTAGTCGGTGACGACTTTCGCTTTGGTCAAGGCCGCAGCGGCGACTACGCTGAGCTCGACGCCGCAGGGCTGCGCCAAGGCTTTGATGTGGCGCGCATGAACAGCTACGAGGTGCACGGCATCAGGGTCTCCAGCTCAGCGGTACGCGAGGCACTGGCACAGGGGCGCATGCAGGATGCCAACCGCCTTTTGGGTCACCCTTACCGCATTTCAGGCCACGTGGTGCATGGCCGAAAACTCGGACGCAGCCTCGGGTTCAAAACCATTAACCAACGCTTTAGCCACTGGAAACCGGCCGCAGGTGGCATTTTTGCCGTGCAGGTGTTTGGTCTGTCTGAGCTGCCTTTGCGTGGCGTGGCCAACATGGGTGTTCGCCCTTCGCTCGACCCGAACGACGTCAACGCCGGACGCGTGCTGCTAGAGACCCATTGTTTGGACTGGCCTGATCACCTGGGCCCAGAGGGTGCCTACGGTAAAATCGCCAGTGTAGAACTTCTGCACAAATTGCACGACGAGCGCCAATACGCTTGCCTGGACGACTTGACCCACGGCATCAGTCAAGACTGTGACGATGCCCGTGCCTTCTTTGCCAACTTGCGCCACCATGACTGACCAACAACAAGACAACGGCAAAGCCGAATACCGCAGCACACTGAATCTGCCCGACACCGCCTTTCCGATGCGCGGCGACCTGCCCAAGCGCGAGCCGCAGTGGACAAAAAAGTGGGACGAAGAAGGGCTGTACCTGAAGCTGCGCGAAGCGCGCCGCGGCGCGCCTAAATTCGTGCTGCATGACGGCCCGCCCTATGCCAATGGCCAGATCCACATGGGCCATGCAGTCAACAAGATTTTGAAAGACATGATCGTGAAGACGCGCCAGCTCAAAGGCATGGATGCGAGCTACATTCCGGGCTGGGACTGCCATGGCTTACCAATTGAGAATGCAATCGAGAAAAAACACGGGCGCAAACTCGCTCGCGATGACATGCAGGCCAAAAGTCGTGCCTACGCGACCGAGCAAATTGCCCAACAAATGGCTGACTTCAAGCGCTTGGGCGTGCTTGGCGATTGGGACAAACCCTACCGCACCATGGACTTCAAAAACGAAGCCAATGAAATCCGCGCCTTCAAGCGGGTCATTGAACGCGGCTTTGTTTACCGTGGACTCAAACCCGTTTACTGGTGTTTTGACTGTGGCTCGAGCTTGGCCGAGTTTGAGATCGAATACGCTGACAAACAATCACAAACGCTGGATGTTGGCTTTTTGTGTGCCGAACCGACCAAGCTGGCAGCCGCTTTTGGTCTGTCTGGTCTGGACAAAGACGCCTTTGCCGTCATCTGGACCACCACCGCTTGGACCATCCCGGCCAACCAGGCGCTGAATCTGAACCCCGAGCTGAGCTATGCGCTGGTCGACACCGAGCGCGGTTTATTGGTGCTGGCCGAAACCCTGGTCGCATCCTGCATGAGCCGCTACGGCCTCACCGCTACCGTGCTGGCCACCGCGCTGGGCAAGCAATTGGGCGGCATCCAATTCAAGCACCCCCTAGCCCATGTTGACGTCGGCTACGACCGCCTGAGCCCGGTTTACCTGGCCGACTATGCAACCGCTGATGACGGCACAGGTCTGGTGCACTCTTCACCGGCTTATGGCGTGGAAGACTTCAACAGCTGCGTGGCCCACGGCATGGCCTACGATGACATTCTGAACCCGGTTCAGGGCAACGGTGTTTATGCACCAGAGACCCCTTTGTTCGCGGGTCAGCACATCTGGAAAGCCTGCCCTGTCATCATTGAGGCATTGCGCGAGGCCGGCCGGCTGTTTGCCAGTGAGAACATCACCCACAGCTACCCGCACTGCTGGCGCCACAAAACACCGGTGATTTACCGGGCAGCCGCCCAGTGGTTCATCCGCATGGACGAAGGCGAGGGCATCTTCACCAAAGACAAAGCCAGCCGCAGCCTGCGCCAAATAGCGCTCGAGGCCATCGAGCAAACCAACTTCTACCCAGAAAACGGCAAGACACGGCTGCGCGACATGATCGCAGGAAGGCCAGACTGGTGTATCAGTCGCCAGCGCAGCTGGGGTGTACCCCTGCCCTTTTTCTTGCACAAAGACAGCGGTGAGTTGCACCCCCGCACCATGGAGATTCTGGACATCGCAGCAGACATGGTTGAAATGGGCGGTATCGAGGCCTGGAGCAAAGCCAGTATCGATTCAATTTTGGGTCCGGTGGATGCACCAAACTACACCAAAAGCGCGGACATTTTGGAAGTCTGGTTCGACTCAGGCACGACGCACACCACGGTTCTCAAAGGCTCTCACGCCGGCGCTGGACACCCCAATGGCCCAGAGGCTGACCTTTACCTAGAAGGCCACGACCAGCACCGCGGCTGGTTCCACTCCAGCTTGCTGACCGCTTGCGCGATGTATGACCGTGCGCCCTACAGAGACATTCTGACGCATGGCTTCACGGTCGACAGCAAGGGACACAAAATGAGCAAAAGCGCCGGCAACGGCGTGGACCCGCAAGCCACCAGTCAAAAATTGGGCGCCGAGATCATCCGCTTGTGGGTGGCTGCCAGCGACTACTCGGGCGACATTGCCGGAGACGACAAAATCCTGGCCCGTGTGGTCGACACCTACCGTCGGGTGCGCAACACACTGAAGTTCTTGTTGGCCAACATCAGTGATTTTGATCCTGCACAGCACACGGTTGCACCCGAGCAGATGCTGGAAATTGATCGCTATGCGGTGAGCCGTGTCGCTCAGTTGCAAGCCGAAATTCTGGCGCACTTTGAGGTGTATGAATTCCACCCAGTGGTGGCCAAGTTGCAGATTTACTGCTCGGAAGATTTGGGCTCTTTTTACCTTGACATTCTCAAAGACCGCCTCTACACCACGGCACCCAACTCGCTGGCTCGGCGCAGCGCGCAAACGGCCTTATGGCAGATCACCAACGCCATGCTGCGCTGGATGGCACCTTACTTGAGCTTCACCGCTGAAGAGGCTTGGACGGTACTGGGTGCTGAGGGAAAAACGCCGCTGGCGACACGCGACTCGATCTTCATGGACCACTACGTGGCGCAACCTGTAGCCGATACAGCTTTGTTGGCCAAGTGGACGCGGGTGCGCGAATTACGCGATGCCACGAACAAAGAAATTGAGGTGTTGCGCGCCAACGGCCAAGTCGGCTCATCCTTGCAAGCCGCGGTGGCGCTCACTGTGGGCGCATCCGACCACGCCCTGCTAAGTAGTCTGGGAGAGGATTTGCGATTTGTTTTCATCACATCGAGCGTGCATTTGCACTTGGGACAGGACACGGCGATCAGCGTGAGCCCCTCAGGTGCCACCAAATGCGAGCGCTGTTGGCATTACCGTGACGATGTGGGACACGACAGCGCCCATCCTGGTCTGTGCGGCCGGTGCACCAGCAATCTGTTTGGTGCTGGCGAAACCCGTACGGTCGCCTGATGGCACGCAAAGGCGTTGCAAGCAGCTTGCTGCCGTGGCTGATCTGGGCCGGCGCAGTGCTGCTGCTGGACCAATTCAGCAAACTCTTGGTCATCGGCAATTACGCATTGCACCAAGGTACGGTCTTGACCTCGTTTTTCAACCTGATTCGGGTGCACAACGAAGGTGCAGCGTTTTCATTTCTGGCCAACTCAGGTGGCTGGCAGCGTTGGTTGTTCACAGCTATTGGGCTGGGTGCTGCGGCGCTGATTGTCTGGATGCTGCGTGCGCATTCAGGACAAAAACTGTTTGCCTTCGCGTTGGCGAGCATTCTGGGGGGTGCCTTGGGCAATGTGTTGGACCGCGTGCTTTACGGCTACGTGGTCGACTTTCTGGACTTTCATTACATGGGCTGGCATTTCCCCGCCTTCAACCTGGCCGACAGCGCCATCACCATGGGCGCGGTCTGCCTGATCGTTGACGAACTCCTGCGCGTACGCCGACAGCGTTAAACGCGACACCCACCGGGCATACCCACTTGCCTCAAGCTATTGGGAACGCTTGGGGCGTGATAGGCACCACAAACCATGACCGCTGCGGGCACAAAAAAGCCCGCGGTCAGCGGGCTTCGTATCCAACACCGACGAGGCGCTTACAGCGTCAAAATCGTGCAGCCTGTGGTCTTGCGCGCTTCCAGCGCAATGTGCGCTTGTTGCACATCTTCGAGCTTGAAGGTCTGGTCAATCTGAATCGTTACCTTGCCACTGGTCACCGCCTCGAACAAATCGGCGGCCATGGCCTGGGCCGTCTCATGCGTTGCAATATGGGTGAACAAAGTGGGTCGGGTGACATACACCGAACCTTTGGCCGCCAGCAGGTTGACATCGATGGGATCGACTTTGCCCGACGCATTGCCAAAAACAGCCATCAAACCTAAGGGGCGCAGGCAATCGAGTGATTTCATGAAGGTGTCTTTGCCCACTGAGTCGTACACCACCTTAACGCCTTTTCCACCGGTAATTTCTTTCACCCGGGCCACAAAATCTTCGGTGCTGTAGTTGATCACGTGGGCTGCGCCACTGGCCTTGGCCAGTGCGCATTTGGCGTCAGAGCCAGCCGTCCCGATCAGCTGCAAGCCCATGGCTTTAGCCCATTGACAAGCAATCAGGCCAACGCCGCCCGCTGCGGCATGAAACAGCACAAAGTCCCCAGCCTGCAAGCCGCCTTGCGGTTGTGTACGTTTGAGCAAGTACTGCGCGGTAAGACCCTTGAGCATCATGGCCGCGCCCGTCTCAAACGAGATCGCATCGGGCAACTTACACACCGTCTTGGCAGGCATCACACGCAAGTCACAGTAGCTGCCTGGGGGCTGGCTGGCATAAGCAGCACGGTCGCCGACCTTCAGATGAGACACGCCCTCGCCCACGGCCTCGATCACGCCAGAAGCCTCCATACCCAAATGCAATGGCATGGGCAATTTGTACAAACCATCGCGCTGGTACACGTCAATGAAGTTCAAACCCACGGCACGGTGGCGGATGCGAATCTCGCCCGGCCCGGGTTCTCCCACGCTCACCTCGACGAGTTTGAGTTCTTCAGGGCCGCCATGTTGATCAATGCGAATGGCGCGGGAAGTATGCTGGCTCATGAAATCTCCTGTTGCTGTGTCAAAGCATCGGATCTTGCCATGAATTGCGCGTCCTCGCGCGGGCCGTGGCAGTTTTACTGCGAGAATTGTGGCGACTGGTCCGATTGCCACTCACCTCAACGGCCCATGACCACACCCAAAATTACCCCCATAGCAGTCTTGCTTCTAACCCTACCGCCCCTGCTTTGGGCAGGTAACGCCGTGTTGGGCCGGGTGATTGCGCCGTGGATTTCACCGATGACGCTGAGCCTGGTGCGCTGGATCATTGCACTGGTTTTATTGCTGCCCTTAGCGGCAACCGTGCTGCGACCCAGCAGCCCATTGTGGACAAGCTGGAAACGCATCGCCGCACTGGCCATGCTGAGCGTTGGCACCTACAACGGCTTGTTGTATCTGGCGCTGACCACATCGACGGCCATCAACGTGACGCTGGTGGCTTCGATCACGCCGGTGTGGATGCTCTTGATTGGGCGCTTCTTTTTTGCCCAAGCCATCACCAAGCGCCAATGGTTAGGTGCGGTGCTGTCCGTGGCCGGCGTGTTGGTGGTGCTCAGCCGAGGGCAGTGGTCCGTGCTGGTGAACATCCAGTTGGTGACCGGCGACCTGTACATGTTGATTGCCTCGGCTGCCTGGGCCTACTACAGCTGGATGCTGGCGCACCCCACCACCGAGCCTGCAAGCATTCGTTACAACTGGGCTGCTTTTTTGCTGGCTCAGATTGCCTTGGGGCTGGTTTGGTCGGTGGCCTTGGCCGGTGGCGAATGGGCCTTGGGCCTGGGCCACATTGAGCCCAGTTGGCGTTTGCTGTGGGCCATGCTCTACATAGCCATCGGACCAGCCATCTTGGCGTACCGCGCCTGGGACGCTGGCGTGGCGCGCGCAGGTGCCTCCGTCGCTGGTTTTTTCACCAATCTGACCCCCCTGTTCACCGCCATCTTGTCCAGCGTTTTTCTGGGTGAAGTTCCGCACCTGTACCACGCGCTGGCCTTCGCCATGATTGCCGGCGGCATTGTGGTCTCATCGCGCCGCTAAGGGCGCATCCAACGCCCCGCGGCCGTCACACCCTAGAAGGTTCCTGAGAACGCGCCACCATCGGCCAGTACATTTTGACCAGTCATGTAAGCGGCATGCTGGCTGCACAAAAATGCGCAAATAGCGCCAAATTCCTGTGCATTGCCAAAGCGTTTAGCCGGGATTGTTTGGCGACGTGCAGCAGCCACATCATCAATAGATTTACCTGTTTTAGCGGACGCGCCCTCCATGGTGACGCGCAAGCGGTCAGTGTCAAACGCGCCCGGCAGCAGGTTGTTGATGGTCACGCCTTTGGCTGCTAAAGAGCCGCGTGCCAAACCTGCCACGAAGCCGGTCAGGCCGCTGCGCGCGCCATTGGACAGCGCCAGCACATCAATCGGCGCTTTGACCGAACTCGAAGTGATGTTCACAATGCGCCCAAATCCACGCTCAGACATGCCAGCAACCGTTGCTTTGATGAGCTCAATGGGTGTGAGCATATTGGCATCTACCGCACGTATCCAGTCCTCACGGGTGAAGGCCAAAGAGTCGCCTGTGGGTGGGCCGCCGGCATTGGTCACCACGATGTCAAAGTCCTGACGCACCGCAAACACGGCGGCACGGCCGGCTTCGGTGGTCACATCAGCGGCGACGTTGAGCACTTGCGCACCGGTGTTCACACCGATCGCCGCCAAGCGGTCTGCTGATTGCTGCAAGACAGCGGGGTCGCGCGCCACGATGAGCACATTCACCCCCTCAGATACCAACGCCTGCGCACAGCCAAAGCCCAAACCACGGCTAGCACCGCACACCAATGCCCACTTGCCTGCAATACCTAAATCCATGTCATATCCTCTGTTGATTGAAAAATTTTGAATACTGAACGTCTGTCGATTCTACGAAGTCATCCACCCCAGTTGACCGAGCGGGCTTCAGCCCTGCTCAAGCGTCTGTTCTGCGCTGGCCGGTGACAACAAAAATACCAGCGATCACCAAGCAAGTGCCCGCCGCCACCCACACCGTAAAGGGTTCCCCCAAAAGGAGTACGCCCATCAAAATCGTCGACACGGGCCCGACCATACCAGTCTGGGAGGCCAAACCCGCACCGATGCGCTCAATGGCCATCATCACCATCAACACGGGCGCTGCCGTGCACAGGGTGGCGTTGAGCAACGAAAGCCAAATCACCTGTGGCGCTACAAGCGCTGACTCAAAGGGGCGCAAAATCACAAACTGTACCAAGCACAAGATACAGGCCACACTTGTGGCCAAACCGACCAAGCGCAAGGAACCCAGGCGTTTCACCAATTCACCGCTGAAGGTCAGGTACACCGAGTAACTGATGGTGCTGGCCAGAACCAAGGCGCCACCCAGCAGGATGTCGGCACCTTCAAGCGTGGCTTCATGCCCAAACACCAAAAGTACACCGGCATAACTAATCGACATGCCCAAAGCCTGACGTTTGGCAATTGGGCGCTTGTAGAGCACCAGCGCCAAGAGCAGAACCAGTGTGGGGTTGAGGTAGAGAATCAAGCGCTCCAGCGACGCACTGATGTACACCAGTCCGGCAAAGTCTAAAAAGCTCGCCAGGTAGTAGCCAGAAAAACCCAAGCCCAGCACACCCCAGATATCAGCTCGGGTCAAGGCCGCCTTGCCGCGGCTGGCCCACCAGCTCATGATCAAGAAAATCGGTAAGGCGAACAACATGCGGTACATGATGAGCGTGACAGCGTCCACACCGTAGCGATAGGCAAACTTCACAATGATGGCTTTGCCACTGAACGCGATGGAGCCCAACACCGCCAGGGTCAAACCGGAAGCTAATTGTTTGGATGTCAAATTCGTAGCACTCATCGGCTTGCTTCAACGCGCGCCAAGGCCAGGGCGGGCGTCGAGGCCAGCACCTCGGCGCTTAGCGTCAGCCCCTGGGCCACACACAGGGAACCGGCCAGACGCAGCGGTCGCATACCGTCTTTGATGGCTTGGCGCTTCAAAGCATCGCTGTCAGGCGTCTGCGTCACCAGGTGCTTGAAGTCTTCTGTGACCTCCAGCAGCTCATACAAGCCCGTGCGCCCCATGAAACCGGTCATGCGACAGTCCACACAGCCCACTGCCTTGAAAGGTGTGTAGCTGCCAGTCAGCTCAAAGGGCTTGGCCACTTGCGCCAGATCGGCGTGCGAGGACTGCGAATCAGGCTGTTTGCAATGGGGGCACAGGGTGCGCACCAGACGCTGCGCGAGCACACCGAGCAAAGTGGCGTTGATCAGATAGGCCGGCACCCCCAGCTCCAGCAAGCGGGTAATGGCCGAGGGCGCGTCGTTGGTGTGCAACGTGGAAAACACCAAGTGCCCAGTGAGTGCGGCCTGCACCGCCATCTCGGCTGTGGCCTGGTCGCGAATCTCGCCGACCATGATGATGTCAGGATCCTGGCGCATCAATGCGCGCAAGCCTTCGGTAAAGCCCAGGTCCAGGTGGGTCTGTACCTGAGTTTGATTGAAAAGCGGCTCGATCATCTCAATCGGGTCTTCCACCGTGCTCACGTTCACCTCCTCAGTGGCCAGGCGTTTGAGCGTGGAATACAGGGTTGTGGTCTTACCAGAACCAGTGGGCCCTGTGACCAGCATGATGCCGCTGGGGCGCTTGACCAGCGCCTCCCAGCGCCGCGCATCATGCGGCGAAAAGCCCAA
>CAWUSQ010000002.1:0-7325 GCA_963925275.1 uncultured Rhodoferax sp.
CTGCCCAAATCCCAAACCCGCCAAGCTCGCCCAAACCAGTGGATTGGCCCACACAGTGCGCCAATCAATGCGCCCGCTCATCAAGCCTGCACCTAAGGTGAAATGCAGTAAATTAGACAGCACCAGCAGCATGATCGCAGCGGCCATGCCGTCAGCGCCGTAGGTCAATGCCATCAGGGGCAGACCAACTGGCCCCACATTGCCAAACATCACACAGGGTACAAAGGCGCGCCAGTCGGCTTTGAGCCATGCGCGAAAAGGCAGTGCCAACAGACCACTGAGCACAATCAAGGCCACTGCCGCAGCGCCGAAGCGCGCCACTTCAAAAGGGGTGAACGCTTTGGTCGACAGGGAAGTGAAGATCAACACCGGCAGTGCGATGTCCACCGCCAATTTATTGGCGCCACCAAGGTCTGGTTTGACAACACGGCCATAGACAAGCCCTACCAAGGCAATGATGAAAATGGGCAGGGTAATTTCAAGAATATTGAACAACATGACACGCCAGGGTTGGAGATTTTGGGGTGGATTGTGCCAGCGCAGTTGCACTTTCAGAGCTAGACCATGGGTGTGCTGGTGGCAATGCTAAAGTTTCTCTTGCGGTGCGCGCTGTGCGGCAACTGCTGCAACTGAGAAAGACAATGTGATGAGAACTTTGACATCGGATGCTTTGCGTGCGCTGTGGACTCTGCTGGTGATGGCAGTTCTGGCAGGATGCGCCACAGCGAATGCGCCGCCTGATGGCTTGGTGCCAGGATTTCAGGCGCCTGAGGCGGCCAGCGGCTACCAGCCCAAAGCCAGTGCCATGGCCAGTCGTTTCATGGTCAGCGCGGCCAATCCGCTGGCCACGCAAGCGGGCTACCACATACTCCAAGCAGGCGGCAGCGCGATCGATGCTGCCATTGCCGTGCAACTGGTGTTGAACCTGGTAGAGCCGCAATCATCGGGCATTGGTGGTGGTTTGTTTTTGATGCACTTTGACGGCAAAAAGGTCAGTGCCATTGATGGGCGTGAAACGGCGCCAGCTGCGGCAACACCTGATATGTTCATGCAAGACGGCAAAACCATGGGCTTCATGCAGGCAGTTGTCGGCGGTAAATCGGTGGGCACACCTGGAACGGTCCGCGCCTTGGCCTTGGCGCATCAACAACATGGAAAACTACCTTGGAAAGACCTGTTCCAAACTGCCATCAAGTTGGCTGAGCGTGGGTTTCCTATCAGCCCACGCTTAGCTACTTTGCTCTCAGGCAGCAACGTTCAGGCTTTACGCAAAGACCCTGAAGCCGCTGCGTATTTCTTCAACACTGACGCCAGCCCTAAAGCGGCGGGCACCTGGTTGAAAAACCCAGCGTTTGCCCAGACACTGCGCCAGATTGCTGAGCGCGGGCCCGATGCGTTTTACCAAGGTGACATGGCCAGGGACATGGTTGCCAAAGTGCGCGGCCATGCAGCCAACCCGGGTCTTTTGAGTGAAGCGGATTTGGCCACTTACAGTGCCAAAGTACGCGATGCGCTGTGCTTCAATTACCGCCGCGTCCAAGTGTGCGGCATGCCGCCACCCTCATCAGGTCCCTTGGCCATCGGGCAAATACTGGGCATGCTGGAAAACCAGCCCATGGCCGACTTCAAGCCCCATGCTGCGTCTTTTGGTTTGGAGCCTGATGTGCAAGCCGTGCACCTGATCAGCGAAGCTGGCAGATTGGCCTATGCAGACCGCGCCCGTTTTGTCGCGGACCCGGATTTCGTGCCTTTACCAGGCGGCAGTGCCGCGGCCTTGCTGGACCCGAAATACCTGCGCGAGCGCGGCGCGCTGATCGGTCCGCGCAGCATGGGTAAAGCGCAAGCCGGCAACCCAATGGCCAGCGCAATGAGCCTGGCCGATGACCAAAGCCCAGAACTGCCAAGCACTTCCCATGTGTCAATTGTCGATGGCCAAGGGCATGCGGTATCCATGACCACAACCATAGAAAACGTGTTCGGTGCGCAGTTGATGGTGCACGGGTTTTTGCTGAACAACGAGCTGACTGACTTCTCGTTCGTGGCAGAAGAAAACGCAAGGCCAGTGGCTAACCGCGTACAAGGCGGTAAGCGCCCGCGCTCATCGATGTCGCCCCTGTTGGTGTTCAACCGTGATGACGGCCAGTTGCGAATGGTGTTGGGTTCTCCTGGCGGATCGGCCATCATCAATTACGTGACCAAAACACTGATCGGGGTATTGGATTGGGGGCTTGATGTGCAGCAAGCCATTGCACTACCCAATTTTGGTTCGCGCAACGGCCCGACTGAACTCGAGCAAGGCCGTGTTTCAAAGGCGTTGATTGAAGGATTGCAACAACGGGGACACACCACTGTGGTGATGGCACAAACCAGCGGCCTGCAAGGCATTGAGCGCGTGACCGAGGGCGGCACGCCCAGGTGGCTTGGCGGCGCAGACCCGCGCCGTGAAGGCGTGGTGATGGGGGATTGATCCGCCAGCACCCCAGTAGTACCGACGTTGCGTCTAAGAAAGCGGCTGCCTTAAAGGCTCATATGAGCGAATTAAAGCGCTCCACCATCGCCTTTTTCGCAGCCAGTTCTTGGGCGCTGTCCATGAAACGCTGGGCGATTGCAAAGAACTGATCTTGGATCTCTATAAAGGCGTCCACCAAGTCGGGGTCAAAGTGTGAGCCTTTGCCTTTCACAATGATCTCAACAGCTTGGTCAATGGGCATGTCATCTTTGTAAATTCGCCGGCTGATCAGGGCGTCATACACATCTGCTAAAGCCATCATGCGCGCAGCCAGTGGGATATCGGTTCCCTGCAAACCTTCGGGGTAACCAGAGCCATCCCATTTTTCTTGGTGCGACAACGCGATCTGTTTGGCCATGGATAAAAAATCGACGCGGGCTCCCAGTGCTTGCTCGGCTTTTTCAATGGCATCGTGACCCAATGTGGTATGGGTTTTCATGATTTCCCACTCAGCCGCATTGAGTTTTCCAGGCTTGAGCAAAATGCGGTCGGGAATCCCCACCTTGCCGATATCGTGAAGCGGTGCTGATTTGAAAATAAGCTGCACAAACCTGTCGTTGATCTGGTCTGCGAAGTTGGATTTTTTCTGCAAGTGCTCAGCCAAGATCTTCACGTAATGCTGGGTACGTCGAATGTGGTTGCCGGTGTCGGCGTCGCGCGTCTCAGCCAGCGAGGCCATGGCCAGTATGGTTACATCCTGGATGGCTGTGACCTCATGGGTGCGCTTGTCAACTTCTGCAGATAAAAAGGCAGCCGTGTCACGTAAAAAATCAGCCTGACCCTTCAGGGCTAAGTGAATTTTGATGCGCGCCATCAAAATCGGCGGACTGATTGGCTTTGCCAGGTAGTCCACAGCACCGAGTTCCAAACCTTTCTCTTCGTCGCCAACCCCAATCTTTGCAGTCAAAAAAATGATCGGAATAGCCCGTGTGATCGGATCAGTTTGCAGCCTACGACAGACCTCGTAACCATCCATATCTGGCATCATGATGTCGAGCAAAATCAGATCGGGGAGAGCGCCTGATGTGGCCAGTTTCAAGGCGCGTTCCCCGTTGTTTGCAATCTTCAGATGGTAGGTTCCTGTTAACAACTCGCTCATCAATGCCAGATTGTCCGGTGTGTCATCCACCACCAAGATGGTCGACCTTTTAATCACATTGCCAACTATCGCCATACATTTTCCAATCGACTTTTTTATGAATAAAAGAGTTTTAACGCTCTTTGCTACTGCCCTGTGTCAGTGTGGTTATCAGGGTGGGTGACTGCTAGAAAAGTTGCGCGCGCCGTTTCAAAGTCAAAAGCATTGAGCGCGCGGTCCATGTTGCTCCAATCGCAGGGGTAGGCATGGGCGAAAACCGCCCTATTTGTGTTCCATAGTTTGACCGCTCTGGCATCGCCGTCGCCCAGTGCCTTGAGCAGCGCTTCCTGGAGTTTTCGGACTTGCTGCACATCAACCTGTCCCGAGAATTTCTCCAAATTCTCACCCACTGACAATTGTGAAAGGCTCTGGACTACACGTCGCACTTCAGCATCTACCTGGTCGACAAGCGGCTCAAGTGCCTGCATTGTTTGAGTCTGTGCGCAGGCTGCCTCTAAGGACGCTGCCATGGCCTCAAGCTGGGTCGCGCCCACAGAGCCTGCTGTACTTTTTAGGTTGTGCGCGCAGCGTTGGGCCGCTTGCGCATCCGCGTCGCTCAGGGCCATGTGAAACCGCTGCTTGAAGTTGTCTTGTGACTCTCTGAAGCGCAGTAGCAAGCGCAGGTAGAGGTTCTCATTTTTCATCATATTGGCCATGCCGAGCGTGATGTTGATGCCAGCCAGCTCGCTGGGTAAACGCCCTGCTGTACTTTTCTTACTCGCTGTATCTACTGCGTAGGTGGCCGCATCAAAACGACCTGCGGGTTTGAACCATTTGGCCATCGTGATGAACATGGCATTCACATTCAAGGGCTTGCCGATGTGGTCGGACATGCCCGCCTCGATCACCAATTCTCTGTCACCAGCCATGGTGTTTGCGGTGATGGCAACAATCGGGATATGGTCGAGTTCGCGAATTTTCCTAATTTCCCGGGTAGCGGTGTAGCCGTCCATGACGGGCATCTGGCAATCCATCAAGATGCCATCAAATTGTTTATCCTCAGCGAGCAAGTTCAAAGCTTCGAGCCCGTTGTTCGCAAGGATGACTTGCATGCCTGCATCACTCAGTAGTTCTTTGGCTAGCTCCTGGTTCATTTCATTGTCTTCAACCAACAAGATGCGAGCGCCTCTGAGTGCCTGCATGGCAACCGACGCACCGGTCTGCGGATTGATATCCAATTTGGGGAGCATGCGACGCCGGTCAAGTGCAATGCCAAATGACTCCAGTAGCTTGGAGGGTGTTACCGGCTTGGTCAACACGTGACTGACTTCAACCAAGTTTTCTTCAATTGATTGCACCGCTTTGTCTTTGGCGTACGCCGTCACCATGATGACCGAAGGCAAGTTGCCTGGAGAGCTGGAGCGCAACTGTTTTAACATTTCCACGCCGTTCATCTCAGGCATTTGCCAGTCGGTAACCACCAAGCTGTAAGGTCTGCCCGCCTGGCCGGCCGCGCTAATTTTCTCAAGCGCTAAACGGCCGCTTTCAGCCGTATCGACCGTCATGCCAAAGGACTTCGCCATGCTCGACAAAATCAGCAGGGCCGAAGAGTTGTCATCCACGATCAAAAGGCTGATGCCCTTGAGCTCGTCGGCGGTGAACATGCGAGGGCGCTCGTCAGTGTCCTGGATTCCGAAGTGGGCATGAAAATGGAAAGTAGATCCTTTGCCTGGCTCACTTTCGACCCAGATGCGACCTTGCATTAATTCCACAATGTTTTTACAGATGGCCAGACCCAAACCTGTGCCGCCGTATTTGCGGGTGGTGGAAGCGTCAGCTTGGCTGAACGAATGGAACAAGCGCTTGCACTGTTCCTCAGTCATGCCAATACCGGTGTCTTTCAGCCAGAAGTGCAACTCAACATCGGTTTGGGTTTGTGCAACGGCTTTAACACCCAAAACAATTTCACCACTGTTGGTAAATTTGACCGCGTTGTTGCCCAGGTTAAGTAAGACCTGTCCTAAGCGAAGTGGGTCACCGACCAGCGCCACAGGAACGTCTGCCGAAGCGTCGAAAATAAATTCCAAGCCTTTTTCATCCGTTTTGAGCGCGATCAAATCGGCCATGTTGGAGATGACTTCTTCGAGTTGGAAGTCGATGGCCTCCATGCCCAGCATGCCGGCCTCCATTTTTGAGAAATCGAGGATGTCGTTGATGATCCCCAGCAAGTTGGTTCCTGCCTGGTGCACGCGCTCGATGTAGTTGCGCTGCTTGTCGTCTAAGGTAGTTTTCAACGCCAAGTGTGCCATGCCGATGATGGCGTTCATCGGTGTTCGTATCTCGTGACTCATGTTGGACAAAAACTCAGATTTAGAAATCGTCGCCGCCTCAGCCTCCTCTTTGGCCTGGCGCAGTGCCTCGGATTTTTCCCGGTCAAGCGAAATGTCCTCGATGCCCCAGACGGTTCCTTGTTCTTTGTCGTTGACATCCACAGCGTTGCCCGTCAGTCGGGCCCAAAAAAGGCTGTCGTCCTTGCGTTTGAGTTGCAAATCAATATGCGGGGACTCACCAGCCCAGATCGACTGGTACAAAGCCAATACCGCGAGGTTGCTTTCTGGGCTTGGGTACCAGATCGAGGTCGGTTGGCCGATCATCTCCCAAAGGTCCCAGCCTAACATCTCATGCATGCGCCGGTTTGTGCGCACAAAAGTTCTGTTTTTAATGAAGGAGATGCCTGTGGTGGCGGCGTCCAAAATAGCTGCGCGTTCGGTGTTGGCCAATGCAATTTGGGCAGAGGCCTGGCGCTCTTGTGTCATGTCAGTCAGGAGGAGAACAAAGCCCCGACTCGGGTCATTCACATCAATGGCGTTGACGCTCAGCAATGCCCAGATGCCAGAGCCGTCGCTGCGCAGAAATTCGTGGGCCTTTAAGTAGGCCTGGCCAGCAAGCGCTTGCTTGAAAGCGGTTTCTGAAAAGACAGGGAAGTCAGTCGGGTCCTTGAACCAAGTGTGTAATGGTTTGGCCATCAGTTGATTGGACTGGTACCCCAGCATCTCGCTTGCCCGGTGGTTGACGCGACTTGCCATCTGATCGTGAATCAAAACAATGCCGGAGCTGGCTGAATTGAAAATGGCATTTTGCTCGGCCACGGCTGAGCGCAACTGTCTTTGTGATTCAAGGCGCTGGGTGATGTCATGTGCAGTGCATACCACCCAAAGATCGTTCATCATTCGGATTGGACTCAAACTCACCTCCACTGGAACCTGCATGCCCAGGGCGGTTCTGGCATACAAGGCGCGACCCACACCAATGTGCAGGACCTGGGGCGAGAGCAAATAGCGCTGGCTCCAAGCTTTGAAATCAGCACGGAAACCCACAGGCATCAGCATTTCAACCTTGTTTTTAATCAAGTCGCTACGCGCATAGCCATAAAACGTCTCGGCTTGTTGGTTGGACATGATGATGATGCCCTTGCTGTCCACCACGATCATGGGGTCCGGTACCGCCTGCAGCAATTCAATAAACTGTTTAAGCTGGGTTTGTGCTTGATTCTCAGCATTGATACGGGCAGAGATGTTGCTAAAGACGGCGAAACTCGCCATCTGGCGTGAATCAGCATCCCAGAACGTGTCGCCCTGAACCTCGCAAGGCAAGAATGTGCCATCGCTGCGTTGTAACTCCACCTCGCTTTGCCAATGGCCACCGGTTTTGACTTCGCCATTCACCCATTGGGACAGG
>CAWUSQ010000003.1:0-45155 GCA_963925275.1 uncultured Rhodoferax sp.
GCGCTCATGGATAAACCAGCGCTGGGACGTGTGCCTGCAAGGGCTTGCTCTGCCTTGGCCAAGCTGGCATCAAACTGCAGCTTAGCGCTTTGGTAGCTGGCGTCAAAGCCTTTGGCTGCGTTGTACAGGTCCACCAGGCTCTGGGCCTGAGCGGGCAAAACAAAGGTCACTGCAAGGGCTGCACTGAGTGGGAGTAGCCGAAATAATTTCATGATGTTTTTGCGTCTGTAAAAGGTCGTTCAGTTCAGGGTCGTAAGAATCAATAGCGTGGCACGGTGCTGTCGACTTCAGTTGACCACGCATTGATGCCGCCGGCAATGTTGGCAACCTGCGTGAAGCCGCGAGCGACCAAGAACGAGGCGACCTGCATGCTGCGAGCACCGTGGTGGCACAGGCAGGCGATAGGGCGGCTTTGGTCGAGCTCGCTCAAGCGCACAGGCACGGTGCCCATGGGTATGGTGAGAAGCTCAAAACCGTCGGCCTTGATGCTGGCGGTGATCAGTTCGGAGGGCTCACGCACATCAAGTACGACAGCAGTACCTGACGCTTGGACGCTGTTCATCCATTCCTTGAGCTGCGATGGGCGAATTTGAGTGATCATTTTCAGAACCGGAAACGGGATGATTGTGGAAAGTGTTGAAGTGCGGGGGCGTTGTCGTCCCAACGTTCATCGGTTTTGTAGTTGGTCTGGCTGGTGCGAGAGATGGTCAAGGCGTGCATGATGGGCTCTGCGCCCACGATGCCAACCAGGCGACCGCCCACTTTCAGCTGCGTGAGCAGCTCTTGAGGCACTTGCTCCACCGAGCCGCCCAGAACAATCACATCAAACGGGCCGTCAGCTTGCGCGCCTTGCGCGCCGTCAGCGGTGCGTACCTCAACGTTGTAGATGCCCGCTGCATGCAAATTGATGCGCGCAGTATCGGCTAATTCGGCATTGATCTCATAGGTGATGACCTGATCGGCCTGCTTGGCCAGCAGGGCCGTCAAATAGCCCGTTCCGGTCCCGATTTCCAGAACCAAGTTGCCAGCTTGAACGCCGGCGTCTTGTAGCAAGCGCGCCTGAATGCGCGGTTCGAGCATGCGTTGACCGTGGGCCAAAGGGATGCCCATATCGGCAAACGCCAGGGACTTGTACGCTGGTGGCACAAAGTCTTCACGTTTGACGCTGGACAACAAGGCTAAAACGTCCGCGTCTTCCACGTTCCATGGGCGTACCTGTTGCTCAACCATGTTGAAGCGTGCTTTTTCAATCGTATCCAGATCCATCCATGTACTCCGTGGGGTATGTTAGCGAGCTTCTTTGATTCTAGCGCTCGGTGTGCTCAAAACCCATACCTGTTCAAGGTTTGGATTGTGGTTTTCACCACAGCTTTTTCAGCCAAGTGCCTAAATCGTCAAGGTAGCTGTACACCACGGGTACCACCACCAAGGTCAAAATCGATGAGGTGATGACGCCGCCAATCACGGCCTGACCCATGGGTGCCCGCATTTCGGAGCCCTCTGACAGGGCCAGCGCCAAAGGCATCATGCCGAACACCATGGCCAGTGTGGTCATCAGGATGGGGCGCAGTCGGACTCTGGCGGCCTGCAACAAGGCTTCATCGCGGGTCAGGCCGTCCTCACGTGCTCTGATGGCAAAGTCCACCAGCAGGATGCCATTTTTGGTGACCAGGCCCATGAGCATCACCACGCCGATCACCGAGAACATGGACAGCGTGGAGTTGAAAAGCAGCAGTGCCAGCACCACGCCTATCAAGGTCAGTGGCAGCGCGGTCATCAGGGCCACGGGCTGCAGAAAGCTTTTGAACTGGCTGGCCAGAATCATGTAAATGAAGATGACAGCCATCAGTAAGGCTGACAGGGCATAGCTAAACGCCTCGGCCATATCTTTCACCGAGCCACTGAATTTGTAGCTGTACCCGGGCGGCATGGCGATGCTGTCCATGGCGGTCTTGATGTCAGCAGATACCTCACCTGCGGAGCGACCCGAGGTGTTGCCCGTGATGGCCACTTCACGCGCTAAATCGCGCCGGTTGATCTGGTCAGGGCCCGTACCTGCCGTGATGCGAGCGACTTGATCGAGTCGCACAATGCGTGCGCTGCCGTCTGGGTTTTGTCCCACAGCGAATGGCAGTTTGGTCAGGTCTTGGGGATGGCTGCGCGCGTTTGGTGCCAGCTGTACCTTGACGTCGTAGGTTTGGTCATTGGGCGCGCGCCAGTTGCCAACCGTTTGACCTGCTATCAGTGTGCGCAAGCTGGTGCCGATTTGAGCCACGCTGAGGCCCAGGTCGGCTGCAGCCTCGCGTTTGACCTCAATGTCCACCGTGGGCTTGTCGGGTTTGAGACTGGAATCGATGTCCACCAGGCCGACAATGCCTCGGATTTTGGACAAGGCGATCGCGTTCAGACGGGACAGTTCTGCCAAGTCAGGCCCTTGAATGGAAAATGCAATTTGCTTTTGGCCGCCCACCGGGTCGCGCAAACCAACGTGCGTCACCGTGATGCCCGCCACCTGGCGCAGGCGCTGGCGCATCAGCACAGCCATGTCGTTGATATCGCGCTCGCGTTCGTTACGGTTCACCAGTCGGACATAGACGCTGGCGTAAGTTTTTCCGGGTAAGGCGCCCGTGTTGATGGTCGCCAACGTGTAGCGCACCTCGGGAAAGGAGCGGATGATGGCTTCAACTTCCTTGGCGCGTGCCTCTGTGACTTCCAGGGAGGACCCCACTGGGGTGCTGAAGTTAACGGTGGTTTCAGAGAAATCAGACTTGGGTACGAACTCAGTGCCCAGTAGCGGCACCATGAAGAGGCTGGTGACGAAAATAACCAGCGCCAGCACCATGGTGCTGAGTTTGTGCACCAGCGCCCAGCGCAACACGCTCTGGTACACCTGGGCAAGCAGGTCCGTGCCGCGTTCAAATAGACCGGTTAGGCGCCCTAATGTGTTGTCGTAAAACGAGCGTTTCGTGGTCTTGTGGTGTGCGTCAATGCTGGGGTCATGCCAAATGGATGACAGCATCGGGTCTAAAGTGAAGCTGGCAAGCATCGAAATCAGCACGGCGCCCACAATCGTCAAACCAAACTCGTGGAAAAATTTGCCAATGATGCCGCCCATGAAGCCAATAGGCAAGAACACCGCTACGATGGACATGGTGGTGGCAAATACCGCCAAACCGATTTCCTGTGTGCCTTCGAGCGCTGCATCGTAAGTGGATTTGCCCATCTGAACGTGACGCACAATGTTCTCGCGCACAACGATGGCATCATCAATCAACAGGCCCACACACAAGCTCAAGGCCATCATTGTGATCATGTTGATGGTAAAGCCCATCAAGTCCATGAAAAAGAAGGTGCCGATTAAAGCAATCGGCAGAGTCAAGCCGGTGATGACGGTTGAGCGCCAGGAATTTAAAAACAAAAACACAATCAGCACAGTCAGGCCCGCACCTTCGAGCAAGGTTGTGCGCACATTGGCCACAGATACCCGGATTTGCCGCGAGCCATCCTGTACGGTCTGCAACTTCACGCCCGGGGGCAGTTGTGTTTGGAACTCCGTCATTGCCTGATTCAGGCGGTCCACTACGCCAATGGTATTGTCGTCCTGAGCTTTTTGCACAGTAACTAGCAGCGTACGTTGTCCGTTGTAATGGGCCAGGCTGTTAATTTCCTCAGCGCCATCGTTGACGCTGGCGAGCTGCTCGACGCGCACGGGCTGTCCCGCGCGGTGGTCCACAATGATTCGGCCAAAGTCTTGGGGTCGCTGCATGCGCGCTGACACCTGAACGACACGGTCTTTTTCCAATGAACGAATGGCACCAACCGGGAAGTCCTGGTTTTCGTTACGCACCGCGTTGGCCACCTGTTCGGCGGTGATGCCGTACGCCTCCAGCTTGCTAGGGTTCAGGTAAATGTTGATTTCGCGCTGGCTGTCACCGATCACGTTGACGGCACCGACACCGCGGACGTTTTCAAGGCGTTTTTTAAAGTGCTGCTCAACCCAATCGCTTAGCCCCACCAAACTCATGGCCTTGACAGTGCCGCCACGGTCGTCTGGTAACACTGCAATTGACCAAATCGGCCGATCGGCGGGGTCAAAACGCTGTACCCGAGACTCCTTGACTTCGGCGCGCAGGGTAGGGCGAATGGCTGCCACCTTCTCTCGTACGTCGTCTGCTGCTTGGCGGCCATCGATGTGCAAATCGAATTCAATGACCACCACAGACGTGCCTTGGTAGGAGCGCGAAGTCAGGGCGTTGATGCCGGCAATCGAGTTCACTCCTTCCTCAATTTTTTTGCTGACTTCGCTCTCCATGACTTCGGGCGAGGCGTCGGGGTAATCAGTGGTGATCACCACAACCGGAAAGTCCACGTTCGGGAACTGATCAACCTGTAAGCGTTGGATGGAAAATAGACCCAAAACCACCAGGGCGAGCATGACCATGGTGGCCATCACCGGGTTTTGCAGGCTGACACGGGTGAACCACATTCAGGGTTGACCTTTCGGGCTTGGAACAACGGTGACGGCGGTCCCCGCACGCACCAGGCCCAGACGGCCGGAGAGCAGTGGCGCGTTCTCAGTCACGCCGCTGATACCCAGGTACGCCGCACCCTGGTAGCGCCCCTGGCCCGATAGTCGCACCTTCTGGTGCTGCACGTGGTCATTGACGATCACTTGAACAAAGGGCTCAGGCGCCTCCGTACGTACCACGTTCACAGGCAGCGCCAGCACCAGGGTTTCGCCAGTCAGGAGCTGACCCTGCACAAATTGGCCGTGTCGCAAGGGGCTGCCAGGGGCCACGGTTAGGTAAATTGTCACCCCTCGGTTGCCAATATTGGCACTGGGGTTGATGCGCACTACCCGTGCAGCAACGCGGCCTTCCTGCGCTTCAAGCGCCAGTTGCGCGGTTTGCCCCACACGCACTTGCTGCGCATCGGCTGTGTTGAGCGTGGCGCTCAGTTCGAGTCGGTTGTTGTCGATGATCTCCACAATGCGTGCGTCCATGCTGACACGCTCGCCAACTTGCGCCAGGCGCTGGGCGATTTGTCCGCTAATGGGCGCGCGCACCACCGTGTCTGCCAACGCTTTGCTGGCGATGTCAACTGCAGCCATGGCGGCTGCCACATTGGCCAAGGCTGCATTCAAGTTGGCCCGTGAAGTCTGCAGCGCCGTGCTGGAAATAAAGCCTTGTAGAACCAGGGCTTGGTTGTTGTCAAAGACACGTTGGGCAATGTCGACTTGCGCTTGAATGGCTTGCATCTGCTCTTGAGCTTGACGCACCTGGGCTTGCGCATCTTTGGCGTCGATGCGTGCAATGACCTGCCCCGCTTGGACACGGTCACCTTCATGCACAGACAGCGCGATGAGTTCACCGGCCAGACGGGTTTTGACCATGGCAGAGTGCACCGCTACCAGCGTGCCGGTGATTGACAGACTTTGCGCCAAGGGCAAGGTTTTGGCACGGACCACATCAGCGGACTGGATCTGTAAGGTGACCTCGGTCATTTGTGCTTGTTGCAGCGCTTGTAGCGCCGCGGCTTTGATCTTGCGGGCATTGAGGGTGTGCACGGCGCCGCCAGCCAGCATGGCCAGTATCAGGGCGGTCAAGGTCCATTTGTGCCAGGGTTTCATACTGAAGTTGTCTCCGTTTTGCCAGCGCCTGGCTTGGCTTTGAGTCCGTTCATCAGGGTCTCAAGATAAGCTGATAAATAGGTCTGAGGGTCCAGTGCGTTGGGACTGTAAGGTAACAGGCCAGAGGGACTGCGCGTCAGCGACAAAAACAACAAGATAGCCATCACCATGTAGGCATTGTGACCAACGTCCATGGGCCTGAGTTCGCCGCGCAGAACGCCGCGGCGCAGAATATGCTCAATCAGTTGTTGGCCAGCTAGGCCCACTTCTTGTTGGTAAAAATGGGCGAGCAGAGGAAAGTTGTTGGCCTCCGTGAGCATCAGCTTGTCAAGGCCGGCCGCTGGTGTCGAGCCGATGCGCTCCCACCATTGCGACAGGCATTGCTGCATGATGGCCGCTGTGTCACCCGTGTCATGGTCGACGTCCGAGCGCCACTGACCTATGTGGATCGCGATGTTGGTCCTGACCACGGCCTTGAACAGCTCCTCTTTGTTTTTAAAGTACACAAACAAAGTGCCCTTGGAGACGCCAGCCTGGGCGGCCACATCCTCAACGCGCGTTGCGGCAAACCCTTTCTCCACAAACAAAGCCAAAGCCGCAGATAAGAGTTCGCCCGGACGGTCACCCTTTCGGCGCGCACGCTTGACTTCGGTGCGTTGATGGGCTGCTTGGGGTACGGTGGTGCTGGGGGACATTTTTTTAATGACTTGTGGGTCAGTATTGTAAAGAGCCCTGGCGGGGCTGAGCCTGTTCGCCCAGCCAAGCACCCAATGGGCGCTTTTGAACCGCCACCCTACAGTCTGTGTTCGATGTCCTTTAAATGGGTGAACAGTGAGCGGCAACCGCATTCAGGCTACTTCCAACCCAACAAAACCGAGCATGTAGACTTGACGTTTAACCAAGCCGCGCCAAGCACGGCACATTGATCAGAAGGGCTTTCCCATGAACAGTACCCAGACCATCACCTTAGGCGGGGGCTGCTTTTGGTGCACCGAAGCGGTGTACGTTCGTGTCAGAGGCGTGCTTGATGTGGAATCGGGTTACTGCAATGGACAGACGACACAGCCCAGTTACGAGGATGTATGCACCGGACTGACTGGTCACAACGAGGTGGTCAAGCTGGTGTTTGATCCCCAGCAGCTTAGCCTGCGTGAGATTCTTGAAGTTTTCTTTGTGATCCACGACCCAACAACCTTGAACGCCCAGGGCAATGACCGAGGTACACAATACCGAAGTGGTATTTACTGGGACAACGAAGCGCAAGCGCTGTCGGCACAAGCCTTGATCGATGAGCTTCAGGCCCAGGGCGCATTTGGGCGGCCCATCGTCACGGAGGTGACGGCGCTTAGCAATTACTGGCCGGCAGAGGATTACCACCAGGATTTTTTCGAGCGCAACCCCTACCAAGGTTACTGCTTGGCTGTGGCCGCCCCCAAGGTTGCCAAGTTGCGCAAGGCCTTCGCGCGTTTGGTAAGCGATTGATCCGAGGTCGACAAGTGTCGTTCCCAGAGCGGGTCGATTTGCTGTTTGCTTAGTTTTGACGCATGCCTTGGGCCAGCGCAGTCACGTTATGCCGCATCATTTTCAGATAAGTGTCGCCGTCACCACCGGGTGCAGTGAGGGCATCGACATACAGCGCGGGTCCCAGTGTGATGCCGGTATCGCGTGCAATTTGCTTCAGCAATTTAGAGTCGCTCATGCGCTCCAGAAACACCGCTCGGATACGTTCTTTGCGAATGAGTTGAATCAAGCGCGCCACGGCCTGCGCACTGGGTCTTGATTCGGTAGAGATGCCTTGAGGCGCAAGGAAGCGGACCTTGTAGCGCGCTGCAAAATAGGCAAAGGCGGTGTGCGAGGTGATGACCTGAAGCTGACCGGCGTGTAAGTCGGCAAATTGCGCCATGATCCATGCATCAAGTTGACGTAAATCCGCCAAGTAGGCTTGTGCATGGCTACGGTAAGCTGCAGCTCCATCGGGGTCTAAACGGCACAAAGTGTCAGCAATGGCTTGCACATAATGCGCCACGTTGTGCGGGTCCTGCCATGCGTGCGGGTCGATGCCGTGGGCATGGCCATGGCCATGGCCATGATTCGCCCCTCGGGGCAGGTTTGCCTCAAAACGCGGTGCTTGCAGACCTTGCGAGACCACCAAGACCTCGCCTTTGAAGTCGGCTGACTTCACGATTTTCTCAGCCCATGGTTCGAAGTTCAGCCCATTGATCACCAACAGGCGGGCCTCCAATAAAGACCTGAGATGGGTGGGACGTGGCTCAAAGGTATGGGCATCGTCGTCAGCACCGACCAGGGTTTGCACCTGCACGCGCTCGCCGCCCACTTCACGCACCAGATCTTGCAGGATGCTGAAACTCGTCATGACCCGCAATACGGTCTTCGCAGATGCTGTGCCTGCTCCAGGGGTGGCCATGGCCCGCTGGGGAAGGCTTGCCAACAGGTTGGCGCCCAGCAGGTGGACCAGGTGACGCCGTCGCATGGTTCAGCCTACCCGGTGCGGTCGTTTCATCAGGCGTGGCAGCAGGCCCGCCGGCGCCAGGAGCAAGGATGCTGCATAAAGCGCACCGGCACAAGTAATGATGGTCGGCCCGCTGGGCGTATCCAGATGGTAGGACAGCAGCAAGCCTGCCACGCCTGCGGCCGCGGCTTGGGCGCTCGCATTGACAAGTTGGGCGCTTAGCGTGTCGTGCCAGAGTCGACTGCTCACGGCGGGCAGCATCATCAAGCCCACAGCCATGAGTGTGCCCAAGGTTTGAAAGCCTGCCACCAGGTTGATGACCACCAGCATCAAAAAGCCTTGCTGCCACAACCAGCCACGGTGACCGCTGGCGGCCATGAACACAGGATCAAAACTCTCGAGTACCAGACCCCGGTACAGACCTGCCAAAGCGAGCAAGCTGAAACTGGCCACAGCAGCTACCAGCAACAGGCCGGATGCGTCCACGCCCAGTGCACTGCCAAATAAAATGTTCAGCAAGTCGAGCTGACTGCCCTGGCGTGAGATCAAGGTCACACCGATGGCCAGCGCCACCAGATACAAGGCGGCCAAGCTCGCGTCTTCTTTCAGGTCGGTCGCACGGCTCAGCAAACCGGCCATAGCGGCCACCAGCAGGCCGGCCAATACACCGCCTAAGGCCATGGCCGGCAAAGACAAACCAGCCAGCATGACGCCAACGGCTACGCCAGGCAGCACGGCGTGGCTGAGTGCGTCACCCAGCAAACTCATACGTCGCAGGGTTAGAAACACACCCAGTGGCGCGGCGCTGACCGCCAAGCACAAGGTTGCCACCAGCGCGCGGCGCATGAAGGCATAGTCAGCAAAAGGGCTGACGAAAAGCTCAATCAAGGTGTTCATGCCGGCGTGTTGTCTCGCACTTCGTCCGTGTGGCAAATCTCAGCCTGGTCGTCCCAGGCCTCAGCCAGTGCGCGTGCCCGCTGCAGGTGTGTCGGTTTGAGTACCTCTGAGGTTGGTCCCCAAGCTACCAGTTCGCGCGCCAGCATCACGGTGTTGGGAAAGTGTTGGCGCACCTGCTCATCGTCATGCAGCACGGCCACCACGGTGCGGCCCTGTTGGTGCCATTGCGCGACGATGTCCAAAAGCGTTTCGGTGGTGCGGGTGTCCATGGCGGTGAAGGGTTCGTCGAGCAAAATCAGCTCGGCGTCTTGAACCATCAAACGGGCAAACAGCACGCGCTGAAACTGGCCACTGGAGAGCGATCCAATCGTGCGTCGCTCAAAGCCCTCAAGCCCGACGGTTCGAATGGCAGCGTCCACTTTGGCACGTACGCCTGCGTGTATGCCTCCCCATGCGCCGACGGCCGACCAGCAGCCCAGCAAGACACAGTCACGCACCAGCATGGGAAAGCTGCGGTCCAAATCGGTTTGCTGAGGAAAGTAAGCGATGCGCGGTCGTTCTGTTGCAACAGTCACCCGTCCGCCCGATGCGCGTAGCAGCCCCACGATGGCCTTGAGCAGTGTGCTTTTTCCTGATCCATTGGGACCGATCACTGCTGTGAGCGAGCCACGCGCAAAGCTGCCACTGATGTGGTGCAGGGCAGGGTGACCGCGGTAGCTGACCGTCAGGTTGTCAATGTTTACCATGTCGCTACGCCCGCATTAGCCCAGTAAACCAGCGCCCAAAGCAGCGCTACTACCGGAGCGACCGACAACAAACGCAGCAGCGCGGGCCAACCCAGCGCGCTGTTGATATTGCGCTGCGTTGTGGTGGCCGGCAAGGACGCGCTGTCATGCTGGTGCGCCTGTGCGTGGACGCGGGGCTCGTGGGTGTGTGGCGGGTGATCCTGTTCGGACATGGTGACCTGCGGGCTGCGCATCCATCAGTAAATTGGGTTAAACCGAGATCATTCATCAGGCACAACTTCGGCGCCGCTTGGCTTGGGATGGCATATTTGCGGCCATTTTTTGCCTCACAAGCACAACCGTCTGCTCACAAACCCCCAATGAACTATCTAGGGTAAAGTATATTGCAACTTAATTGCGTTATTGTAAAACCTACCTGCATGTATCCATGATCAGCAAACCATCACAAGCCTTTGTCGCGCATGACCCGATTGCCGCTTTACTGGTCGCGCATGGTTTGCGCCGAACCGAGGCTGCACGTCGCGTCCTGGGTTGGCTCTTGGCTCACCCTGACACCAGCTATACCCATGCGCAGTTGCAGGCCACCCTGCAGGATGGTGAACGCCCTTTAGACCGCGTTACGTTGTACCGTCTGGTAGACCGCCTGACGCAGGTCGGTCTGGTGTTGTGCCGTGTGGACGCCTTGCGCACCAGGCGCTACCAGGCCATGCCTGACAGCGTTAAAGCGATGCCACATTTTGAATGCCAGAGTTGCCACCGTGACAGCCCCTTGGTGGGTGCTTTGAGTGCCAATGCGCAGGATTTGGAAGTGGCCGCCCGCAATGCTTTGCAGGCGCTCAAAGCGCTGGGTTACCAGGGTTTGAGCTTGGATTTGGCAGTGCGCGGCGTGTGTCTGGACTGCGCACAGTCCAAGCCTTGACACCACCACTTTGTCAAAGTGCCGCGGTGCGTCATTTTCCTGAAGGCTTAGACCAGCGAAAATTTTCGCCTTTGGGTGAAAGTGCGCGTCGCCAAGCCCGTGGTGTCCTCGTTGTTGCCGGTGGTCTTTCCCCTTGGCTGAACGGGTGATCTCGGCAGCCCTTGCCTGGCTGTCAGGGCGCTAAGCGTTCACGCAACCATTGTTGACCGCTATCTTGTGGGCGGTAGCGCAAACGGTCATGCAAGCGGTTGGGCCGACCTTGCCAGAACTCCCAGCGGTCTGGTTTGAGGCGGTAGCCACCCCAATGGGCCGGGCGGGGCGGCTCTAACAAGAATTGGGCGCCATAGCGGGCCGCATTCGCAAGCAACACGCTGCGCCCACTGATTACTTGGCTTTGTGGGCTGGCCCAGGCGCCAATGCGTGAGTCCAGTGGCCGGGTGTTGAAGTAAGCATCACTTTCGGCCTCGGTAACTTTTTCGACCAGACCTTCGATGCGCACGACGCGTTCTAATTCCACCCAATGAAACTGCAGGGCTGCGTAAGGGTTTCCCGACAACTCCTGAGCTTTGCGGCTGGCGTAGTTGGTGTACCACACGATGCCTTGCGCGTCACAAGCTTTGATGAGCACCACCCGGGTGCTAGGCCGCAGGTCAGCGCCGACACTGGCCAGTGTCATGGCGTTGGGCTCAGGGATCTGTGCTTTGATCGCTTCATCGAGCCACTGCTCAAATTGTTTCATTGGGTCGGCGTGCGAAGCGGCTTCGTTGAGCTCAGCACGTTCGTAACTTTTGCGCAGGTCTGCAAGGGTGTTCATGCGCTGAGTATAAAAAGACTGGGCGCATAGCGGTACCTGAATCTTGGACTTAAGCTGTTTTCGTAACCGCTTGGTAACTGCAAGGCTGTGCGTGTTGCTGTATTCGAGTTACCATTACTTATGTAATTAAGTTACAAACCAAGATGACACCTGAGCAATCCATCCACCCCAGCGTCGCTGCAGTGACCCGTCGCATCGTTGAGCGCAGCCAAGTTAGCCGCGCCGCTTATCTGGCGCAGGTACGCGCCGCCATCAAGCGCGAGCCTGGCGCCCAGCGACTGGGTTGCGCCAATGTGGCCCACGCTTTTGCGGCCATGCCCGCAGACGACAAGGCCCGAGCCAGTGGACTGGATCGGTTGGGCGTTGTCGTCGAGCGCAGCCCCAACGTCGCCATCGTCACGGCCTACAACGACATGTTGTCGGCGCATGCCCCTTACCAACACTACCCTGATGCACTGAAGGCTGAAGCCCGAAGCTTGGGCGCGAGCGCGCAAGTGGCCGGTGGCGTGCCTGCCATGTGTGATGGCGTGACCCAGGGCACAGCCGGCATGGAGTTGAGCTTGTTTTCGCGTGACGTGATTGCCATGGCCACGGCAGTGGCCTTGAGCCATGATGTGTTTGCCGGTGCCTTGATGCTGGGCGTGTGCGACAAGATTGTGCCGGGGTTGCTGATTGGTGCCCTGCAGTTCGGGCATTTACCCATGGTATTTGTGCCCGCAGGACCCATGACATCGGGCATGTCGAACACCGAAAAATCAAAAATTCGCGAACAAGCTGCTTTGGGGAAAGTGGGTCGCGAAGCGCTATTGAAAGCCGAGTCACAGGCCTACCATGGTGAGGGAACCTGCACCTTTTACGGAACAGCCAATAGCAACCAGATGTTGCTCGAAGCCATGGGTCTTCACGTTCCTGGTGCGGCTTTTGTTAACCCCGCAGCCAAGTTGCGTCGGGGTTTGACCCTGGAGGCCATGCGCACGGTGCTTGGCGTATCAGGTGCCAAGTGCCCGCCGATCGGCGTCTTGGTGGACGAGCGCTGCATTGTCAATGCCATGGTGGCTTTGCTGGCCACAGGGGGCTCGACCAATCACTTGATTCACTGGGTGGCTGTGGCGCGTGCCGCAGGCATTGTGATTGATTGGGACGATTTCTCAGCCTTGTCAGACGTGACTCCTTTGTTGGCTCGGGTCTATCCCAACGGCAGTGCCGACGTGAACCAGTTCCAGCAGGCCGGTGGACCTGGCTATGTGATTCGTGAGCTTTTGGATGCCGGTTTCATGCATGCCGATGTATTGACCACACACCAAGATGGGTTGCACGCTTTCACGCGCTTGCCTTGTGCAGGTTCTGAACCAGACACTTTGGTTTGGACAGACATCGGTGTCAGCCAGGACGACTCGGTGTTGCGCCCAGCGGCGGCGCCTTTCAGTACCAGTGGCGGCTTGAAGTTGCTCACTGGTAACCTCGGGCGCAGCGTGATCAAAATCTCAGCCGTTCCTGAAGACCGCCATGTGGTGCAAGCCGCTTGCCGCGTGTTTGACTCCCAAGAGGCTTTGCATAAGGCTTTCTCTAACGGCGAGCTTGAATGCGATGTGGTTTGTGTCGTACGCTGGCAAGGGCCACAAGCCAATGGCATGCCCGAGCTGCACAAGCTCACACCACCTTTGGCTGTACTCCAAGGCAAGGGGTTTAAAGTGGCTTTGGTGACCGATGGTCGCATGAGCGGTGCCTCAGGCAAAGTGCCCGCTGCCATTCATGTATCTCCTGAAGCCGCTTCGGGCGGGCCATTGGCGTGCTTGCGTGATGGCGATGTCATCCGAATGGATGCGCGTGCGGGAAGCTTGCAAGTGCTGTTGGGTGAGGCTGAGTGGTCAGCGCGTGAAGTGCTGGCCATGCCGCAGGCTTTGCGAGCTGCCAATGCCTTGGGCACTGGTCGCGCGCTGTTTGGCAATATGCGCCGCAACACCAGCAGCGCGGAAGAGGGCGCTTGCAGCTGGCTGTGAGCCTGTCTCAATGTGCATTTCTAACCATTGAACAATATCAATATGACAAACCCCTCAATGTTGACGCCCTTGCAAGTGATGCAAGACGCGCTGGTGATCCCTGTGATTGTGCTCAAGGACGTGGCCCATGCGGTGCCTTTGGCACGGGCCTTGGTCCAGGGTGGTATCCGCATGCTCGAAATCACGCTGCGCACCCCTCAAGCGCTGCACTGTATTGAAGCGATAGCACGCGAAGTGCCGCAAGCTGTGGTGGGTGCAGGCACGGTTCGCAGCCAAGCTGACGCGCAGGCTGCCATGCGCGCGGGTGCGCGCTTTGCTGTGAGCCCAGGCTACACGCATGCCATTGGTCAAGCATGTCGCGATCTGGGTTTGCCCTTGCTGCCTGGCGTGTCCACTGGCACTGAAATCATGCAGGCCCAGGAAGCTGGTTTCACCGAGTTGAAGTTTTTCCCTGCGATGCAGGCCGGCGGTGCGGCCATGCTTAAGGCGTGGGCAGGACCATTTTTTGACGTGTGCTTTTGTCCAACCGGTGGCGTGACCCTGCAAAACGCCCCTGACTTATTGGCGCTGCCCAATGTGGTGTGTGTGGGCGGGTCCTGGCTGGTTCCGACGGTGGCCATTGAACAAGGCGACTGGTCGCGTGTGACGCGACTGGCCATGGAGACGGCCGCACTGCGCAAAGCCTGAAGCTAGTCTGGTACGGCTTTCACGCTTGACTAGTCGGCGTGGCGCTCGATCAGCTCAACCTTGTAGCCGTCTGGGTCGGTGACGAAAGCGATCACGGTGCTGCCGCCTTTGACAGGGCCAGCCTCGCGCGTGACAAGGCCCCCGGATGCGCGAATTTTGTCGCAGGCCGCGAAGGCATCTGTGACGCTTAAAGCAATGTGACCGTAAGCGCTGCCCATCTCATAGGAATCCACGCCCCAGTTGTAGGTGAGTTCGAGTTCCGCATGATCGGGGTTGGAACCATAGCCCACAAACGCCAGTGTGTACTTGTATTCTGGGTTTTCCGTCTTACGTAACATGGTCATGCCAAGTACCTTGGTGTAGAAGTCAATCGAGCGCTGCAAATCGCCAACGCGCAACATGGTGTGAAGTAGTCTCATGGTGGGAATCTCAGTTAGGGTTTAAATTCTTCGGCAAATCAAAGACCAGACAGGTGGTAGTGCCGTGAGCATACAGTGTGCCGTCTGGACCCAGCAGCCGCGCCTCGGCCGTGGCGAGTTGGCGTCCGCAATGCAAGACGCGACCTTCAGCGCGCACGCGCTGAACCTTGGGGCTGATGGCTTTGACCAGGTTCACGCTCAATTCTGCGGTGGTGTAAGCCTTGCCAACGGGCAGCATGGTGTGAACCGCACAACCCAAGGCTGAATCGAGCATGGTTGCATACCAGCCACCGTGCACCGAGCCCATGGGGTTGAGGTGCGCCGCACCTGGTTGTCCTTGAAAAATGGTGAAGCCGCGTTCGACCTTCATGAGCACAAAGTCCAGTGTTTGGGCTATGTTCGGGTAAGCCAAGCTGCCCGCCAGCATGGCTTGCATGACTTGCAGACCGCTGAGCCCAGCGAGTTGTTGGGGGGTAATGACACCCGGCCCAACGCCGGCCTCTAAAGTGACCCGCACGGTGGCTTCTTCTTCCAGCCAGGTGGCCAGTTGGGTTTCATGCATTTTGGAGCAGATCGGGGGCAGCGGTGACGGTGAATAATAAGCTGTTTCAACAACCACGCAGGCTAAAGCAATGACAAGTTTTCAAAAAGTAGTGCTGTACACCGCAGCCGATGGCCGTGCCCAATGGCGCGCTGACGTCGTTGACCTCAATCAGGGCACTGCGCAGGCAGCCCTGTCCGAGTTGGTGGCTTCTGGTGGTTACCAGTTGCGCTCAAGCCCGGTTGGGTTCCAGAGCCAGTTTCACTGCACATCTACGGCGCAGTGGGTGTTCATTCTGTCTGGTGTGATGGAGATTGGTTTGCAAGACGGCTCGTTCCGCCGTTTCGCTGCAGGCGCTCATTTTTACTCGGCTGACCTGTTGCCGCAAGGGGCACAGTTTGATGCCACCGTTCATGGGCATTGGAGTCGCCAAGCGGGTCCGGACCCCTTGCAAACTTTGTTTGTCCGCGACTAAGTGACGTGCGAGCTCGGCGCCGTTTTGCTTGCGCTGACGCTGTCAATCCACACCTGTTGGAGTGTGCCTTCTGCCACCAAGTCGTGGATGTCGTCGGGTGTCACCGTGATGCGTTCGAGTATGCGCAAGCGCTGGCATGCTGGCGCCAAGGGATAAAAAGCGTGCGCTTGGGGGGTAAATTTGATCGCTTTGAGTGCGCCACGAAGGCAGTAATACACCAGCTCGGCGCAACTGAAGCGGTTGAAGGCGCTGGTGTCACTGCAATCAAAGTCGTAGGCCTCACCAATTTTTTCCAGAGCGGATTGGCGAGCCGCCTGTACCACCTCAGCGTGGCTGACAATGTTCCCTGCCTCCAGCGTCTGCCACATGTGGGTATGCATCTGGTCAGATTGGCTGACATGGCTTGGGCGCTGATGCCAGGGTATTGGTGTGGGCGAACTTTGCGGGGCTAAACGCAGCGATGCTGACACCCGCAGCACGCACAGGTAGTCACAACGTAAAAAAGTCAGAATATCTTCGCAATGCACGCCTTTTGCCATGGCGTGCACCACCATTTGCGGGCCTGGTGCAAAGTAGTCTGGCTGTTTGTGAAACGCCGCTGGCACGTGCGTGCGGTCCTGCGCATCCAGCGGGCCCACATACAGCGCGGCGTGGGTGAACCAGCCCGCGCGAAAGCCACGACCAGCACTCAAGCTCGATTGGCGGATAAGCAGGCCGTCCACATAGCCTTCATAACCGCGTAGCAGGATGTCTCCAGGCAACAGGGCATTCAAAATAGCCCGTGTGTCAGGTCCGCCTATGCGGTAGCCCCTTGGATTTTCGACCAGAAAGACCGAGGGCCAATGGAGTTTTACCGCCGCCGCGCCGCCGGCGTTGCGAAACAACTTCAGTGTTCCAAACCAAGCCATGAAGGCGCTTTGCCAAGGGTTGGGGTCGGTGGATTGCTTCAAGTGCCATACCCGCCAGACGCCCCATAGGGCCGACAGTCCCAGGGCTGATGCGCTCAGCCAGATGGCGGTGTTGACCCAGGCGTTATGACGCTCACCCAGCACCAAAGTCAGGAGCAAGACCCACAGAAACAGCCGGCACCACCAAGCGTAGGCCAGGTACAGGGGCCTGACCAGAAAGAGCAGAAGTGCCCAGAAGAAACGCATGAAAGACAGGGGGTATCAGACACTCAAGCGCGGGCCCATGCCCTTGATGGGTGCTTATTTGAGCGACAGAATCCAGGCGGCAAGCTTTTGGGCCTCGGCCTCACTCACCTGTGCGTTGGCAGGCATTGGGATCGCACCCCAGACGCCAGCGCCGCCTTTGATGATTTTGCTGGCGAGTTTGGCGCTCACGTCCTGAGACGCATATTTTTTCGCCACGTCTTTGAATGACGGGCCAACGACTTTGCGTTCGATGTTGTGACAGGCCAAGCAGTTTTTCTGTTGTGCCAAGGCTTGGTCGGCGTATGCAGGCATGTGGAGCACGGTGGCGCCGATTAATGCGAAAAAAAGGCGATTCATAGCTTATTCCGTTAAGTAGGTTAGAGTCCAATATATTCTACTTTCAGTGTCTGGGAGGTGTTGGCTATGTACGCATTGGGTTTGGGGTGTTTGCTGCTGCTGCTCAAGATCGCTGAGGTGGGTCCGGTTGCGACCTTGTCTTGGTGGTGGGTCATGGCGCCGTTTGCTCTGGCTGTGTTTTGGTGGTCGTGGGCCGACGCCAGTGGTTACACCAAACGCAAAGCCATGGAGCAAACAGAGCGAACCCGCCAAGAGCGTCGCGATCGCACGAAAGATAAATTAGATGGCCGCCATGGTCGTCGCTAAGTCCAATACAAGCATCATTAGCGCCGGGCTTGTGCCCTCGTGGCGTACGCCTGAGTGAGTGCCGGCATGGTGCCGTTGCGCAGGGCTGCCGAGGCCATGAATCTTTGCCAATGCTTTGACCGATAATCCGCACTGTCCCAGATCAGTGTTTGAGTAACCCATTTTGGATACGACCACCATGCCCGCTTACCGCTCAAAAACCACCACCGAAGGTCGCAACACGGCCGGCGCACGCTTCTTGTGGCGTGCTACCGGCATGAAAGATGACGACTTTAAAAAGCCAGTCATTGCTTTTGTGAATCCATCCACGCAGTTCGTTCCTGAGCCTGGCCTAAGCCAAGCTGGTCATGGCTACTGATAAAGGCGCTGTGCGCGAGTTGTCTCTTTTGAACTAAACCTCGGTTTGCACAGATGTGTCGAGCGTGCTGCGCGACACCCTGTAACTGCCTGCTGTTTGTTCTAACAGGCGCCGTGACCCTTGTGATTTTGGAACGTTCATGCTGATTCACCCTGAGATCAACCCGATTGCCATTCAACTCGGCCCCTTGGCTGTGCATTGGTATGGTTTGACGTATCTGGCGGCGTTTGCACTGTTTATGGTGTTGGCTCGTCAACGTTTGCGGCATGAGCCCTTTGTGTCAATGCAAGGTGCAAAGGCATGGAACACCAGAGACATTGAGGACATTTTGTTTTTGGGCGTCATGGGCGTGATTTTGGGCGGGCGTTTGGGTTACTGTCTGTTCTACAAACCGCTGTATTACGCCACGCACCCCCTGGAGGTGTTTGCCGTGTGGCAAGGTGGCATGAGTTTTCATGGGGGCATGCTTGGCGTCATCGTGGCGATGCTGTGGTTTGGCTACAGCCGCGCGCGGCCAATGCTGCAGGTGGCTGACTTTGTCGCACCTTGTGTGCCTACTGGCCTGGCTTGCGGACGCATGGGTAATTTCATCAATGGCGAGTTGTGGGGCAGGTTGGCAGATGCAGACCTGCCCTGGGCCATGGTGTTTCGAGGTGCGGGTCCGCTGCCCCGCCACCCCTCTCAGTTGTACCAATTCTTGCTGGAGGGGCTGTTGCTGTTTGCACTGTTGTGGCTGTTTGCTCGCAAACGCCGCCGACAAGGTGAGGTGGCCGCTGCCTTTTTGGTTGGCTACGGTGTGCTGCGCTTCATTGCCGAGTTTTTTCGGGAGCCTGATGCCTATTTGGGCTTGTTGTCGTTGGGCATGAGCTTGGGGCAGTGGTTGTGCATCCCCATGGTCTTGGGTGGCTTGATGCTGTGGTGGTGGGTTCGGCGTGGGGCCCAACCTGCTAACCAAACAGCTTGACGTTGTTGTAGCAGGAGAAGACGCTTGTCTGCACACATTCAATATGAACGACATGAGGGTGGCATCGCGCAGGTCACGCTGGTAGCGCCTGCGCGCATGAACGCCATGTCGCGCCAGATGTGGCGTGAACTGGCCCAGGTGTTTGAGCGCATTCAAGCTGACTTGTCGGTGCGCTGCGTGGTTATTCAGGGCCAGGGCGATCATTTTTGTGCCGGTGGCGACATTTCAGAGTACGCCAGTTTTCGCTTTCAGGAAGCCAGCCTGCGCGCTTTTCATGAAGAAGATGTCTGGGGTGGGCTGCAGGCCATGTTGAATTGCGATGTGCCCATCGTGGCGCAGATCGCTGGTAATTGCATGGGCGCAGGCGTGGAAATAGCCTGTAGCTGCGACCTTCGAATTGCCGCTTCAGACAGTCGCTTTGGCGCACCGATTGCGCGCTTGGGTTTCCCGATGGCCCCGCGTGAGGCCGCGCTTGTGTTGCGTGAAGCGGGCGCTTTCACAGCACGGCAGTTCTTGCTTGATGCGGCCATTCTTGATGCGCCCACGATGGCGCAACGCGGCTTTGTGCACGATGTGGTCGCACCTGCGGATTTACAAAGTCGCGTTCAGGCCATGGTGGCGCGGGTGCTGTGTTTGGCGCCTGCTGCAGCGCGGCTGAACAAACAGACCTTGCGGGCTTTACACCCGATCATTTTCGACCTCGACAGTGCCAAGGCATCAAGGGCAGCTTTGGCAGACTTGCAAGCGCAAGCGTACGCCTATGCACCGCACGCCGAGCACCGCGAAGGTGTTCAGGCTTTTTTGGATAAACGCAAACCCATTTTCAAGGCGAATAGCCATTGACCCATCAGTTGCCATTGCACAGGAGTATTCATGACCCAATCATCCATCAACCTTTTTAGCGCTTTACGCTCAGCTTTCCCAAAAGATATGGACAGCACCGCGGTTGAGACAGACACCGGTTTGTTTTACAGCTGGCGCGACCTTGAGCGCGGCAGCGCGATGATGGCCAACCATTTGGTTTCCTTGAATTTGCCAGCCGGCTCGCGCATTGCGGTGCAGGTCGATAAATCGGTCGAGGCCCTGATGCTGTACTTGGCCACGCTGCGCGCAGGCCATGTATTTTTGCCGCTGAACACAGCCTACCAAAGTGCTGAGATTGGCTACTTTATTGGCAACGCTGAGCCTGCGGTGGTCGTTTGTACGCCGGCTAATTTTGGCTGGGTCAGTAAGCTGGCTTTCAAGGCGGGTACGCCTTGGGTGTTCACCATGGGCGATGACCGCACAGGTACTTTGCTTGAGCGCGCAGCTCAGTGTGCTGATGCGCACACGCCAGTTGCGAGCAAACATGACGATGTTGGCGTGATCATTTATACCAGTGGCACCACGGGACGCTCCAAAGGCGCGATGCTGACCCATGGCAACATGCTCAGCAACGCACAAGTGCTCAAAGATTATTGGGGTTGGCGTAAGGGCGACGTGCTGATTCATGCCTTGCCTATTTTTCACGTCCACGGCCTGTTTGTGGCCATTCATGGCGCTTTGCTCAATGGCAGCAAAATGTTGTGGTTTGGTAAGTTTGATCCCAAGCGGGTCATCGCGACCATGCCGCGTGCAACCGTGTTCATGGGTGTGCCCACGCTCTACGTGCGAATGCTCGCAGAGGCGGCCTTGACCAAAGCGCAGACTGCCCACATGCGTTTGTTCGTTTCTGGCTCAGCACCTTTGCTGATGGACACCTTCAAAGCCTGGGAACAGCGCACCGGTTTCACGATTCTCGAGCGTTATGGCATGAGCGAGACAGTGATGCTGACCTCTAACCCGTTCGATGGCCAACGCCGCGGCGGCACCGTTGGCTTTCCCTTGCCCGGGGTTAGCTTGCGGGTCAGGGATGAGCAGGGAAAGCCTGTTCCCAAGGGCGAGATTGGTGGCATCGAGGTCAAGGGTCCGAATATCTTCAAGGGCTACTGGCGCATGCCAGAAAAAACTACAGAGGAATTCACTAAAGATGGTTTCTTCAAGACCGGTGACGTGGGCAAGTTCGACGCGCAAGGCTACGTGACCATTGTTGGGCGCAGCAAAGATTTAATTATCAGCGGTGGCTACAACGTCTACCCGGCCGAGCTTGAAACGTTTTTGAATGACATTCCTGGCGTGGCAGAGAGCGCCGTGGTGGGTGTGCCACATCCGGATTTTGGCGAGGTGGGTGTAGCCGTGGTGGTGGCGCGTTCGGGTGTCACGCTTGATCCGACGGAATTGATTGCCCGCATGAAAGCGGGTCTGGCTAATTTCAAAGTGCCCAAGCAATGTCATGTGGTCGCCGATTTGCCGCGCAACACCATGGGCAAGGTGCAAAAAAACCTGCTGCGCGCCCAGTACGGTGCGTGAGCGGCTTGACTGGTTCTAGTACAGCTACGACGTGAGCCCGTTCACAGGAGCACCTTTGTGCGTTGGCGTGCATGGGCGCTCCTGCGTAAACGGCTCAGCGTAAGACGAGCACGGGGATATGGGAGTGGGTCAACACCTGGTTGGTTTCACTGCCCAAGAGCAGGCGTTTAACGCCTCTTCGTCCGTGCGAGGCCATCACAATCAGGTCACAGTTTTGCTTTTTCGCTGTGGAGATGATGGCATCTGAGACCACATCTGACCTGGCGGTCACAGCACGGGTCTTCACGCCTTTAGCTTCTGCTTGCTTTTTGACCAGGTCGACCAAGGCTTGACCTTCTTGCGCCCATTCTTTTTCAATGCGGCTCATTTCTGCAGCTTGCAGCGCCACACCGCCCTCAAAATAGCTCATCGGGTAGCGGGGCACCACTTTCAAGGCTACCAGCGTTGCATTGCACACCGAAGCTAAAGCGATGGCGCTTTGAATTGCCTTTTTTGACAAGTTAGAACCGTCAGTTGCGACAAGAATTTTTTGGTACATGATAGGACTCCTCAAAGTTTGAGTTTGAATCCTAGGTCATCGAACCATGATTGGAATTGATTTGTATCAATTAACTACGACGCTTAGCCTGTTGGAAGTTGCACGGCGCTTGCCATGACCCCAATCCACCTGACACCTCCAACTGCGCCATCGCCAGCAGCACCGCATCTGGCAGGGCAGCGCGTGGCTGATGCGCCACTGTTTGATCCCTTGTTGCTGCTTGATGATACCCCGGCGTGGCAAGACTTTAGTCGCGAGGATGCGCGCGAGCCTGGCTGCTGGGAGTCCAATGTGGTCATCGAGGGGATGCACTGTGCTGCTTGTGCTTTGAAGATTGAAGCGGCTTTGATGCAGGTACCAGGCGTTGTGCGTGCACAGGTGAGTGCCGGCAGTCACCGCGCCAAGGTTGCTTGGAGATCTGAAACTGTTAAGCCTTCTGGATGGATGCGTGCAGTGCAACAGGCAGGTTACCAAGTGCTGCCTGCCAATGATGTATTTGCCCGAGAGCGTCGCTTGTCCGAGTCACGCAAGGCACTGTGGCGCATGATGGTCGCTGGCGTGTGCATGATGCAGGTCATGATGTACGCCTACCCCGCCTATGTGGCCAAGCCAGGTGACCTCAGTGTTGAAATGGAGCAGCTGCTGCGTTGGGCATCATGGGTGTTGACCCTACCGGTGGTGCTGTTCTCATGCGGGCCGTTTTTTTCCAATGCGTGGCATGACATAACAAGGCGTCAGGTCAGCATGGATTTGCCAGTGGCATTGGGCATGCTGATCACGTTTTCGGTCAGCACCGCGGGCACCTTCGAGCCCGCAGGCGTGTTTGGACGGGCGGTATATTTTGACTCGCTCACCATGTTTGTGTTTTTTCTATTGACTGGCCGCTGGCTAGAGCTGCGCATGCGTGACCGAACAGCTGGTGCCTTGGAGGCATTGATGAACCGCATGCCCGACAGTGTTGAGCGCGTGGTACAGGGTGGTGATTTTGAGCGTGTTGCCGTGCGTCGTTTAGTTCTGGGCGATGTGCTTCGGGTCTTGCCGGGAGATGCTTTTTCTGCCGATGGTTTGCTGCTCGAAGGATCGACCACGGTGGATGAATCTTTGCTCACTGGTGAGTCACGCGCCTTGCTGCGCCAAAGCGGTGATGCGGTGCTTGCGGGCAGCCACAACTTGTCAGCGCCAGTGTTGGTGCGGGTGACCGGATTGGGGCAAGCGACCCGCTACGCGCAGGTGGTGGCATTGATGCAAAGTGCATCTGCCAGCAAGCCCGCCTTGGCTAAATTGGCGGACGCCATTGCCAAACCGTTTTTAATCGGGGTTTTGCTTGTAGCCAGTCTGGCTTGCGCCTACTGGTGGCCTACCGATCCTGCGCAGGCAATGATGGCCGCTGTGGCAGTTCTGGTCGTGACTTGCCCGTGCGCCTTGTCCTTGGCCACGCCGGCGGCCATGCTCAGTGCGGCGGGTGCATTGGCACGTCAAGGTGTTCTGGTACGTGAATTGAATGCCCTGGAAGCTTTGGCCAAGGTGGATACCGTGGTGTTCGACAAGACCGGAACCTTGACGCATGACACGCTGGTTCTGGTGGGCACGCAGGTGCGCGCGCCGTACGCGGCTGAACAGGTTTTGGCCATGGCAGGTGCACTGGCTGGGCAATCAAGGCATCCCGCATCAAGGGCGATTGTCCAAGCCGCTGCAGACAGCCCCGCGAGCGCGCAGCCATGGCGGGCCTTGGAGGTTCAGGAGGTCGTAGGGCAGGGGGTATGCGCGCGTTTGCAAGACCCTGCCGGCATTCAGGCAAGGGGTGAATACCGTTTGGGGTCAGCGGTTTTCTGCTGTGTGACGCTTGCGCCGACGCAAGTGGTGCCGGTGGTGTTGAGCGATGCGCAGGGTTGGTTGGCAAGTTTCGAGCTGCAAGAGTCGGTGCGCGCCGACGCGGCCAGCAGCGTGCAAGCGCTGCAGCAAGCGGGCATTGAGGTGCGCTTGCTCTCAGGTGATGGGCAGGGTGCGGTGCATCTGGTGGCCAAGCGCGTGGGCATTGAAGCGGCGCGCGGGAATTGTTCGCCCCAGGATAAGCTAGACGCTGTGCGCGAGGCGCAGCACCTGGGTCGCCAGGTGGCCATGGTGGGTGACGGTTTGAACGATGGACCGGTGTTGGCCTTGGCTCAAGTGTCTTTTGCATTTGGTCGGGCCGTGCCACTGGCGCAGTCCAGGTCTGACTTTTGGGTGGCCAGCGCCCGCTTGCGTGATGTGGTGCAGACGCTTGCCTTGGCCAGGCGTACCATGACCGTGGTGCGGCAGAACTTAGTTTGGGCATTGGCCTACAACTTGATTTGTTTGCCGCTTGCTTTTGCCGGTCTCTTGCCTGCTTGGCTGGCGGGTTTGGGCATGGCCACCAGCTCTTTGGTGGTGGTGCTCAATGCCAGGCGCTTGAGCAAGCCCGTCTTGGCGCAGGCGCATGTTGAAGGAGGCATTTGATGGACATTTTGTACCTGCTGATTCCGCTATCGGTCGTTTTGGTTTTTTTCATTATCGGGGGCATTTGGTGGGCTATTCACCGGGGTCAGTTTGACGACCTTGAGCAAGAGGGCGAGCGAATACTTAAGGACTGACTGATATAATTAAATGGTGATCTTGATGCAGATCAAACGATGTTGACGGGACGGTCATTAGACTTCTCCGCTAGCTCAGTTCAGAGGCCACCATGACATTTAAAAACGCGACGATGACGACTTACAACGACAAAGTGATTCGGCAGTTTGCCATCATGACGATCGTCTGGGGTGTCGTGGGCATGTTGGTCGGTGTGGTCATTGCGGCGCAGTTGGCCTGGCCTCAATTGAATTTTGGTATCCCCTATTTGTCTTTCGGGCGTTTGCGGCCCTTGCACACGAACGCGGTGATTTTTGCGTTTGGTGGATGTGGGTTGTTTGCGGCCTCGTATTACGTGGTGCAAAGAACCTGTCAGGTGCGCCTGTTTGGTGAAAAGTTGGCCGCTTTTACTTTTTGGGGCTGGCAGCTGGTCATTCTGGCAGCGGCCATCTCCTTGCCATTGGGCTACACCCAAGGCAAAGAGTACGCTGAGCTTGAGTGGCCGATTGACATTTTGATCACGTTGGTCTGGCTGGCCTATGCCGTGGTGTTTTTTGGCACCTTGGGCACGCGCAGGGTCAAACACATTTATGTGGCCAACTGGTTCTTTGGTGCCTTCATCTTGGCGGTGGCTTTGTTGCATGTGGTCAACAGCGCGGCGGTGCCGGCGGGCATGATGAAGTCTTACTCAGCCTATGCAGGGGTTCAAGACGCGATGGTGCAGTGGTGGTATGGGCACAATGCCGTGGGCTTTTTCCTGACTGCGGGCTTTCTTGGCATGATGTATTACTTTGTCCCCAAGCAGGCAGAGCGTCCGGTCTATTCTTACCGTTTGTCGATCGTGCACTTTTGGGCTCTGATCTTCACCTACATGTGGGCCGGTCCGCACCATTTGCATTACACGGCTTTGCCAGATTGGACGCAGTCCTTGGGCATGGTGTTCTCGCTGATTTTGCTCGCACCCAGCTGGGGGGGCATGATCAACGGCATCATGACCTTGTCAGGTGCCTGGCACAAATTACGTGACGACCCGATTCTGCGTTTCCTCATCGTCTCCCTGTCGTTTTACGGCATGTCTACGTTTGAGGGTCCCATGATGTCGATCAAAACCGTCAATGCCCTGTCGCATTACACCGACTGGACCATTGGGCACGTGCACTCTGGCGCCTTGGGGTGGGTAGGCTTGGTCACCATGGGCTCGATGTACTACCTGATTCCCCGCTTGTTTGGTCAAAAACAGATGTACAGCGTGAAAGCCATTGAAGTGCATTTCTACACGGCCACGATCGGCATCGTGATTTACATCGCTGCGTTGTGGATCGCTGGCGTCATGCAGGGTCTGATGTGGCGCTCGATCAATGTTGACGGCACCTTGACCTATACCTTTGTCGAGTCTGTGAAGGCCAGCTACCCGTTTTACGTTCTGCGTTTATTTGGCGGCTTGTTGTACCTGGGGGGCATGCTCGTCATGCTTTGGAACACCTACATGACCGTGGTCAACGGCCGGGCGGTTTCGGTTGAAATTCCATCTCAAATGGCGCATGCATAAGGTCAGCCAATATGTCTAAGTCAAATACCGGTGGGTTCTCTCATGGCGCCATTGAAACCAACAATGGCCTCATGATCTTTTTGATTCTTGTCGTTCTCTTGTTCGGCGGCATGGTGGAGATCGTGCCTTTGTTTTTTCAGAAATCCACCACCCAGCCCGTGGCTGGCCTTAAGCCCTACACCGCTTTGGAGTTGGCAGGCAGAGACATTTATATCCGCGAGGGTTGTTTCAACTGCCATTCACAAATGATCCGACCGTTCAGGGCAGAGACGCTGCGCTATGGACATTACTCTCTGGCTGGAGAGTCCGTCTATGACCACCCCTTTCAGTGGGGTAGCAAGCGCACGGGGCCAGATTTGGCGCGCGTGGGTGGTCGCTACAGTGATGAGTGGCACATGGCCCACTTGCATAACCCGCGCGACCTGGTGCCCGAATCCAATATGCCGGCGTACCCGTGGTTGGCCAGCACCATGGCCGATGCCCAAGTGATGCCTGCGCACATGCGTGCCTTGCGGACAGTTGGCGTTCCTTATTCAGATGAGGACATTGCCGCATCGGTCGTTGCCGTCAAAGGTCAAACCGAGGCGCAAGCCCTGGTGGCCTATCTGCAAATGCTGGGCAAAGCGGTGAAGTGATAAAGGGAGAAAGCATGAATATTGACATCAATGTTTTGCGCTCACTGGTCACAGTGGCCAGCTTCGTGGCTTTCATCGGTATCGTGTTGTGGGTTTATGCCCAGCGCAATGTCGAGGATTTTGATGAAGCCGCCCAGTTGCCTTTTGAGCAGGACTGAAATGCACGGTGAAAAGGATCCCCGATGAGCGACTTCACAAGTAATTTTTGGGCGATCTACATCGCCGTACTGACTTTGCTTAGCATCGTGGCGTGTCTGGTTTTTTTGGTATTGGCGGGTAAGGCTCGCGCCATGACGGAAGCTGATAACACCACTGGCCATGTTTGGGATGGTGATCTGCGTGAGTTCAACAACCCTCTGCCGCGCTGGTGGACCTACTTGTTTGTGCTCACCGTTGTGTTTGCCTTGGTCTACCTGTTCTTGTACCCAGGTCTGGGCAGCAGCGCTGGCCAATTGGGCTGGACCTCGCATGGCCAAATGCTCAAAGAAATAGAAAAAGGCAATGCGCAAAGCGCACCCATCTATGCCAAGTACGTTGGCCTTTCGGCGCAAGAGGTGGCTAAAGATCCGGTGGCCATGGGTATTGGCGAGAGGCTCTACAGCAACAATTGTGCCCAGTGCCACGCTTCTGATGCCCGAGGCGGCAAGGGTTTTCCGAACTTGGCTGACCGTGATTGGTTATGGGGTGGCGCCCCCGAGAACATTCAAGAAACCCTGAGCAATGGCCGTTTGGGCAACATGCCGCCTATGGCGGCTGCCGTGGGTGGCGCAGATGACATCAAAAATGTGGCCAATTACGTGCTTAGCCTGTCTGGTAGCCCACACGACAGCGTGCGTGCGGCTTTGGGCAAAGACAAGTTCACGGTTTGTGCGGCCTGCCACGGCGCCGGCGGCAAGGGCATGCCTGCTGTGGGGTCCGCCAATCTGACCGATGATATTTGGCTGCATGGCTACGGCGAAAGAGCGATTCTGGAAATGGTCAACAAGGGTAAACAAAACGTGATGCCGTCTTGGAAAGACAAACTGACGGCGCCTCAAATCCACATCCTGACGGCTTACATCTGGGGCCTGTCCAACAAGCCTTGAGCTTTTGCTGCCCGAACCGAACCAAGCCTGAACCCGTCAACCAGCATGCCCGCACAACAACCCATCGAGTCCGACCCAAGTCCACAACCATGGTGGTGCTTCGGTCATGTTTGGATGGTGATTGCTGGCCCTGCTGTGGTGGTGGTTGCCGGTTTTGTGACCCTGTACATTGCCTTGAACAGCCCCAATGAAATCGTGACCGATCCCCATTACAACAAGCCATATTTGGTGAGTGATACGGCAGGTCAGCCGGTGCAGCTAAGCGCTCAGGCGCCCGCTATGCAAGCACGCAACCACGCCCAAACCGGTGTGGTTCCCGTCGTTAAATAAGCGCGCAGCGGCTGTGAGTGCTGCTTAGGCTGGGTTGACGATGGCTTGAAGCGCTTCAGTGTCAATGATGCGCACATGACGCTGCTTGACCTCAATGACCCCGTCACTGACGAACTTGGAAAACGTCCTGCTGATGGTCTCTAACTTCAAACCCAGGTAGCTGCCGATTTCTTCGCGGGTCATGCGCAGAATCAACTCTGAACTAGAAAAACCCCGTACCTGCATGCGTTGGGTTAAATTGAGCAAAAAAGCGGCGAGCCTTTCGTCAGCACGCATACTGCCCAGCAGCAACATGACACCATTCTCACGCACAATCTCGCGGCTCATGATCTGGTGCACATGGCGTTGCAAGGACGTCATCTCCCTGGACAAATCTTCTATTTTTTCAAACGGTAGGGTACAGATTTCGGTGTCTTCCAGCGCCACGGCGTCGCAGGTGTGCTGGTTGTTGACAATGCCGTCGAGCCCCATGATTTCCCCCGCCATTTGAAAGCCGGTCACCTGGTCGCGGCCGTCTTCTGTGGCCACGCAGGTCTTAAAAAAACCGGTGCGAATCGCATACAGGTTGACAAAAATATCGCCGCTGCGAAACAAGGTCTCACCCCGTTTAACCCTGCGTCTTCCGCCCACCACCGCATCAATGCGGTCAATTTCATCTTTATCAAGACCGGCCGGCATGCACAGGTCGCGCATCTTGCAGTCTGAACAGGTAATTGGCGGCGCTTCGTACTTCATGGCAATGGGCTCCCTGTGTTTTTGATTTATGTTAATTATGAATGTTTTTACCAGAACGTCAATTTTTGATCAAAGTCAACGTGGTAGCCCAGATCTGAAGGCACAGTCAGCGTCTACCAAAAGGGATTTTCATGGTCACCACTGTTATCACCAGCGAGTCAATTTCTGAAGCCTTGATTCATGAATATGACGTTGCTGGCCCCCGCTACACCTCATACCCCACGGCCGACCGGTTTGTTGAGGCTTTCGGTCACCAAGACTATGTTCAAGCTTTGGAGCAACGCGTCTTGGGCATCGGTACGAAGGCCAGTGCCTTGTCCTTGTATGTGCATATTCCGTTTTGCGAGTCGCTTTGCTACTACTGCGCCTGTAACAAAATCATCACCAAGCACCACGACCGCGCCAAGGTCTACCTCCGTTATCTGCGAAAAGAGCTAGCCTTGCACACCCATCACCTGGGGCATCAGCACATCGTCTCTCAACTGCATCTCGGTGGCGGCACGCCCACTTTTTTAGCTGACGACGAGTTGCGCGAGTTGATGAGCATGCTGCGAGACCACTTTAAATTGGTGGCCGGCGGCGAGTACTCGATTGAAATTGACCCACGCACCATTGACCCCGACAGACTGGATACGCTGGTTGAACTTGGTTTTAACCGTCTGAGTTTTGGCGTGCAGGACTTTGACCCGGCGGTTCAAAAAGCCGTGCATCGCATACAGCCCTTTGAACAGGTATCAGAATTGGTGCAAGCGTCCCGACAACGCGGTTTTGAGTCTATCAACATTGACCTGATTTACGGTCTACCTGAGCAAACCCCTGCGTCGGTTGAGCGCACCATGGCGCAAGTCATGACGCTCAGGCCCGACCGCATTGCACTGTATGCCTATGCCCACTTGCCTGAACGTTTCAAGCCACAGCGTCGCATTGATAGCGATCGCATTCCGACAGGCAGCAGCAAAGTGAGCATGTTGGCGAGCGCCATGAAGACCTTCATGGACGGCGGCTATGTCTACATTGGCATGGACCATTTTGCGCTACCAACTGACGCACTGGCGGTGGCGAAACGACAGGGCAGACTGCACCGAAATTTTCAGGGCTATAGTACCCAGGCGGATTGCGATTTGATTGGGCTGGGCGTGTCCTCTATCGGGCGGATAGGCTCGAGCTACAGCCAAAATGCCAAGAGCTTAGAGGCGTATTACGACTTACTGGACCAGGGGCAATTTCCCGTGGTGCGCGGTATAGCCTTGTCCCGGGATGATTTGATCCGCCGCTCGGTCATCATGGCGCTCATGTGCCAGGGGGATCTGAACTTTCAGGCCATTGGGGAGGCCTACCTGATTGACTTCAAGACCTATTTTTCTCGGGAGTTGTCCATGCTGGCGCAACAGCGTGAACAAGGTCTGGTTCACCTCCATGGCCAAGGCATTACCGTGACCCATCGGGGCTGGTTTTTCGTGCGTGCAGTGGCCATGGTGTTTGATCGATACTTGCAGCCGACTGCGTTGCGCAGCAAGTTTTCCAAAATACTGTAAGTCTTTTCAAGATGCAATCGTCACTGGCCACCACGGCCTTGTTGATGGGTTTGGTGGGTGGCCCGCATTGCGTGGCCATGTGTGGTGCCGCCTGTTCCGGGTTAGCGCAGCGCAGCAACGCCAAAGGGTGGCGCATGCTCATGGGTTTTCAAATCGGCCGGCTCGTTGGTTACTCGGCGTTGGGTGCGCTGGCGGGTTTCGCCATGCAAGGCATGGGCTGGCTCACCGTGCAATCGGCCGCTCTGCGTCCGCTGTGGAGCCTGTTTCACGTTGCCCTGGCCGTCATGGGCTTGATGCTTGTTTGGCAGGCACGGCAACCCATTTGGATGGAGCGTGCCGGCAAGCTGTTGTGGCAGCGTGCGCGTGCACTGGCCTTGGACAAGCCCTCAGGCTTGCCTCTTGTGGTGGGCATGTTGTGGGCGCTGCTGCCCTGCGGCTTGCTCTACTCGGCGTTGATGGTGGCAGGGCTTAGCGGTCAGGCGCTCTCAGGGGCAGGTGTGATGGCGCTGTTTGCATTGGGTACAAGTGTGTCAATGATGCTTGCTCCTTGGCTGTGGCTGAGACTGCGGGGTAACCGTGATGGCAGTTGGGGGGTGCGGTTGGCTGGCTTGGCGCTCACGGCCAGTGCCCTGTGGGCCTTGTGGATGGCCTATGCGCATGACGCAGCACCTTGGTGTGTTGTGACTGTCTAACCAAGGGGTGTGGTGCTACAGCGTCTAAGTTGGCCAGCGTAGGATACCTTACTGGGGCCAGCTCTTTTGCACAGCGTAACCACAGGAACTGCAAACCGTTGACGCCGCCGAATCGCTTGGCTGCGCTGAATGCGCCGGACGCGATCGACACAAGCCGCCACTCGTCAAGACGCCAGTCGGCTGGTGATTTGGAATGGGCCAGTTACCGCGTAGCGTCTGCGGGCAGTATTTTCGGATAAGGGCGGCAAACTTTGACGGGCGATGTGGCGCGTTAAGACTTCCGTGGCCCCAGCGGTTGGCGAAAACGAGGCGATCTGTTTTTGTTCTGTCACAGCCCATGAACGACGAACCCCACGCACAGTGGGGTTCGTCGCAGGCGGGTAGGGCATACCCAAGCCTTAGCAGTTCATGCCTAGACGAAGGGCGCCCAGGCAGATGCGCTCAACCTTTCATGGCTTTGGCCATGAAGTCCGGGCGCAGCGCCACTTTCCAGTCAGGCACCTTGGCGATCTTTTTCGCCTTGACCAAAATCTCAGCCTGTTTTTGAGCATAGCTTTCGAAATCCGAAGGGAAGCCCGGATCCACGATGATGGTTGACAAGGCATTCTTAAATGTTTGAGGTGACATCTTGTAGCCTTTGGACGCATAGAAGTCGTAGATGACTTTGGCAACTTGGTCGGGTTTTTCTTTAAAGTCTTTCGCTACCTCTAGCCATGCTTTGAGGTAGTTGACCACCATGTCAGGCTGTGATTGCACAAACTCTGGTGTTGCAGCCATCACGACCGGCATGGTGTCCACGTCGTAATAGTTCATCACCTGGGTGGCCAGACCGTCGGCCACGGCGATGGCGTTATAGGGCTCGACGTTCACCATGACATCAACAGTTTTAGCTGCCATAGCGGCAACCATGTCATTGACGTTCATGCGAACTTCTGTGTAATCGCCTTTTTTCAGGCCATGCGCTGGCGCGATCTGGTTAACAAAGATGTTGCCAATGGATGAGCCCGTCTGATTGGCAACTTTCAGGCCCTTGAGTTGTTCAACTTTGGTGATGTTGAGTTCTTTGCGCGCCATGATGCTGGTGGTCTTGCCGACTTGTTCAATCACCGCAATGGCAACCAGGCCTCCTTTGGCGTTGCCTGTGACAAAAGAAGGGCCTGCGTAGGTGCCGACATCAACTTGACGCGCCACCATTTGCTGCATCGTCAGATTGCCCGACGGAACAGCAAACTCTTCAAAGCTAATGCCATGCTTTTCAAGCAGTCCAGAACGTAACAGGTAGTAAGTTGGCATGCCCCAGATGTTGGTCTGAAAGCCTTGGCGCAGTTTGGTTTGTGCCATGGCCATCCGGGGCAGGCCCAGGCCGACCGTCAAAAGGCCGGCGCCCGAGGCGAGCAAAACCTTGCGGCGCTCAATTCTGTTGTGTTGATCAGTCATTTTTGTCTCCTTTGCGTGGTTGAAAATCAGACATCTTTTATCGCGGTACCAGTCAGCAAGGCCATGAGCCGTTGTTGCTGCGCGAGGAAATCCAGGCTCAACTGGTTTCGTGGCCGTGGTAAATCATTTTGAACAATTTCTTTTATCTGTCCGGGGTGTGGGGACATGATCACAACTTTATCAGCCAAATAAACCGCTTCTGCCACATTGTGGGTGACGTAAATCACGGTTTTTTTGGTTTGTTCCCAAATTTCAGTTAACAACAATTGCATGCTGTCACGTGTCATGGCATCGAGCGCGGCAAATGGTTCATCCATCAACAGCACCTCAGGGTCGTAGGCGAGGGCTCTCGCAATAGAGACTCTTTGCTGCATACCGCCAGAGAGTTGATGGGGGTAGACATGCGCAAACTTTTCAAGCTTCACCATCTTCAGGTATTCCATACCTTTTTCTTGACGCGCGGCCTTGTCCATGCCCTTCATTTCCAAACCGAAAGTCACATTTCCCAGCGCTGTGCGCCAGGGAAAGAGCTGGGCAAAGTCTTGAAACACAATACCCCGGTCACTTCCATAGCCTTGGATGGGGCGGCCACCTATGCGCACAACGCCTTGTGTGGGTTCAAGAAACCCTGCCAGGATGTTGAGCAGTGTTGATTTGCCACAACCGCTGGGCCCAATCAAACAGCAGAACTCGGATTTCTCTATCTGGATGCTTGCTTCCTGAAGTGCGAGGACTTTCCGATTTTCAGAATCGTATTCCAAGCTGACTTTGTCGATATCAATGTAACTCATGTTATTCCTTGTCCCTGGTTTGGTTCACCATTCCCCAGCGGTTGACCGTGACACGTTCAAGTTTTGAGAGTACGAGACGCTCAAACATGAATCCTATGATGCCAATCACCACCAGGGACGCAAGCATGACCTCGGTGTTTAAAAATTCCTTGGAGTCGAAGATGACCCAACCAAGTCCCCAATCAGAGGCTGCGATCATTTCCGCCCCTACCACAGCGATCCAAGCCCGTTGAAATGACTGGCGCACGCCTGAGATGATGAAAGGCGAGGCACCAGGAATGATCACCGACCAAAATAAGCGCGCAGGGCTGGCCCCTAAAGACTGGCCTGAGCGAATCCATAGTTTGGACACCGAGCGCACGCCCGTCCAAGCGTTGATCAGCATGGGGAAAGAAGCAGCGTAAAACACGATCAATATGGTGGTGACATTACCCAAACCAAACCAAAGTATGAAGACTGGGACCCACGCCAGAGAAGGAATAGGCATCAATACGCTGACCAGCGGCATGAAAAATTCTTCAATCCTTTGCACACGTGCCATCAAAACACCCAGCGGAAGTGCCACCAAGATAGCCAACAACCATCCGACCAGAACGCGCATCATGGTGTGCCCAGAATGCTGAAACAGTGTTCCGTCCGCCGTCAAGCTGAAAAATACGCCAAAGACACTGACCAAGCTGGGCATCAGGGCAGGGGCAAAAACATGGCTTCTGGCAACGGCCTCGTAAAGCAGCAAAGTGGCTGCCAATGCCGATAGACCTCGGACTGTCGTTTTGGAAAAATTCAAGGCCATCATGCGCTCATCATCCCCCAGCGTATCAGTGTGATTTTTTCGATCTGTTTGAACAGCACGTTTTCAATGACCAGGCCAGTCACGCCAATGACGGCGATGCCGGCTAGCATCACATCGGTGTTCATGAACTCTCTTGCACCAAAAATAAGCCAGCCCAGGCCCCAGGGCACCGCAGCCAGCATTTCGGCTGCAACCAAAATACGCCAACCTTGGGCAACGCCTAAGCGCAAGCCTGTCAAGATATAGGGTAGAGACGCTGGAAAGATGATTTGGCGAAACATCACGGCGTCGCCTGCGCCCAAAGAGCGCGCTGCACTAATCCAGAGTTTTTTCACGCCTTTGACGCCAGTCCAGGTATTCAAAACGATGGGGAAAAAAGCGACAAAGCCAACCAAAATAATGGTCGACAGGTTGCCCAGGCCGAACCAGAGCATGAACAGTGGCGCGTAGGCCAGGCCGGGTATGGGCGCCACAATACTTACCAGCGGCGAAATGAAGTCTTCCGCAAGTTTGCTGCGCCCCATCCACAAACCTACGCTGACGCCAACGATGGCTGCTATCGCTGCGCCCAGTAGTAAGCGCATCAGTGTTTGCTCGACATGGTGAAAAATGATGCCACTTTGGGCCAAGTCGACGAAAGCCATAACAATCGACTCAACAGAAGGAAACAACCGCTTTGGGAAGCTTCCAAAATGGGCCGTCAGTTCCCAGATAGAACCGACAACCAAAAATGGGAACACACTGCGCCAAACTTTTCTCACGTCGCTTCCTTCACAAAATCAGATGTCTTTTGAGCGCTTGCATCGGGCGCAGGTGACATCAAGAGGTCGATGGCGCTGAAAACATTCACCAGTGCGCTGTACTCAATGCCGCGGGTGATGAACACGATACGGGATTGACGATCATCACTTGGCCAGTGATCGAGCGTGACGGGGGGCTGAATCAAATGCTGAACACCCTGAACGACGACGGGTGCACCTTCGACATTCACAATGCCTTTCATCCGAAGAAGATCGGCGCCACGCAGGCGGGTCAGCAAATCGAGTGCCTCTGAAAAAGCGACCCAGGTGAACGCCTTGTCAAAACGCAGGGTTTGGGTCCTGTAAGCCGTGTGCTGCGAGCGCCATTGTTGTGCCAGCGGCTTGCCCTCAGTCTGTGATTCAGCGTCAAGCGCTTGGCCAAAGAAACGTTTGAATTTCTCGGTGTCTCGCTGATTAGCCAGGCCGAAACCTAACAGTTTCGATGGTTCAAGCCTGCCCTGTTCGACTTCTTGTGCTTCAAGCTCTGGACGTAAATCGGCCAGCACAGCGCGGCAATCGGCGCGTTGTGCAGGCGAAGACAGGTCGGTTTTGGTCAGAAACAGGGCATCGGCCATCATCACCTGTTTGAGTGCTTCCGGGTGCGCGCGCAGGGTGTGCGCGCCCAATACCGAGTCGACCAGCGTGAGCACGCCATCCAGACGAAATTGCGCTTCAAGCAGGGTGTCGCTGAAAAGCGTTTGCATCACCGGAGCTGGATCAGCAAGGCCTGTTGTCTCGACGATGACCCGGTCAAAATCGAGCACATTACCCGCTCTTTTCTGGGCAAACAAGTCCCTTAAGGTTTCCTGTAAATCGGTTCTAACGGAGCAGCAAATGCAGCCGTTGGCCAACAGACTTATGTTTTCCGAAGAGAAAGAGATGAGGTCGTGATCTATGCCAACCTCGCCCACTTCATTGACCACGACGGCGACTCTGCGCATGTCATCGTGTTTCAATAAATGCGAGATGAGCGTGGTCTTGCCACTTCCCAAAAAACCTGTGATCAGGGTCAGAGGGATTTTTCTGCTTAGGAGGTCTGGTCGCAAACCGGGCCCTTAAATTGTCATTTCCAGCACGTACAGGCCACCGGTGAAGCGATCAACCGTGTAGACAATTTGTCGCTCATCGACATAAACGTCATTGAGTTGAATGGCGCCTGCGGGCGAGAGTTTGGGCGCACCCGGCACGTAGTAAGCAATTTCTTTAACCGCGAAGGGGTCGGTTGTGTCATAGACCCGAACACCAGCGTTGAAAAATGACCCAACGATGATGGTGTCAGACTGAAATGAGCCAGGCACTGGCAGGTTCTCGTGCAGGTTGTGGGCGCCAAAGCGGCCACCGCGCTTGGCAAAGGCGTCGTAGGGAGGCGCTGGAAATGTACCAATCGGCACGGGGTTGGCCTCGTTGCGAGCATCCACCACCCAGACCAGTTTGGGCCAGTCAGCACCACCGTCTTGCACGCACTCATCGCTCACGATCCATAGACCGCGGTCGAAAAGTGGCAGCACAGTGTGTGTGAAGCCATTGAATGGTGGCGAGTGATTCCAGCTCGACACCACTTTCATGTTGCTCATATCAGAGATGTCGAGCACCACGGCACCGCCGTCGATGTAGCCGACGAATGCACGATCAGGCCGCTGAGGAAAAACGTTGGTGTTGTGGGTTCTAAAGCCCGTGTCAAACTGTTTGGGCAACCTAGCGGGAGGCGGCTCTTTGTCACCTACTCGGGTTCCGGGATACCACCAGCGACCAACCTCTTCAGGACGCGAGGTATTCTTGACGTCAAGAATGCGGTAAAACTGATCGTCCAAGGGGTTGTGTGGCACAAAGTCACCTGACCCAGCCGCCATGTGTATGTGCTCGCCGTCCACAAACCACACCGCGTGCACGCCCCTAGAGTGGGGGCCGGAGCAGTCAAAGTGCGAGATCAAGCGAGGCTTTTCCGGAACGGATATATCAAACAGGTCAACGCCTGCTGGCTTGATACCCACCTCACTGGATTGGTAAGCAACCACCATGGTGTTGCCCACCACATCCAATGAATTGGAGCGCAGTTTCATATGTGGCAAATCAGTCTGCACGATCAGCTTTGGATTGCGCGGATCCGTGACATCAACGCCTGAAAAGTTTTTTGGTGCCGACTCATGAGCCAGCCACATGATGCGGCGTCCACCAGGCAAGAGTTGCATGGCCATGCCTTCTCCCAGCCCGCCAAAGCCGGAAAGCTCATGGTGGGATAGAAGCCGCATGTTGTGTGACAGCGTTTGGTCTGCTCGAGATGCTGGGGAGGGCGATGAAAGCATAGGAATCTTTGCGTTTAAAAACAGGTCAAATGGTCAAATCAAGTTGGCGCTGATGAAGCGAGCTGGTTTATTCAACGCAGTCGCCTCGATTCAATCCACCAGCTTGCGTAACCGGTCAGTTGATAGTGGTCTTCTAAATTAAAGGAGATGATTCTTGTTGATCGTCTGATTACTATAAGGTGATCAGGTGAACAATTTAATAGGTGCTAACCCTAGGTTTTAAAAAGGGTGCGTTGGGGTCTGCCTCTGCCGAAGTGTTCGCCTCGGTTGAAAAAACCTCTGCAACGGCTGCAGTATCTTGGCTGCCCAGGCCCAGCTGCATGGCAGCCGTGTAAATGGGCGCGCAGGCATCAAGCAGTGGTGTCGGACTGCCGACCGCGAGCGCCAAGGCTTTGATGGTACGCATGTCCTTCTGCCAAGTTTCAATTTTCATGGTGGCTGGCACATACTGTTGCTTGACCATCATCGGCATTCTGTTGTGCATGACGCCGGTAGCCAAAAGCCGGCTTTGGCCCAAGAGCCTGGCCACGACTTCCGGGTCAAGCGCTGATTTTTTTGCCAGACTCAAAGTCTCAGCATAGGCCACGTTGTAAATCGCGACCAGGTGGTTGGCAAGCAACTTCAGTTTGGTGGCCGCGCCATAAGTGCCTACATAAGGTGTGTCGTCACTGAAAATGCCGAGCAAGCGGCTCACTTTCTCGCAGGCGTCGGACGGTCCACTCATGTAAATGGTCCAGTTTTTGTCGCCCGTTTGATTTGCCGTGCCCAAAATAGGGCAATCGAGTACCCGGGTCTGCCGCGTGTCAAAGCAGCCGGCAAAAGTCACTTTCTCTTCGATAGACAAAGTGCTGGTCTCAACGATGATCTTGCCAATAACGCTTTCAGCGCAGGCGGGTGCAATGTGTGCGGCTACTGCTAGGCAGGCTGCCGCGCTGGGCAGCGACAAGATCAAGATGTTGGCCTGGGATGCGACGGATCGAGCGTCTTGCGCCACCCGCCCCCCATGACACTCAAATGCTTTGAGGGCCGCAGGATCAATGTCATAGCCAAAAACCTGATGCCCCGCTGTGATCAACTCCCGGGCCATCAGGCCACCCATGATGCCCAAGCCAATGACGCCAATTGACGCGTTAATTTGAGCCTGCATTGGGACAGCTGGCCGATGACACGGTGAACTCAGGCGCACCCACACCCATCTGATGATGGGATGGCGCGCGTGCTGTCAAGATGGTGTTCTGGCCAATGACCCTGGCCTTTTTAAGCTTCAGTTTTGTCAATTGCGCACTCCTTTAAAGGATGAATGGGCGGTTGAAGCAGGCGTGCTTCAAGTCTTGCTGTCAAGGTTTGGCCAAGCCAGGGGCGTGTGGGTTCAGGCGGGCAGCGGTCCCCCAACGCATTTCGGCGGGCTCCTGAATGCCGATTTTCATGCTTTTGTGGCTGCGTGGCCAGTCTAGTCCTTCGTAAATTGGTGCCAGTGGTGTCAGCGCTTGCGATTGACTTTTGGCGCGACGCACATTTTTTCGAGAACATCAAACACGGCTGCGGTGTCGTGATCGCCATGGCCAATGCCGATGGCTGCGTTGTATATGGGTACGGTTGCAGCAAACAATGGCGCCGGTGTGTGGGTTTGGGCCAAAGCGTCGGCAATCAATTTCATGTCTTTCTGCCAGATGGCCACTTTCATAGTGGCATCGTTCCAGTCGTGTGTGGCCATCATCGGCCCGCGCACATCGAGCATGCGAGAGCCGCCGGCGCCGTCGGCCAAGACTTTGACAGCCTTATCTGCTGGGATACCAAAGCGCTCACCAAAGAGCAGCACTTCAGCGGTGGACACGTTGTGAATGGCCACCAGCAAATTAGCCATGAGCTTCATTTTCATGCCGTTACCAAATGCGCCCAGGTAGTAATTGGCTTTGGAAAATCCATCAAACACCGGCTTGAGTTTTTTGATCGCTTTTTCGGGGCCGCTGGAATACACCGAAAGATCTTTGCGAGCAGCCTGGGCGCCGGTTCCCGAAAGGGGACAGTCCAGCAAAGTGATGCCGCTGGCCGAGAGAATTTTTTGGGCCTGAATTTTGTCGTTGATGTCCAGCGTGCTGGTCTCAACAACCAACATGCTTTTGGCCGCAACACTGGCAATCGCTTGCGACGCGTCGATCAATGCCTTGGCACTTGGCAGTGACGAAATGATGACATCAACAGCGCCAGCCAATTCGGCCATGCTTTTGCACGGCAGGCCACCTGCTTTTTTAAGCCTGGCTCGGGCCGGCGCACTGGGGTCAAAGCCGTAAACACTGAATCCAGCCTTGATCAAATTGCCTGACATGGCCGAGCCCATAATGCCCAATCCCATGAATCCGACGCGCGGCAAGGCCGTGACCTTCGGGTTTGATGGCTTTAATTTAGTGTTCATGTGATCTCCAGTTTGGTGTAAATTCGCGGCAGTATAAAAGCTAACAGTCGAAACGGAGGAAAAGTTATGGTGATTGCTAACAGCGTGGAAAGCGGTATGGCCCCTGTCAAAGTGGGTGTCGTGGGGTTTGGCTGGTGGGGAAAAACCATTGCCCGGCAATTAAAAACCTCCGGTAAATTTCAACTGGCGGCTGTGGTCGAATCAAGTTCGGACTTGCGCCAACAGATGCGCCAGGACGACCTGCTCTCAGGGGTGGACATCTTCGAGAATTTCGATGAGTTTTTAAAGCTACCGGGTATGGAGGCTGTGGTGTTGTGTACGCCGCACCAGCAACATGCACGGCAAATTGCGCAGGCCGCTCAGGCCGGCTTGCATGTGTTTTGTGAAAAGCCATTGTGTCTGACGCTTGCCGATGCACAAGAGGCTTTAGGCCACTGTGTGAGACATCAGCGCGTGCTCGGTATTGGGCATGAACGCCGGTTTGAACCTGCGGTGATTGCATTGCGAGAGGAGCTGGCATCTGGTCGCTACGGTGAGGTTTTGCAGATCGAGGCCAACTTCAGCCAGGACAAATTTTTTGCACTGCCTAAAGATAACTGGCGTTTGTCAAACAAACATGCGCCGGTTGGGCCTTTAACCGCCACGGGCATTCATTTGGTGGACTTGGCCATTGCCATTTTGGGGCCGTGTGAATCGGTGTGGACACGTTTATCGACGCGGGGGTCAGACTTTGAAAATGGCGACACCCTGGGTTTAATGATGGCCTTCCCTAATGGGGCTAATGCGCTGATCTCCGCCATTTTGGCCACGCCGTTTGAAGGCAGGTTGGCCGTCTACGGCTCCAAAGGGTGGTTTGAAATCAGGGATCGAACGCACCCAGAAAATCCGACGGGCTGGGACGTCTTGCGTGTGGTGCGGGGCGAGGAGAGTCGGCGCACGTTCGAGCCACCTTATCCGGCGGTTTTGGCTAATTTGGAAGCTTTTGCCGCGGCCATCAGGGGCCAGCAGCCGTACCCTGTTAGCCACCGTGAAATGCTGGCCAATGTGGCTGCAGTGGAGGCGATCATGACCTCAGCGCTTACCCGAGGCATTGAGCGCGTTAAAGAGCCGGTCATGCCATGACCGAACTCAGGCTTGGGTAACAATGGACGCTATGACGACCCAAAAAACAAATAAATCAGCCAAAGTCAAAGTTCGACTGAGTGCGCAAGAGCGGGAGCAACAAATCGCTCAAGGCGCTGTTGAATTTTTTTCGGAAGTTGGTTTCAGTGGCGACACGCGCCAATTGGCAAGGCGTCTGAATGTCACCCAATCGTTGTTGTACAAGTACTTTCCTAACAAAGAGGCCTTGATCGAACGCGTTTACCAGGAGGTCTACATTGGACGCTGGAACCCGTTTTGGGAGAGCATCATCCGGGATCAAAGCCTGCCGATGGAGCAACGCCTGAACATCATGTACAGCGCGTATGCAAAGACGGCATTGAACCGTGATTGGGTCAGGATCTTCATGTTCTCAGGCTTGCGCGGCGAGCGCATCAACCGCAAATACCTCGATATGCTGCGGTCCAGAATTCTGGAGCCCATTGCGGAGGAACTACGCAAAGAGTTTGGCCTGCCTGGTGTGGATGAGATGCCGCTGAAAAATTCGGAAGTGGAGTTGGTGTGGAGCATCAACGCCCGGATTTTTTATTTTGGGCAGCGACGTTGGATTTTTGATGTCCCGATTGAGGACAACCTTGAAGAAATGATTCGCTTGACCATTGCCCACTTCATGGCTGGAGCGCGGGCGGTGTTGCCTGGTTTGTGCGGCCAGACGCCAGTTCGATAGCGGCAATCTGTCCTGAATGTTAGGGAAAACACTTACAATTAGTTCATTTGATCACCTTAGAATGATCACATGAACACCAACTCTACAGCTTTCGACTCGCGCGACTTCCGGCATGCTTTGGGAAGTTTTGGAACCGGCGTGACGGTGGTCACGACGGGCTCACGCGCCACCCGCTTGGTCGGGGTGACGGCCAACTCCTTTAGCTCGGTTTCTTTAGACCCGCCAATCGTTTCTTGGAGTTTGGTAAAAACATCACCTAGTTTGGAGGTGTTTGACCAGTTTCAGCGATTCGTCATCAATGTTCTGTCCGTGGATCAAATTGAATTGTCGAAGCGATTTTCCAGACCTGGCGTTGATAAATTCAGTGGTTTATCGTTTTCAGATGGTGTTGAAGGCCTGCCCATTTTTGAAGACTCAGCTGCTGTTTTGCAGTGCCAAACCGTCGAACGTTTGGAGGTTGGTGACCACATACTCTTTTTGGGGAAAGTAGAGCGTTATGCCTACGAACACAGACCAACCTTGTTGTTTTGCCAAGGAAAATACGTGTGTGACGCCGCAAGCTTGGCCGTTTAACGCGATCGATTTTTGAGACATAAGGGGATTGATTTGAAATACAGCATGTTCATGATGCCTTTGCATCCACCGGGACGAGACATCAGCGAAACGCTGCAGGAAGATCGAGAGGCGGTGATATTGGCAGATCGCCTGGGGTACAGCGAAGCGTATGTGGGCGAGCATGTCACCGATGCGGCTGAGATGGTTACATCGTCGATGATTTTTTTGGCAAGTTTGATTGCTGAGACCAAGCAGATCATGCTGGGAACCGGTACCGTCAATGTGCCTAATTCCCATCCTGCTGCTATTGCCGCGCAGGCCGCCATGATGGACCATTTGCTCAAAGGTCGTTTCATATTGGGTATCAGCCCCGGGGGCTTGATGTCGGATGCAGAGGTGTTTGGCAACCTTGGTAAAGATCGCAATGCCATGTTTGTTGAGGGCATCAACACCGTGCTCAAGATATGGGAATCTGATCCCCCTTACAACATTGAGGGCGAGTTCTGGAATGTGACTGTCGAAAAAACCATGATCCCATCCATTGGCCAAGGGTTCATCATGAAACCCTATCAAAAACCGCACCCCTTGATCGTGGGCACTGCTGTTGCGCCGTTTTCAAAGGGCGTGACGGAAATGGCCAAACGCGGTTGGCAGCCCATTTCAGCAAACTTTTTGCTGCCTGAGTGGGTAAAAACGCACTGGCCGAAGTATGTGGAAGGCCGCTTGGCCGTTGGGGCACAGGCCAGCCCATCAGAGTGGCGTGTGGCCAAAAGTATTTTTGTGGCTGACGACGACGCCACGGCTAAACGCTATGCTTTGCAAGAAGGTGGTCCTTATCACTTCTACTTCAAGCAATTGGTGCGCAAGTTGGTGGGTGGCGGTGGTCGTTCAAATCTGTTTAAAACGGACCAAAGCATGGACGACAGCCTGATCACGCCAGACTATGTGACCCAGCGACTGGTGCTCGCAGGTACAGTGAATTCAGTGGTCGATCAAATCTTGGCCTTTCACGAGCAGGTGGGTGACTTTGGAAACCTGTTGTACGCGTGTCATGACTGGATGGACCCTCAACTGGGCAAGCGTTCGATGGAGTTGTTCGCCACGGAGGTGATGCCGCGTGTCAACGCAGCTCTCGGTCGATAAAGACACGCACGCCGGTCCTCGGGTCCATCCCAGGCACCGTGTGCTGCCATGTGATCGACCACGATGCAACCTCGCTGTGCATGACGCTTTGAGACTGCTTGCTGGTGTTGCGCGACTTCGGGAGAAAAAAGATGTTTTACGGTGAAATTGAAGGCAGTGGATTTGAAGTGATTGAGCCTGAATTTGCAGGCTGTTTTGTGGGGCATGCCCGTCTTGATCGCTTGTGGTCTGGCTGCCGTTGGGCTGAAGGACCTGTTTGGTTTGGTGGTGGGCGCTACTTGCTTTGGAGTGATTTGCCCAACAACAGAATCATGCGTTGGGATGAAACCGATGGCTCGGTTTCAGTTTTTCGGGAGCCTTCTGGCTACGCCAACGGGAATACGATGGATGCCCAGGGCCGCCTGATTACTTGCGAACACCAAGGCCGACGCGTCACCCGCACAGAGCACGACGGAAGGGTCACTGTCCTGGCAGATCGCTACCGGGGAAAACGCCTTAATTCACCCAACGATGTCATCGTCAAGTCAGATGGTTCCATCTGGTTTACCGATCCGGACTACGGCATCATTGCTGACTATGAAGGCAGTATTGGCCACGCCGAACAAGATGGCTGTCATGTGTACCGAATCGACTCCACCTCGGGTGAGCTCAGCCGTGTGGCAGATGACTTCCATCATCCCAATGGCTTGGCTTTTTCGCCCGATGAGCGCACGCTGTATGTGGCTGATAGTGGCTTCACCGAAGATGCCCAAGCGCCGCGCCATATCCGGCACTTTAAGCTCGCTAGTGATGGCAAAAGCGTCAGTGGTGGTGAGGTGCTGATGACGTGCGCGAGCGGTTTTTTTGATGGCTTTCGGGTGGACCTAGATGGGCGCCTGTGGTGCAGCTCTGCTGAAGGGGTGCAATGTTATCGTCAGGACGGTGCGCTGATTGGCAAAGTGCATGTGCCTGAGATGGTTTCCAATGTGTGTTTTGGAGGGGCACGGCGTAACCGCTTGTTCATCTGTGGCACCACATCACTCTATGCCGCATATTTGAAAATTAATGGATAAATGACAAGGAGCATGCTATGAACAACCCAATACCTACCCGTCGCTTGGAAAAAGTCAGCGCACCACCTCGGTTGACGCATGAGCAGGCCGTGGCCGCGGCCAAAGCCATTGCCCCTGCGCTGGCTGAGCGGGCTGCGCGGGCTGAGTCGATCCGCCGCATTCCAACTGAGAGCATTCAGGAGCTGCATGATGCAGGTCTGATGCGTTTGATGCAGCCAGCTGCATTCGGCGGGTCGGAGCTTGGTCTTTGTGCGCTGATGGATGTGGTTCTGGAGCTTGCTCGTGGATGTTCTTCAACCGCCTGGGTTTACTCGAATCTGGCCTCGCATGCTTGGAATCTTGGTCAATTGGAGTTGCAGGCACAACACGATGTCTGGGACCAAGACCCCGATGCGCTAGGCGCTACAGGGCTGGCGTTCCCGTGTGGCAAGGCGACCCAGGTCAAGGGCGGCTACCGTGTCAGCGGTAAGTGGCCTTTTGGCAGTGGTGTGGATTCCTGTACATGGATGTTTGTGGGTGCCATGACCGATGTGCCTGGTGGCGCACCAGAGCGCCGCTTTTTTATCATCCAAGCGCCCGACTACAAGAGCCAGGATAACTGGAGTGCCTATGGTTTGACGGCTACCGGTAGTCACGACGTACTGGTTGAAGACGCCTTTGTCCCCAATCACCGCAGTGTCTCTGCCGAGGTGTTTGCAGCGGGTCAAAATCTTCCAGGTGGAAAGATTTATGACAACCCGCTCTACAAAATGCCTACCTTTGCCGCCTTTGCCTATGTGCTTGCCTGCGTACCCATGGGGACAGCCAAAGCGGCTGTTGAAGACTTCACCGCCAAAATGCGTAACCGAGCCAGTACCTACAGTGGCGCTCGGTTGGCTGAATTGTCCCCAGTGCAGGCGCGCATTGCTGAGGCTTCGGCCTGTGTTGAGTTTGCTGAAGCCGTCATGCGCCGCGATTGGAATGAGCTTGAAGCCAGTGTGATGCGCGGCGAATACCCCAGTATGGAAACCAAGCTGCGGTGGAAACGCAATGCCGCCTACGCGACCGGTCTTTCGGTCAAGGCCATAGACACCTTGATGCCCGCAGCAGGGGCTTCGGGTCTGATGAGCGCCATGCCATTGCAACGCCAGTTTCGTGACATCCATGCGGCCTCAGCGCACATTGGCTTGACATGGGATGTGCATGCCGCCGCCTATGGGCAAAGTGCCTTGGGGCTGCAACTTCAGGG
>CAWUSQ010000004.1:0-156599 GCA_963925275.1 uncultured Rhodoferax sp.
TTGCCCCCCCGCAGCAGCAGCAGCCACCTCAGGGCGCCTGGGCAAAATCACGGTCAGAGGACCTGGCCAAAATGCATGCATCAAGGCGCGGGCAAAGGCAGGCACCTCGCTGGCAAAGTGCGGCACCGCCGCGAAGTCGTAAACATGCACGATCAAAGGGTGGTCGGCCGGTCGGCCCTTGGTTTGGAAGATCTTGGCCACCGCTTGCGGGTTCTCCGCGTCTGCGGCCAAACCGTAAACGGTCTCAGTGGGCAGGCCGATCAAACCACCCGAGATGAGAACGTTCGCAGCCGCATGCATGGACGCTTGCCCGTCACCGGCTAGGATCATGGTCAGAAGGGCGCAATGCCCAATATGGCCGCTGCCGCCTGGGCGCGCGTTTTGGCTTGCTCAGCAGTGGCGGCCGTGACCGTTAAGTGCCCCATCTTGCGCCCCACATGGGCTTTGAGCTTGCCGTACAGGTGCAGATGCATGCCCGGCAATGCCAGCACTTTCGCCCAAGGTGGCGTGGCACCGTCCACCCACAAGTCACCCAGCAAGTTGAGCATGACCGCCGCGCTGTGCTGGCGCGGCGCCACCAGTGGCAAGCCAGCCAAGGTGCGCACTTGCAAATCAAACTGCGACACATCGCAGGCATCGATGGTGTAGTGGCCACTGTTGTGCGGGCGCGGTGCCATCTCATTGACCACCAGGCTGCCCAAGGACAGCTGCGAGGGCGAGCCCTCTTCCAGCACAAAAAATTCCACGCACAGCACACCCACATAAGACAGGTCGTGGGCGATTGTGCTGGCCGCAGCCACCGCTTGCTGGGCCAATGCACCGCTGACATTGCCGGTATGCGCCTGCGTCACGGCCAAGATGCCGTTGCGGTGCAGATTGAGCTGGGGCGCAAAGTGCACCAACGCGCCGTCCCAGCCGCGCGCCACGATCACCGAGCACTCGGCTTTGAGATCGAGCATGTGCTCCAGCACGCATGGCACTTGCTGAAGCGCTAGCCAGGCCTGGGCCAGCGCTGCGCGGTCAGGCACGCGCACCTGGCCTTTGCCGTCGTAACCGAGCTTGGCGGTTTTCAAAATACCCGGCAGCAAACTGTCGGGCACGCCGGCGAGCTGCTCAGCTGACTCAATCACGGCATAAGGCGCCACGGGCACACCACTGCGTGCCAAATGGGCTTTTTCTTGGATGCGGTCTTGGGCAACGGCCACGGCGTCAGCGCCCGGTGCGGTTGGGCGGGCTGCGCCCAGCGTGCGCAGCGCTGCTGCTGGCACGTTTTCAAATTCGGTGGTGATGGCCGCGCAATGCTGTATCAACTGCGCCAGACCTTGCGCATCCTGGTAGCCCGTCTTGATGTGGTGGTGGCTGACCAGGCCAGCCGGGCTGATGGCGTCGGGGTCAAGCACCGCCGTGGCATAGCCCATGGTCTGCGCAGCATGCACAAACATGCGCCCAAGCTGGCCGCCGCCCATCACACCCAGTGTGGTCTGCTGGGCGTCACCGTTTTGGCCTGTTGCACCAGGCAAGATCATCGGCGCGTTCACAGCTTGGGTGGCAAGGTCATGCCGCGGGCCATTTGGGTTTGGGCGGCGCGAAAGTCCTCAAGGCGCGCGCGCAAGACGATGTCGTGGTTGGCCAGCATGGCCACCACAAACAAAGCGGCATTGGCCGCACCCGCCGGGCCAATGGCAAAGGTGGCAACCGGTATGCCCTTGGGCATTTGCACTATGCTGTGCAGCGAGTCCACACCCTGCAGGTGTTTGCTGGCCACGGGCACACCCAAAACAGGCACTGTGGTTTTGGCAGCAAGCATGCCGGGCAAGTGCGCTGCACCGCCCGCTCCAGCAATGATGGCCTTGAGCCCGCGCCCTGCCGCGCTCTGTGCGTACTTGAACATATCATCAGGCATGCGGTGCGCAGAAACCACCTGCGCCTCGTGCGTGATTGAGAACTGTTCGAGAATGTGTACCGCATGCTGCATGGTGTCCCAGTCAGAACTGGAACCCATGAGCACACCGACTTGGATATTATTCATAGCCAGATTTTACGTTTGAGCCCGACAGGGTTATTTGATTACACCAACATGATTGACGTCACGATACAAAATTTTGAAGCCGAGGTGGTCGCCGCCTCTATGAATACGCCCATTCTGATCGATTTTTGGGCCCCTTGGTGCGGCCCTTGCAAGTCGCTCGGGCCGGTGCTCGAGCAGCTTGAAGAGGAATACCAAGGGCGCTTCACGCTGGTCAAAATCAACTCAGATGATGAGCAACAACTCAGCCAAGCTTTTGGTGTGCGCAGCATTCCAACCTGCATTTTGATGATGGGGGGCAAGCCGGTAGACGGCTTCACGGGCGCGCTGCCCGCCAGCCAGGTGCGCACTTTTTTGGACAAGCACTTGCCCGCACAAAACGAACTGATCGCCGAAGCCGAGGTCGATGAAGCCCAGGCCCTGCTTGAGGCAGGCGACACCGATGCGGCCATCAACAAACTGGCCGAAGCCCTGAGCGCGGACCCCAACAACAACGATGCACGATTTGACTACATCAAGCTGCTGATGGAGCTGGGCGAGCTGCAAGAGGCCGCGGCCACCCTGGCCCCCAAACTGACCGAGATTCCGGTTCAATTGCGCTTTGAGGGGCTGTCACAGTGGCTGGGAGCCATTCAACACGTCGCCAACAGCGACCATGCTGACTGGGCGCCCGAGCAGTTCGATGCAGCCATCGCCGTGAACAAGCGCGACTTTGACACCCGCTTTGCCAAAGCTTGCTTGCTGGTAGCCACGGGCGCTTGGACCCAAGCCATGGATGAGTTGCTGGAGATCATCATGCGCGACAAAACCTGGCGCGACGAAGGTCCGCGCAAACTCATGGTCGGCTTGATGGAGCTGATGACGCCACCCAAGCCGAAAGGCGGACAAGACACCGGAAAAACCACTGGTGGCATTGAAGTACTGGGCAAGTCTGCGGTGCAAGAAGATCCGCAAACGGCGCTGGTCTCGAGCTACCGCCGCAAGCTCAGCATGATGCTGAACTGATGGGCGTTGGCAACATGGCGCTGGCGTCTTGAAAAAACGACTGGCCGCCTTGATGAAGGCCGGACTTTCTTTTTTCCAGTGTTCATGACCTGGTCGCCCTGCGCCAATTTAAGCAATGACCACGCCCATGGCGTGACAGCCATTGGCGAGGGGCCAGGTTTCCACCTTGAGTCCATCTTATGTGACGTACATGGAACCGGGCTTTGAAGTGTTCACTTGTTTGCTTGAAAAATCTGGGCTGCCGCGCGTCAAAACCCAGCATGGGCTTAACGCCACCGACGCTTGCGCCCCCAGTTTCAATGCACGCAGGCTAACAAAGACTGCGCTTACAGTTTAGTTATGGGCTTGCAGTGAGCGCAAATAAGTTGTGATCGCATGGACATCTGAATCACTGATATTTTTATACCAATAAAACGCCATCGGCGGCTTCAGGGGCTGACCATTTTTATCAATGCCGGCCCGAATGGCTTTTGCAATTTGCGCATCACTCCAGTCTTTGAGACCTGATGCATGCGGGGTTAAGTTACGCGAAACACTGGCACCCCAAGGTCCTTTGAAGATTTGACCGCCAGCACCCAACTTTGACCATACCAACTGCCCTTTCTCGTCCATTGGGGTATGGCAATGCATGCAGTGACCAATATTGACCAGGTACTCACCATACTTCAGCGCATTGGTTTTTTCAGTTGCGTTCACCGTCGTAATGGGTGCGCCATAACTGCTGGGAAGCGGCATCTTGTACGTGGACTTGGCAACGGCATGTCGGACGGCCGGCTGCGCCCTAAGATAAGCAATTAAGGCCTTGAGGTCCGCGTCAGAGATGTGCCTATAAAACTCAATTGGCATTGGTGGGCCAATCAAACTACCATCGGGGCGAATACCTTCACGAATGGCTTTGCCTATTTGCGCATCCGTCCATTTCCCGATCCCTGTTTCACGGTCCATGGTGATGTTTGGAGAGTAGGCCTTGAATGGTATTTCATCAAATAACATGCCACCTGAGAGCCCTTTTTCTGGCAATGGCTGACCTTGTTCGCCGCGTTGCACATGACAGTTTCCACACGCAACAACACTCTCCATTAAGTATGTTCCTCTTTCGAGTAAGGTGGTGTTTTGGGCCAACGCGTTAGGAAGCGCCAGCAAAGCCGAACAGCTTGCAAATACAAATACAGAGACAGATTTTTGAATTGACATATTTTTCCAAATTAAAAAATGGACTGCATAAATTTATTTTTTGCAATCTCTCTGGCCGACTTTTCAAGTCATCGCCTGCACACCATTTAGGGGCGCAGCACCCATTTGTTGTGCGTGGTTGAACGGAGCTCATGTGCCCAAGACCCTGTCATGGCATGACGCCAACATGGAGCGAGACGGCGTGCGCACTGGCAGCACAGCTTATGCCAATCGCGGCAAATTTTTTCCGCGCGAGTCAAATGGTGAGAAATGGCCTCACCCCAGCACTCTCACACCTTAGCACGAACACAGGCCCAGTGCCGCCGACCCAACAAATGCCAGCAGCTAGAAGCACACCGCCTGGCATGCTTGTGCGCCTACCGCAAACGGGTCCGTGTCAGTCAGTGCCCAAGCCCGGTGAACCCCCAAAAGCCCCACAAGGCAAGTGCAGGGTTTACCCTTTGTTGGCTGTTTTCTGGCGGCCATATACTGGTTTGCCTGCCCGCCAAGCCACGCCCAGAGGGTTCGCGCCAAGGCAGATGATTTTCTTCAACCTGACAGCAAGCTTCTGACATAAAACTATGCGTTACCTTAAACGACACGCCCTCAGGTTGGCCTTGAGCCTGGCCATCGTGGTCTTGTTCGCGCTCAACACCGTGGGTGTTTTGGACTTGGCCATGGTCTCACGGGTTGAAAATTTCGCCTATGACCAACGCATTCGCTGGACCATGCCCAACACGCAGGACAAGCGCATCGTGATCGTCGACATTGATGAAAAAAGCCTGCAAGACTTGGGGCACTGGCCCTGGGGACGCGACGTGCTGGCGGGCTTGATGGACCAGTTGTTTGACCATTACAAAATCGACACCCTGGGTTTTGACGTGGTGTTTGCAGAGGCCGACAACAGCTCAGGGCTTTCAGCACTGGCCACACTGGGTCAAACCACGCTGCGGGACAACCCTGGCTATCAAGATGCACTCTCCAAACTCAAAACGTCTTTGGACTACGACGCCCGTTTTGCCAACAGCCTGAAAAACAGACAGGTCGCACTGGGCTACTATTTCAGACACCAACAGGGGCAAGTGGGCAGTACAGGCCAATTGCCGCCTCCTTTGTTTGCCAAAGGTGCATTCAACCCTGCTGCGGTCGGTGCGGTGCAGGCCGACGCGTTCACGGCCAACTTAACCAGTCTGCAAACCAGCGCTTTGGCCGGCGGCTTTTTCAACGCATCGCCCCTGGTGGACGCCGATGGTGTCTTCAGACGTGTTTCCCTGATCCAGCAACATGATGGGCAGCTTTATGAAACCCTGGCCTTGGCAGTGGCCCGATTGGCCTTGCGCGAGTCCCAGGTCAAGCTCAACTACGCAGACGGACAAGAAAACTATTTCGCATTGGAGTCGATGCAATTGGGTCCGCGTCGCATCCCGGTGGACATTGATGTGGGCGCCTTGATTCCCTACCGTGGGCGTGCAGGCAGCTACCCCTATGTGTCAGCCACTGATGTACTTAAAGGCAAAGTACCACCCGCTGTGTTGAACGGGGCCATCGTGCTGGTGGGCACGACCGCACCGGGCCTGCAGGATTTGCGCAGCGCCCCGGTAGGCGAGGTCTACCCCGGCGTTGAAGCCCATGCCAATTTGCTGGCCGGTATTTTGGATGGCACCATCAAAGAGCGTCCCGCCTACACCCTGGGCCTGGAGTTGCTGCTCTTGGTCGTGTCAGGCTTGGTGCTGGCATTGGTGTTGCCGGCTCTGAGTCCACTGTGGTCCACAGCCGTTGGCGTGAGCTTCATGGGCGCGTGGTTGGCGGCCAACTTGTATGCCTGGCAGCAGGGCAATCTGGTTTTGCCGCTGGCGCCCTTACTGCTGATGATGACCGCGCAGTACCTGTTTGCCATGGCTTACGGCTTTTTCATCGAGTCGCGCGGCAAGCGCCAGTTGTCGGGTTTGTTTGGCCAATACGTGCCGCCCGAGTTGGTGGGTGAAATGGCCAAAGATCCAGGGGCTTATTCATTGGCCGGCGAGAGCCGTGAGCTGACAGTTCTGTTCTCTGATGTGCGCGGCTTCACCACCATCTCTGAAGGTCTGAGCCCCACCGAGCTCACCGACTTGATGAACCAATACCTGAGCCCAATGACGAAGGTGATTCACCACCACAAGGGCACGATTGACAAGTACATGGGTGATGCCATCATGGCGTTCTGGGGCGCACCCGTGGCAGACACACAGCACGCTGAGCATGCTGTGCAAGCCGCACTGGACATGATCGCCGACTTGAAAACTTTGCAAGCTGGTTTCAAAGCAAGGGGATGGCCGCCGGTGCTGATCGGCGTGGGTTTGAGCACGGGCGAGATGACCGTGGGCAACATGGGATCGAGCTTTCGCATGGCCTACACCGTGATGGGCGATGCGGTCAACTTAGGTGCGCGCTTAGAGGGACTGACCCGCGTATACGGGGTGGACATCATCGTCAGCGAGGTCACCAAAAACCAGGCCCCCACCTTTGTTTACCGCGAGCTCGATCGGGTGCGCGTCAAAGGCAAAAACCTGCCCGTGGTGATTTTTGAGCCCATCTGCGCGATTGGCCACGAAGATACCAGTAGAGACGAGGAATTGCGTCTCTACGACCAGGCGCTTGCGGCTTACCGGCAGCAAGACTGGGGCACGGCGCAAACAGCTTTGGTCACGCTTCAAGCACTGTGCCCAGCGCACGAGCTTTACCCCATGTACGCCCAGCGGGTGGACTATTTGCAGCAGAACCCGCCCGGCGCCGACTGGGACGGTGCCTTCACCTTCAAGACCAAGTAAGCGCGGCAGGTCACCGGCGCTTGGACGCTCAAGCCGGCCAGTCCTGCGGCTTGACCTCATCGATTTGTGCCGGCGCCAAGAACTGCTCGGCATAAGTCTGGTAGACACGCTGCTGCACGAACACATCGAACAAGTCGGGGTCAATGTGCCCATTGCGTTTGAAGTTGTGCATGATGCCCATGGCCTTGGACAGAGTCATGCCTACTTTGTACGGGCGATCAGAGGCGGTCAGGGCCTCAAAGATATCGGCGATACCCATCATGCGTGCCGGCCAGGACATTTGCTCACGGGTGAGGCCTTTGGGGTATCCCTTGCCGTCCATGCGCTCGTGGTGACCCCCAGCGTATTCGGTCACTTTTTTCAAATGGTTGGGCCAGGGCAAGGTCTCCAGCATTTTGATGGTGGCCACGATGTGGTGGTTGATGGTGCTGCGCTCAGCGCCGGTCAAAGTGCCCGCACGAATCGTTAGGTTTTCCATCTCATCGTCGCTCAAGAATGCGCGCTGCTCACCCTCAGGGTTATGCCAGGTTCTGCTCTGGCCAATGCTGCGCACGCGCGCCAGATCCTCGTCTTTCATGAACTCACCGCCACGGTTGGTTCGACGCAAGAAGTCCCTGTCCGCATGGAGTTGCTGGCAATCAGCCTCTAGTTGAGTCTGGATGGCCGCTTCTGCGCCAGCGTCTGCCTGTGCTCGCAACGCCAGTTGAGCTTGCAAAGCGGCAATTTCCGCATCGCGTTTGAGCACCTCGAAACGCGTGTCAACCAAGTCAACACGGTCAAACAAGGTCTGCAGTTTGGTGGCCTTGTCCACCACGTGCACGGGTGTCGTGACTTTGCCGCAGTCGTGCAAGAGTCCAGCAATTTTGAGCTCATACAAATCACGCTCATCGAGCTTGAAACCGGCCAGCGGCCCTTCACTGGTGGCGTTCACAGCCTGCGCCAATTGCATGGTCAAGGTGGGCACACGTTGGCAGTGGCCGCCGGTGTAGGGCGATTTTTCGTCGATCGCGGTATTGATCATGCTGATGAAGGACTCAAACAGTTCCTCGAGTTGCGTGATCAGCATGCGGTTGGTCAGGGCGATGGCCGCTTGCGAGGCCAGGGACTCAGTCAGGCTCTGATCCGATGGCGAGAAGGCCTGCACCTCGACAGAACCCGGTGGTTTGGCGTTGATCAGCTGCAAGACCCCGATAACCTGGTTTTCGTGGTCTAACATCGGCACCGTTAAAAACGACTGTGAACGGTAGCCGGTACTGGCGTCAAAGCGCCGGGTTCCTGCAAAGTCAAAATTCGGGGCGGAGTAGGCGTCACTGATGTTGACCGTCTGCTGGTTCAAGGCCGCGTAGGCGGCCACCATGGCGTTATTGGGTGTGCCATCGTCAAGGTACAGCTGCAAATCCGGAAAGGTGATGGGCTTGCCCGATGAGCCGCCCATGGCGACGTTCAGGGAGTCATTGAGCAACATCTCAAAGCGCAAAGCTTTGCCATCAACCATGCGGTACAGCGTACCCCCATCTGCGTGGGTAATGGACTTGGCTGCACGCAAAATCAACTCCAGCAAACGCGAAATGTCACGCTCTTTGGACAGGGCCGCGCCGATTTGGTTGAGTTGCTCGAGTCGCTCTAACAAATTTTTCAAATTGTCCATGGGGTCCTCACTTTCCGATCATCCGATGTTCTAGACAGGCGGCCCGCTCAGACGCAGGCCAACCGAGCCTGACTCTCAACTGGTCAGGCGCTCAAAAGCTTCGCGGTATTTTGCTGCAGTTTTTTCAATGACCTCACGCGGCAGTGTTGGTGCCGGTGGGGTTTTGCTCCACGGCTTACCGCCCACCTGGGCTGTCTCGAGCCAGTCGCGTAGAAACTGCTTGTCGTAACTGGGTGGATTCATGCCTTCAACGTAGCTCTCAGCGGGCCAGTAGCGGGAGGAGTCAGGTGTCAGCACCTCGTCCATGAGTAGCAAGGAGCCGTCGGCGTCCAGGCCAAACTCGAACTTGGTATCGGCAATGATGATGCCTTTGGTGGCGGCAAACGCACTGGCAGCCTGGTACAGGGCCAAGCTGATGTCGCGGATGCGGCTGGCCAAGTCCAGACCAATCATGGCTGCGGTTTGCTCGAATGTGATGTTCTCATCGTGCGCACCCATCTGAGCCTTGGCCGCTGGGGTGTAAATAGGGTTTGGCAACTGACTGGCGTTGTTCAAGCCCGCGGGCAGAGGCACGCCGCAGACACTGCGACTGTCTTGGTATTCCTTCCAGCCGCTGCCCGCCAGATAACCCCGCACCACCGCTTCCACCGGTAAGGGCTTGAGGCGTTTGACCAACATGGAGCGGCCCTGCACCTGCGGCCGCTCAGCATCGCTGACCACGCTCTCAGGCGCTTCCCCGGTGAGGTGAATTGGGCAGATATTCAGGCCATTGGGGCCCAGTTTGTCGAACCAAAACAAGGCCATTTTGGTCAGCAACTCTCCTTTGCCGGGAATGGGCTCACCCATGATCACATCAAACGCACTGATGCGGTCTGATGCCACCATCAAAATTCGGTCATCACCCACCGCGTAGTTGTCGCGGACTTTGCCACGCGCCAACAATTTGAGAGAGTTGAGCGAAGAAGTGTGTAGGGTCGTCATAGAAATTCCAAAAGTAGCTCGATAGTAGCCAAGTTCGCCGAGACACGCAGGCAAAGCCTTGGGCAGTCAGGCACACCTGACAGGAGGCGAGTTTCGCACGCCAGAAGCACAAAACCCGCCTGCGGTTTGCACCGTGGCGGGTTTTGTGCGAACCGGCTCCAATGGCTTACTGCACCACTTGCGCCAATTCGCCCCTGGCATATTGCGCTGCCACCTGGGTCAGGCTATGCCCTTTGATCTTGGCGCCTTGGCCTTCACAGCCGAATTCCAGGTAGCGCTGCTTGCACAAGGCCTTGGCCGCTTCACGTGCGGGTTTAAGCCACTCGCGGGCGTCAAACTTCTCGGGGTTCTCTTGCATGAATTTGCGAACCGCAGCAGTCATGGCCAAACGGATGTCGGTGTCGATATTGATTTTGCGCACCCCAAACTGGATGGCTTTCTGGATTTCTTCAACCGGCACGCCATAGGTTTCCTTCATCTTGCCGCCGTATTGGTTGATCAGCGCCAGGTACTCTTGCGGCACGCTGGACGAACCATGCATCACCAAATGGGTATTGGGCAGGCGACGGTTAATCTCCATGATGCGGTCGATCGCCAGAATGTCGCCAGTGGGTCGACGCGTGAATTTGTAGGCGCCGTGGCTGGTACCAATGGCAATCGCCAACGCATCGAGCTGGGTGCGTTGCACAAAGTCAGCCGCTTGCTGGGGGTCGGTGAGCAACTGCTCGCGTGTCATGGTGGCATCGGTACCATGACCGTCCTCTTTGTCACCTTTCATGGTCTCCAAAGAACCCAAGCAACCTAGCTCGCCCTCAACCGTGACGCCTGTGGCGTGCGCCATCTCAACCACCTTGCGTGTCACTTCGACGTTGTACTCGTAGCTGGCAATGGTTTTGCCGTCGGCCTCCAAGCTGCCGTCCATCATGACAGAGCTGAAACCCAGATTGATAGCGCCGCGGCAGACATCAACGCTTTGGCCGTGGTCCTGGTGCATGACCAAGGGCACGTGCGGATAAGTTTCGATGGCAGCCTGGATCAAGTGTTTGATAAACGCCTCGCCAGCGTATTTTCGGGCACCGGCGCTGGCTTGCAGAATGACCGGCGCACCCACTTCATCAGCGGCGGCCATCACCGCTTGCACTTGCTCAAGATTATTGACGTTGAACGCGGGAATTCCGTAGCTGTGAACGGCGGCATGGTCGAGCAATTCGCGCATTGAAACAAGTGCCATGGTGGTGTCCTTTAGAGTTGAAGCCTGATTGGTAACCGTTTGGTAACTGCTTTCAATTCTAACGAGTAAGGCTTGCAATTCGCGTCTGCACAGACCGCCCATTCATTAGCATTTTTTGGCAAAGCATCAAGCAAAAACTATCCGAAGCATGAACTCAGGCAGCACGGCAGATTTTGAGCATATTGGTGCCGCCCGGCGAGCCCATTGGCTCACCACAAGTGATGCCATAGATGTCGCCAGCTTTCACAATGCCACGCGCTTTCAGATCAGCTTCAGCCTGGGCCAATGCAGTGTCACGGTCAGCACTGGTGTCAATGAACAGCGGGCGCACGTTGCGAAACAGCGTCATGCGTCGCTGCGTGGCGACTTTGGATGTGAGCGCGTAAATCGGCACTTTGACCAAGTAGCGACTCATCCACAAAGCGGTGGAGCCGCTGTCGGTCATGGCCACAATGGCTTTGGCGCCCATATGGTAGGCCGTGAACAGTGCCCCCATGGCAATCGCGTGGTCAATGCGCTTGAAAACCTTGCCCGTGAAGTTCGAGTCAAGCGCTATCGGGTCTCCCGTCTCCGCTGCCAAACAGATTTCAGCCATCGCCACCACAGTCTCCAGGGGGTATTTTCCAACCGCTGATTCGGCTGACAGCATCACCGCATCGGTACCGTCCAAAACCGCATTGGCCACATCACTGACCTCGGCACGTGTTGGCACAGGGCTGTTGATCATTGACTCCATCATCTGCGTGGCGGTGATCACCACACGGTCATGGTCACGCGCCATTTTGATCATGCGTTTTTGCAAGGCTGGCACGGCGGCATTGCCCACCTCAACGGCCAGGTCGCCGCGCGCGACCATGATGCCGTCGCTGGCCAACACGATTTCTTCCAGATTAGGGATCGCCTCAGCACGCTCAATTTTTGCAATCAGCCCAGGGCGATGGCCATCTGGTGCCGACACCGTGCACAACTGACGCGCCATTTCCATATCTGTTGCGTTGTTGGGAAAGCTAACTGCCACGTAGTCGGCATGAAAACTCATCGCCGTCCGAATATCTTCCATGTCTTTGGCAGTCAGCGCCGGCGCAGTCAGACCACCGCCGAGCTTGTTGATGCCTTTGTTGTTGGACAAGTCACCCCCCACCTTCACCGTGGTGTGCACCGCTTGCCCTTTTACCGCATCCACCGTCAAAACGATCAAGCCATCGTTCAGCAGCAAAGTATCACCAGCTTTGACATCTCGCGGCAGTGCTTTGTAATCCAGTCCGACCGCATCAATGTCGCCGAGTTCGGCACGGGCCGCGTCAAGCACAAATTTTTGACCATTCACCAGCAGCACCTTGCCATCGGCGAATTTCCCCACACGAATTTTGGGCCCCTGCAGGTCTGCCATGATGCCCACCTGACGGCCAGCCCGTTGTGCCGCGGCACGCACCAATGCAGCGCGATCAATATGGTCTTGCGCGGTGCCGTGGCTGAAGTTCAAACGCATCACGTTCACGCCAGCGCGGATCATTTTTTCCAACAAATCCGGGTCACTGGATGCCGGCCCCAGGGTGGCTACGATTTTGGTTGCGCGGGTCTGCATATCTGAAAGCCTTGTGTAATTTGGTTTCACGATTCTCACAGATATTGGTTACCACGGGGTAACAAGTTCATTTCCCCGGTGGGGCCCTAACCCTTGTCAAACGGTGGCATTGCCGTCATGGACAAGCCCAGGCTTACCAAGCCAGCAGCAAATGCAGTGGCAAGTAGACCAGCATGCCCACGACAATGGTTCCGAGCACGGCGTGGCTTTTGCCGCGGTATCTGAAAAACCACATTGAACCCCCAGCCACAGCGAACAAGCGTGCATCGAGCAAGGTGGTGATGAGCTGATCCTGTGACATGACCAACTCAGGCAGGATCACCGCTGAGAGCGCAGCAATGGGCGCGTACTGCAAGCCACGTTGCAGCCAATGGGGCAGTTGCCAAGGTTTGCTCGACCAAAAGAACAGCGAACGGGTCAAGACTGTGATGGCCGCGAGACCGACGATGACCAACAAGGTCCAGGTGTCGGTGCCGCCGCTCATGATGCGCTCTGCGCTGGTTGATCCGTTTTGTTGCGCCCTGACGCCATGCGCTCCAGCATCAGACACATGGTCACTGCCGACGCGATCGCCAGCAAAATATTGAGCTTATAGGGCATTGCATAAGCCGCCACGGCAGCGGCGCCAGCCACGCCGGCACCGACCCAGCGCAGTGGACTTGAGGCCAGCGAGAAGGTGATGCCCATGAGGGCCAGGATGCCGGCAAAACCAAGTCCCCAGCTTGTTGGAATCGAGTTGGCAAGCAGAATGCCGGTTACACAAGAAAGCATCCAAGTCACCCACACCATCCCACAGTTGCCCGCCAAAAACGCTTGCTGCTCACTCAAACTGGAGGCATCTTGGCCTGGATGTTCATAGTGTTTGATGAACATGACATAACTCATGTCGGTCGTTAAATAGCCCGTCAGTACCCGTTGCCACAAGGGCATGTGCATCACATAGGGTCGTAAATGCGCGCTGAATACGACAAAACGCAGACTCACACACGCACCTGTTGCCAAAACCACCCACATGGGCGCACCGGCACTGATCAGCGGCAGAGCAGCCAACTGCGAACTGCCCGCATACACGAGCACGGCCATGAAGAGTGACTCAAACAAGCTCAGGCCAGAGTTGGCCATGGCCACGCCAGTCATCATGCCCCAGGCGGCGAAACCTGGCGCGGCACCCAAGGCTTGTACAGCACCCGCCCGAAATGCCGGGTGGCGATAACGCTCAGCGGACAAGAACATCACGTACCTCGGTCAGCGCATGGAGCGGTTAGCTTCGATTGCACAACCGCGCAAGAAGTCAGCTAGCGGCATGCGCTTAGCGCCCGCGCGCTGCAACTCGGTCACAGCCAGAACGCCCTCGCCGGTGGCGACCAGCACCGCTTCAGGCGACACCGACAGCACCATACCAGGCGCTTGCGCGGCATGCTTGTGCGCAACCTCAGCTTCTAGCTCGTGCGCACTCCAAACTTTGAGTACCTCGGCTTGGTAGCTGGTGGTGGCCACCGGAAACGGGTTGAATGCCCGCACACCTTGGCTGATCTGACGCGCCGACAAGGTCCAATCGATTGCGGCTTGCTTGCGCTCAATCTTGGCCGCGTAACACACACCGGCTTGCGGTTGCGCTTGCGCATTGAGCGCTGGTAATTCGGCCAAGGTGCGCACCATCAGGGCAGCGCCCAGGCAAGCCAGTCGATCATGCAGGCTCGATGTGGTGTCAGTGTCCAAAATGGGCAGCCGCTCAACCAGCAGCATGTCACCGGTGTCAAGCCCAGCATCCATTTGCATGATCGTCACGCCCGTTTGCGTATCACCTGCCTCAATAGCCCGGTGGATGGGCGCCGCGCCGCGCCACCTTGGCAATAAAGAAGCGTGGATGTTAAAGCACCCCAACCGCGGCAAATCCAGCGCCCATGCCGGCAGGATCAAGCCGTAGGCGGCTACCACCATGGCGTCTATGTTGGCGTCTTGCAGCGCAGTCTGCGCAGCCCTTGCGTCATCCGCATAACGGCCATCCAGGCGCAAACCACGCGGCTGAGCCACGCTAAGCCCACGTTGCACGCACAGTTGCTTGACAGCAGAAGCCTGAAGCCGCATGCCCCGACCCGCTGGCCGGTCAGGCTGCGTCAGCACCAAGGCCACCTCATGGCCCGCGTCCAAGAGACTGGCCAAGGCCTGTGCAGCAAATTCAGGCGTGCCGGCAAAGGCCAGCCTCATGCGCGGTCCTCGCGGCTGGCCTTGATGAACTTGGTTTTGATGCGATTGCGTTTGAGTGGCGAGAGGTACTCAACAAACACCTTGCCCATCAAATGGTCCATCTCGTGCTGAATGCAGACCGCCAACAGGCCATCGGCCTCCAGCGCGCGAGTCCGGCCTTGCGCATCGAGCGCCTCGACCTTGACGGCATCGCAACGCTCTACGTTGTCATAAATGCCAGGCACAGATAAACAACCCTCTTCATTGAGATGGGTCTGGGCACTGGTCCACACAACGCTTGGGTTGATCAGGACGATAGGGGCGTCGCGTCCGTCAGAGACGTCGATAACAATCACGCGTTCATGCACGTCGACTTGGGTCGCGGCCAAACCGATGCCTTTGGCCTCGTACATGGTCTCTAACATGTCGCTCACCAAGGTTTGAATGCGCGCATCGACCTGTGCGACCGGCTTGGCAACGGTGTGTAATTTGGGGTCTGGATAGCAAAGAATTGGAAGTAAGGCCATGACGGATCAAGAGTTGAGACTGTGATGCAGCAAAAAAGATATGCAAGGATTTTGGAGCACTTGAACAGTAAGTGTTAGTATTTTCGCAATTTTCCGGCAAATTAAAGGGGCAAGCAGCCACAAGCACTGTGATGTGTGGGGTAATGGGCGGAAATGACTCAGGGGCACAAGGAAATCCAAATGACTATCAAAAAACCTTTTTATCACCAGGCTTGGGTGCGCTTGGTCGCCTGCGCTGTGGCGGGCTTCATGCTGCCCAACCTGGCTGCTGCGCAGCCATATCAGGTCACGGCCGAACAAAAAGCAGTTGCCAATACAGTTGCCAGCCAAGGCGTGCCTCTGAGTGAATTAAAGCCGCAAGCGCCACAGAGCCATGTGGTGGTGACAGGCGACACCTTGTGGGCCATCTCCAATATTTTCTTGACCTCACCCTGGCGTTGGCCCGAGTTGTGGGGCATGAATATCGCGCAAATTCGCAACCCCCACTTGATTTACCCGGGTCAAGTTTTAACGCTGTCCGTGAAGGGCGGCATGGCCACGCTCCAGTTAGCGGGGGCAGATGGCAGTACAGCTAGCGCCGATTTGGTGCGGGTGCGCCTGTCGCCTAAAACCCGGGTCACGGCATTGCCGGACAACGCCTTGCCCACCCTAAAAAGTCGCTTGATCGAGCCCTTCCTCAGCGAGCCCATCATTGTGGGTGAGGAGGGACTAAGGCAAGCCCCGCGCATTGTTTCAGCACAAGACGATCGCGTGCTATTGACCAAGGGAGACCGCGCCTACGCTCGCAGTACATCGGGCAGTGACCTGATGGATGACCCCAAGAAAAAACACAAAGTATTGCGTATTTTCCGCAATGCGACCCCACTGAAAGACCCGCTTACAGGCGCCGTTCTGGGCTACGAGGCGCAGTACGTTGGGCGCGCGCTGCTAACCCGCAGTGAGGGCAGTCAAACCGGAGTCGGTCAGGACGGCAAGGCTATCAGCGAGGTCATCCCCGCCTCCATCGACATCGTCGCTGCCAAAGAGGAAATCCGCGTGGGTGATCGGCTGCTGTCGGAGCCCGAGCAATTGCCGCAAAACTACGTACCCCACGCCGCCAAAGGTGATCTGGAGGCGCGCGTGGTGTCGGTGTACGGCAGCGCCGTTGTGAATGCCGCGCAGAACCAGGTTGTCGTGATCAACAAAGGCCGCGCAGACGGCATCGATCCAGGCCAGATTCTGGCTGTTTTGAATGATGGTGCGCGCGTCGCAGACACCACCGATCCCCAGCGCGCCATGATCAAACTACCCGATGAGCGCAACGGCTTGCTCATGGTGTTTCGCTCTTTCGACAAATTGTCTTACGCCCTGGTACTGGAGATCACCCGTGGCGTAAAGATTGGTGATCGATTGCGCAACCCTCAGTGAGGCTCCAGTGCAGCGCGATGAGTTGGCCGCTTGGTTGCGGCTTACCTTAACGCCCGGTCTTGGCAATGCCGGCGCACGCAAACTGCTCAGGGCGTTCGGCCTGCCGCAACAGGTCTTTGAACAGCCCCTGTCTGCCCTGCGACAAGTGCTCACATCGGCACAGTCGAGTGCCGCCCACACGCAGCCTGAGGGCTTTTCGGCGCAGCTAGAGACAACCTGGCAATGGTTGCAAAGCAGTATGGGCGACGGCTTGCAGCGGCGTGTGAGCGTGCTCGGTGATGCGCATTACCCGTCAGCGCTGCTGAACTTGGACGACCCGCCTGTGCTGCTGTACCTGTTGGGCAATGCCAGTTTTACCCAGCCCGGTGCCCAGCCCACCCATTTGGCGCTCAACGCAGCGGCAAGTTTGGCAGTGGTCGGCAGCCGCAACCCCACACCGCAAGGACTGATCAATGCGCGTCAGTTTTCTAAGGCCATGGTGCAGGCTGGGCTAACCGTCGTCAGCGGTCTGGCGCTTGGCATCGATGGCGCTGCACACGAGGGTGCCCTGGCGGGCAGGTGTGAGGACGGTGCACAAGGTGCCACCGTCGCAGTGGTGGGCACCGGTTTGGACCGCGTCTACCCCAGGGCGCACCGCCAACTGGCCCACGACATCGCTTTGCACGGTTTACTGCTGAGCGAGTACCCACTTGGAACCCCCCCATTAACGGCCAACTTCCCCAAACGCAACCGTTTGATCACCGGGCTCTCGCAGGGCACTTTGGTGGTTGAAGCCGCACTCAAGTCGGGCTCACTGATCAGCGCTCGGCTGTGCAATGAGCAGGGCAAGGAGGTGTTTGCAATTCCGGGATCCATTCACGCGGCGCAATCACGCGGCTGCCACGCCTTGATCAAACAAGGTGCGAAACTGGTTGAGTCGGCGCAGGACATTTTGGAGGACATGCGCTGGGTTCTGCCTGTGCGCGAGAGCAGCCTCGCGCAGGCGGCTTTCCAGACTGTACCGGCTTCGCCCCCCCTTGAAGACGAGCAGACCTTGTTGGTCGCCTTGGGGTATGACCCCGTTTCTCTTGACGCCCTGCAAGCGCGTACCAGTTTGAGTACTGCGGCGCTGCAGTCAGGCTTGATGACGCTGGAAATCGGAGGCTTGGTGGCACGCTTGCCCGGCGGGCTATTTCAGCGTCAAGTGGGCTAGTCCAATAACAAGTCAGGCTGCGCCTGCAACTTGGCCATGGCATCGCGCGTGGCCCGGGTAGTGAGCGAATCCATTTCCTGCGGCAGCATCAGGCCAGCTTCCAAGTACGCCGCCATGCGCTGCGTCTGCATCAGGTAACTCGCACCAAGCGCCGTTGCAAACAAATGCAAATGGCCCAACGGACTGAGCCAAGCATGTTGCACCAGGTCTTTCTTCCCATCATGCGCCAGTTGGAACCAACTGCCCAAAGCAACTTGGCCGACCCACTTCAGCATCTCAGCACTGGCAGGCGTACCACCATTGGTGATCACCTTCAAGCCAGAAACATCGACACCCAGCAGGTCTTCAATCGCCTGGGCGTCGATTTGCATTTCATCAAGTCCATCATCGCTGACGTAGTCCTCAAGATTAGCTAATCGCGCAGCCAGCGCCTGAATGCGTGCCTTGTCAATGCCCTGGGCCTTGGACATGAAGGCGTCAGCCAGGGCGTTGCTAATGGCTTGAAACTGCAGCTCCTGGTTGGCCTCATCAGTGCCCAGCAAGGCCATGCCCGTGCGCAGGTCTTTCAGTAAACTGGGCAGAGTAGAAATGACCCGGGCGCGCTCGGCTCGGCTAGGCTTGGCGCTGGCCGCCCAGATCAGCTCCGAAGCCGTCCTTTTGAGTGTCAGCGTTTCTTCGTGCTGAGGACCTAAACGCACGGTTCCCACGGCCATCACTTCTGACCAGGTCTTAAACAAAAAGTTGCGAATCTCGTCGCCAACCGGCATATCTTGTAACTGATTGCGCAACTCGATCGTGTACTGAATGGTCATGGTTTCCTTGAGCTCTAGGCTCTCGACCATGTTGAGTACTTTTTGGGTCTCGGGTTTGCCGTTGAGGTGCTTTTTCAAAAAAGCTTGGAGTTCCTCATACACCTTGATGTAGACGCGTGGACCTGTTTCGGGGTACTGTTCCACCACCTGAACGATGCGGCTGATTTCGGTTTCCAGCGCCGCACTGCTGACTTCACTGGCATCAAAACCCATCACACAGGAGCCCATGTGGTCAATCAATTTACGCGCTGGGTGCGCTGCGTCGTTGAAAAAGCCCGGATCCTCAAGCGCCAAGCGCAGCACGGGCATCTGCAACCGGGCAAACCACACGCGAATGCCCGCCGGAATCCGCTCCTCCTGCAAGATCGCCTGAAACATCAAGGAGACCAACTCAATGATGGCTTTTTCGCTATCGGTGCCAGCCTGGCGTTTAACCGCGGTGGACTGCGCAATCAAACCAGCGGCCACGCGCTGCACCAGCTGCGGCGTAGCGCTTACCGCGGCTACACCCGGAACTTGCTGGTAATAGGCATCGGCCAGTGCTGGGCTTTGGTAACTTGCGTCCAATACGGCAGCCGAAGGCGCTCTGTAAAAAGATTGCTCGCTGGCACTGGGCGAACCTGCCCCGCCGCCAGAAGAGCCCTCAGCGCTGGCAGGCACATTGAAGGTGTTCTGCCATGGCGGAAACGCCTGCGTCGCTTGGGCTTGCAAGCCAGCTGCCGATGTCGAACCAAAGACAAGTCGCCCCACCTGCTGCAACAAACTTTGCGCCCTTTGGGTGCGACCAGGAAAACCACTTGATCCAGCTTGCGACGGCGCACTGCTCGCGGACGTTTCAGTGTGCATTGCACTGTCCTGACTGGCTGGCAACCCGGTTTTGTCTGATGGCGTGACCTTTTGAGTGGACGCACGTAGCTTCATCGCAGCATCGGCCACCGGCAAGATGCCCTGTGCTTGCAGATCTTCGTTGCACTGGTCATAGACCGCAGGCAGCTTCAGAATTAAAAACTTGCGGACTGTTTCAGCCACCAATTGCCAAGCCTCATCGCTCAGGCCGCTCGCACTCCAGCCCTCTACCATCGCCAGAATCAATACGTCAGGGTGAACAATGTCGCCTTCGGGCAGCGCTTCACCTTGGTTCAAGGCCCTGAATCGTTTGCGTAACTCATTGATGTGCGGGGCTGCTTCATCCATCAAGGCCAGCGCCAGACGCGAGGCCACAATTTTGTTTTCAATCTTGCCCGTTTCAATCAGCTCAAGTTTGCCGGGCGTCTTAAGTGACGACACATCTTCAACAGGTGCTAGCGCATCCCGCCATTCCTGTACGGTGAGCTCACGCCACAGCGGTTGCGCTTTTTTGAACGCAAACCAGGCGTCTTGGCGAACCTGCAAAACCCGGGTGGGGGCCGCTTCATCCAGCAGGTCTGATAACTTTTGTCGAACCACCACCACCAGGGCATCAAACTGCGTGGTGACGCGCTCTACCAAACGCTCGCGCATCTGGTCGCCGAGCGCTTTCATTTCAGACCGTGTGAGCTGCTGATTCATTCAGTCCAACTATACAGTGGCGCCAGCGTTCGGGTCGTTCGGATCCGTATCTTTGCGGGGTGGACCCTTAACCAGATCGTCACGGTTGATGCCTAACCACATGGCAATGGCCGCAGCCACAAACACCGAGGAGTAGATGCCAAACAGAATTCCGATGGTCAGCGCCAGGGCAAAATAATGCAGTGTCGCGCCGCCGAAAAAAAGCATCGACAACACCATCATCTGCGTTGATCCGTGGGTGATGATCGTGCGACTGATCGTGGAGGTGATGGCATTGTTGATGATCTCAACCGTGGTCATCTTGCGGTAGCGGCGGAAGTTCTCACGGATCCGGTCAAAAATAACCACCGACTCGTTGACCGAATAGCCCAGAACAGCCAATACCGCAGCCAAAACCGCCAAGGAAAATTCCCACTGAAAAAAAGCAAAAAATCCAAGGATGATGATGACATCGTGCATGTTGGCAAAGATGGCCGCCACCGCGTACTTCCACTCAAAGCGGATCGCCAAATAAACCATGATGCCAACCACCACAAAAGCCAGTGCCTTCAGGCCATCAATGACCAATTCATCGCCGACCTGAGGCCCCACAAACTCGGCGCGGCGCATGGTGGCACTGGCGTCTTTGCCTTGCAAAGCCACCATCACCTGGTTGCTTTGCTGCGCAGATGTGACACCTTTTTGCACCGGCAAACGGATCAGTACATCGCGCGCGCTGCCAAAATTTTGTACCTGAACATCCGAGAATCCCAGTTTGGCCACCGTATCGCGCACCGTTGGCACATCTGCGCTTTGGGCATAGCTCACCTCGAGCAAAGTGCCGCCGGTGAATTCCACCGACAAATGCAGCCCTCGCGTGAACAAGAAGAACACCGCCGCCAAAAAAGTCACCAGCGAAATGATGTTGAACACCAAGGCGTGGCGCATGAACGGTATGTCGCGCCTAATTCTGAAAAATTCCATGTCAATCAGTCCTGTTGGGCTTGAAGTGCTTTGCCTGCGTCTGCGCGCCAGACGGTACCAATCGAGACCGATTTGAGGCGCGCCTTGCGGCCGTACCAGAAATTAACCAAGCCTCGCGAGAAAAACACCCCTGAGAACATGCTGGTCAAAATACCCAAACAATGCACCACAGCGAAGCCCCTCACAGGCCCTGAACCAAAAGCCAGCAAGGCCAGTCCGGCGATCAGGGTGGTGATGTTGGAGTCAAAAATGGTGGCCCAGGCACGGTCATAGCCGATGTTAATCGCCGCCTGAGGCGCCACGCCTGCGCGCAGTTCCTCGCGGATACGCTCGTTGATCAACACGTTGGAATCAATCGCCATGCCCAGCACCAGCGCCATCGCCGCCATACCTGGCAGCGTCAAGGTCGCTTGCAGCATCGACAACACTGCTACCAGCAACAGCAAGTTGAACGCCAATGCAACGCTGGAGAACACGCCAAACAGCATGTAGTAGACGCACATGAAAATAGCCACAGCCACAAAGCCCCACACCACGCTGTCAAAACCTTTGGCAATGTTCTCAGCACCCAGGCTTGGGCCAATCGTGGTTTCCTCAATGATTTCCATGGGTGCCGCCAGCGATCCCGCCCGCAACAACAAGGCCGTGTCATTGGCTTCCATGGTTGTCATACGGCCCGAAATTTGCACGCGGCCACCACCAATTTCACTTCTAATCACCGGCGCGGTGACCACCTCGCCTCGGCCCTTCTCAAACAAAAGAATGGCCATGCGTTTGCCCACGTTTTCACGGGTCACTTCACGGAAGATACGCGTTCCTTTGTCGTCCAGGTTCAGGTTGACAGTGGCTTCTTGCGTTTGACTGTCAAAGCCAGGCTGCGCATCGGTCAGGTTTTCGCCCGTCAAGATCACCTGTTTTTTCACGATCACGACCTGACCATTGCGCTCCAAATAACGCTCGGAACCAAACGGCACCATGCCGGCACCCAGTTCAGCCGAGCGTGCCTCAGCCGACTCATCGACCATGCGCACTTCCAGCGTAGCAGTGCGCCCCAGAATGTCCTTGGCTTTTGCGGTGTCCTGCACGCCGGGCAGCTGCACCACGATACGGTCCAGACCCTGCTGCTGAATCACCGGCTCTGCCACGCCGAGCTCATTGATTCGGTTGTGCAAGGTGGTGATGTTTTGCAGCAAAGCCTGATCTTGAATTTTGCGTGCGGCCAATGGCTTGATGGTTGCCATGAGCTTGAATTCGTCGCCATCCTGCGCATCGGTGGCTTGCAGATCCGCAAACTGGTTTTGCAGCAAAACTTTGCCCGCATTGAGCGTCTGCGCGTCGCGAAAACGCACCGTAATGGTTTGGCCATCGCGCGCGATGCCGCTGTGGCGAATATTTTTTTCACGCAGGCTGGTACGCAAATCGCCAGCCAAAGACTCAGCACGTTTGGTCAGTGCCGCTTGCATGTCCACCTGAAGCATGAAATGCACGCCGCCACGCAAATCCAAACCCAGGTACATCGGCGCCGCATGAAGCGCGCTTAGCCAGGCGGGCGAGCGGCTAAGCAGGTTCAAGGCCACCACATAGTCGGGGCTGGTCGGCTCAGTGACCAGTACTTTTTGCAGCAGGTCTTTGACTTTGAGTTGCAGGTCGGAACTGGCCAGACGCAACTTCAGCGAGTTGGCGTCACGGGTGATGCCATCAGGCGTCATGCCCGCGGCTTTGAGCGCCTCCTCTACCCGCGACTGCAGCGCTGCGTCGATCTTAACCATGGACTTGGCGGGGGAGACCTGCACTGCAGGGCTCTCACCAAACACATTGGGCAGCGCGTACAAACCTGCAACCACCAACGCTATCGCGATGATCACGTACTTCCAAACCGGGTAACGATTCATGACCGACCTTAAAACTTCGAGCCTTCACACCCCGACAGACGCCCCTCAGACGCCTGCATGGCCAACAATCTATTGACTACTTGACGCTGCCCTTGGGCAGAACCTGAACCACGGCGCTTCGCTGAATCTGAACTTCAACACCGCTGGAGACTTCCAGGGCCAAAAAACCGTCCTCTATTTTGGCGACTCGGCCCAACATACCACCCGCAGTGACCACCTCGTCGCCTTTAGACAAGGCTTCGATCATGGCTTTGTGCTCTTTGGCTTTCTTCATTTGCGGGCGAATCATCACGAAGTAAAGCACGACAAACATCAAGACCAATGGCAGCATGCCCATCAAAGAAGACTGAAAATCACCGCCAGCAGCGGCTTGAGCAAACGCAGAAGAAATGAACACGACTGACTCCCATATCAAGGTTAAAACAACAAACTTATAAGAAGGTGACCAGCCCAATCAGGGCCGGAAATCCAGTGAGCGACATTGTATGCGGGCATACCGCTGCAAAGCCTGGCACCAAACCAGACACTGACTTGGGCTTTGCAAGCTTGCGAATCAGAGGGTCAGATCACAGCGCCCGCAATCGCGTCAAGAGTTCAACCCATTGTGTCTGAGCCTGCGCCAGGTTTCGCGCTTTGACATGGCCAAAGCCCCGAATCTGCTCAGGGATACGAAGCAGCTCTAGCGCCACTTGATAGCGCGCGCGCCCCCCTGGGGCGTCGGGGCCTGCGCTCAACGCCGCCTGTACGTGAGCTAAAAGGTCTTGGTACTGGCGCGCCAAGGCACGCTCCTGACGCCGCTCCGCGCTGTAGCCAAACACATCCCACCGACCACCACGCAGACCTTTCAAACGGGCCAGCCAAGCGAATGCAGGCAAGACCCAAGGCCCATAGCGGCGCTTGATCAGCTCGCCTTTGTCGTTCGTTTTCGAGATCAGAGGCGGCGCCAGATGGAACTGCAAACTCACAGCACCTTCAAACTGAGCGGCCACTTGCTCAGCCAAAGCCCCGTTGCTGTGCAAACGGGCCACCTCGTACTCATCCTTGTAGGCCATGAGTTTGAACAAGTTGCGCGCAACCGTTTCAGCCAAACTGCTTTTGCCCCACTGCGCTTCGAACTCGGTCACTTGCGTTACCAAAGCGCTGTACTGCTGCGCATAGGCCGCGTCTTGATACGCCGTGAGGGCTTGAACGCGCTGGGTCACCAGCTCGTTAAGACTCGATTTTTTAAGCCAGGAGATCACTTGTTTGGTTTGCAGCCGCGCCAAGATCGCCGCCAGGTCATGGGCGCATTGGCGGCCCCAGGTGAAGGCGGCCTTGTTGTTGGCCACTTGCACGCTATTGAGCTCCATGGCCCGCTCGATGGAAGCCAAAGAGATGGGCAGCAGGCCTTTTTGCCACGCGTAACCGAGCAACAAAGCGTTGGTGTAGATCGCATCACCCAGCGCTTGGCGGGCAATGCTTTCCGCGTCCAACACCAGCAAACCATCGCCACCAACGGCAGCCCGGATCGCAGCTTCGCATCCGGCCACTGGGTGCGTCCAGTCCGGGTTGTGGACAAAAGCGGCCGTGGGCGTGGCATGGCTATTGAGCACCACCGAGGTACGCCCCTGCAGCATGACATTCAAAGTGACTTGACTGGCGGCCACGATCGCATCGCAGGCAATCACCAAATCGGCGCACCCAGTGTCAACCTTGCTGGTGTGTATCGACCCCAGCTGATCGGCCACCTGCACATAGCTCCAGGTGGCGCCGCCTTTTTGCGCCAGGCCGCCAGCGTCTTGCACCACCACCGCTTTGCCCTCCAGATGCGCAGCCATCCCCAGCAACTGACCGTTGGTGATGACACCGGTACCGCCAACACCACCGACCACGATGCGATAGGCTTGCGCAGTGGATGGCAAGACCGGATCAGGCATGTGCGGCCATTGCGCCAGCTGAGGCCCTGCGGCTTTGGGTTTTTTGAGCCGCCCACCCTTGACGGTGACAAAGCTCGGACAAAACCCTTTGAGGCAACTGAAGTCTTTGTTGCACGTGCTTTGGTTAATGGCGCGCTTGCGGCCCCATTCGGTCTCCAGTGGCTCCACACTCAAACAGTTGGATTGGTCCGAACAATCGCCGCAACCTTCGCACACCAGCGGGTTGATGATGACGTGCTCATCGGGCTCAATCATCGTGCCGCGTTTACGTCGACGGCGTTTTTCGGTGGCGCAAGTCTGGTCATAAATGATGACGCTGGTGCCTGCCATCTCACGCAGCGTGCGCTGCACACGGTCAAGCTCATCACGGTGCTCAACCGAAACACCTGGCGCCAAGACTACACCTTGGTATTTGACCGGCTCATCGGTCACGATGACCACTTTGGAGGCCCCCTCGGCCAGCACACTTCCCATGATTTGCAACACACTGTGGCCCTCTGGGCGCTCACCAATGGCCTGGCCGCCGGTCATGGCCACGGCATCGTTGTACAAGATTTTGTAGGTGATGTTCACCCCTGCGGCAATCGCCTGCCGAATAGCCAACAAGCCGCTGTGAAAGTAAGTCCCGTCTCCCAGGTTCGCAAACACGTGGGTGTCGGTGCAAAAAGGCTGCTGTCCGACCCAGGCCGCCCCCTCGCCACCCATCTGGCTGAAGGTGGCGGTGGAGCGGTCCATCCAGAGTGACATGTAATGACAACCAATGCCGGCCAGCGCCCGCGAGCCCTCGGGCACACGGGTGCTGGTGTTGTGCGGACATCCGCTGCAAAACCAAGGTGTGCGGTCCTCAAGACCTTGTTTGTTGACCGCCATGGCATGCTCTTTGGCATCGAGCATGGCCAGATGTTGGTCCATGCGCTGGACCACGGCCTCTGGCACACCCAATTTTTTCAGTCGCCGCGCGATCGCGCGCGCCACGATGGCAGGGCTCAGGTCGGCATTGCCGCGCAACAAGCTCACGTGGCTGTGCGGCGCAGTGATTGCAGCGCGCTCATCAACCTCGTTGTCAAATTTACCCAACACCGTGGGTCGCTGCGCGTCGGGCCAATCGTACAAAGCCTCTTTGAGCTGCGACTCCATGATCTGGCGTTTCTCTTCGACCACCAAAATTTCCTTCAACCCTTGGGCGAAATTGCGCGCAAGCTCGCTCTCCAGAGGCCACACCACGTTGACCTTGTGCAGCCGAATGCCCACAGCATGGCAAGTCGACTCATCCAAACCAAGGTCTTCCAGCGCCTGACGGGTGTCGTTGTAGGCCTTGCCGCTGGCCATCAAACCGAAGCGGTCGTGCGCACCCTCGATCACATTGAAGTTCAGGCGGTTGGCGCGCACATACGCCATGGCAGCCGGCCATTTGTCGTTCATCAAGCGCGCTTCTTGCTCCAGCGGCGTGTCTGGCCAGCGTATGTGCACGCCCTGTGCCGGCAAGGCAGCCGCATCTGGCACCACGATCTGCAGGCGATCGACGTCCACCTGCACCGAAGCCGAGGACTCCACCACCTCCTGAATGGTCTTCATGCCCACCCACAAACCGGCATAACGGCTCAGCGCAATCGCATGCAAGCCCATGTCCAGGATTTCTTGCACCGTTGATGGAAAAAACACCGGTATGCCGCAAGCGATGAAAACGTGGTCACTTTGGTGCGCCACGGTAGAGCTCTTGCTCACGTGGTCGTCACCGGCCACAGCCAACACCCCGCCATGGCGCGCAGTACCCGCCATGTTGGCGTGTTTGAACGCGTCGGTACTGCGGTCCGCGCCCGGCCCCTTGCCATACCAGATCCCAAAAACACCGTCGTATTTTTTCTGTTGTGGGTAAATGTCGAGCTGCTGCGAGCCCCACACCGCGGTGGCCGCCAGTTCTTCATTGACACCGGGCTGGAAGTGAACCTGGTTGGCCTGTAAATGCGCTTGGGCTGCCTGCAAGGCCTGGTCATAAGTTCCCAGTGGTGAGCCCCTGTAGCCACTGATGAAGCCAGCGGTATTCAAGCCCGCCCTTTTGTCCAACTGGTGCTGCATCATGGGCAGTCTTACCAAGGCTTGGGTACCGCTCATGAAAGTGCGTCCGTGCGTTTGCAAGTACTTATCGTCCAAACTGGCGCCAGAGACGGCGTCTCTCACTGAAGCGGGTAGGGGTGCATTCATGTCAAACTTCCTAAAAATAGGCAGAAAAAACTGCTTCAGTACGCATTTTTAGGCCACAAGGCCCACAGTTGCAAAGGCTGCTTCATGCGCCCGGCAAACTCTCCTGCCTGTGCGCCCCAACCTGCAAAATAATCAGCCCGTACAGCCCCCACGATGGCGCTGCCCGTATCCTGCGCCAAAACCAGGCGCAGCAAGGTCTCTTGGCTGCCCTGGGAGGCCAACCAAACGGGCGTGCCGTAAGGAATGCTGCGCGGATCGACTGCAATCGAGCGGCCAGGTGTCAGCGGCACACCCTGAGCGCCACGCGGTCCAAAATTTGCATCGAAGGCACTCAAGGTCTCTTCTTTGAAAAATACGACGCGCGGGTTGCGCCACAACACGGACTGCAGCTGCTCAGGATGCTGTTGCAGCCAAGAGCGGATGCCAGGCCAGGACGCATCACGCAAGCCGGCTTGATCAATGAGCCAGCGGCCGATGCTGACATAGGGTTGGCTGTTATGACCCGCAAAGGCCAAGCGCACTTGGCGCGTACTGCCATCGGGCTCGGTCACCAGCATGCGTCCCGAGCCCTGAATTTGCAAAAGCATGGCCTCGACGGCATCGTCCATGTACACAATGGCCCGACCCCGCAAGGCGGCTTGAGCCTCGGGCATGGTGTCGATCTCTTGCCGGCTGAACCATGGCTGGCGCGCTTTGAGCCGATCCGGCGGCGCGTACAAAGGCACTGTAAAGCCGTCTCCGGGGAGACGCCGCGCCCTCATCTCAGGCTCGAAATAGCTGGTCAACAACCCATTGGCGGCAGCGCTGTCGAGCGCCACCACACGGTAGGGCTGCAAGACGCGTTGCATCCATTCGCGTTTGGCGGCCTCGTCGCCAATGCTTAACTGGCGCACCTGAGGGCACAGCGGCGCAAACACCGGTCCGGGGCGCTCACAGCTTTTGAGCCAGGCGCTCCAAGCTTCAGCAAGCGTGTCGGCGTCAAAACCCGGCAGCGCCGACCACGCAACAGGCTGCCACCGGCTGCCTGGACGCAGTAACTCCGCGCCCAGCGGCGCATCAAGCACTGACAGCACGGGTGCCGCACTGGACTGCCCCAGCTCTGGCGACTGCGTCAGTTCTGGCGACTGCGTCACAGCTTCTTGCGGCGCCAAGGACACGCTGGTGCAGGCCGTTACAACGGCAGCGCACAGGCCGCAGGCGAGGCTACGCCATGGCAGGTTCATAGCCCGCGGTGCTCCAGCGCCGGTAAACGGCTGCGGCAATCGAGCAGGCGCTGAAAGTCCAAGTCAGCCACAACCATACTGGCGCCTTCTGGGTGTTGTGCCAATACCGCACCCCAAGGGTCTACCAGCATGGCGTGCCCCCAGGTGCGCCGACCGTTGTCATGTCGGCCGCCCTGGGCCGCTGCAGCCATGAATGCCAGGTTTTCAACCGCCCTGGCACGCAACAACAGCTCCCAATGCTCTTGACCCGTGGTGTAGGTGAACGCGCTGGGCGCGAGCAACAGGTGAGCACCCGCATCGGCGTACTGGCGGTAGAGTTCAGGGAATCGCAGGTCGTAGCACACACTCATGCCCACGCGCCAGCTTCGGCCGTCCCGGCTGTCAACGTCAAACGTGACAGGCGTTTCACCGGCACACAAGACCTCTGACTCGTCGTAGCGCTCACGCCCGTTGTCGTACTTGAACAGGTGGATCTTGTCGTAGCGCGCCACGCAGGCCCCCGTGGGATCAAAAGTCAACGACGTGTTGTAGACGCGCTCACCCAGACCTTGCGCCTGGGTTGAGACAGGAATGGTCCCGCCAACCAACCACACACCATGCGTCTTGGCAGCATCAGACAAAAAATCTTGCAACGGGCCGGCACCGTAGCTTTCTTGGATGGTGAGCTTTTGCACGTCGGAGTCACCAATCAGGCAAAAATACTCCGGAAGGATGACCAGTTCCGCACCGGCTTGCGCCGCCTGTGTGAGCAAGCGGTCTGCCGTCTGCAGATTGGCATTCACATCGGCGCCAGAGACCATTTGAACCACCGCAACTTTCATTGTTCTTATCTCCTGTGTCATCAACAAAGACCTTCGAGTGCCACACTCTATCAGGGCCGAGGACCCGTGCGCTCAAGTCAGTATCAACCCGCCGCCAACGGGCTTTACGACTGCGCGCGCCATCGGCGCTCATGGAGGCTCTTAAAATCCAGAACATGGATGCATTGGATCCGATATCCCGACAAAAAATCCTGGAGATTGACGCCAAGCACCCGTGTTCACCAACCTGATTGCAGCGTTAGCAAAGGCGGCCAACTCCGCTGAGGGTCTTCGCTAACGCCTGCCTGAACCGATCCGACCCATGTTGAAACCTGCCCCTTACCCCGAAGCTTGCCTGACGAGCCCACGCACGCGCACCGAGCCCCAATTGCTGTGGCTGCAACGCTGGCTGCTGGGCGCCTGCGCCTGCGCCCTGCTGGCGCCCGCTGTCACTGCAGCACAAGACAACACTGCACCGCCCGCTCCAAAACCTGCCTTGACGGTCAGTGTGACTCGACCTGCAACCACCAAGCTGACAGAGCGGCTGCAAGCCCAGGGCAACATTGCAGCCTGGCAAGAAGCGGTGATCGGCTCTGAGGTCGATGGCTTGCGCCTGTTGGATGTTTTTGTGAATGTTGGCGATGTCGTCAAAGCTGGCCAGTTGCTGGCCAGCTACGCGACCGACACGCTGCAGGCCGATGTGCGCCAAGCTCAAGCCGGCTTGATGGAAGCCCAAGCCAACCTGGCCAACGCAAAAGCCAATGCAGTACGAGCCCAACAGCTGCTGGAACAAGGGTTTTTGAGCCCCCAAGGCGGTGGCCAACAACGCACCGCGCAGCAAACGGCGCAGGCCCAGGTTGCCCGCGCCCAAGCCGCGCTGGCCGCGCAACAAGTGCGCTTGAAGCAAGCCCAGGTGTTGGCGCCTGACAGCGGTGTGATCTCCGCGCGCAATGCGAGCGTTGGTGCCGTACCCGGGCGCGGCATGGAGTTGTTCAAAATGATTCGTCAGGGTCGGCTGGAGTGGCGCGCTGAAGTCACCGCAGCTGAGCTCAGCCGCATCAAACTCGGCACTGCCGTGGTGCTGAGCTTGGCATCGGGCGACACCGTCAAGGGCAAGGTGCGCATGCTCGCGCCTACCGTGGATGTGCAAACCCGTAACGCACTGGTCTACGTGGACCTGCCTGCCATGGGTCAGAGTTCGGCGCGCGCTGGCAGCTTTGTCCAAGGTGAGCTGTTATTGGGCAGTGGCGATGTGCTGACGATTGCGCAAACCGCCGTGGTGCGCCGAGATGGTTTCACCTATGTCTACAAGCTCGATGCCGACAACAAGGTCCGGCGCCTGAAAATTCAAACCGGCCGCTTGGCTGGTGATCGACTGGAGATCATCGGTGGCGCAACCAAGGACGACTTACTGGTTGCCAGCGGCGCGGGCTTTCTGAACGATGGTGATCTGGTGCGCGTGGTCAGCACCAAGCCCAAAGTAGCGCAATGAGGACCCACGCGCCATGAATGTTTCCGCTTGGTCCATCAAAAATCCGATACCCGCGGTGATGCTGTTTGTGCTGCTCAGTTTTGCTGGTCTGGTGGCCTTCAACAGCATGAAAGTCCAGCAATTCCCCGATCTGGAACTGCCCACCATCACAGTCGCAGCGTCGCTACCGGGCATGGCGCCCGCGCAGCTCGAAACCGAAGTCGCCCGCAAAATTGAAAACGCGATTGCGCCACTGGAAGGTCTGAAAAACATTTACACCAAGGTGCAGGATGGCGGCGTCACACTGACCGCTGAATTCCGCCTGGAAAAACCGACTCAGGAAGCCCTGGACGACGTTCGCAGCGCGGTGCAAGGTGTGCGCAGTGATTTGCCCAGCGACCTGCGCGAGCCTGCCGTGAGCAAAATCAACCTCTCCGGTGCGCCCATCCTGGCGCTAACCATCCAATCGAGCAAGATGGATGACGAGGCGCTGAGCTGGTTTGTTGACAACACCGTGGTGCGCCGACTTCTGGGTGTCAAAGGTGTCGGCTCGGTGGTGCGTGTGGGCGGTGTCAGCCGCGAGGTCCAGGTCAACCTGGATCCGGTGCGACTGCAGGCGCTGGGGGCGACCGCGGCCGAGGTATCGCGCCAACTCCGTCAGGTGCAAACCGAAGCCGCTGGCGGGCGGGCCGACTTGGGCGGTGGCGAGCAGGCCATGCGAACACTGGCTACGGTTGGGTCAGCGCAAGCACTGGGGCGCATCGAACTCCGCCTGAACAACGGACGGCGCCTGCGTTTGGACCAAGTGGCCAGCGTCACCGACACGGTGGCTGAGCCGCGCGCGCTGGCACTGCTCAATGGCCGACCCGTGGTTGGCTTTGAGATCACCCGCAGCAAAGGCGCCAGTGAAATTGAAGTGGGTGCTGCGGTGCAAATGGCACTCGATGAACTCCAGGTACAACACCCAGACATTGCGCTCACCCAGGCCTTTAACTTTGTGCAACCCGTGGCCGAAGAGTACGAATCGTCATTGACCATGCTGGCCGAGGGTGCCATTCTGGCCGTGATCGTCGTGTGGCTGTTTCTGCGCAACCTGCGCGCAACCTTTGTGTCGGCCGTCGCGCTGCCGCTGTCCGTGATTCCAGCCTTCATTGGTATCGCCTACCTGGGCTTTTCCATCAATACAGTGACTCTTTTAGCCTTGTCTCTGGTGATCGGCGTGCTGGTAGACGATGCCATTGTGGAGGTGGAGAACATCGAGCGCCACCTGAACATGGGCAAAACGCCTTATCAAGCGGCCATGGACGCGGCTGATGAAATTGGCCTGGCTGTGGTGGCCACAACGTTCACCCTGATTGCCGTCTTCCTGCCTACTGCCTTCATGTCAGGCATACCCGGCAAGTTTTTCAAACAATTTGGCTGGACCGCGGCGCTGGCGGTCTTTGCTTCGTTGGTCGTGGCGCGTGTGCTCACCCCCATGATGGCCGCTTACATCATGAAGCGCAGCCCACGCCCGCACAAGGACCCCTTCTGGATGGCCGCCTACCTGATTGCCAGCCGCTGGGCCCTGAAACACCGCTGGATCACGCTGACCGCTGCGGCCGGTTTTTTTGTCGGCTCGCTGATGTTGATCCCGCTTCTGCCCAAGGGATTCATCCCGCCAGACGACAACTCGCAGACACAGGTTTACATCGAGTTACTGCCGGGCTCCACCTTGGCGCAAACCCGAGACGCCGCCGAGGCGGCGCGCCAACTGCTGGTGCCGCTTGAACACATCCAAAGCGTCTACACCACCATTGGCGGCGGCGCAGCAGGCTCTGATCCGTTTGCTCCGAAAGGCACATCCGAGGTGCGCAAGGCCACCTTGACCGTGTTGCTCACACCGCGCGGTCAACGCCCGCGCAAACAAATGATTGAGAGCACGATTCGCAGCGCCATGGCCGCGCTGCCCGGCGTGCGCAGCAAAGTGGGTTTGGGCGGATCTGGCGAAAAATACCAACTGGTGCTCACAGGCGAGGATGCCCAAGCACTGGCTGTGGCGGCTGCAGCGGTCGAGCGTGACCTGCGCACCATCCCAGGCCTTGGCAGCATCACCTCAAGCGCCAGTCTGATCCGCGCAGAAATTGCCATACGACCCGACTTTGCCCGTGCCGCCGACCTGGGCGTAACCGCTGCCGCCATTGGCGACACCTTGCGTATCGCCACAGTCGGAGACTACGACAACGCACTACCCAAACTCAACCTGAGCCAGCGCCAGGTGCCTGTTGTTGTCAAAATCAAGGACAGCGCGCGCCAAGATATGCACACACTTAGCCGTCTGAGTGTTCCTGGCCGCAATGGTCCAGTCATGCTCAGCCAGGTGGCCAGGTTTGAAATGACCGGTGGTCCAGCGGTCATTGATCGCCTGAACCGGGAACGCAATGTGACCTTTGAAGTGGAGTTATCTGGCGCGGCATTGGGTGATGTCACCGCAGCGGTACAGCGCTTAGCCAGCATTGAACAACTGCCGCCAGGGGTCAAACAACTGGAGTTGGGCGATGCCGAGGTGATGGGAGAACTCTTTGCAAGTTTTGGCTTGGCCATGCTCACAGGGGTTCTGTGCATTTACATCGTGCTGGTGTTGCTGTTCAAAGACTTCTTGCATCCTGTAACGATCTTATGCGCGCTACCGCTGTCATTGGGTGGGGCTTTTGTCGGCCTCTTGCTTGCGCAAAAAAGCTTCTCGATGCCCTCACTCATCGGCTTGATCATGCTCATGGGCATTGCCACCAAAAATTCAATCCTGTTGGTGGAATACGCCATCGTGGCACGCAGAGGGCATGACGGCAGCGACGGTCACCCGGTGGTCGCACCCATGAACAGGCTTGATGCGCTCTTGGATGCCTGTCATAAGCGCGCGCGCCCCATCGTCATGACCACACTGGCCATGGGCGCTGGCATGCTCCCCCTTGCGGTGGGTTGGAGTAGCGCCGATTCAAGTTTTCGCTCGCCCATGGCAGTGGCTGTGATCGGTGGTCTGATCACCTCGACCGTCCTGAGCCTTTTGGTCGTGCCCTCGGTCTTCACGGTCGTAGACGACTTTGAACAAGGCGTGCGGCGTTTCAAGCGGTGGTTGGGCTGGGGCCGCCCAAGTCTGAGGCCTGAGGACTAAAACCTGTGCGCCCCATCGGGAACAGCGCGCAGAAAAACACGGGATGACGGATCCGGTCAAAATCGCCTTCATGTCTGGTCCATCCTTGTCTAACCATTCCCGCTTCGTGCAACGCGTGCGTCGGCGCTTCGAAACCGACTTGAGTCGATTGGCGACGGGCATGCCCACGCCCCAGACCATGCTGCAATGCCTGACGGGCTTGCGCGATAGCGGTCACGAGCTGGGCGGCGCACTGCGCATCCTGCGTGCTTTGGTGATCGAGCGACTGGCCACACTGGACTGCGAAGAACAGGCCGTGCTCGCGGATGTCACCAAGGCCATGACCGATCTGGCTGAGTTGGCGCTGAATGCCGCGCTGGTGCAAGTGCGGGCCGAGCTCACGCAGCGCCATGGCGAGCCCCTTCGAGCGGACCAACAGCCAGCCGACTTATGGATTGTTGGCATGGGCAAACTCGGCGCACGCGAGCTCAATGTTTCCAGCGACATAGACCTGATTTATGTCTACGACGAAGATGGCGAGACTCAGGGCGACGTGCAAGGCCATGGGCGCCTCAGCAACCACGAGTTTTTTGCGAAAGTGGTGCGTGCCATTTACGCGCTGATCGGCGATGCCACTGAGTATGGTTTTGTCTTCCGCGTCGACCTGGCTTTGCGCCCCAATGGCAATTCAGGGCCACCTGCCGTTTCGCTCGATGCGCTGCAAGAATACCTTTACACCCAGGGCCGGGAATGGGAGCGCTTCGCCTGGCTCAAGAGCCGCGTGGTAGCGCCCAGGACCAGTGTGGCCAACGGTAGCGCCTTGGGTTTGGGTAAAGTCGTCATTCCGTTTGTGTTTCGGCGCTACTTGGATTACAACGTTTTCGATGCCTTGCGCACGCTACACCGACAGGTGCGTGAACATGCAGCCAAGCGAAGCGCGGGGCACCCTGAACGCGCCAATGACGTCAAACTCTCACGCGGCGGTATTCGGGAGATCGAGTTCATTGTGCAGCTCTTGCAAGTGGTGCGTGGCGGACAGTACCCCGAGCTGCGGACCCGCCCAACCATCAGTGCGCTGGCGCGCGTGGTGAAATCCGGACTGATGCCGCCGGCCAGTGGCGATATGCTGGCAAGCGCCTATGAATTTCTGCGCCGGGTAGAGCACCGCATACAGTACCTGGACGACCAACAAACCCATGTACTGCCCACATCAGACGCAGATTTAAGCTGGATTGCGGCCACCATGGGCATTGGCGGCGCGTCTGACTTGCTCAAACAGCTCGATGTGCACCGCGAGCTGGTCGCCCAAGAGTTTGACATCTTGCTTGGACAAGACGATGCGGCTTGCAACACCTGCCAAAAAAATGGCGCTGAGCCACGGGCTCAAAATATAGACGACTTGCTGCCCAGTTTGAGCCCGGGCTTCGCCCAGCGGCTTCAATCTTGGCGTGAGCACCCCCGGGTGATCGCTTTGCGTGACGACGCCCGCCAGCGTTTGATACGGCTACTGGAACGAACCGGACAATGGCTGTCTGAGGGACGGATCAGCGAGGCCGGCGCCGTCGGCTTGGTCGACTGGATGGAGCCACTGCTGCGCCGCGAAAGTTACCTGGCGCTGTTGCTGGAACGCCCCAAGGTACACGAACGCTTGCTGCGCTTGCTGGGTGCGGCGCGCTGGCCAGCGCGTTATTTGCTGTTACACCCCGGCGTAATCGACGAGCTTGCCGCAGCCAACATGCTAGATGAGCGCTTTGATCCACTCGCTTTTGAGGCCGACTTGGACCATCGCCGCGAAGCGCTGCAGGGCACTGGCGACGATGATGACGAGGTGATGCTCAACCTGCTCAGACGTGCCCACCACGCTGAAATGTTCCGCACGCTGGCGCGCGATATCGAAGGTCGGCTCAATGTGGAGGATGTGTCCGATGACTTGAGCGCTTTGGCCGATGCGGTGCTGCGCATCACCACGCGCTGGTGCTGGGCGCGCCTCAAAAAAACACACCGGGCGCAACCACTTTTGGGCATCCTTGCCTATGGCAAGCTCGGCGGTCAAGAGCTCGGCTACGGTAGCGACCTGGACATTGTTTTTGTGTTCGAGGACGATGATGAGGACGCGCCTGAGGTCTACGCCAACTTGGTGCGCAAGCTCATCACATGGCTGACCGTTAAAACTGGTGAAGGCGATCTCTATGAGATCGACACAGCGCTGCGACCTAATGGAAATTCGGGCTTGCTGGTGTCGAGTTTTTCGTCCTACGCCAGTTACCAGCAGCAGCGTGGCAACAACACCGCCTGGACCTGGGAACACCAAGCCATGACGCGCGCGCGCTGCGTGGTTGCAACACCAGACCTACGGGGCCGCTTTGAAGCCGTGCGTTCGGCGGTGATCACCGCCGAACGTGACCCAAACAGTCTGCGCGCCGAAATCATGGCAATGCGCGAGCGCTTGCGCCGAGCGCATCCGCTCGCAGCAGGGCGATTTGATTTCAAGCAGAGCGCTGGCGGCATGATCGATGCTGAATTTGTGATGCAATTTTTAGTGCTGTTACATGCACGCGCCTACCCTGAGTTGGTGGCCAACGCTGGCAACATCGCTTTGCTCGAACGCGCCGAAGTGCTGGGCTTACTGCCAACGGGCATTGGCCACGCAGCTGCCAATGCCTACCGAAACCTGCGCCGCGCCCAACACCGTGCGCGACTCAACGAAGAGAGCACACAGGTGGACGCGCTGGACTTGACGTCAGAACAAGCGGCTATTCTTGCCCTGTGGCACGCGGTATTCCCACCGCCCATCGCTTAAAACCGCCGCCGCCCCGTTTGTCAAATGGCCAGACTTCAAGTTGGCTAATCAGTCGTCCCAATCCTGTGTGTCTTCACCAGCGTCCGAGGCACCCCCACCCAGCACCCGATGGATGGTTTCCCCAGAAAACCCACGGCCAGCCAGAAAACGTATTTGGCGCGCCCGGTCTGCGGGCGTGCTGGCTGCCTGTCCAAATTTTTTTACCCAAACGGCTTGGGCCCGGGCTACTTCGCTGCTTTTGAGCGCGTTCATTGCGTGGGCGACAGCCTCTGGCTCGAGGCCTTTACGCATCAGTTCTTGCCTCAAGCGCATCGCCCCCAATTTGGGCGCCCGCTGGTACACCACCGAGGCGAGCACCCGCTCTTCTGAAATGAATCCTTTTCCTTGAAGCTCATCCAGGGCAGCAGCCAAGCTGCCGGGCTGCTCTTCAAAGGGCGCCAACTTGCGCTCCAACTCCAGACGTGAATGCTCGCGCGCGCTCAAAAAGCGCAATGCGCGGGCTTTCAAGCTCGGCGGGGGTAAGGCCATCGTGGGCTCAGAGATCAGGTTGAAGAACCTTTTTTACCGCTGCTTTTAGCGGCTGGTTCAGCCGGCTCTGTGCCGCCAATGAGCGGAATGCCCAAAGAGACGCGCACTTTGTTTTCAATTTCTTTAGCCAGATCGCTGTTTTCACGCAGGAACTCGCGGGCGTTGTCACGACCTTGACCGATTTTTTCACCCTTGTAGGCGTACCAGGCGCCCGACTTTTCCAAAATGCTAGCGTCTACCCCCATGTCGATGACCTCACCCTCGCGGCTGATGCCCTGACCGAACAAGATGTCAAACTCGGCCGTCTTAAAGGGTGGTGCCACCTTGTTTTTAACCACCTTGACCTTGGTCTCGTTGCCGATGGCCTCATCTCCCTTTTTGATGGTTCCGGTACGACGAATATCCAAGCGCACAGAAGCATAAAACTTGAGCGCGTTGCCGCCAGTAGTGGTCTCTGGGCTACCAAACATCACACCAATTTTCATGCGAATCTGGTTGATAAAAATCACCATGCAATTGGTTTTCTTGATGTGGGCGGTGAGTTTACGCAGCGCCTGACTCATCAGGCGCGCCTGCAAGCCTGGCAGTGAGTCGCCCATCTCGCCTTCAAGCTCAGCCTTGGGCGTCAATGCCGCCACAGAGTCAATCACGATCAAGTCCACGGCGCCCGAGCGCACCAGGCTGTCAACAATTTCAAGCGCTTGCTCGCCCGTGTCGGGTTGGCTAATCAGCAGGTCTTGAAGGTTCACACCCAGGTTTTGTGCATACTGAATATCCAAAGCATGCTCAGCATCTACAAACGCGCACTGACCGCCCAGCTTTTGCATTTCAGAAATCACTTGCAAGGTCAAGGTGGTTTTACCGGACGATTCAGGGCCATAGATTTCCACCACACGCCCGCGCGGCAGGCCCCCCACACCCAGTGCAATGTCCAGACCCAGCGAGCCGGTGGACACCACCTGAATGTCTTCAATCACCTCGCCCTCACCCAGGCGCATGATCGTGCCTTTACCAAATTGTTTTTCAATTTGGGCCAAGGCGACCTGTAATGCTTTGGCTTTTTCGGCGCTTGCTGCTGTGCTCGTTTTAACGTTGGCTTCCATGGGAAACTCCTTAAATATCAATCTCTTGAAATGTTTTTAGCATTCCGACCTGGCTAACGGTACTGGATGCTTGAACAGTAGTTTAAGCCCACTATCGATGAATAAATAGAAATATTTAGTCAATTTGATTTACTATAATGAGCAGCATGGATACAGGCCAAAACGACCACGGATGGCGCCAAGCCCACGCGGGCCATTGGCTGGATCTGGCCTTGCGGAAATTCGAATCACGCGTGCTGGCGCTGATGGCCCGCAATGTTCAAGTACCCCTGGCTTTATCCAACTTGGCAGCGCGCGGACAGTTGACCGCCTCGCACATCCACATCACACGTCACCTGGCGCGCCAAGGCCTGCGCTTGAACGTCTTAGCCACTCGCGCCGGCATCAGCAAGCAAGCCATGGGCAAGTTGGTAGACCAGTGTGCGGCCTGGGGCTTGGTGCAACGCCAAGCCGATCCCAGCGATGCCCGCGCTTGTTTGGTGCTCTTCACCGAAACCGGCCAAGCTTGGCTGAGCGCTTACGCACAGGCCGTTGCGCAGGCCGAGGCAGAATTGCACCATGCAGTAGGTGATGAGGTTGCCACCGTGATCAAACTGGGACTGGAGGCCTACGCCGCCTAAAATACGTGACAGACAAAAACAAATGGCCCGCTCGCCTCTGACATCCAAAAGGCTGCTTAACGCCGTACCGAGGAGCTTCCCATGCGCATCCTGATTGCCGAAGATGACCAGGTTTTAGCCGATGGCCTGCTGCGCACGCTGCGAAGCTCAGGCGCGGCTGTCGACCATGTCAGCAATGGCTCCGAAGCCAACGCCGCCCTGATGACCAGCACCGAGTTTGATTTACTGATCCTGGACCTGGGTTTACCCAAAATGCACGGTCTTGAGGTACTCAAGCGCCTTCGCGCACGCCGCTCCACGCTGCCCGTCCTGATTTTGACCGCAGCAGACAGCGTAGAAGAGCGGGTCGCGGGCTTAGACCACGGTGCGGACGACTACATGGCAAAACCCTTCAGCCTGCAAGAACTGGAGGCGCGCGTGCGGGCCTTGAGCCGGCGTGGCATGGGCTCTGCCACCTGCACTATCCAACACGGCCCCTTGGTCTACGACCAGAGCGGTCGCATGGCCACGATTGACGGCGTCATGGTGGAGCTCTCAGCGCGCGAACTGGGGCTGCTGGAAGTGCTGCTACAACGCTCAGGGCGACTGGTTAGCAAAGACCAGCTGGTCGAACGCTTGTGTGAATGGGGCGAGGAGGTCAGCAACAATGCCATCGAGGTCTACATCCATCGCCTGCGTAAAAAAATTGAAAAAGGCCCGATTCGCATCGCCACAGTGCGTGGTCTGGGCTATTGCCTGGAAAAAATACCGGGCTAAAGCCCCGCGGACCATGACCGAGCTCCAAGATCGCTGCGCACTGACCGCATGAACTCGCAACGCCGCTGATCGCGCATGGCCATAAACATCTTCAACCGCGCGCAACGCTCCTTGTTTGGGGAAATCCTGGACTGGATGCTGACACCCTTGCTGCTACTGTGGCCAATCAGCTTGGTGTTGACTTGGTTGGTAGCCCAGAACATTGCTGGCAAACCTTTTGATCGGGCGCTGGCGTTCAATGCGCAGACCATGAGCCAGCTCGTCACCGTCCATCAAGGCCGGGCCAGCTTCACGCTATCTCGACCGGCGCATGAGTTGCTGCGCGCAGACAGCTCAGACACCATCTATTTTCAGGTGCTCGGAACACATGGCGAGCTTTTAGGCGGCACCAACACATTGCCAGCGCCTCCTGTCGCTGGCAACCAAATGCTGGGCCAAGTTCAATTCCGTGACGATGTGGTCGACGGCATTGACGTCAAGGTGGCGTACACCTGGGTACAACTGCCAATGGCTGACAGTGCACCCGCTTTGGTGCAGGTCGCTGAGACGCTTGAGAAACGCTCTGTATTGGCCACCGAGATCATTAAAGGCGTGATGCTGCCCCAGTTCTTTGTTCTGCCCTTGGCCGTGCTCTTGGTTTGGTTGGCCCTGGTGCAATCCATGAAACCCTTGAGCCAACTGGAGACACACATCCGAGCTCGCAAGTCCGACGACTTGAGCCCGATTGATGCGCGACTCGTGCCACTGGAAGTTGCGCCCTTGGTTGCGTCGGTGAACGATTTGTTGCTGCGCCTGACTGACTCCATCACCAGGCAAAAACGTTTTCTGGCCGACGCCGCCCACCAGCTCAAAACACCTTTGGCTGGGCTACGCATGCAAGCCGACTTGGCTCAGCGCGAAGGCGCCAGCTCTGAAGACCTCAAACAATCACTGCGCCAAATCGGTCGCGCCAGCATCCGAGCCACCCACAGCGTGAACCAGTTGCTATCGCTGGCGCGCGCTGAAGCCAGCGACAGCGCAATGCCACACACACTGTGCGACATGGCAGCCCTGACCTTGGAGGTGGTGCGCGACTGCGTGCCGCGGGCGCTGGACAAGCACATTGACATGGGTTTTGAAGGCATGCTGGCCAACGGCGAGGCCTCCTTCGTGGTTGGCAACGCCACCTTGCTCACGGAAATGGTGCGCAACCTGGTTGACAACGCGATCCACTACACGCCCTCGAGCGTGCACAGCCCTGGCGTGATCACGGTGCGCTTGTTAACCGACAACGTTGCTCAGACATTGGCGCTGCAGATTGAAGACTCGGGCCCTGGGGTACCCACAGCCGAGCGCGAACTGATTTTCCGACCGTTTTACCGCGCCTTAGGCACCGAGGTCGATGGTTCAGGCCTGGGTCTGGCCATCGTGATGGAGATTGCTCAGCGCCACAAGGCCAGCATTAGCGTTGAAGATACCAATCCGGGCAATGAGAAACCAGGCGCACGCTTTTCGGTGCACTTCAATACCGTCATCCCTGACACGTTTGCCGGTGCAGCCAAGACAAGTGTCTGAGTACCGATTGACTCAAGGCCGAGCCGTCGGCGCTGGTGCACACGGCATCAAACCTTGACCGGGCAGGGCGCTGGCCAATTCAGGCAATTTGATCAGCAGGGGCACATCCACCGCCGGCAAGCGCAGCCGCCAGCTGCGCCCAGGCAAGGCCATCTGCAAAACCTGTGCCGAGCGCACACCTTTGGCGACAAAGCCTGTCAAAGCGCTCTGGGCCTCGGCCTGCGTGGCATAGCTGCCAAGCGACAAGCCCGGTGTTTGGGCTGCATTGCCAAGCACCTGAAAACCCAAGCCCAAGCGCTTGAGCTGCTCACGCTTGCTGTCGAGATCTGTCTGGCTGGCGTAAGGCCCCATGTAGACCACATAGTGCGCCGCAGCTGCCTGCTCTTCGATCACCCAGCTGCCCGGTGGCAGCGCTTTTTGCGCAGCAGCCTTTACAACATCACGCTCAGAGGCGCTCAGCTCCGGCGTGATCAGGCACGACAAACTCGCTGGTGCCGCGTCAGGCTTGGCCGTCAACAGCGCTGTATCGACCAACCGGATGGCCTCGGGGTTGACCTGCTGGAGCAGGCGCTGGGGCTCACGCGTCGGCGCGGGGACCCACCCATAAGCGGCTAACCAACCTTGGCCCCAAGCCAAATAAACCAAGTTCAGCAGCGCCAGCAGCAGTACAGTTAATCGCATCATGGGCACACGCTCAGCTCAGGGCTGCAGCCAGCGGCTCGCGCGGGCGCACAGAAACTTCAGCACTGTCGATGACGCGCAAGCCTTGCGCGGTGTGCACCCGCAGCGCGCCACGCTGATCAACGCCCTGCGCCAAACCATGACTGCCATCGCTCAGAGTCACCACCTGCTCGCTCAAGGCGTCTCGGGCATTGAAGGCCGCCTGCAAGGGGGCAAAGCCTTCTTGCTCAAACGCCAACACGGCGCTGACCAAAGGCGCCATCACGCTCAACAAAACTTCCGAAGCCTCGCGGCCTGGCTGCAAAACCTCCAAACCAACCGCTTTGGTAAAAAAGGCAGTGCTTGTGGGCGTGCGCAGGTTAATGCCCACCCCGATCACCACGTAACGCGTTATCGCCTCTCGGGACTCAGGGCCGGTGAGGTTGGCGGTTTCGATCAGAATGCCCGCCAGCTTGCTCGAGTTCCACCACAAATCATTCGGCCATTTGAGGCTGATCTCAGGGTGTAGGCTCTGGGCCAAACTCAAACCAACCGCCAGTGACAAGCCCGACCAGTCCTGCGGCGCCAAGGGCAGCCCCAGCGAAAAGGTCAGCGTGTCAAACCGGACGCCGTGCCAACGCCGCCCGAGTCGACCACGCCCCGCACTTTGCTGCTCAGCGACCAGCAACACCGGCTCCGCCAAGCCCGCGTGGGCTCTGCGCATCAACTCTGAGTTGCTTGAATCCACCTCGGGCAGCACCTCGACTGTGAACCCTGGCAGCTGTAGCACCACGCTTTGCCAGATGTCCTCTGCGCCCCAGCGCATGGTGGTTGAAGCCGCCGGCATCACGTCTGATCACCCACGCCTGCGCTTGGGCGCGAGCAAGGTCCCACGACAGTTAACACTAGCGCACCAACACGGGTACTCGGCTTTGAGCTTGGCTGTATAGCGCTCCTCAATGATCAGTCCGTAGTCGTAATGGAGCTCTTCACCAGCGGTGATATCACGCAGCGCCTTGATGAACACGCGTCCATCGCGCTCTTCGGCTTCGCAATTGCCGTCACACGAATGGTTGATCCAGCGCGAGGAGTTACCGCCCAGTTTGGCGTCAATGACGCGATGCGCATCGACATGAAAGTAAAACGTGTGATTGGGGTCCATGGGGTCATGCGGGTGACGCGCCTGCGCCTCTTGCCAGCTGATGATTTCACCCACGTATTCAATGATGGTTTCACCCCGAGCAATGGCACAGCCCGCGTAGACGCCACGGCCATGGATCGCAGAGCGTTTGACCTGAATGCGGCGAGTCTTAGCGGGAACGTTTTTTGACACGGCAAAAATATTTGGTATCGTGAACTCGTATGGGTGCGCGTGTGCGTACCCACCTGTGTGCGCCTGCGCGAGCAGGCGCGAGAAAGATTGGAATTGTAGTCAGATGAAAACATTGATCATTGCAGAAAAGCCCTCCGTGGCCCAAGACATCGTGCGCGCGCTCACACCGAGCGCCGGTAAGTTCGAAAAACACGATGAATACTTTGAGAGCGAACGCTACGTGGTCTCTAGCGCAGTCGGTCACCTGGTGGAGATCCAAGCACCAGAGGCCTTTGATGTCAAGCGGGGCAAATGGAGCTTTGCCAACCTGCCGGTGATTCCACCGCACTTTGACCTCAAACCTGTCGAGAAAACCAAAACACGTTTGAACGCCGTGGTGAAATTGGCCAAGCGCAAAGACGTGGGCGATCTCATCAATGCCTGCGACGCAGGGCGCGAGGGCGAGCTGATCTTTCGCCTGATCGAGCAGTATGCCGGTGGTACCAAGAAGCTCGACAAGCCCGTGCGTCGCCTGTGGCTGCAAAGCATGACACCGCAGGCCATTCGCGATGGCTTCGAGAACCTGCGCAGCGATACGCAAATGCGCCCACTCGCCGACGCTGCGCGCTGCCGATCCGAGGCTGACTGGCTGGTGGGTATCAATGGCACCCGCGCCATGACCGCCTTTAATTCACGCGACGGCGGGTTTTTTCTAACCACCGTCGGTCGGGTGCAAACGCCTACTTTGTCGGTGGTGGTCGAGCGCGAGGAATTGATCCGCAAATTCATCAGCCGCGACTATTGGGAGATCCACGCCACCTTCGCGGTCCTGGCTGGCAGCTATGCTGGCAAATGGTTTGACCCCACTTGGAAGAAAGACGCCACAGACGCTGAAAAAAGGGCGGACCGGCTTTGGCAGGCGCCCGATGCCCAGACCATTGCTGAGGCAGTGCACCACAAGCCCGCCAGCGTCAGTGACGAGAGCAAGCCCACCACCCAAGCCTGCCCAGCGCTGTTTGACCTGACCAGCCTACAGCGCGAGGCCAATGGAAAATTCGGTTTTTCAGCAAAAACCACGCTGGCACTGGCGCAAAGCCTGTACGAGCGGCACAAGGCGCTCACCTATCCACGTACCGATTCACGCGCCCTGCCAGAGGACTACGTGCCCGTGGTTAAACAGACTTTTGAGATGCTGGCAGCTTCCCCTTTGCAACACCTCGCACCCCACGCCAGGGTCGCCTTAAACGGCGGCTATGTGCGGCCGAGCAAACGCGTATTTGACAACGCCAAGGTCAGCGACCACTTTGCCATCATTCCAACCCTGCAAGCACCGCAGGGCTTGAGCGATGCCGAACAAAAGCTCTACGACCTGGTGGCACGACGGTTTTTGGCGGTGTTTTTTCCAAGCGCCGAGTACCTGGTCACGACCCGCATCTCCAAAGTGGCACACCTTGGGCTTGTTCACCACTTCAAGACCGAAGGTAAGGTACTCGTCAAGCCAGGTTGGCTGGCCATCTACGGCAAAGAAGCCGCAGCGGAAGTGGAAGATGCCAAAGACGGCGACAAGGGCCAAAGCCTGGTGGCAGTGCAAAGCAACGAGCAGGTAACGGTCGAGTCCGCTGAAGCCCGCGGTTTGAAAACACGCCCGCCCGCGCGCTACTCAGAAGCCACCCTGCTGGGCGCCATGGAGAGCGCTGGCAAAACGGTCGAAGACGATGAGCACCGCGAGGCCATGAAAGAAAAAGGCCTGGGCACGCCGGCCACCCGAGCCAGTGTCATCGAGGGTCTGCTCGCTGAAAAATACATGCACCGTGAGGGGCGTGAACTGATTCCCACTGCCAAAGCTTTTCAACTCATGACGCTGCTGCGCGGCTTGGAGGTCAACGAACTGGCCAAGGCTGAGTTAACCGGCGAGTGGGAATACAAACTCAATCTGATGGAGCACGGCCAGATGAGCCGCGAAAGCTTCATGGCTGAGATTGCCGCCATGACCGAGCGCATGGTGAAAAAAGCCAAGGAGTACGACCGCGACACCGTGCCTGGCGACTACGCAACGCTGCGCGAGCCTTGCCCCAATTGCGCCGGTGTGATCAAAGAGAACTACCGCCGCTACACCTGCTGTGGCGTCAACGGTAAAAGCGATGGCTGTGGCTTCTCGTTTGGCAAGTCACCCGCAGGCCGAACCTTCGAATTAGCCGAGGTTGAACAGTTTTTACACGACAAACAAATTGGCCCTCTGGACGGCTTCAGGTCCAAGGCCGGCTGGCCCTTCACCGCAGAGATGGTCATTCGCTTTGATGATGAGGCTAAAAACTACAAGCTTGAGTTTGACTTTGGCGATGCCGCAAAGTCCGAAGAAACCGGTGAATTGGTCGACTTTCAGGAACAAACCAGTTTGGGTGCCTGCCCGAAATGTGGCGCGCAGGTGTTTGAGCACGGCAAGAACTATGTCTGCGAAAAAGCCGTTCCCACAGAGGCGCAGCCCTTGCCCAGCTGCGATTTCAAAACCGGTCAGATTATTCTGCAACAACCGATTGAGCGCGAGCAAATCATCAAGCTGCTGACGACGGGCAAGACAGACCTGCTGGAGAAATTCGTTTCCAACAAAACCCGCCGCGCCTTCAAAGCGATGCTGTCTTGGGACAGTGTGGCTGAAAAAGTAGGGTTTGAATTTGCACCGAGCAAATTCCCCCCAAGAAAAACTGGGGCGACTTCGCCCAAGCGGGTTGCAGTTCCAGCAAAAAAAGCTGCTGCCAAAACCGTTAGAAAATCGCCTGCAACAAAAGCACCTGTGGCCAAGAAGCCGCGTGCCAGTGCCACGGGCGGGGCACTGCCAAGCGCCGAATTGGCCGCGGTGATTGGAGAGGCGCCCGTGGCACGCGCACAGGTAATCAAAAAGCTGTGGGACTACATCAAGGCCAACGGTTTGCAAGATGCCACCAACAAGCGCGCCATCAACGCCGACGCCAAGCTGCTGGCTGTATTTGGCAAGCCGCAAATCACCATGTTTGAATTGGCTGGTATTGTGAGCAAGCACCTCAAGACTGCGGGTGGCTGAGCACCCGTTTGCACACGCCCTGGTCTGAGTGGCAAGCCGCCTCAGACCAGCTTGATCTGATGGCATGCGCGCGGTGCAGTGCAGTCAAGTGCCGCGCTTTGCACGGCTCTGCGGTATGCTCCACTCAGCACGGCATCGAGCTGAAAACTTGGCACTCCATGGCACACGTGGCATGATGGTCCCCACGTGGTGAAGACAAAGCTGAACCATCAAAGCACAATTACACGAGTTGGAGCAAGGACGGCATGACAGACCAGTACAGCGTGATCGGCAATCCGATTGCGCACAGTAAATCCCCCATGATCCATGGCATGTTTGCCAAGGCTTGTTCGCAGGACATGCAGTACAGCCGCCTTGAGGCAGCGCTCGACGGTTTTGAGGATGCGGTGGACGCTTTCCGTCAGGCCGGTGGGAAGGGTATGAATGTCACCAGCCCGTTTAAATTGAACGCCCGCGACTACGCCACGGATCTGTCGCAGGCCGTCAAGCTCGCTGGTGCAGCCAATGCCTTGAAGTTTGAAGGGGACCGCGTGTTTGCTGAGAATTTCGATGGCGTGGGCTTGGTGCGTGACGTGGTGCACAACCTGCAAACGCCGATCAAAGGCAAACGCATCTTGCTAATGGGTGCGGGCGGGGCGGTACGCGGGGCCTTGCTGCCCATCTTGGAAGAAGGTCCCAAAGAGGTGGTGATTGCCAACCGGTCGATTCAAAAAGCCTGCGACCTGGCCAGCATCGGCGCACCGTACGGTCGTGTGCGATCGTGCACCTACGCGCAACTCGAAGGTCTCGGTTTTGATGTGGTTTTCAATGGCACATCGAGCAGCCTGCACGGGGAACTTCCGCCCGTTCCGGCATCCGCGTTTGCGCATTGCGCACTGGCCTACGACATGTCTTATGGCAAGGGGCTAACGCCCTTTTTGATGCTGGCACAACGTGCGGGCGCCCAGCGACTGGCCGACGGCGTGGGCATGCTGGTGGAGCAAGCGGCACAGGCCTTTTGTTGGTGGCGCGGCGTGCGGCCAGATACCAAGGATGTCATCAAGGCCTGGACAGTTCCTTTGACCTGATCCTGCGCCTGACCATTCGAGCCCGCCCAACTGGTGGAGCCGGTAAATTCAACAACACTGCCGGCGCCTGAGCGATTGTGATCAACCCATCCGGTGGTGGTCTGGGTTGTCCGGCTGTTTTGAGGTGTCAGTCCAAGGCGCGGTCGACACCAAAAACACCCAGTTCACCGCGCAGGCGCGTGATTTCGGCATCATTGAGCGCCACCAGTGGGGGCCGTACATGGCGCCACCCAGGCTGCTGATCGAGCTCGGCCATGATGCCTTTGAAAGCCGCCGTCATGCCATAGCCGCCGAGCAAATCCAGAAACGCTCGGATGCGCGCCATTTGAGCCGGGGCGCGCGGGCTTGCGCCATCAGAGATCAGCTGTCCAACCAAACGGGGCAATACATTGGCCACACCGCTGACAGCACCCTTCGTACCTAAAGCGGCCATCACCTGGAGGTCGAGCTCATTGCCAACCCAGACCTGCAAAGGCGGCATAAAGGCCTGCGCAAAAGCCACAGAGTCTTCTCTTTGGCAGCCGCTGTCTTTGAGGCCGATGATGGTATCGGGGTAGATGTCCAACAATGCACGGATGACCCCCACGCTCAAACCCACGCCAGCGACCTGCGGCAGGTGATAGAGCACGATCTTCAAACGCTCATCGTCAACTTGCTCAACGATCCAGCGGTAGGCGTCCACAACGCCTTGGTCGGGCACTCCTTTGAGGAAAAAGGGTGGCAAGATCAGGCAAGCCGGACAACCCAAGTTCAGCGCATGGCGGCTCAGCTCCACCGTCTCGGGCAGGGCGGCACAGCTGGTGGAAACCAAGATCTGTGCCGCCGCAATGCCCGAGTCAACCAAGACCTGCAAGGCCTGCTGGCGCTCGGTGAAACTGAAGGATGGACCTTCGCCGGTCGTGCCAAACAGTGTCACGCCCGCGCATCCTGCATCAAGCAAACGCCTACTATGTGCTGCCAGCAAAGCATGGTCAATATCAAGCTGGGGTGTAAGTGGTGTTAGCAAGGCTGGCCAGACGCCTCGAAGACCCGTTTTTTCTGTGTTCGACGTCATGTTGAATCCAAAAGTCTTAGCCTGAGTAGCCGAATTGATGTGGGAGCCACAAGATGATGTCTGGAAAGGTCACCAGCAATGCCAGCGCAAGCAAGAGCGCGACCAGAAATGGCCAAATTTCTTTGATCATTTCTGCCAGCGTGATACCGGTCACCCCATTAATAACAAACAACAAAATGCCATAGGGCGGCGTGATCAATCCAATCATGCAATTCACCACAACCACCACACCAAAATAAACCAGGTCGATACCCAGCGTTTTACATGTAGCCATGAAAAGCGGCACGATCACCAAAATGATGGTTGTTGCATCCAGAACACAACCCAGTGCAAGCAAGAGGAAATTGACCCCCAGCATGAACATCATCGGCGTGATCTGCATGCCCTTGAGCAGCTCTGCCAGTTGCGTTGGAATATTCTCCGACGCAACGATGTAATTGAGAATCAGCGCACCACCGATGACCAGGCCCACCGAAGCGGAAGACTTGGCGCTGGCGAGCATGATGTCGCGCAGATTTTTCAAGGAAACCGCGCGATAAAGCACCGCGGAGATGAACAAAGCGTAGGCTGCCGCTACAGCAGCTGCTTCGGTCGGTGTGGTAGCGCCGCCGTAGATGCCATAAAGCAAAATCAAGGGCATCAGCAAGGCAGGAAAGGCGCGTACCGTCAGACTGGGTATGCGTCGCAAAGGGATGACGGCATCAACAGAAAAGCCACGCCGGTGTGAGATCACCGTGTTCATCACCATCAGCACCAAACCCATGAGTAAACCAGGCAGGATGCCGCCCAAAAACAGGTAGCCAATGGATGCATCTGACACCAAAGCGTACAGCACCATCGGGATCGACGGCGGAATGATGGGGCCGATGGTCGCTGATGCTGCCGTGATGGCCGCGGCATAACCACGGCTGTAGTGCCCACTTTTCACCATCATCTCAATGATGACCTTGCCAATGCCCGCAGCATCTGCAACAGCTGAGCCGGACATGCCCGAGAAGATCAGACTCGAGACCACATTGACGTGGCCCAAGCCTCCTTTGAAGCGCCCGACCAGCGCCACACAAAAATCCAACAGTCGCTCACTGATGGTGCCAGCATTCATGATGTTGGCTGCGACAATGAACAAAGGCACAGCCAACAACACAAAGCTGTCGTAGATGCCATAAATGATTTGCTCGGCGGCAATGCCAAGGTCCTGCCCCGCCAAGCCCAGGTACACCAGAGCGCTCACAATGGTGGCATGCGCAATCGGCACACCAATGGCGGCCAGAAGAAAAAGCGTCAACAAACACAGACTGAACGCAATGGTCATGATGACGGGTGCTCCACATGAAGCTGATCAATCTCATGGCGCAACGCTTGGCGCAGGCGAAAACCATACGCGAGCACAGTGGCCACCACGAACACCATGTAGATACTGAAGATGTACACCAGCGGAATACGCAGCGTTGCACTTTTCTTGATGCTCAGAAAACTCACAAAGCTCCAACTGCCTGGCACAGACATTACCAAGCCCACCACAACAGCCAACGCGCCAACACCGGCAAACCAACGCCGCCAGTTCGCATTGACTGCGCAGTACAGCATGTCGAAGCGGACATGCTCATCGTTCTTCAAACAAAAAGCTGCGCCCCAGAACACCGTCCACAGCCAGGTCGTCAGGCACAGCTCAAGTGTCCATGTCAAAGGATAGTTGAAGACGTAGCGCGCGGTAATCTGCAAAACAAAAGCCAAAAACATGGCCGTGAGCAAGCCCACGGCCACGTCGTCAGCTCGTCTTTGCAGCCAAAGCCGGACGGCCAACATTGTTCAATTTTCCTGCGCGTGATTACAACGCGTTGATCTTTTCCAGGGCGCCCTTTTCCCAGTTTTTGGCCAAGTCAGACTTCAGGTAAGCCGCCTGCACATGCGAACGGAAAGCGGCAACATCGGGGGTATAAACTTTCAGCCCCTTGTCTTTGAAAAACTGCTCCAGCTCACCCTCTAGTTTGAGCTGTTTTTTCCGGCCCGCTTCAGCCGCGGCATCGGCAGCCTTCTGCACAGCAGCTTGTTGGGCTGGTGGCAACTTGTCCCAGACCTTTTTGCTCAAGGTGATGTAGTTCAGATCCACCAGGTGGCTGGTCAGCACAATTTGCTTGGTCACTTCGTAGAACTTGGCGTCTTTGTCAGTGGGCAAGGGGTTGTCCTGGCCGTCAATCGCCCCCGTTTGCAAGCCCGTGTACACCTCAGTAAAGGCCATTGGTGTGGGGTTTGCGCCCAAGGCTTTACCCAAAAACATCCAGGCCTCTGAGCCAGGCATGCGCAGCTTCACGCCGGCCATGTCTGCAGGGGTCTTGATCATTTTGTCGTTACGCAAATTAAGTTGTCGACGCCCAAGGTACATCACGCTGAGCAGCTTCACGCCTAACTTGTCCTCAACTTTCTTCTTGTAGGGCTTGAAAAATTCAGAGTTGAACACGCTGACCTGGTGCGCTGCGTCACGATGCACATAACCCGCAGCGAACACACTAAATTCCGGGAAAAACTCGGCCAGCTCCTGTGCAGACGCTATCGACATCTCCAAGTTTCCGCGGGAAATAGCTTCGAGTTCTGTGCCCTGCTTGAACAGGGATGCATTCCAGTGCGGCTCAAACGTCGCAAAACCTTTAACCGCAGGCGCAAACACCTCGGTCAGCGCCACTGCACGCTGGTCAGTTGGCGACGACGGCGCAGACAAGCGCAGCTTGATCATGTCTGCGGCAAAAGCACCGCTTGTCATCAAGGCTAAAACGCCTACAGCGGCGCTGGCGACGATGTTGCGACGAAGGGAAGAAATAGTCATCACTTGAATCTCCTGGAAAGTGGTTGTTGTCGGGGCACCCTGCATGCCCTTCACTTCAATCGTATCACATAAAACTTCTTTTTGTACCATTTAGTACATATTGGAGATATCCATGTGTACAATACATCATCGGTGAAAAATCAGGGTATACCCTTAATGTTTCAAGAAAATATAAGTGCTAATGGACAATTTGGTACAAAAATTAGTTGCGGCTGATTCAGATGAGACTGGCGTGAAACGCGTGAACGATGCAGAGCGCACGCGTGCCGAAATTCTCAGTGCGGCGATACAGGAATTCGGCGAAAAAGGACTCGCCGGCGCGCGCATCGACGAGATAGCCGCCGCCACGCGAACCAGTAAGCGCATGATTTATTACTATTTTGGCAGCAAGGTAGGCTTGTATTTGGCGGCGCTAGAGGCTTCCTACGGCGACACGCGGGACGGGGAGCTGGCCCTGCAGCTTGACAATATGGAGCCCGAGGCTGCACTGCGTACGCTGACTACAGTCACCTTTGACCATCACCTGCAAAATGAAAATTACGTGCGCATGGTGATGGCCGAAAACATCAACCGCGGCCGCTACCTGGCACAAAGCCAGCACATCCAAGAGCTCAATCGACCCGCCATCACCTTGATTGGTGCGATTTACGAGCGCGGTGTCGCCAAAGGCGTGTTTCGCACCGGCCTTGATCCGGCCGACATCCACGCCTCGATTTCTGCACTGACGTTTTTTAATGTCTCCAATCGACACACCTTCGGTCTGATTTTCAACCAGGACATCGGATCGCCAAGTTACATCGCCAAACGCAGAGAAAACATCGTCCAAATGGTTTTGCGCTACGTGAAATAGCTATGACTCAAGCATGACCATGGCCAGCGAATCCCCCTCCAAGCCGCGCTTGCGCATTGCCGTGGTGGGTGCCGGACTCATCGGTCAAGCTCACCTGCGCGTGCTTGCCGCCAACCCCCATGCGCACATCAGCGCCATCGTCGACCCCTCGCCCGCTACCGCGGCACTGGCCAACACTTTGTCCGCCCCCTGGTACGAAAACTTGGACGTTCTGCTGGCCACTGACCGGCCCGATGCCATCGTGTTGGCGACACCAAATCAACTGCACGTGGCGCAAACACTGCAATGCCTGGCAGCGGGGCTGTGCGTGCTGCTCGAGAAACCTGTTGCGACCACGGTCACCGAAGGTCAAACCTTGCTCGATGCCGTGCAAGCCAGCGCGGCCAAAGTGCTGGTAGGCCACCACCGTGCGCACAGCCCCATCATGGCCAAGGCGCGCCAGGTGTTGGCATCAGGCCAACTCGGCAAACTCGTGACCATTCAGGGGAGCGCGACGTTTTACAAGCCCGAACAGTATTACCGAGACGGGCCTTGGCGCGCCCAAGCTGGCGGCGGGCCCATTCTGATCAACATGATCCATGAGGTGCACAACCTGCGCATGCTGTGTGGCGAGATCATCGCGGTACAAGCATTGGCATCCAATGCGACACGCGGCTTCGCAGTGGAAGACACTGCGGCCATTAACCTGCGCTTCGAAAGCGGCGTGCTGGGCACGTTCATACTCAGTGATACCGCAGCGAGTGCACGAAGTTGGGAGCAGACCGCACAAGAAAACAAGGCTTATGCCAGCTACGAAGATGAAGACTGCTACACCATCAGCGGCACCAACGGCAGCCTTTCTGTGCCCACCATGCGCCTAAAAACCTACCCCACTGCCGCGGACCGCTCTTGGTGGAAACCTTTCCAGCAGCGCGTCGTTGACATGGCGCGTGAAGACCCGCTGGCACTGCAGATGGCACACTTCATCGACATCATTCAAGGTCTCGCTGAACCACTGGTCAATGTACACGATGGTCTGCAAAACCTGCGCGTGACCGAAGCCATCAGCCAAGCCGTACTCAGCGGTGACACCGTTTTTATTTAAACCTCAGACTGGAGATTGACATGAAAGTTCTTATGCTGCACGGTATCAACCACAACATGTTCGGTAAGCGCGACCCCAAACAGTACGGCACCATCACACTCGATGAGATCAATGCCAACTTGGTGGCTTTGGGCAACGAGCTTGGGGCCGAGGTCGAGGCCTTTCAAACCAATGACGAAGGCGCCATGTGTGAGCGCATCCATCAAGGCTATTTCGACAAGGTCGATGCCGTGCTGATCAACGCCGGCGCATGGACGCATTACAGCTATGGCGTGCGCGACGCGCTGGCCGTGCTGACCTGCCCGATCGTAGAGTTGCACATGTCCAACATCCACGCACGCGAGGAGTTCCGTCACAAGTCGGTATTGGCTGAAATCGTGATGGGGCAGATCTGCGGCTTTGGCGCTGACAGCTACCTCCTGGCTTTGCGTGCCGGAGTCTCTGCGGCGCGCGCGCGCCAGGCGTGACACCGCGGCACGCTCAGACAACAGGAAAGTCAGACATGCGCATTGACGGCAACACCGAGATCATCGCCCACATTGGCTTTCCTACCCACGCTTTCCGATCGCCTTTGATTTACAACCCCTGGTTTGTCAAGTCTGGTATCAACGCCATGGTTGTTCCTATGGGCTGCCAGACCGAGCCCTATCCACAGTTTTTGCGCTCTGTGTTTAAGCTGAGCAATATTCGCGGCGCCCTCATCACCATGCCGCACAAAGTCACCACGCTCGGTATGCTTGATGAGGTTTTACCCAATGCCATGATCGCAGGGGCCGCCAATGCGGTGCGTCGCCTGCCCGATGGTCGCCTGCAAGGCGACATGTTCGACGGCGAAGGCTTTGTGCGCGGTCTCAAACGCAAGGGGTTTGAGACCCGTGGCAAGCGCACTCTGGTGGTGGGCTCGGGCGGGGTTGGCAGCGCCATTGCCGCATCTTTGGCGGCAGCTGGCGTGTTGGAGATGCACTTGTACGATGTGAACACCGCCGCTGCCAGCGCGCTGCGCGACCGCCTGCTGCGCCAGTACCCCAACATGACCATCCGTACAGGCAGCAAAGACCCGGCCGGGCTGGAGTTGCTGGTCAACGCCACGCCGCTGGGCATGAACGCAGGCGATCCCTTACCCCTGGACATGCTGCGCATAGACCCGGCAAGCTTTGTTGGGGATGTGGTGATGAAAACCGACATGACAGCATTTCTGAGCGCAGCGCAAGCCAAGGGCTGCCAAATCCAGATGGGGGCCGACATGTTGTACGAACAAATCCCCGCCTACCTAGAGTACTTCGGCTTTCCAGTCCCTACCCCAGACGAACTGCGCAGTGCCGCAGCGCTTTGAGCGCACACTGCCACAGGACCGCGTGCAATGAACGCCTGAGCTTGCCACGCGTCTGCGGTGACAATGCAGTTTTATTGAACCACTCTACAAAGGTCTGTCCTATGCCGCACCAATTCTGGGTTTTTCTGCACCTGCTCGGCGTGATCGTCTGGGTCGGTGGCATGTTCTTCGCTTACTTTTGCCTGCGCCCAGCGGCCGCCAGCGTGCTGCTACCAGCACAGCGCCTGCCTTTATGGGATGCCGCTTTTCAACCCTTTTTACGCTGGACGGCCATCGCCGTGGCCGCTGTTTTAGTCAGCGGTACGACGATGATGGTTCAGGTTGGCATGCGCAACGCGCCCTTGGGCTGGCACCTGATGATGGGCCTGGGCCTGCTCATGGCTTTCGTGTTCCTCTACGTTTACATCTACCTCTACCCCAAACTACGCCTGGCCTGCCAGGCCAGCGACTGGCCGGCTGCTGGCACAGCACTCAATCGGATCCGTCACATGGTTGAAGTCAACCTGGGTTTGTCTTTGTTGACACTGGTTTCTGCCATTTTGATCCGTTGACACCCTCACGCAGGTGCCTGCTGTTACTCACGCCCGATAGCGGTGTGTGCGATTCAGGCCGCTGCAGCAATCACCTGAGCCACGACGGCCGTGAGTTTTTTGGCATAAGGTACGTGCAAAAATTCATTGGGTCCATGGGCATTGCTTTGGGGACCAAGCACGCCGCAGACCATCATTTGGGCTTTCGGAAAACCCTTTGAGAGCATGTTCATCAATGGGATGGTGCCGCCCTGACCGATGTGGCCACAGGGCGCCCCAAAGTGGCTTTGTGAAGCCGTGTTGAGCGCCTGCTCAAACCAGGGTTCTGTGTTGGGCGCATTCCAGCCGGTGGCGCCCGCGCCACGCTCGAAAGTGACTTTGGCCTGGTAAGGCGCGTTGTCTTCCAACAGCGCTTTGAGTTGAACCACTGCCTGCGCGGCATCCACCAAGGGCGGCAAGCGCAGGCTCAGTTTGAACGCGCTGTAAGGCCGCAACACATTGCCGGCGTTTTGTAAATCAGGAAAGCCGTCCACACCCGTGACACTCAAGGTGGGCAACCAGGTGCGGTTGAGTAAAGCCTGCAGCGGGTCAGTGGTAGTGGGCAGCGTGGTTTGGGTGGCGCCGCCGCAGTCAAAATGCGCCCAGGGAAACCGTTTGTAAACCTGCTCCCCCAAAATGTCGGCTGTATCGCGCAACTGCGCCATGCGCTCAGACGGCACCTCGCAGTGAAAGGCGTGGGGCAGCAAACGCCCAGTGGCGCTGTCTTCCAAGCGCTCAAGCACCTGGCGCATGATGCGAAAACTCGAGGGCACGAGCCCGCTGGCGTCGCCCGAGTGCACACCCTCGGTGAGGACCTCAACCTTGAGCACGCCACTGACCATGCCGCGCAGGCTGTTGGTCAACCACAGCTGGTCATAGTTACCCGCGCCAGAGTCCAGACAAATCACCAAACCAACATCACCTAAACGATCGCGCAATGCGTCGACATACGGCAACAGATCGGGTGAGCCGCTTTCTTCAGCTGTTTCGATCAGTCCAACGATACGTGGGTGCGGTGCTTGCTGGGTTTTCAAGGCCTGGATGGCCGTGATGGCCGCGTACACCGCGTAACCGTCGTCAGCACCACCGCGGCCATACAACTTGCCATCCTGATACCTTGGCGTCCAAGGCCCCAGGCCACCGCGCCACCCTGTGAACTCGGGTTGTTTGTCCAAGTGCCCATACATCAGCACTGTCTGGTTCTTGAGTGGGCCACTTGAGGCATGACCATTTGCGCCTGTGCTGGCCGGCAGCTCGAAAAAAATGACCGGTGTGCGCTGGGGCATGCGGATGACTTCAAGTCGCAGGCCCTCGACTTTTTGCGCCTCAACCCACTGCGCTGCCTGCTCAACCACAGTGTCAAGAAAGCCATGTTGCGCCCAGTCTGGGTCGAACATCGGTGATTTCGCGGGTACCTCAATGTAGTCACTCAAGCGCGCAACCAAGTCGTCATCCCAGGCGCGACTCACCTGAGCGAGTAGTTGTGGTGTGTTCAAAACAGAGGGGGGGACAGGGGCATTCACGGGCGGACTCCTTGGGCTGCTTGGGCCGGTTGCCACATCATGCCACGAACGGCGTGCGCTTGACGCTGCGGGTCAGGCAAAATGACTGGCGCCGGCTGCCCTTTAGCAGCCATGAAACACGCCGACATGCCCACTATCCACGCCCTGAACAGCGCGTTTGCCCTGCCCGGTCACCTGTACTTCGAAGCGGGGCCCGCCGGCCTACCCCATGCCGTGTTTCACGGTTCACTGGCGCAGGCGCGCTTAAGCCTGCAAGGCGCGCAGCTCATGACTTGGCAGCCCAGTGGTCAGCGGCCGGTCATCTGGTTGTCTGAGCGTGGCCAGTTCGCTCAGGGCCAAGCACTGCGCGGTGGCATCCCGCTGTGTTGGCCCTGGTTTGGCGCCAACCCCGCAAGCAGCACCCACGGCTTTGTACGCACAGCCATGTGGCAGATCACAGCCAGCAAGCTGCACGCAGATGGTCGTGTGCAGTTGCAGCTTGGTTTGCGCGATAGTCCACAAACCCGAAAACTCTGGGACCATGGTTTTGAGCTTTTTTTAAACTGCACCATTGGTGCCGACTTGCGCTTGGAACTTTGCACGCGCAACACCGGCGAAACAGCCTTGAACATCACCCAGGCTTTACACAGCTATTTTTGTATTGGTGACATCAGGCGCACCAGGGTGCTGGGCTTGGAGGGCTGCACTTACCTTGATAAGGTGCAGAACTTTGCTCCGAAGCAGCAGCTTGGCGCAATCACGTTCACGGCTGAAACTGACCGTGTTTACGTGGACACCACGGTCGATTGCATCATTGACGACGAGGCGTGGGGCCGACGCATCCGAGTGGCCAAACAGGGCAGTCTGTCTACGGTGGTGTGGAACCCATGGCTTGAACGCGCAAGTGCGCTCTCAGACATGGCGCCGCAGAGCTATCACAACATGGTGTGTGTGGAAACCTGTAACGCGGGGCCAGACCACATCACGGTTGAACCCGGCGAGCAGCACAGCTTGAGCGCGCACATCAGCGTGACCTGAGGCATCGGTACGCGCAGAGCCATGGGTGGACTTGCGCAAGAAACCAAACCAGGACATCAGACACATAAGCGCTGTGCATGCAAAGCCCCCAGCAGGCAGGCCAGGGCTTGCGCGCTCAGTTTTTCCCGGAGAGTTGGTACACGGAGGTACCAGCCATCAGGTTGGGCAGCCACCGAACGGTACGCCCAGCTTGCAAGCCAAAGCTGTCGATCACGCGAAGCCCGTTGCGGTGCGCGAGGATGCCAAAGTCCGCATGCGTGCCAACCCGGATATTGGGCGTGTCGTACCACTGATAGGGCAGACGGCGCGTCACGGGCATGCGCCCTCGCAACACGCCCAAACGGTTCGGCCAGTGCGCAAAATTAGGGAAAGCCACAACGCCGATGCGTCCCACGCGCACGGTTTCACGCAGCATCACCTCGGCATTGCGCAGGTGTTGCAAGGTGTCGACCTGCAGCACCACGTCGAACGAGGCGTCTTCAAACATCGACAAGCCTTCGTCCAAATTAAGCTGCAAGACGCTCACGCCACGTTTCATGCAGGCCATCACGTTGGCGTCGGCCAAATCAACGCCGTAGCCCGTGCAGCCACGCTCGCGCTGTAGGTAGTCGAGCATAGCGCCGTCGCCGCAGCCCAGGTCCAATACGCGGGCACCAACTGGCACCAGTTCGGCCAAGATGCGCAGGGTTTTTAGATCGCTCATGCGCCCACCTCAATGCGATTGAAATAGGCACGCACCACGCCCAGGTAGCGCGGGTCGTCCAGCAAGAAGGCATCATGCCCGTGCGGCGCGTCAATTTCAGCGTAGCTGACCGCTAGCCGGTTATCGAGCAAGGCCTTAACGATCTCTCGGCTGCGCTTGGGTGCAAAACGCCAGTCCGTGGAAAAGCTGACCATCAAAAAGCTTGCCCGCGCACGCGCCAGCGCCCGACTCAAGTCGCCATCAAACGCGCGTGCTGGATCAAAGTAGTCCAGCGCACGTGTGATCAGCAAGTACGTGTTGGCGTCGAAAAACTCGGCGAACTTGTCGCCCTGGTAGCGCAAGTAGCTTTCAATCTGAAATTCCACGTCCTGTGTGCTGTATTTGTAGGCGCTCGCGTTACCGACAGCGCCTACAAGGCCTTTACCTGGCAGGTCCGCTGCTTGTGCCAGCACCGCATCACGCAGTTGACGACCAAATCTTTCATTCATCACGTCGTCACTAAGGTAGGTGATGTGACCAATCATGCGGGCGATCCGCAAGCCACGTTTGGGCACCATGTTGTGCTGGTAAAAATGGCCCCCATGGAAATCAGGGTCCGTCACGATGGCACGCCGCGCCACTTCATTGAACGCGATATTTTCTGCCGTCAGGTTCGGCGCGCTGGCAATCACCGCCGCATGGCGCACGCGTGAGGGGTGTTGCAAGGTCCAACTCAAGGCCTGCATGCCCCCTAAGCTGCCGCCCATCACCGCAGCCAGCGTTTCGATACCCATCGCATCGAGCAAACGGGCTTGCGCATTGACCCAGTCCTCAACGGTAACCACAGGAAAATCAGCGCCGTAGACACGGCCGGTTTCAGGGTTGGCGTGCATAGGACCGGTCGAACCGAAACAGGAGCCCAGATTGTTGACGCCGATGACAAAAAATTTGTCTGTATCCACAGGCTTGCCTGGGCCAATCATGCTGTCCCACCAACCCAGAGATTTCTCCTGCCCCTCATAGCTGCCGGCCACATGGTGGTCCGCATTGAGCGCGTGGCAAATCAGAACCGCATTGGATTTATCGGCGTTGAGCACACCATAGGTTTCGTAGCACAGCACGTAATCACGGATCGAGGCACCACTTTGCAAGGGCAAGGTGGCCTCAAAATGCTGGGTTTGCGGTGTGGCAATCAACATGGCTGACGTGGAGTACTCGCAGTAAAAAAATAAAACCCGGCTCAGCACATTGCCAGACCGGGTTCTATTAAAAGAAACGCAAGCCTTTTTTAGCTGAACTTCGGAACGATGTTGGCTCCGGCGCCCGCAATCTGGTTCAAATCGGCGCTTCGGCTTAGTATAAAACGAAGTTCCTCAAGGATGGGCCTGCTGTGTGCGGCAAGCCCACCATCAAGCGCGTAGTCAACTGAGCGCTAGACATCCACCTGCTCCGGGGGCGCCGCCTGCGACAGACCTGTCGGCGTAGCGCGACAACCCTGTATGCGCCGCGCAGATCAGCCAGCTTATGATCCGCTTGGCGCCCACTTGGAGAACTCGCAAGACCATGACACACGTATTTTCTGGTGCATTGACTGACGTTGCCGGCCTGCTGGTCGGTCATTTTGCTCACCCAAAAAGGTCTACTGGCTGCACCGTGGTGCTGGCGCCTGACGGCGTTGTTGCGGGCGTGGATGTGCGCGGTGCGGCACCTGGCACGCGCGAGACCGACTTGCTCGATGCCGGCAATTTGGTCGATCAGGTCCACGCCGTGGTGCTCTGCGGGGGCAGCGCATTTGGTTTGGATGCGGCCTCAGGCGTGGTGCGCTGGCTTGAAGAGCAGAACATCGGCTGGGCCACGCCCCATGGCAGGGTGCCCATCGTGCCGGCCGCGGTACTGTACGACCTGGCCATCGTGGCCGATGGTGACGATGCGCGCGCGCGCCCCGATGGCCGCAGCGGCTACCAAGCCGCCCAAGCGGCCTGTAGCCCAAACCCGGCCGAAGGCAATGTTGGCGCCGGCCTAGGCGCCACAGTGGGCAAACTGTTTGGCATGCGCCGCGCCATGAAAGGCGGCATCGGACAAGCCAGCGTGCAGGTCGGACCTTGGACGGTATCGGCGTTGATTGCCTGCAACGCGGTGGGCGATGTCACGGACCCCGCCAGCGGAGTCGTGCTTGCCGGCGCGCGCAGCATGGATGGGCGCTTGTGCATCGATACGCAGAAGGCACTCTTGCGTGGTGACACCTTGAGCCCACCAGCGCCCGGCAGCAACACCACCATTGGCGTGATCGCCTGCAATGCGCTATTGAGCAAAGCGCAGGCCAAACGCCTGGCCATGAGCGCTCACGACGGTCTGGCGCGTGCGGTGCGCCCCGCTCACACCACGCTCGATGGTGACACCTTGTTCGCGCTTGCCACAGGGGCTTGTTCGCAGGAACCTGACCTGCTGTTGCTCGGCGTGATGGCCGCTGAGGCGTGCGCGCGCGCCACAGTACGCGCGATCACGCAAGCGCAAGGCCTGCCAACCGTGCACGGTTTTCTGCCATCGGCGAACGACTTACTCGCGCGAAGCGCACCAGCCTGAAGCGCAGTCGCCCATTCTGGCGCGCTTCTTGCTTAGTCTTGGTGCGTTTTCAAGACTCCCGCTTAAAACGCACCAAATACAAGCATTTCAATCAAAGGATTCACATGGAAGCACTAAAACAGGGCGCGGATGCTTTGTTCATCTTATTAGGCGGCATCATGGTCTTGGCCATGCATGCGGGTTTTGCCTTCTTGGAGCTGGGCACGGTACGACGCAAAAATCAGGTCAACGCCTTGGTGAAAATCCTGGTCGATTTTTCTACATCAACTGTCGTCTACTTTTTGGTGGGTTACGGCGTGGCCTATGGCACACACTTTTTTGTTGGCTCCGCCGAACTCGCTGCCAGAAACGGCTACGACTTGGTCAAGTTCTTTTTTCTGCTGACGTTTGCCGCTGCTATTCCGGCGATCATCTCAGGCGGCATCGCAGAGCGCGCCCGGTTTTGGCCGCAACTGATTGCCACAGCCGTGATCGTGGGCTTTGTTTATCCCTTTTTTGAGGGCATCGCTTGGAACCAGCATTTTGGCGTACAAGCATGGCTGAAGAACCTCACCGGTCACGAGTTCCATGATTTTGCTGGTAGCGTGGTGGTACACGCCGTAGGCGGCTGGATTGCCTTGCCCGCGGTGATACTCTTGGGCGCACGCGCCAACCGTTACCGCAAAGACGGCGGCGTCTCGGCGCACCCGCCTTCGAGCATTCCATTTCTGGCCCTAGGCGCCTGGATTCTCACCGTGGGCTGGTTCGGCTTCAACGTGATGAGCGCTCAGACCCTGGACAAAATTTCGGGGCTGGTGGCGGTCAATTCGCTGATGGCCATGGCGGGTGGCACGCTGGCCGCTCTGGTCTTTGGCAAGAATGACCCCGGCTTTGTTCACAACGGCCCTTTGGCTGGCTTGGTGGCGGTCTGCGCTGGCTCGGATCTAATGCACCCAATTGGTGCGCTGGTGGTCGGCGTGGTGGCGGGCGCTTTGTTTGTCCGCATGTTCACCCTGACACAAAACAAGTGGCGCATTGACGATGTGCTGGGCGTCTGGCCGCTACACGGCTTGTGCGGTACCTGGGGCGGTTTGGCAGCAGGCCTGTTTGGCAGCGAGGCGCTGGGCGGCCTCGGCGGCGTGAGCATGAGCGCGCAGGTGATTGGTACCGTCATGGGCGTGGCGTGGGCTACGCTAGGCGGCATCGTGGTGTATGGCCTGCTGAAAATGACGGTCGGCTTGCGTTTAAGTCAGGAAGAAGAGTACGACGGCGCAGATTTGTCGGTGCACAAAATCAGCGCCACACCAGAGCGCGAAGTCAACTGGTAAGCCTTGCCAAGACTTGCTGGGCGCGCTGTACAGCGCCCAGCAGTATTGGCGTGTGAGGGTTAGACCTCGCCAGTGTATTCGCCCCGTGCCGGGTAATCTTTCGCCAACGCAAAGTCAATGGCACCCAACAAGTCTTGGAACGAGGGGCGGGCAAATGGCATGGTTTGTACCGCCCCGTAGTACAGCGCACCATCCGGTCGCACGATGAAAACGCCTGGCTCGCTGAACAGCGCCGGCTCTTCCATGCCAAGCGATGTTTGCCCTTTTGAGGCGCTGATGTACAAGCCCCATTGGCGCGCTGACTTCAGACTCAAACCATAAGCAACGGCCAATTGCTGCGCCTTCACTTTGCTGGCCATTTGGCTGGCACGGTCCTGATCATCGGCACTGATGGCCAGCAAGCCAACACCGCGGCTGGAAAACTCTGGGGCCAAGCGCTCGAGTTCCATCAAGTACTTGGCGCAGATTGGACAATGCAAGCCTCGGTAAAAAACCAGCAGATCAAAATACGCACCTGGCGCAGCGCCTAATACAAATTGGCCACCTCCAACCAAGGGCAGCTTAAGTGCAGGGACCGGATGGCGCGGTAACAAAGCTTGAGGCATACGGGCATCCTTTCAACATTATTGATTGACCAAGGCCCGAGCATAAGGCAACACCGTGGTGCTCACCTGCCGGGCGCATCAATCGACACCCCCATCTCTGGCAAACGCGCCACTTGGGCAAAAGCCACTGGGTTTGGGGCTCTTTTGTGCCATAAACCCACAGTATCTTTACAAGATTAGAAAAAAACAAGCTAGAAACGGATTATTCGCTTATTATCCGGTTCGTGCGCGTGTATTACATGTGTGCAAAGTTTGCGGTGAATGTCAGTTTCGCGTCTGTTCTAAGTCTTCAAAGGTTTGTTGATTGCGGTTATGGACTCCATCGCGTTTTGAGTTATTTTGAGGAGTCCTTCCATGGGCAACAAATTGTACGTAGGCAACCTGCCATATTCTTACCGTGATGATGACCTGCTTCAGGCTTTTTCTGAGCACGGCACTGTCACCAGCGCAAAAGTCATGATGGAGCGTGACACCGGCCGCTCAAAAGGTTTTGGCTTTGTCGAGATGGGCGATGATGCCCAAGCTCAGACAGCGATCGAAGCCATGAACGGTCAACAAATCGGTGGTCGCGGCTTGGTCGTAAACGAAGCCCGTCCGATGGAGCCACGTCCCCCCCGTACGGGTGGTGGTTTCGGTGGTGGGGGTGGCGGCGGCGGTTACGGCGGTGGCGCTGGCGGCGGTCGCTCTGGTGGCGGCGGCTACGGCGGCGGCGCTGGTGGCGGCGGTGGCGGTGGTTACGGCGGTGGCCGTAGCAGCTACTAAGCACACAGCGCGGGGGCATTGCCCCTGATGTTCAAAAGGCCCTTCGGGGCCTTTTTGCATGGCAGCTGCAACCCAGAGGCACGGTCACAACAGCCAGCTAAAGCCGAGCGGGGACCCGGCCTGCTAGGGGCTTATGGAGGAGGCGCGCCAGCATCGCTGGCACGCGGCTTGCGCGCACGCCCGGCCATCAAGCGGTCAAACAATCCATTCGGTAGGCCACGCAGGAGCTTGGCCACCAAGCCCATTTGCCAAGGAATTACGCGGTAACTCTCACCGGCCGCAATCGCCCGCAAGGCGCGTTGGGCAAACGCCTCTGGTTGCATCAAAAACGGCATGTTGTAGCGGTTGTTTTGTGTCAGCGGCGTGGCGATATAGCCCGGACAAATGGTTTGCACCAGCACGCCGCTGGCACGCAACTCACCACGCAAACTCTCGCACAAACTAATCACCGCCGCCTTGCTGGAACAGTAAGCCCCATGGCCAGGCAGGCCACGGATACCGGCCACGCTGGCCATGCCCACTAAGTGGCCGCTGCCCCGGGCACGCATGCCAGCGATGAACGGCCCGAAGGTGGTCGCCACCCCCATCACGTTGGTGTTGACAATGCGCGCCATCACCTCCAAATCGCCGGGCTCAGACAAGTCCACACCGATGCTGATGCCTGCGTTGGCAATCACCACGTCGGGTAGACCTTGGTACGCAAGGCAATCTGCGGCCATATCAGCCATGTCGCTGGCGCAACTCACATCGGCGCCATAGACCTTAAAACAAGCCGGCTCGATGCCATTGGCCAGCATGCTTTGGTGGATTGGCTCCACGCGCCGCGCCACCAGCGCCAGGCGCCAACCCTGGCGCGCATAGGCCAATGCCAAGGCCTGGCCTATGCCACTGGACGCGCCCGTGATCAACACCAATGGCTGCATCTCATTTACCTAGGTTTTTGACGCTGGCCTGCGGCATGAGCACGCCCTTGACGCGGCCCTGCAGCATCAGCTGGCGTGCGTTGTCATCGTAGTCCAGGCTCTGGGCTGTGAAACGGTCAAGGCCACGCTCGAGCAAGACGGGCTGGTCAGAGGTGATGCGTTTGGCCTCTAAAAAAGCGTGCAGATACGCACCGCTGTAGCGCAGCGGTGCGTTGGCATTCGGGCCCACGGTGGCCGCGCGCACCACCTCAGCCTGGCCCATCAGCTGCACTTCAGAGGCCTGCGCATTGGTCAGTGCCCGATTGGCACTGGCCGTGGTCAACTGGCCTTGCGCATCGTAGCTGCGAATCTGTACCTGCTCGATCTCCAGCGTGTCCGTATCGGGATAATGGCGCGCGAGGGCGCCTGTGACTTCACTTTTAAGTGCACCTGATGGGTGAAAGGTTTTCACCGAAAAGTTGCGCATGAAGTAGTCGGGCTCATGGGGAGGCACTGACACCGTGGTGGCGATACTTTTGCCCGGCGTGCTGTGCACCAGCCAGTAAGTGGCCAGCGCCATCACCCCCATCAGGATTGCCGGCAAGTACAGGCTCAGGCGGTCCAGGGTGTCAGCCAGCTTCACATTCACCCCGAAAATTCCTGTAGCAAGGCCTGATAGCGCCCACTGGCCACCAACAACAGGTCACACAGTTCACGCACCGCGCCGTGGCCGCCCTTGGCGCCGGTGACATAGTGAGCCACGGCCAATACCTCGGCATGGGCATTGGCAGGCGCACAGGCCAGAGCGGCGCGGCGCAACACGGGCAGATCAGGCCAGTCATCGCCCATGGCCGCAGCGTGTGACCAGTCCAAGCCCAACGCGGCCAGCGTGGTTTCGGCTGCGGGACGTTTGTCTTCGGTACCAAAGTGGGCATGCGTGATGCCCAAAGCATTCAAGCGCACACGCAGGGCTGGCGAATCCCGCCCGGTGATCACCACCGGCGTGATGCCAATGCGTTGGATCAACTTGATCCCCTGCCCATCAAGCGTATTGAAACGCTTGATGCCCTCGCCGCTTTCTGAGAAATACAGACCGCCATCGGTAAAAACGCCGTCTACATCGAAAAACACCACGCGCAGACCTTGCGCCCTGAGCAGCTGTTCGGGTGCGAATTGAAGTGCGGCTTGCAACATGGTCGGCTCCTAGATGACTTTGGCACGCATCAGGTCGTTGCTGTTGAGCGCGCCGCACAGCTGACCATCGTCATCGAGCACCAGCACGCTGGTGATGCGCTTGGCCTCCATCAGCTCAGCGGCTTGCACTGCCAAAGCGCTGGCGGCAACGGTGCTTGGATTGGCATGCATGATGTCAGCCGCTAAGCTCTGGCGCAAATCAGCGCCCTTTTCAACCAAGCGGCGCAGATCACCGTCGGTGAAGATGCCACACAGTGCGCCGGTGTCGTCCACCACCGCGGTGGCCCCCAGACCTTTGGCGCTCATCTCACGCATGATCTCACTCAGACTGGCGCGAAGACCCACGCGCGGCACCTGTGCCGCACTGCGCATCACGTCCCTCACATGCGTGAGCAGCTTACGCCCCAGTGCGCCGCCTGGGTGCGATCGGGCAAAGTCCTCGGCCCTGAAGCCGCGTGCATCCAGCAACGCCACTGCCAGCGCATCGCCCAACGCGAGCTGGGCCGTGGTGCTGGCCGTGGGGGCCAGGTTCAAGGGACAGGCTTCTTTGTCTACCCCGCTGTCAAGGTGGACATCCGCGTGGCGTGCCAAGGACGAATTGGGGTTTCCCGTCATGCCGATGAGCGGCGTACCCAGTCGCTTGATGATGGGCAAAATGGCATTGAGCTCATCGGACTCGCCGCTGTTGGAGATGGCCAGCACCAGGTCGACGCCGGTGATCATGCCCAGGTCCCCGTGGCTGGCCTCAGCCGGGTGGACGAACATGGCGGGCGTTCCAGTGGAGGACAAGGTGGCCACCAGCTTGCGCCCGATATGTCCACTTTTGCCCATGCCCATGACCACCACACGGCCGCGCACCGCGAGCATCATGCGCAGGGTTTGGACAAAGGCGTCCCCCAAGCGCTGCTTCAGGCCGCTGACCGCAGCTGCTTCAATATCGAGTGTGTCGCGTGCCAAACTCAGGGCTCTGTGCGCGTCCAAAGTAGGCAGGTTGGAATGTGTCATTCAGACATTTTAGAGTGCGCACGTGCCAGCCGGGCATGGCACTTGGTAGCATCAGGGCATGTCACCGCTTGAACTCACCTTGCTCTACCTGCTGGCCGCCGTTTTGGGCGTTGTGGCCTGCCGCTCCCTGAAACTGCCCCCCATGCTGGGCTACTTGGCGGTTGGGGTGGTGATTGGTCCCAACGCGCTAGCCTTAGCCAAAAACGCCGAGGGTGTGCAGCACCTGGGCGAATTCGGCGTGGTGTTTCTGATGTTTGTGATCGGGCTTGAATTTAACCTGTCCAAGCTGCGCGCCATGCGCGAGATGGTGTTTGGCTTGGGCCTGTTCCAGGTCGTCCTGACCATGCTCATCACCACCTTGGGCAGCCTGAGCCTGAGCTGGCTGCTGCCAGCCCACTGGGGCATGGGCTGGCAAAGCGCGCTAGCGCTGTCGGCCGCCATGGCGATGAGCAGCACAGCCATTGTGGTCAAACTGATGACCGAACGCCTGGAGATGGAGAGTGCGCATGGCCGGCGCGTCATGGGGGTGCTGCTGTTCCAAGACTTGGCCGTGGTTCCCTTGCTGGTGCTGATACCTGCGCTGGGTGCCTCAGCCGAGGCCATGGCGCACACGCTGGCACTTGCACTGCTCAAAGCCGTTGGCCTGATCACCTTGCTTTTGGTAGGCGGGCCGCGCGTGATGCACTGGTGGCTTAATTTGGTGGCACGCCGAAAGAGTGAGGAGCTGTTTGTGCTCAACCTCTTGCTGGTGACACTCAGCCTGGCCTGGCTGACCGAGCTGGCTGGCTTGAGCTTGGCTTTGGGCGCGTTCATTGCGGGCATGCTGATCTCTGAGACCCAATACAAACACCAGGTGGAGACAGACATCCGCCCATTTCACGACGTTCTCTTGGGGCTTTTTTTCATCAGCATTGGCATGATGCTGGACTGGCGCTTGGTCCTTGAACGCTGGCCTCTTGTGCTGATTTTGGTGACGCTGCCGGTGTTGTTCAAGGCTGCCCTGGTAACGCTGCTGACGCGGGCACTAGGGGCCTCCATGGGCGTGTCGCTGCGCACCGGCTTGTACCTGGCGCAGGCCGGTGAATTCGGCTTTGTCTTGCTGGCGCTGTCACAAACGCACGCATTGATCCCGCCCGAGCTCTTGAACCCGGCCCTGGCGGCCATGGTGTTGTCGATGCTGGCCACCCCGTTTATCGTCATGAACAGCAGCAAGCTGGTGATGCGCCTGGTCAGCTCCGAGTGGCTGATGCAGTCGGTGCAGATGACCAGCATTGCGCGCAAGGCGATTGCCGCCAACAAGCACGTGATCATCTGCGGCTACGGTCGCTGCGGTCAAAATCTGGCGCGCATGCTTGAGCAAGAGCAAATCCCCTATATGGCTTTGGACCTCGACCCTGACCGCGTGCGCCAAGCCGCCGTCGCAGGGGACTCGGTGGTGTTTGGCGACGCCGCCCGGCTACCTGCCCTGATGGCCGCAGGGCTTGCGCGCGCAAGCGCGGTGGTGGTGACCTATCTGGAGACGCCCAGCGCCTTGCGGGTGCTGGCACATATCAAGGAGCACGCGCCTCAGGTGCCCGTGATTGTGCGAACCCAGGATGACCATGATCTGGAAACACTTCAGCAGGCCGGCGCCGCAGAAGTCGTACCCGAAGCCATTGAAGGCTCCCTGATGCTGGCCACCCACGCCCTGGCGCTGCTGGGTGTGCCCATGCGCAGGGTGATTCGCCTCGTGCAAGACCAGCGTGACCAGCGCTACAAGCTTTTACGTGGCTTCTTTCGCGGCGCTGACGACGCCGACATGGACGAAACGCAGGCCGAGCGCCTGCACTCCTTGCGACTGCCAACGACAGCATCGGCACTGGGCCACACGCTCGCCGAACTGAACTTGGCCGAGCTGTCTGTACGGTTGGTTAGCCTGCGCCGAAAAAACGGTAACGCCATGCCGCTCGTGGACAAGCTGGTGTTCATGGAGGACGACTCGCTGGTGCTGTCTGGAAAGGCCGACGCGATCAGCCAGGCAGAGGCTCGCTTGCTGCAGCCCATACATGACAATTAAGCCTGCCACTTGGTCGCAAGCCAGACCTAAGCGGTGGTGTGGTCAGCCGCTTCAGGTGGCAGCGCATGCAAATGCGCCAACAGCTGCGCCAAGTCTGCTTTGCGGTAAGGTTTTTTCAGCAGCGTGGCGGGTAAGTTCCGCAGGTCATAAGCAGATGGCGCGAAGCCGGTTGTCAAAACCACTTTGAGACCAGGAAAGTGGGCCAATCCCGCTTCTGCAAGCGCAACACCGTCCAGGTCACCAGGCATCAAAATGTCGCTGAACAAAAGGTCAAAGGGTTCGCACTGGAGTCGCGCCAGCGCTTCATCTGCGGATGTACAGCCGCTGGCTTGCAGCCCCAAACTGGTGAACCAGTGGCAAGCAATGCGACAAAGACCCTCTTCGTCATCCACCACCAAGACCCGCAACGGTTTGACGTCGTCAGTTGATGCCCCCGGTTCAGCAAGCTGTGGGCGTGCGCTGAGCAAGGAGCTAGCGCGTGCAGCCAAGCTGATCAACTGCGCGCGCGCGGCCTCACTCAACTGGCGCGGCTTGTAGTCAATCACGCACAGCGTGCCCAGCGCTTGCCCCTCAGAGTCCAGCAAGGGGACGCCGGCGTAAAAACGGATGCGGGGCTCCTCTGTAACCAGCGGGTTGCCTGAGAAGCGGACGTCGGCCTTGGCGTCCGGCACTTCAAAAAGCGTGTTCGGTGTCTGGATAGCGTGCGCACAAAACGCCATGCTGCGCGGTGTTTCGTCGGCATTTAAGCCCACCTTCGCCTTGAACCACTGGCGCTTGCTGTCCACCAATGAAATCAGCGCCGTCGGCACCTCCAGCAGGTTTGCGGCCTCTTGCACCAGCGCGTCAAACGCTTGCTCGGGCGGTGTATCGAGCACATTGAGCACATTGAGCGCGGCCAGGCGCTCAGCTTCCGCTTGGGTTTGTTGTTGTGCTGGGGCCTGCGCCAACGGCAAAACAATCTGCACCGTGGTGCCAAAACCGAGCTCGGTGATGACACGCGTCTGTCCCCCCAACTGCTCGGCATAGCCGCGCACCATGGCCAAGCCAAGTCCGGTGCCTTTGCCTACTTCTTTGGTGGTAAAAAATGGGTCGAAAGCGCGCTCAAGCACACCACCAGTCATACCCGGACCGTTATCTTTTACACTGAGCATGACATAGTCTCCAGCCGCCAAGCCACAGGGATCATCGGGGCCAAGCTGCAGCCGCTCGGTGCTCAAGTCAATGACTTTAGGTCCGTCTTGTGCTTCCAATGCGTCACGCGCGTTGATCACCAGGTTGAGCACCGCGTTACTCAAACCACTGTTGTCGATCGTGGCCCACAGCGCGCCGGCGCACAAATGCGAACGCATCATTAATCGCGGGCCAACCGAGCTCCCCAACAGACCCGACATGCTGCCTAGAAGGTCATTGATGTCGGTGTACGCCAGGTCCAGACTCTGGCGCCGGGCCACGGACAACAAGGCGCTGGCCACCGATGCGCAGCGAATAGCGGCTTGACGTGCCGCGCTAAAACTCTCTATGAACAACGGCTTGTCCTGTGGCAAGTCCTCCTCCATCAGGTCCAGGTTGCCCAGAACGATACCCAGCATGTTGTTGAAGTCATGCGCCAGGCCACCAGTCAACAGACCAATAGCCTCAAGTTTTTTAGATTCACGCAAGCGCTCTTCGTCTTGCTTTTCAGCCGTGACGTCCAGCGCCAATATGATGATTGAATCGATTTCCCCGTTGCCGCCGAACACGGGAGAGAAGGTGGCGAGCAAGCACACCGTCTGGCCCGCTTGGTTCAGGCCGTGCAGTTCAGTTTGCAGCGTTTGGCCGTTTTTCAGCGCCTGCAATTTTTGCCGCGTTGGCTCCGTCTGCTGTGCCCCACGGTCACTGAACTGGCCCACTTCATCCCAGATCAGGCCCAGCAGCTCACTCAGGTTGGCGTAGCCAAAGCATTGGAGAAATTTGGCATTTGCGTCAAGCACACGCCATTCCTTGTCCAGTCGCACGCTCAGGTGTGAGCTATTGAGCGCCAGTTGCTGGAGCACCACGGCTGGTTGCTCGCCCTGTTGCGCAGTGGGGCCACCGCGCAGGATAGGCTCGGCGGCATCTCTGCCCAAGAAATAGATGCTCTTGAGGTGACCTTGAGCGTCCAGCAGGGGAACATACAGTGCATCAATGACCAGCTGCTTGCCGGACGCTTGGCGGCGGGTGAAAACGCGCGCCACGGTTGTGTTTTTTCGCAAGTCTGCCAGGATGCCAGACCCCTCCAGTGTGCTGGATATTTCCGCCTGCATCAATGTCCGCACGTCCAGCCCGATCAATTGCTCTCGGGGCATTTCATGCGCGGCACAATACAAATCGTTGACATTTTGAATGCTGAAGTCGGCTCCGTAGACGGCGAGCAAATGTGTTTGATCCAAGGCTAGGCTTACCGAGTTTTGTGGCTGCGCGTCGGGCAGCGCCTGCAGCACCTGCTCTGTGCCGTCAAGTGCGCCTTGACTCCTTACGCTGCGGCGCGGCCACAGCGCAAAGGCTCCCGCCACCGAAAAGCCGTGCAGCAGCTTGCCAATCAAGCCCTTGATCTGACGCTTTGTCATGGCCGATCAACAAGCGTGGACAGGGTCAGCTGCCATGGCCCAGGGCTCGGGGTCGAATCTGACCAACTAAGACCCTGCCCACCCAGACAAGCGGCCGCATGCCCAAGCGCCAATGACTCGGGTGTGTTCGGCTCTGTGGCATGGGTGGTGCGCGCGGGCCACGCACTCAGACTGAATTGCAAACAGCTCGCCGAGAGCACCTGCACGCGGCATTGCAGCGCAGCTTTGCTGCCAGACTGGCGGCGCAGCAGCCTCGCAGCGCATACCAGCAAGGCGCACAAGGTATCAAAGTCTGAGCCGCTGGGCACGACAGCGCACCGGGTAGTCGGCTCTGGGCACTGCACATTTGCGGCCTCCGCCAAGCTGGCGAAGAGTTTCGCCTGGTCTGACAGGCTCAAGCACTGGGTCGGGTGTCGCACAGGGCGCTCACACGTCGACTTCAGCGAGAGCAAGTGAAACACTGCCTGCAGACCCATGGCACAAGCCGTGGCATCGGCAACTGCCAGCCTGGTTTGAGTCAGTGCCACATCGTCCACAGGGGCATCGAGCCAGCTGGACGCGGCGTACAGCTTACCGATCAGGTTGTTGGCGTCATGCTCTAACACGCTAGCGAGCCCCGCACGGCCTGCCCTGATGTCCGCCTCCAGTACATCAGGTGTCAGGTCCGGCGCTCGCTCGTTCACGGCGGCTTGGGAGCAAGCAAGGCGCTGGCGGCGCCTGGCAAGAGCCTGTTCTTCGCCCATGCCTGTACCCCGGGCAACGCGGAAGGCGGGAGGATGTAATAACCCTGTGCCGCGTCACAGCCATGCTCTTTGAGCCAGCGCAGCTGCCCCTCAGTCTCAACCCCTTCGGCTGTTACCGTCATTGCCAGGCTGTGGCCCAGTGAGATGGCATTTTTGACAATGCTTCGGGCATCCTCGCTGTCTTCGATGCGACTGACAAAAATCAGATCGATTTTGAGCTCCTGAAAAGGTGAGTCGCTCAGGCGCTCAAGGCTGGAGTGACCCGTACCGAAGTCGTCAATCGACAGCTGGATGCCGTGCATGGCAAGCCGAGCTTGCACATCGAGCGAGACCTTCTTGGCTTTTGGCAGCGCCGTCTCCGTAACCTCAAGCCGCATGCGCGCCCGCGGGAAATTCAGTTGCACGAGCTCCTGTTCGACTCTCTCTGGAATGTCGATCTGATCCATGGAGCTGGGCGATATATTGACCGACAACATACCCTCAAAGCCGCTGCTTTGCGTCAACGCCTGCACCCCAATAATGGCTTTGCGAAGCACCTCAAAAGTGAACGGCAGCGCCAGGTGTGAATCGTCAACCAGGGGAATGAATAGATCAGGGGCTATCAGGCCATGCACCGGGTGATCCCACCGTACCAAGGCCTCAACGCCGCACCATGCCGAATCCGACAGCCTGACTTGTGGCTGAAAGTACACCCTGAACTGGTCTTTTGCAAGGGCCTCGGCAATGTCATCCAAGTTAAGTCGTGGCGACAGCTCATGCGCAACAGCTACCCCATCGGCCACAGACCGGCTGGCATAGTGCTGAACAATCAGGGCTCTAAGCCGCTCGGGCCGGAAGGGCTTTTTCAGATCACCCAACACCTCAAGACCGTGAAACTCGGCAAGCTGTACGGCCGCGTTGAGCAGTCGCTGGCCCAGTCCGCTCATGATGATGATTGCTGGCTTGTGCTTGCATCCGCCGAGCAGACGCAAGACTTCAATGCCGTCGAGTTTGGGCATCATCAGGTCAAGCAGCAGCACATCACAGGCTTCAAAGTCGGCGCCGGTCAAACCTGCGCTATCTTGCAGACGCTCAACATCAAAGTTGAACTCCTGACACACGCCGGCCAACGACCGGCCAACAGACTCGTCGTCATCCAAAATCATCAGCCGCTTGGGGGCTTCTTGGTGAGACTTTTGGGTCAATCCATACTCCATCGAATTTTTTATAGTCTTAAGGTGATCAACATGCAAAGCAAGCAAGCGCGCTGTGGACATTAAAATACTGGCCAATTCTACAACTCCCGAGCAGGCAAGCAACGCCAACCGTGGCCGAGGCCCAAATAAGGGATTCTGGCCATGGCCGCGCGCCAAGTGCCGAGCAGGGGCGGCTGCCATTAAACTGTGGTCGTTTGCTCCAATTGCCGGAACCTCTGGCCAACCAACATGACAAGCTACAGCGTCAGCCAATACGTTCGTGAACGCATCCGCACAGTGACCGACTGGCCCGCGCCGGGTGTTGCGTTTCGCGACATCACCCCATTGCTCCAAGATGCCCGTGATTTTCGCGTGCTAATGGACGCCTTTGTACACCGCTACATGGCTGCTGAACGTCAACCAGATGCCGTCGCAGGCCTGGATGCGAGGGGCTTTATTTTGGGGGCCGTCTTGGCTTACGAGCTGGGCGTAGGTTTTGTACCCATCCGCAAGGCCGGCAAACTGCCCTTCACCACCGTGTCTGAAACCTACGAGCTAGAGTACGGCAGTGCCACGGTTGAGATCCACACCGATGCCGTCAAGCCTGGGCAACGTGTTTTACTGATCGATGACTTGATTGCCACTGGGGGCACGATGATGGCTGGCTGGCGCCTGCTGGAGAGACTCGGCGCGGTGGTGATAGAGGGCGCGGCCATTGTTGATTTGCCCGATCTTGGTGGTTCTGCCAAGCTCAAAGAAGCAGGACTGCCTTTGTTCACCCTGGTAGATTTTTAGCGGCACCAAAGCCAACACCGAGACTGCAAGTCGCTTGCAGCCTACAGGTCGCCAAATTGCGTGGGACTCAGCGGCGAGGGTGACGAGGAAGGGCCTTCTTCGCGCGGGCGGGCAGGAGCAGCGCGCGGCGCGGGCGGCGTTGCAACGCCGGCTGCACGGTTTTTAGCCAACTGCTCTTTGGCCTTGGCTTGCGCTTGACGGAATGCCAGCATTTCGTCCAAACCAATTTGCTCCAACACAGATCCCGTCGGTGCCGCTTGCGCCAGCGACCTTGCCTCAGGCGACTGGTTATCGGCTGTTGGCTGAAGTGCTGCCGGCTCCGCAACAACTTTGGCAGGCACATCAAAGCGCCAGTAGACGCCGTGCACGCGAAAGTCCTGGGCAGTGGCTGCTGTCGAGACAATCAAGCCCTCAATGGCTTTCAGTGCAGCGGCCGAGCCATCGACCTCGCCCACCAAGTCAATCATGACCACGAATAGCAAGCCGCTCGCATCCACCGACATGACCTTGAACTTGTAACTTTTAAATGGAAGCGGCACGCTGACCATGGCGCTGCGGACCAGCACAAACAGTTGCTCACGGTGGATGCGCCGCTTTCGGCTGATCTCGTCGGCAGCCTCGCGATCAGGCGCCGCTGTCGGCGCGGGTGCCGGGGTTGTCCGCGCGCGTTCCGGCGCTGCAGACTTGGTCTTAACAGCGCCAGCGTCGCTACCGAACAACCCAAATATGGCCATGAAACTACTCACTTACCGATACAAAATTTTGAAAAAATCACGCCCAACAAATCGTCGCTGCTGAACTCACCGGTGATTTTACCCAATTCATTGTGCCCTAAACGCAATTCTTCAGCCAAAAGGTCAAGGGCTGCATTGGGGGAATTGAGCTGCTCCTGGGCGGTTTTGAGGTGGCTTTTCGCTTGGGTGAGCGCCTGCACATGGCGCTCACGTGCGATGAAAACGCCCTCGGGTACCGCATGCCAACCCGCAAGCTCAAGCAGGCGCTGGCGCAAGCGCTCCAGCCCCTGACCGGTCTTCGCCGACAACGCCAGGGTGTTGGGTTCGGCTTGTGCCACGTCCGCCTTATTCCAGATGTCGAGCACGGGCACTTGGTGACCAAGCTGGCGCTGCATTTGATCTCGTATGACGGCGTCTGCGCCCTGGTAATCAGGGCTATCGATTCGGGTCAAGTCGTGTAAAAACAACACGGCGTCAGCCTGGCCGATCGCCTCCCAGGCGCGTGCGATGCCGATTTGCTCAACCTCGTCCGCGCTGTCGCGCAGGCCTGCGGTGTCAATCACATGCAGGGGCACACCGGCAATTTGAATGGTTTGCTCCACGCGGTCGCGCGTGGTGCCCGCGAAAGGGGTGACGATGGCCAATTCGGCACCCGCCAGCGCGTTGAGCAACGATGATTTGCCTGCATTCGGTTGCCCAGCAATCACCAGCTTGATGCCGTCGCGCAAGAGGGCGCCTTGGCGGGCCTGCTCAAGCACACCATTCAAACTTGCCTGCAGGCCCTGGAGTTGGCCCTGGGCGTTGGCCTGCTTCAAAAAGTCGATGTCTTCTTCGGGAAAGTCCAAGGTGGCCTCAACCAGCATGCGCAGGTGGATCAAGTCATCGCATAGACGGCCAATGCGCTGTGAGAACTCGCCGGCCAGCGAGCGGCTGGCACTGCGGGCGGCGGCCTCGGTGCTCGCGTCGATCAGGTCGGCGATGGCCTCGGCCTGAGCCAAATCAATTTTGTCATTGAGGAACGCGCGCTGCGAGAACTCGCCTGGCTCAGCCACACGAAGGCCTGGCAGCACGGGCGAGCCATCAGCGAGCGGGCTGGCCGCCGCGTGCAGGCAGCGCGCCAACAAAAGTTGCAGCACCACCGGTCCGCCGTGCGCCTGAAGCTCCAACACGTCCTCGCCAGTGAAGGAGTTGGGTCCAGCAAAATACAAGGCCAATCCTTGGTCGATGACCGAACCGTCCGCGTCCAGAAATGGGCAGTAGGTGGCCTCGCGCGGCTTGAGCACTTTGGCGCACAGCGCGTGCACCAGCGCAGCCAAGCCGGTACCACTCACCCGCACAATGCCGACAGCACCTCGACCAGAGGCTGTGGCTATCGCCACAATAGGGCTGAGCTGGTGGCCTAATTTCATGCGCCCACCCACGGTGCACACCAGCCATCGCTGGCTGACATCCTGAGTTGGGAAAGAGCACAGAAAACTTGGCTTTGGTCGCCGCCCTTCATGACAACTTCAAACCCCAGCAAGCCGTTAGCTTGAACTCTGATGCGTAACGCTTGGTCGGCCTTGCTTGTGTTGAGCGCGAACGTGCCAGTCAGCGCTCGCAGCGCTTGGAGGACAAACCCTAGAGTCATCACGCAAAGTCGGCGCATAAATTGAACAGTCAACTCCATGATGGTTCACTGAAACCCCGCAGTCGCCAGGCCAGCATGGCCTCGGGCAAGCCGACAAACCCCGTTTTGCACACGCGCGAAGCCCTTGTGTTCGCCCTGCGACCAAGCAGCCGCCGGGCAGGCCATCAAAACTTGGGCAAATGAAACTTCGGCGGCACACCCATGCGCGTGTTGATCACCCACTGCTGCGCGATGGACAGTATGTTATTGGTGATCCAGTACATCACCAAACCAGACGGGAAGAAGAAAAACATGACGCTGAATGCCAAAGGCATGAACCACATCAACTTGGCCTGCATGGGGTCCGGCGGGGCAGGGTTCAGTGAGGTCTGGATCACAGTGGTCACCGCCATCACCAGCGGCAGGATGAAGTACGGGTCCGGCGCTGAGAGGTCCTGAATCCAGCCCAGCCAAGGGGCATGGCGCATTTCCACACTTGAGAGCAACACCCAGTACAGCGCAATGAACACCGGAATCTGAATCATGATGGGCAAACAGCCGCCCATTGGGTTGACCTTCTCCTCACGGTAAATGCGCATCATCTCCTGCTGCATTTGTTGCGGGTTGTCTTTGAGGCGGTCACGCATTTCGGTGATGCGCGGGTTCACCGCCTTCATTTTGGCCATGCTGGCGTAGGCCTTGGCATTGAGCCAGTAAAACGCCGCCTTGAGCAACACCACCAGCGCCACGATGGACCAACCCCAGTTCTGTAAAAAACCGTGCAGCTTGTCAAGCAACCAGTACAGCGGCTTGGCCAGCACGGTCAACCAGCCATAGTCTTTGAGCAGCTCCATGCCAGGGGCCAGCGCTTCGAGCGTCTTTTCAATCTGTGGCCCAACAAAGAAGCGCGCATCAATGCTTTGGCTGGCACCGGGGGCGAGCTCATTCAAGGGTGCGATCATGCCAACCGCGTACAAGTTGGTATCGACCTTGCGGGTGAACAACTCACGCGTGATGCCGTCGCCCAGCAACCACGCACTCGCAAAATAGTGCTGCACCATGGCCACATAGCCGTTGGTGGCCGTTTTCTCGATATCGACCTTGTTCTTGTCGATGTCTTCGAAGTCAACCTTCTGGTATTTTTGGGCCTCGGTGTAGACCGCAGGCCCTGTGAAGGTTGAGTAAAAACTCGACTCGCCCGCGGGCTTGCTGCCGTCGCGAACCAGCTGCAGATACAGCTGCGGCTTGGCGGCCGTCGCGCCCACGTTGCTCACCTCGTGTTTGACCGCCATGGCGTAGCTGCCCCGGCTCAGGGTGTAAGTTTTCGCCAGCTTGATGCCGCCCACCTCGGGTGACTCAAAGCGCACAAGCAGCGTGTTGTCGCCATCTTTCAGACTGCGCTCGGTGCTGACCAAGGTCATCACCGTTTTGTGCGTTGGCAGGCCTAGTCCGCCAGCCGCGGCGATCAAGCCAGACTGCGCCAGATAGGTGTGTGTCTTGCTGTCATCGAGCAGCATCAGGTTGCGGCTCTTGTCATCTTTGTCAGCGATCTTCAAGAACTCAGTGCGCAAAATCGTACCGCCCTGGGTGTCAAACGTGACTTTGAGCACATCGGTTTGGGCCACAACCTCTTCACGCGCCTGAGTGGCTTGCCCTGTGGGCAATTGTGCTGCGTCGCTCGGCGCAGGCTGTCCTGAGGCGGTCATGCCCGAGCTGGGGACGTCATTGGGCTTTGCGGAAGGCGCACCCGAGTTGGCAACCTTGCCAGCCGTCTGCACGGCACCCGGAAAAAAGGTCGCTTGCTTGCCATTGTGAAGCTGCCACTGGTCCCAGAGCATGACCGAAGAAAAACCAAAAATCACCCACAAAATGGTGCGGCGGATATCGTTCATGAGGACTTTTTCTGTTGGGGTGAAGAGATCAGGGCGCAAAAACTGACGGGCGCGTGAAAGGAGAATGCCGCGGGCACCGGGTCGTGACCGCCTTGGCACCACGGTTGACAACGACCCAAGCGTTTAAGCGTCAGGTAGCTGCCGCGGGCGGCGCCGTGACGCTCCAAGGCCTGTAGGGCATAGATCGAGCAGGTGGGCTCAAAACGACAAGAAGCACCCAGCCACGCGCTGAGAAACAAGCGGTAGCCCTTGACCAGGGCCATGAGCACACGGGCCATCATGAGACGCTCGCCGCCTGGCTGAACAAGGCGTGCAGCTCAGCACAAACCGTCTTTTTGAGCAGTTCTGAGCTGGCGCTGACAAACTGCGTACGATCGAAGCCAAGGCGCAGGCGTACCACATGCGCAGCATGAGGGAAATTCGCTTGACGAGCCTGGCTCACGGCGTAAATTTGTCTTTTGATGGCATTGCGAGTGACGGCCCGGCGCGCCCAGCGTTTGGGCACCATGGCACCTAGCCAGACGTCCGCGGGCACAAACAAACCGGTTTTCCCGGTGTCATCCGAGCCCAACGTCAAACGGTGCAAACTAAAGTGCGCCGTGCGCGCAACGGTTCGACCGTTGAGCACAGCCTGGAATTGCGGACGACTTTGGAGGCGTTGCAAAACCAGAAGCGCAAATCTGACGGACCAGACTGGCTTATACAGCCAGGCGCTTGCGGCCTTTGGCGCGACGTGCGTTGATCACGGCACGGCCGCCGCGGGTTTTCATGCGGACCAAAAAGCCGTGAGTGCGGGCGCGGCGAATCTTCGAAGGTTGGTATGTACGTTTCATTTTTGAAAATCCTAATGAGCTCTACGAGGACCGAATCCACGCCGCCGGCTAATCCTGCAGGCCCTGTTGGGTGGCATCGGTAATTACCTGATCAATTCAGGGAACCGCGGATTATCGCAAACTTTAGGATGCTCTGGTTCAAAGTCTTTATTTTCCCCTCCAGAAGTTGTCAAAAAGCAGCACAATACGCCCCGGCCAAGGCCGCACAAGCCCGCGGCGATCTCAATAAATGGTCTGCCACGGGCAGTCTGAGACCCCTGCATCAAGGGTTAACCCTTTCTGTGGATAAGCTCTGGATAAATTAGAATAGAAGGCTGCTATGAACCATAACTATTCACAAGAACATCAAGATCATGAGTGAGGGACGAGAGACCGACCAACAGCCAGAGCAAAGCAAGGCCGACGGCTATGATTTTTGGCAAGAATGCCTGGACCAATTGGCGCTGGAGATACCGGAGCAACAGTTTCAAACATGGATCAAGCCGCTGCGAGCCGAGCTCGCCGATGACCTGTCCAAGGTGACGCTGTTTGTGGCCAATCGCTTCAAGATGGACTGGATTCGCGCGCAATACAGCGCCCGGCTGAGTGCGCTCATTGAACGGCTGATAGGCCATCCCGTGCAGCTTGAACTGGCCCTGTCTGCCAAGGAGCAGCGCACGGCAATTTACGCGCCAGCAAACCGTGAGGCCGAGCTGTTGGCAGGAGCCACCACACCTGAGCGGCGCAATATCGACCTACCGAGCCATCGGCTCAATTCAGCGCTAACCTTTGACGCACTGGTTGAAGGCAGCGCCAACCGCATGGCCCGCGCCGCGGCCATGCACGTGGCCGCGATGCCCGGACACTTGTACAACCCTTTGTTTATTTATGGGGGCGTGGGCTTGGGCAAGACCCATTTGATGCACGCTGTGGGCAACCATCTGCTGGCCGGCCGGGCCAATGCCAAGGTTCTCTACATCCATGCCGAACAGTTCGTCACGGATGTGGTTAAGTCATACCAACGCAAGACGTTTGATGACTTCAAAGCCTTGTACCACTCACTGGATTTGCTGCTGATTGACGATGTCCAGTTTTTTGCCAACAAAGAACGGACCCAAGAGGAGTTCTTCAACGCTTTTGAGGCGCTGCTGGCACGCAAGTCACACATCATCATGACCAGCGACACTTACCCTAAAGGGCTGCCCGATATCCATGAGCGCCTGGTCTCACGCTTTGACTCTGGCCTGACGGTGGCCATCGAGCCGCCCGAGTTAGAGATGCGGGTGGCCATTCTGATCAACAAAGCGCAGGCCGAACAAACCAGCATTCCTGAAGATGTGGCCTTTTTCGTCGCCAAGAACGTGCGCTCCAACGTGCGCGAGCTCGAAGGCGCTTTACGCAAAGTGTTGGCCTATTCGCGCTTTAACCAAAAAGAGGTTTCGATCGCGCTTGCGCGCGAGGCCTTGCGCGACTTACTGTCCATTCAGAACCGACAAATTTCGGTAGAAAACATCCAAAAGACGGTAGCCGATTTCTACAAGATCAAGATTGCCGACATGTACTCCAAAAAGCGCCCGGCCAGTATTGCCCGTCCGCGCCAGATTGCGATGTACTTGGCCAAGGAGTTGACGCAGAAAAGCCTGCCCGAAATTGGGGATATGTTTGGCGGGCGTGACCACACCACGGTGCTGCACGCTGTGCGTAAAGTTGGCAGTGAACGCCAGCAGCACACCGAGCTCAATCAGCAGTTGCATGTATTGGAGCAAACATTGAAAGGTTGAGGCTTGCCCGACAACTTGCGTGAGTTGAACGAAAATACAGTACCAGCAAGGTGCCCTAGGGATAAAAAAGCGACAGGCCAGCCGGGCTGGTTTTGGAAAAATTAGCGATCAAAAAGAGGAAGAGAAGGAAAAAAATGATTGTTTTTAAAGACACCCATGACAAAGTTCAGTCTGCGCTGCAGTCGGTCTGTGGCATTGTGGAGCGGCGTCACACTTTGCCAATTTTGGCCAATGTGCTGATCCGAAAGACAGGCGCCAGCCTGCAGCTGACTACCAGCGACTTAGAGATCCAGATCCGCACCACCGCCGAGCTCGGGGGTGACCCAGGCGACTTCACCACCACCGTAGGCGCACGCAAGTTGATCGATATTTTGCGCAGCATGCCTTCGGACCAAGCCGTGTCCCTGGAGTCAGCCAAAGGCAAAGTGGTGCTCAAAGGCGGCAAAAGCAAGTTCACCTTGCAGACCCTTCCGGCTGAGGACTTTCCCCTGGTGCAGGAGTCGGCCAACTTTGGGCCAGCCTTCAGTGTGCCGCAAAAGACCCTTAAGACACTGCTCAGCCAGGTGTCGTTTGCAATGGCAGTGCATGACATCCGCTACTACCTCAATGGCATTTTGTTTGTGGTTGAAGGGACGCGGCTCAGCTTGGTGGCCACCGACGGTCACCGCCTGGCTTTCGCCAGCGCCAACTTGGATGTCGAAGTGCCGCGTCAGGAAGTGATTCTGCCGCGCAAGACGGTGCTGGAATTGCAACGCCTGCTCTCAGACGCCGAGGGTGCAATCACCATCGAATTTGCCAATAACCAGGCGCGCTTTCGATTCGACGGCATGGAATTTGTCACCAAACTCGTTGAGGGCAAGTTCCCCGACTACAACCGTGTGATACCGAAAAATCAGAAGAACAGCCTGGTTCTGGGCCGCGCGGCACTGCTGTCGAGCCTGCAGCGCACGGCGATTTTGACCAGCGATAAATTCAAGGGCGTGCGCCTCAACCTCGACCCAGGAACGCTGCGCGTGGCCTCCAGCAACGCCGAGCAAGAGGAAGCTGTCGACGAGCTTGATATTGATTACGACGGCGAGAGCATTGAAATCGGATTCAACGTGACCTATTTGATCGATGCGCTGGCCAATATGCACCAAGACATGGTGAAGATTGAGCTGGCCGATGGCAATGGCTCGGCGCTGATGACGATTCCTGAAGACGACCACTTTAAGTACGTTGTAATGCCTATGCGCATCTGATAGGCCAAGCACCCGCTTGGCCTGCGCCGCCTGTGCTGCACATGGCGTGCGACAGCCTTGTACCTTGTAGACAACCAGAATTTTTGCCATGACCGAAGACCAAAAGCCCGTCCCCTCCACTGATGAGACTGTTCACACCGGCGCTGGCACGTCCGACAGTTCAAATTACCAACCCACCATCGACAGCAATCAGGTGGGCGCTTCGGCCGCGTACGGGGAAGGCTCAATCCAAATTCTCGAGGGACTCGAAGCCGTACGTAAACGCCCGGGCATGTACATTGGCGACACATCGGACGGTACCGGCTTGCACCACTTGGTGTTTGAGGTGGTGGACAACTCCATTGATGAGTCGCTGGCCGGCCACTGCGACGCGATTCTGGTGACCATCCACAGCGACAACTCGGTCAGTGTGGTGGACAACGGGCGTGGTATTCCGACCGGCATCAAGATGGACGACAAGCACGAGCCAAAGCGCAGCGCGTCTGAGATCGCGCTGACCGAATTGCACGCCGGCGGCAAATTCAACCAAAACAGTTACAAGGTCTCAGGCGGCTTGCACGGTGTGGGCGTGAGCTGCGTGAACGCACTCTCGAAAATGCTGCGCCTGACGGTGCGTCGCGATAACAAAGTGCATGTCTTGGAGTTCAGCAAAGGCTTTGTACAAAATCGCATCACTGAAATGGTCGACGGCGTCGAGGTCTCGCCCATGAAAGTCATCGGTGAGACCGAGCGTCGCGGTACCGAAGTGCACTTTTTGCCCGATACCGACATTTTCCAGAACAACCACGACTTTCATTACGACGTGCTGGCCAAACGCCTGCGCGAGCTGAGTTTTTTAAACAACGGCGTGCGCATTCAGCTCAAGGATGAGCGCAGCGGCAAAGAAGACGATTTTTCAGGCGCTGACGGTGTAAGGGGCTTTGTCAACTTCATCAACAAAGGCAAATCTGTTCTGAACCCCAACATCTTTCATGCAATGGGGGACCGCCAAAGTGATCAAGGCACCAACATTGGCGTTGAAGTAGCGATGCAGTGGAACAGCGGCTACAACGAACAGGTACTGTGCTTTACTAACAACATCCCGCAGCGCGACGGCGGCACCCACTTGACCGGTTTGCGCGCGGCCATGACACGCATCATCAACAAATACATTGACGACAACGACATGGCCAAAAAAGCCAAGGTGGAGGTCACTGGTGACGACATGCGCGAGGGTCTGACCTGCGTCCTGTCGGTCAAAGTGCCTGAGCCCAAGTTCTCTAGCCAAACTAAAGATAAGCTAGTGAGCTCTGAGGTGCGCGGGCCCGTTGAAGACATTGTCAGCAAGCTGCTCTACGACTACCTGCAAGAGCGTCCTAATGACGCGAAGATCATCGTTGGCAAGATCATTGAAGCCGCACGTGCTCGGGAAGCCGCCCGCAAAGCCCGGGATATGACACGACGCAAAGGCGTGCTCGATGGCATGGGACTGCCCGGAAAACTGGCTGACTGTCAGGAAAAAGATCCCGCACTGTGCGAAATCTACATCGTCGAGGGTGACTCCGCCGGTGGTTCAGCCAAGCAGGGCCGTGACCGCAAATTTCAAGCTATCTTGCCGCTGCGCGGCAAGATCTTGAATGTGGAGAAAGCCCGTTACGAGAAGTTGCTGACCAGCAATGAGATCCTGACACTCATTACCGCCTTGGGCACCGGCATTGGCAAAGCCGGCGGCAGCACAGGTGGCGATGACTTTGACGTGGCCAAGCTGCGTTACCACCGCATCATCATCATGACCGATGCCGACGTGGACGGCGCCCACATTCGAACCCTGCTACTGACGTTTTTTTACCGGCAGATGCCAGAGCTGGTGGAGCGCGGTCACATCTACATTGCCCAGCCACCACTCTACAAAGTCAAGGCCGGCAAAGAGGAGTTGTACCTCCAAGGTGCAACTGACTTGGACAAGTTTTTACTGCGCGTGGCACTGGTCAACGCCTCGGTATTCACGGGTGGCGACAACCCAAGTACTTTGACGGGTGACACCTTGAGCGAACTGGCCCGCAAACACCAATTGGCCCAAGCCGTGATCAGCCGCTTGAGCCATTTCATGGATGCCGCAGCCCTGCGCGCCATTGTTGACGGCGTGGCTTTGAATCTCGATACCGTGGCAGACGCCGAAGCTTGCGCCACCGTTTTGCAAGATTTTCTGCCCGATGCCGAAGTGGCTGGCGAATTTGACGTGCGCACAGACAAGCCCATTCTGCGCATCAGCCGACGCTTACACGGCAACATCAAAAGCAGTGTGCTCACGCAAGACTTTGTGCACGGCGCCGATTACGCCGCGCTGCACGAAGCAGCACAAACCTTCAAGGGCTTACTCAAAGAGGGGGCGCGCGTGATTCGTGGAGAGGGCGAGCGCCAAAAAGAGCAAAAAGTTATCGACTTTCGCGAGGCCATGGCCTGGTTGATCGCGCAAGCCGAACACGCCACCAGCCGTCAGCGCTACAAGGGCTTGGGCGAAATGAACCCCGCGCAACTGTGGGAAACCACCATGGACCCTGAGGTACGCACCCTGTTGCGCATCCAAATTGACGACGCGATCGAAGCCGACCGCGTGTTCACCATGCTCATGGGTGACGAAGTGGAGCCCCGGCGCGAATTCATTGAAGCCAACGCGCTGCAAGCCGGCAACATCGACATTTAAGCACCACCGACCCCAGTCGGACCATACATGACCAAGCCAGCACGGGCCTTGAGTGGCACGGCCTTTGCCACCTTGCTGGTGCTGGCGCTGATGTTTGGTGCCAACCACGTGGCCGCTCGCCTGGCCTTCAACAACGGTGTGGACGTGGCCACCGCGGTTTTCTTTCGCAGTGCCCTCACAGCGCTTGTCATCACCGGTTTGGTGCTCAGTCAAGGTCACTGGACTCGGCTGAACCCACGGCAATGGCGCCTGTTGTGCGTGCTGGGGGCGCTGATCAGCATTCAAAGCTTTTGTATTTATTCGGCCGTGGCACGTTTGCCCGTAGCGCTGGCCTTGCTGGCCTTTAACACCTACCCGATCTGGACCGCGCTATGGGCCCGCGTCCTGTTCGGCCAACATCCAGAAAAAGCCTTGTTGGTGGCGATGCCCGTCATCCTGTTTGGCCTGTCACTGGCGCTCGATGTGCTGGGTGCGGCCTCAGGCCTGGGCGCCAGCGCGCAGTGGGCGCGCATGGGCACGGGCGTTGGTTTTGCGTTGATGGCAGCTGCCAGTTTTGGCCTGGCTTTGGTGTTGACACAGCATCAGGCTGGCGACATCGACACACGCCTGCGCACCGCCGTGACGCTGGCCTTCACCGGCATCGTGGCGCTACTGGCCGTGACGGTTCAAGGCGGCCTTCATTTACCTCTGAATGCCCTGGGCTGGGCTGGCCTGGGCGGGCTGACCGTGTTGTATGGCGTGGCCTTCAGCATCATGTTCACGGTGCTGCCGCGCTTAGGCGTTGTGGGTAACTCGGCCATCATGAACGTGGAGCCGGTATTCGCCCTGGCCTTGGCCTGGCTGCTGCTGGGTCAGGCTGTGGCGCCGATTCAGGTGGGTGGTGCGCTCTTGGTCGTTGGTGCCGTAATGGCCCTGGGCTTGCGACGCCGCTGATGCTTCAGACACCTTCAAGATAGCCGCTCACAGGGGTAGCCGACTGTACTCGTGCATTGCTTAGCTTCACGGATGGCGATTGCCACAAGCCGCCGAACAGGTAGCAGCGAGATCAGGGTTATCCACTAGGCATCAATCATCGTACCTTTGGTATATTCATGGCCATGAATTCAACCCCCTCACCCGCTCTATTTGACATCAAAGGTCGTACCGCTCTGATCACCGGCTCGTCCCGCGGCATTGGTTTAGCTCTGGCAAAAGGCCTTGCTGAAGCTGGTGCGAGCGTGATCATCAACAGCCGCAAGCAGTCTGACGTGGAGCAGGCTGTGGCGCAGTTGCAAGCCCAAGGCTTGCATGCCTTAGGCGCGGCGTTCGATGTGGCTGACGAGACACAGGTGGAAGCGGCGTTTGCCGACTTTGACGTGCAGAAACTGGCCATCGACATCATCATCAACAACGCTGGCATCCAGCACCGCCAACCCATGGTCGATCTGCCACTGAAAGACTGGCAGCGCGTGATGGACACCAATGTGACTGCTGCTTTTTTGGTAGGCCGTACCGCGGCCAGGCGCATGATCGCCCGACAAAGCGGCGGCAAGATCATCAACATTGGTTCACTGACCAGCCAGGCGGCACGGGCCACAATCGCCCCCTACACCGTGGCCAAGGGTGGCATCAAAATGCTCTCGCGCGCCATGGCAGCCGAATGGGCCCAGTTCAACATCCAAGCCAATTCAATTGGTCCTGGCTACATCCTGACCGATATGAACACCGCCTTGGTGAACGACCCCAAATTTGACGCTTGGGTGAAGAGCAGCAACCCAGCTCAGCGCTGGGGTCAACCCGAAGAGTTGGTTGGTGCAGCCGTGTTTCTGGCATCGGCTGCATCCAACTACGTCAACGGTCAAATCATCTACGTTGACGGCGGCTGGCTGTCGGTGCTGTGAGTAGCACCACTTAAACGACGCCCTTCGGCCAAATATTCTATTTTTTGAGGGGCGCCCATGGAAGCACTCGTGATCCACTCTGCAGGCGATTTGCGCATCGAATCGGTGCCCACTGCAGCGCTGTCTGGCGGCCATGTGAAGGTGCGGGTACGCAGCGGTGGCATCTGTGGCTCTGACCTGCACTATTACCAACACGGCGGCTTTGGTGCCATTCGGGTCCAACAACCCATGGTGCTGGGCCATGAAGTCTCCGGCGTGGTCACGGATTTAGGTGAGGGTGTTTTGGACTTGATGGCGGGCGATCGGGTTGCCATCAACCCCAGCCACCCTTGTGGTGCGTGCCGGTTTTGTCAAATGGGCCTACAAAACCATTGTTTGGAGATGCGCTACTTTGGCAGTGCCATGCGCATGCCCCATGTGCAAGGCGCGTTTCGACAAGAAATTGTGGTGGCTGCTGAACAGGCTTTCAAGTTGACGGCGCAGGTCAGCGACGCGGAAGGGGCCATGGCAGAACCCCTGGCCGTTGCCCTGCATGCGGTGAACCGTGCGGGCTCGCTTTTGGGTCGGCGTGTACTCATCACGGGTTGTGGCCCGATTGGCGCCATGCTGGTGATTGCAGCTCGCCGCGCTGGTGCCGGCGAAATTGTGGTCACCGACGTGGTCGATCAACCCCTGCGAAAAGCCTTAGCCGTGGGCGCCGATTCAGTGCTCAATGTTGCCAGTCAAAGCGATGCTTTGAAGCCTTTCGCCAAAGACAAGGGCTATTTCGATGTGCTGTTTGAAGCCAGTGGCAACGAGCGCGCTTTACGCTCAGCCTTTGAAGTGCTTCGTCCTCGTGGCGTGCTGGTTCAAGTTGGACTGTCAGGAAGTGATCTGAACTTACCTATGAACACCTTGGTGGGTAAGGAATTCGAGCTGCGTGGCACGTTTCGCTTTCACGAGGAATTTGATGTGGCCGTCGAGCTCATCAACAAGGGGTTGGTGGACATCAAGCCGCTGGTCTCGGCCACGCTGCCCTACCGCGATGCGGGTAAAGCTTTTGCATTGGCTGCCGACCGCACGCAGTCGATGAAGGTTATTTTGGACTTTGAATAGACCGTCGTGGACAAGCAACTTGATGTCATCACCGTCGGCGAGCCGCTGGTCTTGTTTGTGGCCAAGCAAACTGGCCCACTTGATGCCGTGAGCGACTTCGCTCGCTCAACTGCAGGTGCTGAGCTGAACGTGGCCACAGGTCTGGCCAGATTGGGTTTGCAAACAGCCTATGTGGGACAGGTTGGCATCGATTCGTTTGGGCGTTTTTTAACCGCATCGATGGCACACGAGGGCATTGACCATAGCCGATTGCGGCTGGTGAGCGACCACCCGACCGGCTTTATGCTCAAAGCGCGCAGTGACGATGGCAGCGACCCTGCGATCGAATACTTTCGCAGGGGTTCCGCGGCCAGTCACATGGGGATAGCCGATCTGGATGACAACTTTTGTGCCACTGCGCGGCATATCCACATCACAGGCATTTATGCCAGCGTGTCTGCCAGTGCCAGAGAACTGGTTTTTGAATTGGCCCGCAAGGCCCGTGAACGTGGACAAACCGTGTCATTTGATCCTAATCTGCGCCCCATGCTGTGGTCTTCACAAGCGGCAATGGTCGCTTGCATGAACCAATTGGCTGCGCTGGCGGACTGGGTTTTACCAGGTCTTGGCGAAGGCCAGCTGCTCACTGGCCAGCTTAGCCCAGAGGCCGTGTGCGACTGGTACCTGGCGCGAGGTGCTGGCGCTGTGGTCGTCAAGCTCGGTGAGAAAGGTGCCTATTTCGCAGACCAGCATTGCCAGGGCTATAGCGAGCCCAAGCCAGTGCCCTGCTTGATCGATACAGTTGGCGCCGGCGACGGCTTCGCAACTGGTCTGATTTCTGGCCTTCTCGAAGGCTTGGACTTGGCCCGTGCTTCAGCGCGTGGCAACGCCATTGGCGCACGCGTGTTGCAGTTTCCAGGTGACAGCGATGGCCTGCCTACCCGCGCAGAGCTAACGGCCATGATGGCTTGAATATTTTTTGAAGATTTCGAGCATGATGGTTTCTTCAGCGCAGCCACATTTGGTTTTCATGGGCGTGGCTGGCTGCGGCAAGTCCAGCCTCGGGGCAATGGTGGCGCGCGAGATGTCCATGCATTTGGTTGAAGGCGACGATTTTCACAGTGCTGCTAACCGTCAAAAAATGATGCAAGGCATTGCCCTGAACGATGCTGACCGTGCCGACTGGCTACAGGCATTGGGTGAGCAATTACAGGCTGCAAGCTCACCAGTGGCTTTGACCTGTTCCGCCCTCAAACGCCATTACCGCGCACGCTTGCGTGCCGCCGCACCCGGCCTGTTGTTCGTATTTTTAGACTTAAGTGCCCAACACGCGCTTCAACGCGTGGCTGCCCGCCATGCACACTTTTTCAATCCGAGTTTGGTGAGTAGCCAATTTCACGCTTTAGAGTCTCCGGTTGACGAACCCGGCGTGCTTCGCGTGAATGCCACAGACCCCTTGCCCCTGCTGTGCAAGCGGGTCGTGTCGTGGCTATACGCTGGGGCACAATCGGGTGCATTGGCATCGCCGGACTCTTAGGATTTAGACCGACATGCCAATGCCCAGTTGTACTGACCATGAACGAGAACACCGTCCACACCTTTGATTTGAAACCTCGTCGCTGGGCGGCATGGCTTCTCACGCGCTTTGGCTGGTCCTACCAGTTTGCCCAGCCCCCAGGCCCCAAAGCGGTGGTCGTGGTCTATCCGCATACCTCCAATTGGGATTTTCTGTGGGGTATATTGGTTGTGTGGGCCTCGGGCTGGCCCCTTTACTGGGTCGGTAAACACACCTTGTTTGTGGGACCCTTCGGCTGGGTGTTGCGACGTTGGGGCGGCATACCAGTGAACCGCACAGCCACTGCAGGCTTTATTGAACAGGTCGTCGATACCATGCGCAGCGAATCGCACATGCTTCTGGTGATTGCACCCGAGGGTACACGCCGCCTGACTGACCGATGGAAGTCCGGCTTTTACCGTATTGCCCTAGGCGCTGACGTGCCACTGGGCTTGGCCTACATTGACTACGCAACGCGCCAAGCAGGCATCTATAGCTACACCGCCCTCAGTGGCGACGAGGCGAAGGACATGGCACACATTGCCAGCGTTTACGTGGGCCGACGTGGCTATGACCCAGCCAAAGCGGCGCCCATCCGTTTGCGTCCACCAACGCCGGAGTTAACCGCGCTCGATCCTTGAACCGACGAATACCATGGCTTATTTGATTTTTGGACTGTGTATTTTTCTGGGGGTGCACTCGCTGCGCATCGTTGCCAATGGATGGCGAAACCGCATGCGCGCGCTGGTCGGGGAGAGCGTCTGGCGAGCTGGATTTGGGGCGCTATCGGTACTGGGGTTGTTGCTGATCGTTTGGGGCTACAGCTTGGCCCGTCAAAACCCCGTCCAGCTCTGGGCCCCGCCTGTGGCCATGCGCCATCTGTCGGCATTGTTTACTTTGCTGGCGTTTGTGTTACTGGCAGCGGCCTACGTGCCAGCTAACCACATCAAAGCGCGCTTGCGCCACCCCATGGTGGCAGCGGTGAAGCTGTGGGCTTTCGCCCATTTACTTGCCAATGGTAATGCCAACCAAATGGTCTTATTTGGCAGTTTTTTGGTCTGGTCGATTCTGAGCTTCAGGGCTGCACGCCAGCGTGACCGACTTGAAAAAGCACCGCCTTTAAGCGCTAAGCGAGGCGCCACCGTCATCACGGTCGCCTTGGGTGCAGCCTTGTGGCTGACTTTCACGCTGTGGCTGCACGGCCTCTTGATCGGCGTGCGCCCGCTAGGCTAAACAGCACAGGCACTGATCAAGTGACAGCGGCAAGCACACGGGTGCGGCAACTGCATCCCTCTCGCCGCCAGCCTGCACTTAAGGTAGCTCTTGGGCAGAAAGTCGCAGATCAGGGCTTATTTGATGCCCATAAAATGCTGGATCAGGTATTTGGCTACGAAGCCAACCATGCCGAACGCAAGGCCTAAAAACATCACGAAGGTGCCAAATCGCCCAGCCTTGGACTGCCAGGCCAACTGCGCGATGATGAACAACATGTAAATGATGAACGCACCAATGCCAAAACTCATGCCAAAAGCAGTGATTTGCTCTTCGCTGAAGCCAAACATGCTCAGCTCTCTCGCCTGGAGATGGCGCTGACATCCAACAAATCACAGTAGGCGTGCCAGCTGGCATGACCCAACAGGGGCACAACCAGCACCAAACCAAGCAAGCCCGCGGCAAAACCCAACAAGGTTAACAACATGATGAGCGCAGCCCAAACAGCCATGGGCATTGGGTTGGCCAGTACCACGGACCAGCTTGCCAGCACCGCTTCGAGCAGACCAAGCTTGCGGTCAAGCAGCAGGGGCACCGTGACAACGGTGGATGCGAAAATAGGTGCGGCTAACACGGCGCCTAGCGCCAGCCAAGCTTCAAACACGTAGTTGTCACGGGCCAACACCACGTAGCGCAGAAAATCAAGCGGGCTGTTGACCGGCACCATGACCATCAGTTTGACCATGGCCGCAGAGGTCAGCACCCAGCCTGTGCCTGCCAAGCCAAGCAAGACACCAAAGCGCGCCAGTGCCCAATGCCCTTTACCCCAGCGGTTAAAGCGCCCGCCTTGCCAGTTGGCCCAGGTTCGTGAAATCACCAAAAAATCGGGTGCACACCCAGCTTGCAGTGCGCGGCTTAATGCGTAAAGACTGGTTGCCAGAATAGGTGCGACCACCAAGAAGCCCGAAAATGCACCCGCCAGAAACCAAAACCGGTTACCGCCAAGTAGCAAGAGTAAGGCGGCAAATCCAGCCATGGCCATGCCGTGGGCATAGCTGACCAAGCCGAGCTGACGCGTGTCGCGCCAACCCCGAAGCAGCCAGACAAAAGGGCGTCTGGCGTCAATCACAACCGTGATGGGCCCTAGGCGCTCAACACTGGTTACCGGTGAAACAGGCTGACCAGTCATCTTGTGGCTCCAACGTACTCAAAATTTTCAGGCTGGCCAACTCTATCTGCTCCAGCCTGTTTGGATCAGCGCTGATCTTGCCACAACAGCGCGGCCATGCGCTCAGCCGTGGTGGCCCGCGTGATGGCCTTGCGCCCTGCCCGCCCCATGCATTAAAAGACCAAAAGACTGCAGGCTGATGGCGTCGAATACCTTTTGCTGATCAGGCGAAAGCACTGCATAAAACGTTTTCACGGCTTCGCTGCGCGCTGCCATCGCAGCACCCATCTCCCCCATGTGCTTCGCGTGCACCGCCTGCATGGCGTCCAAACGCTCAGGCGTTGTGAGTTGGGCCATCTCCATCGGGCCAGGGTGGCCACCAGTCGAATGGACACCGAGCGTCTGCATGGCTGCCATGAAACTGCTCCAAGCGGCTTCCTGTTCGGTCGTCAGCTTGAGTTGGGCTTTGAATAAGGCCTGGCGCTGTTCGTGATGCGCTGCGCGCCGACCCATGTCGGCGCCAGCGCCCGCACCAGCGTGCATCATGCTGTGCGCACCCTGGTGTTGGGCAGACCATTGCGGCATGTTGTTTTGCGCGATGGTGAATCCTGTCAATGCCAACAAGCTGGCAGCGACTGTGAGTTTGAGTTTGAGTTTCATAACTTTTCCTTTCGGCTTTGGTCGGCAACCCAATCGGTCACCTCAACTGGCCCTACTGTGCCTGGCCGATGTTTCGCCATCTTGGCGTTTATTCAAAATTTATGTAAAGCCTGGCTAGCTTGTGCTCTTCGGACTCAGCTGGCGCTTGATGCTTGAGGGCCAGGGCCTACACGCTATTTTTTTGTAGCGCAGGTCGAAATGCCAAACAAGGCATACGGTGGGCACCAGCCAACCGCTCCGGTAGCCAGTGGGAGTAAGCCCAGCCAACCCCATATGCCGATGGCCTCGGTCAATGTCAGACCAATCAAAACCAGACCCAAGACGATACGTGCAACGCGGTCTACACCGCCAACATTGGATGTCATTGCGCTTCTCCTTGTTAAACAAATGGGCCAGAGGACTGCCCATGCCCTGCATTAGATCGCATGCGAGGCACCCTCGTCCATGACAAGCATCAATGAAACGCCCGCCAAACGCCACGTCTCGCACTGACAGTAAACTCCTTGGTAGAGAATTGGACTGCAACAAACGAGGAAATTATGTTGAAACCGAAGTTGGACCTCGTTTTGGTACGCAGCGCGCACGACCTGGCTTGCTGCGCATGTCCTTGACCCTTTCCTATGCCGGTATACCGCCTTACCGTGCGGTGGTGGCGCTGTTAATCAATGCCTTAATTTTTGGCCTGTCCTGGTGGCCGTTTCGCGCGCTCGAGACGCTTGGCTTGCATGCCTTATGGGCCACCGCTGTGGGCTATGGCAGCTCGGTTCTGGTGCTCAGCGTGATGAAGCCGCAGGCTTGGCGCGCCCTTTTGCGTTACCCGGGCCTGTGGTTGCTGGTGCTGGCCTCTGGCTTGACCAATGTGGGCTTTAATTGGGCCGTGACCACTGGTGATGTGGTGCGCGTGGTGCTGCTTTTTTACCTGATGCCCGCCTGGGCTTTGCTGCTGGCTTGGCCCCTCTTGGGTGAACGCCCCAATGCCAGCGCTATTTGGCGCCTTTTATTGGCGCTTGCCGGCTTGGCGCTGGTACTCAAAAAACCGGATCAGATGTGGCCTGTTCCGGACAGCTTGTCTGACTACTTGGGCCTGATGGGCGGTTTTTTCTTTGCTCTGACCAATGTGCTGCTGCGCCGACTCAACCACACGCCAGACTCAGCCCGGATGCTCGCCATGTTTGTCGGCGGCGCAGTGCTGGCAGTGCTTGCCGCTGGCCTTGGAATGCCCCTGGGCATCGTCAGTGCCTTGCCAAACCATCTTGGGCCTTGGCTTCCAATGGCCATGCTACTGGGCTTGACCTTGCTAATTGCTAACTTGGCTCTGCAGTATGGTGCGGCTCGCCTGCCCTCAAATGTCACGGCGGTAGTGATGCTCAGCGAGGTGCTGTTTGCCAGCGTGTCGTCTGTTTTCTTAGGTGCCGGCACCATGGGCCTGCGCAACTTGATCGGTGGCGGATTGATTCTGGCCGCCTCCTTGTTGTCGGTTCGCGCCTTCAACACCCAAGACTAAGCACCTGGCGCGTTCGGGTTGGGTTTACTCAAACGACTTGTTATGGGGTCTTCGTTTTGCCCGACTGCCCATCCATGCGCCAGGGGCGGGCCTGTTTTGGGCTCGCCCGCTCTGACCACAGTGTGGCTTTCCAGCCGCGTGGGGCGCCCGGGGGCAGCACCAATTTATTACCAAGGTCCTCGGGGCCGACATGCTCAATGTTGACCCGCCGACGGTATTTGGCTGATCGTGGATCTTGTGGCACATCGGGTTTGTATTCACCCTTGCTAATCCAAGCAATTTGACAAGCCTGGGCACCTGCTGCCAGCAAGGCCTGCACCACTGCACGGCTACGGCGCTCACCCAGGAGCCAGCAATGGCGCTGGCGCGCTTGGCCCTGGGTGTGGCCACTGACCACGGCCACGGACTCGGGGTGTTCGCGCAGGTAGCTGGCGTGGGCTTTGAGCAAGGGTAGAAAACTCGCTTCCAGCTCAAAGCTGTTGTCATCAAAGAAAACCCGCCGAGCCAAGGGGCGCCCGTCGGTTGCTGTAACGAGAGATTGGCGCAGAACTTCTTCTCCAGCCATGATCGCGACACAATTGTTTTTCAATAGGAACTTCTTTCAAACTGATAGACCCCATGCAGCTGCAAATTGGCGAGCAAGCACTGGGTTTGAGACATGACCGGCAACAACCGGGCCAAAGCGGTTTGTGTCAGGCAGATCATGAAAGGGACAGGCTTTCATTATACATTTGCACCAATGTATTGAATAATTGTCATTGCATGCTCGGATGTAACGAATTCCTACATGCACGCTGAAGTGGCACAACAGGCCCTATCGCTTGGCATCAACAGTGCGCCCTTAAACGGTCATACAACAGGAGTAAAAAATGGGAAGCATGGTGAATTTTCAACGTCCGGACGGACAAAGCGTGCAGGGTTACCTGGCCACACCATCGCAAACCGAGGCGACAGCGGCCGTGGTGGTGATTCAAGAGTGGTGGGGGCTGAACGACCAGATCCGCGGCGTGGCTGATCGTTTTGCCTCAGCCGGTTTCCAAGCGCTGGTGCCCGACTTGTACAGAGGCAAGGCAACCGTTGAAGCCGAGGAAGCCCACCACCTGATGTCAGGCTTGAATTTTGCTGAGGCTGCCGGGCAGGACATTCGTGGTGCGGTGCAGTATCTGAAAACGCGCGTCAGCAAGGTCGGCGTGACCGGGTACTGCATGGGTGGCGCGTTGACACTGCTGACCATGACCCAGTCACCCGAAGTGGATGCTGGTGTGGTCTGGTATGGCTGCCCGCCATTGGAATACATTGACGCAACAAAGCTCGCAGCACCCTTACAGGGGCACTGGGCCACGCAAGACGAGTTTTTCAAAATCGGCACCGTTGACGCGCTGGAGATCAAGCTCAAAGCGGCCGGTAAGCACTTTGAGTTTCATCGCTACTTGGCGCACCACGCCTTTGCCAATGAAACCGCTGTTGGTCCAGGCCGCATCCCGGCTACACAGTACGACCCAGTCTGGGCGCAGCAAGCGTGGGACCGCTGCATGCGCTTTTTTGGTCGAGAACTGGCCTAACCCACGCACACCTGCGTCCGACTGGCCGAGCGCAATGGGCGCTCAGCTGAGCACACTGGCATGTCTACTGCCGTCAAACCCCGTTTAAGCGCAGTTTTGGTCAAAAAAACCTCGCCGCCTAAGTGTTTACCTGATGGTGTTACGCCGAAATTGCAGGTATCGTTGCGCTCATAACACATCATAAATCCGAGGAGAAACCCCATGCCAGACGGTCAGTTGTTACTTGAGCGCGTCTATTTTCACGAGACACAAAAGCCAGACCATGTGTACCTGAGCCAACCCCTTGGCGCAGGGGAGATGAAAGACTACACCTGGGCCCAGGTGATGGATGAAGCACGCCGCATGGCGACTCACCTCAAGGGCATGAACTTTGACCAGGGAACAAAGATTGCATTGCTCAGCAAGAACTCTGCCCACTTCATCATGGCTGAGCTGGCAATTTGGATGGCGGGGTACACCACGGTGGCCATTTTCCCAACCGAAACAGCCAAAACCATCGCCTATGTGCTGGAGCACAGTGATTCGAAACTGCTGTTAGTAGGCAAGCTCGATGACTGGCCCCAGCAGCGAGCCGGCATACCCCAAGGATTGCCGTGTATCAGCCTGCCTCTGTCTCCAGCAAATGACCTGGACAGCTGGGATGCTGTGGTAGCCCGCACCGCGCCCTTGGTCGGTCAAACGCAACGCCACGCCGACGACATTGCCATGCTGATGTACACCTCGGGCTCGACGGGGCAACCCAAAGGGGTGATGATTAATTTTGCCGCCATCAGCCGCGCAGGGCTTGGTATTGCCCAGGAAGTCCGCAGCCAACTCGGCGATGTGGGCGTGAGGATGCTGTCCTACCTGCCTTTATCGCACATTTTTGAACGCGCATGGGTCGAGGCCGCATCGCTCACCGACGGCGACTGGCGCCTGTATTTTGTGGAGTCACTGGACTCCTTCATGCGCGACCTGCAGCGCGCTCGCCCAACGGCATTCCTGTCGGTACCGCGCTTGTGGCTCAAGTTCCAACAAGGCGTGTTCGCCAAGCTGCCGCCCAAAAAGCTCGACCGCTTGTTGGGTATCCCTTTGATCGGCAAGCTGATTGCACGCAAGGTGCTCAAAGGCTTGGGGCTGGACAAAGTCTTGATGGCCGGTAGTGGCTCAGCGCCCATTCCGCCTGACCTGATTAGCTGGTACCGTCGCATCGGCTTGCCGCTGTTGGAGGGCTATGCCATGACCGAGGATTGCGCTTATTCCCATACTTCCAAGGGGGTGTTCAACGCACCCGGTTATGTGGGCGTTCCGCTGCCTGGCGTGCAGGTACGCATCAACGAGCACGGCGAGGTAGAGATCAAGTCGCCCGGCCAGTTCAGCGGCTACTACAAGCAGCCAGAATTGACCGCCGAGTCGTTCACCGATGATGGCTTTTTCCGTACTGGTGACCTGGGTGATCGCACCTCCGACGGCCTGCTCAAACTCACCGGGCGCTCCAAAGAACTGTTCAAGACTGCCAAGGGCAAGTACGTGGCGCCCGCACCGATAGAAAATTTGATCAACGCGCACCCCATGGTGGAGCTCTCATTGGTTTCGGGCGTTGGACAAGAAGCGGCTTACGCCATGGTCGTTCTGGCGGAAGACCTGCGGCCTCAGCTGGGTGACCCCGCGGTACGAGCCAAGGTACAAGATGCCTTAGAGCGCTTGCGTCAAGAGGTCAACAGCCAGGTCGCTGAATACGAACGCCTGCACATGCTTGTGGTGATGCGAGAACCCTGGTCAATCGGAAACGAATGCCTGACGCCAACCATGAAGGTCAAACGCAACCGCATTGAAGCCCTGGCAACCAAACAGGTGGGCGGATGGTACGCGGCGACGCATACGGTACTCTGGCAGGAGTAGGCGCACCATGTTGGCCTTATGGCCCGACAGAGCCGCAGGTGGGCAACTCGCCAGGGTCTATGTCCCCGTGGGCGGCACCAGCGCCAGCACTGCATGGTCGGCACCGGCTTGTAAAAATGATGCGCTGCGCCCAGCGTCGGCATCCAGCCAGGCGCCGTAGCGCGCTGGCGGCAAAACCAGAACCATGCGCTTGTCCTCTGAGGGCTTGTGAAACAAGCGCATCAAGGGGTGGTGATTGGCATTGATGGTCAACATGGTGTAGCTGTAAACGCTTTCGCCCTTCGGTGATTGCCACTTGGACCACAAGCCTGCAATGCCCATGGGCGCCCCATCCTCGCGGGCTATGCAAGCGGGTACCGCCTGGCCGCTGCGCCAATCGGGCTCGAAAATGACGTCGGCCGGGATGATGCAGTGCTGCGCGTTACGCCAGGCATCACGAAAACTGGGTTTGCTGGCAACGGTTTCGCTGCGTGCGTTGTAGGTGAAACGCGTCATGCGGATATCTGGCGACCATGGTGGCACCAGGCCAAACAGACCGTTCAGCGCTTCATGCCCAACATCAGCCTCGTCGCGGGCACCGGCATGGGGATGGCGGCGAATGAACACACCCTCGTATCCAGGCCAAAGATCATGCCTGCCCGGGTTGAGGGGTAGATCAAGGCCAAAATGGCGATGAAAACGCGCATTGTCCCTGACCGCTTGATAATGGCTGCACATGCACAAATGGTATCGAATTTACACACCACAATGTCCCCCAATCTAGGCGTCACGATGGCGAGCACATAGATTTTGAGGACTGGATTGCCCTGAAGAGACTGCAAATGAGCCGTTACGTAGCTGGGCCAGAGCAAGGAAACAGGCTACCTCTGGCGCCCAAGCAGCGCTACGCAGTCAGAGTTTTTCTGTCTCAGCCGTACGTGGCTGCCACTTCATCAGCCGTGTCTCCACGCGAGAAACAAGTCCATCCAACACCAGTGCAAAAGCAGTTAGCACCAAAATTCCAGCCATCACCGTGTTGATGTCAAAGCTGCCTTCAGCCTGAAGGATCAGATAGCCCACGCCTTGGCTGGAGCCCAGGTACTCACCCACAACCGCTCCCACGAATGCCAGCCCTACTGATGTATGCAGCGAGCTAAATACCCAGCTCGTGGCGCTGGGCAGGTACACGTGACGCAGTAACTGCCGCCGGTCCGCGCCGAGCATGCGCGCGTTGGCGAGCACCACGGGGCTGACCTCTTTCACACCTTGGTAGACATTGAAAAACACAATGAAAAAAACCAGCGTAACGCCAAGCGCCACCTTAGAGCCCATCCCCAACCCAAACCAAACCGAAAAAATAGGCGCCAAAATAATCCGCGGCATCGCGTTCAACGCTTTGATGTAGGGTTCGAAAATAGCGGATGCTATCGGTGCCAGTGCCAACCACAAGCCACCAGCCAAACCCAGCACCGAACCAATGGCAAATGCCATCATGGTCTCAGCCAGGGTCACACCCAGGTGTTGGTAAATGTCTGCATCAGCGATGAACCAGTCCCAGATACGGGCAAACATTTTCAGCGGCTCGCCAAAGAAAAAAGCGGCCTGCGTGTTGTCGTCGAACATCATCGGCGGCACCAAGCCCGGAACGGTCATTACGTGCCAAAAAACAAAGACAGCGGCAAGCATGGCGATCTGCCACACGCGTAAATTGCTGAAACTGGGTCGGATGCGTTGCCACATAAGGGATTTTGACCTTAAACCTTCTCGAGTTGTTGCTGATAGCCCTTGAGCACCTCCTCACGCAGCACATCCCAGATGGCTTTGTGAAGCTCTAAGAACCGCGGGGTAACCTTGATCTCGGCAACGTCCCGCGGGCGCTCCATGTCGATCACAAAGTCGCCAATCGGCCGGCTTGCGGGTCCTGCACTCATCACCACCACGCGGTCGCTCATCGCAATGGCCTCATCCAGGTCGTGCGTGATGAACAACACCGCCTTGCGCTTGGCTGCCCACAGCGCTAGCAGCTCGTTTTCCATCAACTGACGGGTCTGAATGTCCAGCGCAGAAAACGGCTCGTCCATGAGCAAAATATCAGGGTCCAGCACCAGCATTTGCGCCAGGCTCACACGCTTTCGCATGCCGCCACTCATCTGGTGTGGAAAGCGGTCACCAAAACCACCCAAACCGACCCGGCGCAGCCAGGTTTCAGCCTGGTCTTGCGCCTCTTGCGGCGCAGCACCCCGAAACTCCAAACCAGCCATCACATTGGCCAACGCGGTGCGCCAGGGCATCAGGCTTTCAGACTGGAACATGTAGCCCGCTCGCTGGTTGATACCGTTGAGCGCCTGCCCAAAAACACGAACCGATCCGCTGCTAGGTTGCAGCAAACCGGCGCCCACGTTCAGCAACGTGCTTTTGCCACACCCAGTGGGGCCGACCACACTGACAAACTCGCCATCGCCCACAGCGAGCGACACATCGCTCACAGCTGTGTACGCCTGGGCCGGGTTGTTCCGGTCCGAGAACGTACAGCTGACATCCTTGAGCGCTAAGGCTGGTGCCATCTCAACCTTTGGGGTACTTGGCGTTGGCTTTTTTGACGAACGTGTTGGTGAAAACCACATTCAAGTCGAGCTTGGCTTTGGCAATTTTTGGATCTGCACTGGCCAGCGCACGCATGGCCGTTTGCGCACCTTTTTCAGGGAACATGCCGTCTGGCGATAACGCGGCCTTGGCTGACAGAAAAGCGTCGATGTAGACCGCACGATCCCCCAGCAAAAACTGCTCTGGCACCGCCTTAATGATGTCACCAGGACCCGCATTTTGAATCCACTTGGCTGCCCGCACCATGGCATTGGTCATGGCCTGAACCGTTTGGGGGTTTTTATCAATAAAGGTTTGTTTGGCGTACAGACAACCCGCTGGCATAGGGCCACCAAATATTTTTACGGACTCACTGACCACTCGGGTATCTGCGACAATTTTCAAATCACCCGAGCGCTGCAACAAGGTAATAACGGGGTCGAGATTGCTGATGGCATCAATCTGACCTGAGCGCATGGCAGCTACCGCGCCGCTGCCGGCTCCAACGCCGACAAAGCTCACATCGCTGGGTTTCAAGCCATATTGGGCCATGACAAAATTGGCCATGACATTGGTCGAGCTGCCCGGTGCTGTGACGCCGATTTTTTTTCCTTTCAAGTCGGCCACCGATTTGAAATTAGGCATGGTCTTCGGGTTGATGCCCAACACAATTTGTGGTGCCGCACCTTGAAGTACAAAAGCCGACATGCGCTGGCCCTTGAACTGCATATTGATGGTGTGCTCAAACGCGCCAGAAACCACGTCAGCACTGCCGCCGACGACCGCCTGTAAGGCTTTTGAGCCACCAGCAAAGTCCACGATTTCAACACTCAGGCCTTCTTCTTTAAAGTAGCCGAGTTGCTCTGCAATGGTCAGTGGAAGGTAATACAGCAGGTTTTTTCCACCCACAGCGATTTTCACCTTACTTTGCTCTGCAGCCTGCGCCCACAAGGGCAGGGCAGCCGCAGCCACACCGGCGGCAATGAGTTCACGACGTTTCATCAGGTTTCTCCTCTAAATTATTATCAAACCACGGCACATGGGCGCGCCGCGTCCGGATCAAATCATACCTTGCGCTGGCGCAGGGCCAGCCACACAATCGCCGCACCCGTAAACAACACCGGAACGAGAGAACCGGCATTGAGCATGGTCCATCCACGGGTGGTCACCAACACGCCTGAGGCAAACGAGGTGACGGCCATAGTGGAAAAAATAAAGAAGTTAAGCAGGCCCTGAGCGCGGTCTTTTTCTTCCGGGCGATAGGTGCTCAAAGACAGTGTGGTGCTGCCAGTGAACAAAAAATTCCAACCCAAACCCAGCGTAAATAGAGCCAAAACGAACTGATGCAGTTGCACGCCCGACAAGGCGATCGCGATGCATACCACCATGAGCGCCACACCCACACCCATGATGGGCAGCACACCAAAACGTTTGATCAGATGGCCGGTAAAAAACCCAGGAGCAAACATGCCGATGACATGCCACTCCAACACCAGGGCAACGTCGCTGAACGGCAGCTCGCACTGCTGCATAGCCAAGGGCGTCGCCGCCATCAGCAGGTTCATCACGCCATAGCTCAAGGCCCCGGTAATGGCCGCCACCATGAAAGCGGGTTGGCGCAAAATTTCTGATGACGGGCGCCCACCATCATGCGCTTGTTTGGACGCAAGCGGAGCAAAGTGAATGCGCTGCAACACCACCATAGCCACCAGCGCCACCAGCGCCAACGCCAAGTAGGCACCAACAAATGGCACGTTGGCGATATTGCGCGTTTGTGCGGCCAAGTTGGGGCCAATCACTGCGCCAATCAAGCCCCCGGCCATGACCATAGAGACTGCTTTTTCTCGCCAGGCGGGGCTAGACAGTTCAGCTGCCGCAAAACGGTAAAGGTTGGCATTGGCGTTGTAGTAACCAGCAACCAAGGTGGCCGAGCAAAGCAACCAAAAGTTATGCGTCAGCGCCGCATAGGCGCACAACAAGGCACTGAGCAGGCCGACTAGCAGACCCAGTTGAAACGAGCGCTTGCGGCCCCACCGCGCCTGGCTGCGGGCCACCAAGCCGGTCGACAGGGCGCCGCCCACCACATAGCCCATCACCGGCAAGGTGGCCATCCAACCCAAGGGCGCCAAACTCAAACCGACCAAGCCGTTGATGGCGATGAAGGTAATGTTATTGGTTAAAAACAAGCCTTGGCAAATGGCCAGCAGCCAAAGGTAACGATTCATGTCGGTGGCCTGTACAAATATTAGTGCGCGCTGATTGTCGCGGTTTTCTGGGTGCCCATGCCCTCAGGGCAGTGCGCGCAGACAGGCCCTGTGGCGCTTGCAGGCACAATCAAGCCCGTGGCGCAAAGGCTGTGCGCGCCACATCAGTTCAACAATGCGGCGAAGAGACTGGCGCTGGCAATGCGCCGAAGCCCAGAAGGTGCAAGGGGAAAGCGGTGCGAAAACTGTTGTTGCCATTGGTATCGCTACTCAGTGGTGCCGGGTTGCTGGTGGTGGGCACGGGCTTGCTGTTTGCCGTGATTGGTCTGCAAACCTTGGCGGCGGACTTTCCGGTGCTGGTGACCGGCTTGATCAACTCAGCGTACTTTGCAGGGTTTGTTTTTGGCACTTATGCCTGCCCCCAGGTCATTCGTCGCGTCGGGCACATCCGCGCTTTCGCCGCTATGGCGTCCATTGCCTCCACCCTGCCCATCTTGCTCGCGCTGTGGCTCAACCCTTGGTTTTGGGGTGGTCTGCGCTTTGTCAACGGCATCTGCTTGGTCGGTTTGTACATCGTGGTCGAAAGCTGGCTCAATGTGGTTGCTGTGACCGAAATTCGCGGGAAAGTGTTTGCCGCTTACATGGCCGTCAGTGGAGTTGCCATGGCGCTCGGCCAGTGGCTGATATTGGTTGGCAACAGCTATGGCTTTGTCCCCTTCGCCGTGGTGTCCATCTTGTTTTCGTTTGCGCTCCTGCCCATCACCCTCACCCCCGTTGTCCAGCCTGAGCCCGTGCCAGCGCCCAAACTGGGTCTGGTCGCCTTGTTCGCGACCTCGCCCATTGGCGTGACCGGCGCGGTTGTGTCGGGCTTGCTCAGCGGCGCGTTTTACAGTCTTGGCCATGTGTTTGGACAACGGGTTGGCATGACCGAAGTAGGCATCGCCACCTTCATGGCCGCCACTATTTTGGGCGGTGCGGCATTTCAATGGCCAGTGGGCCATTTGTCCGATCGATTTGACCGAAGGTGGGTGCTTTTTGGCGTTTGCGCAGCAGGTGCACTGGTGGCCTTCATTGGATTTTCCGCCGCCCTCGCTTCAGAGTCTGGATTGATCCTGCTGGGCCTGGTCTATGGTGGCCTGACCTTTACGATTTACGGTTTATCGGTGGCGCACGTCAACGACTTGGTGGAGCGTGAGCGTGTGCTCGAAGTCACGGGCGGCTTGTTGCTTTTACACGGCCTGGGGGCCACCTTGGGCCCGACCCTGGCGGGCGGCCTGATGGACGCGCTGGGCCCGGGGAGCTTGTTACTCTACTTTGCGGCGGTGCTTGTCACCATGGGCCTGGTGGCTTGGCGCTACATCCGCCTTCGTCCACTGAACCGGGGCGAACCTGGACACAAGGACAGTTACGTGGCCATGGGTGCCGGTCCACAGGCGGTCTTGCAACTGGACCCGCGCACGCCAGACGAACCCTTGATCGAGACCGCAACATCATGACCACGTTAACAGGCCAGCCTGCACACCAAGAACAGAGCAACCCGCATCAGCCCTAACCCGGGTGACGCCAAGCCGGTCGACGGCAACACCCCTCAGTAAATACCTTTGTTCGTGATCCCTGGCGGGCTCACTCCTTTCAGGCAAAACAAAGCCCAAGCAAAAGGGGTGTCAAAAATGACGGTTGCAAGTTCAATGTAATCAGCATGGCCAGCCAGATCGGGTCAACGCCCGGTCAGCCTCGACGGCCTGGGGTCTGCATGCATGACAGATGGGGCCTAGCGGACAAGCAAACTGGCCAGCGCCGCCAAGGCAGCAGTCTCAGCCCTTAGCACCCTTGGGCCCAAGGTGACCGCCTGAAACCCAGCTGTGCGCGCCAATGACTCCTCAGCAGGGCTCAAGCCGCCCTCGGGGCCAGACAACAACAACACCGGGCACTGCATGCTGACTTGGCTGATGCGCTGGTGCAAACTGGTGCTGTCCGTCTGCAAAGAAAGCAGCAGCCGCAAAGCACCGGATGCGCCCGGCACGGCTAAGTAACTCGGCAAGGTGTGAACTGGGTGGATAAGGGGCACACGGTTCCCGCCACATTGCTCACTGGCAGACACCGCAACGCTGCGCCAGTGCACTACCTTTTTTTCAGCCCGCTCGCCGCTCAAGCGCAGCACGCTGCGCTCAGTCATCACTGGCAACACGCTGCTCACGCCAAGCTCAGTGGCTTTTTCTATCAGCCAATCCATGCGATCGTTAGCAGGCATGCCGACGACCAAATGCACCTCGCGTGGAGCCTCGCGCGACACAGCAGCAAAGTCCCCCACCACGACTTGAACTCGACTGCGTCCCATCTGCGTGACAGTGGCTGCAAATTCGCCGGTCAGAGCGCCTACGGCCTCGCCGTTGAACAAGGTAACAGCGTCGCCTGGTTGCAGGCGTAGAACCTGAACATGGCGCGCAGCACCCTCAGGCAAATCCAGGATCAAGCCGGTTTGAAGCGGCGCAGGGCAGTGAAAGCGGGCCATGGAACTACTGCCGACCGAAGCCAAAAATATCGGGCTCCACGATGCCCTCGATCTCGTCCACCAGGCGCAGCAGCGGTTTGAGTTCGCGATAGCGGTTGCAGGCGGAGCGAATGTAGTTGATGAAGCGCGGGGTATCGGCCAGGTAGCGCGGCTTTCCGTCGCGTAGCGTGAGACGCGCAAAGATACCTGCTACCTTCAGATGGCGCTGTAAACCCATCCATTCCACACCACGGTAAAAATCCCCGAAATCATCGCCCACAGGGAGACCGGCTTTGCGGGCTTTTTCCCAGTACCGCACGGTCACATCTAAGCAAAAGCCTTCGTCCCAACTGAGAAAGGCGTCGCGCATCAGGCTGGCCACGTCATACGTGATGGGTCCGTAGAGCGCATCCTGAAAATCCAGCACACCCAGGGGCGAGCCCGCGCTGGTTGGCGCCATCAGATTACGTGGCATGAAGTCACGATGCACAAACACGCTGGGCCAACTCAAGTTGTTGGCAATGATTTGCTGAAAGCTGCGCTCTAACGTGAAGCGGTGGGCTTGCGTCATCACGAAGCCTTTGTGGCGCTCAACGTACCACTCGGGAAACAAGTCCAATTCGCGGCGCAGCAGGGCTTCGTTGTAGTCTGGCAGCACGCTTGGGCGGGAGGCAAGTTGCCAATCCACCAAGGCATCAACGGCTTGCAGGTAAAGCGGCAAGTTCAACGCTGGCTCGTCTGCTTGAATCACCTGCATCATGGTTTGCTCGCCCAGATCTGTGAGCAGCATGAAGCCTTGTGCCTCGTCCCAGGCCAGCACTTGCGGCACGTGCAGGCCAGCATCCCGCATGACGGTGGCCACTTGGACAAAAGCTTGGCTATTTTCTTTGTCTGGGGGAGCGTCCATGATGATGCGGGTACCGCGCCCACCATCAATGCGAAAGTAACGCCTGAAGCTCGCATCCGCACTGGCCAAACGCAGGCTGTTTTGGTTCAGGCTGTGTTCGGGGGCTACCTGCGTCAGCCAGTGTGCGAAATGGACCTGGCGTTGTGGGTCGCCCCAGACGATGTCCTGCGGTGCGGGGGATTGTTTGACTTGGCTCATGGATAATCCATTCTACAAAGCAGCGCACCCCAAAGCTGTTTAATTGCTTGATATGCCCGTGATCCTTTTTGCCTGATGCCAATTCCTGCAAGCGCCCCATACGCTGGCCTTGGGTCTGCCTGCGCTCGCGCCTTGCTCAGTCTGACCATAGGGTTCAATTGGGCCACCTGGGCGCACGCGTCAGATTCGCTTGAACTGCGCACCAGTGAGCGTTTGGTCGAACGCATCACCTCAACACAAGGTCAGGCTTTGCCAAGCTTCTTGCAAGCCAAGCGCGTTACAGGCCAAACCGAGGCCCAAACTACGCTTGAGGGTCACGCCACGCTGAGAAGGGCGGGCTTGGTTATCAGCGCCGAGGAGATGCGTTACGACCAACTCACAGACACCGCGCAAGCGCAGGGGCAAGTGCGCATCAACCGCGCTGGCAATGTGTATGAGGGCCGCAAGTTGGAACTACGGGTGGACGCATTTGAGGGCGTTTTTGAGAACCCCAGCTACCATTTTTTACGCCAGGACGCCCACGGACAGGCCAGCCGCATTGATTTTCTAGATGACCAGCGCGCCGTCATCCACGACGCCACCTTTACTACTTGCAAGCGCACTCCCGGCGACAACTGGATGCCCGATTGGTTGCTGCGCGCCACCTCACTGGAGCTGGATAACGCGGCCAACGAGGGCATCGCCAAAGGTGTGGTCCTGCGCTTCAAAGGCTTGCCAATTTTGCCCGTGCCCTATTTAAGTTTTCCCCTTAGCGACGAACGCAAATCTGGCCTGCTGCCACCTAACATCGGCTTGGACAACGTGAACGGCTTTGAGTTCACACAACCTTATTACTGGAACATCGCCCCCAACCGTGATGCCACCATCACGCCAACCGTGATGACCAAGCGGGGGATGAATCTGAGCACAGAGTTCCGCTACCTAGAAGCCGACTATTTGGGCAATGCGCGCCTGAATTTCATGCCCTCGGACCAGCTGCGCGAACGAAACCGCTGGGGACTGAACCTGCAGCACCAAGGCCACTTGGCGAGCAATTGGACCGATCATGGCATGGCCTTGAGTTTGAACATCAACCGCGTGAGTGACAACAACTATTGGCGCGACTTCACGACCACCAGCTTAGGCGGCACGCCCCTGCTCACCGAACGCTTGCTGAACAGCAACCTGAACTTGGCTTGGAGCAAAAACGACTTTGCCAACACTGTGCTGGTACAACGCTGGCAAACCTTGCAGGATGTGACGGCGCCCATCGTGCCACCCTATAACCGTGTACCACAACTACACACACGCTACGAGCAGGCCAACTGGCGCGGGGTGGACCTTTCTTTAGACGCCGATCTGACGCGCTTTGTGTCCAACGCCAACCTGACTAGGCAAACTAACGGCGAGCGTCTTTACGCACTGTTACAGGTCAGCCGCCCCTGGTTAATGCCCAGCGGCTACATCACGCCCAAGTTGCAATTGCACGCCACCAGTTACCAGTTGGACTCCCCTTTGGCTAACAACGCGCTTCAGGTGAATCGCGTGCTGCCGACCATCAGCATCGACAGTGCACTGGTCTTCGAGCGAGACGCCTTTTGGTTTGGCCGCGCGATGCAACAGACCCTCGAGCCGCGCGCATTTTTTGTTAGCACGCCCTACCGTAACCAGCAGTACCTGCCGAACTACGACTCCGGTGCCTACGACTTCAACATGGCGACCATCTACACAGAAAATGCATTTGCTGGCAATGACCGGATTTCTGACGGAAGCCAGCTCACACTGGGCGTCACCAGCCGATTTTTGGAAGCCGACACAGGCGCAGAAGCCTTGCGCTTGAGTCTGGCGCAACGACTGCGCTTTCGCAATGCCCAAGTCACCTTGCCAGGAACCTTGCCTGCGCTCAGTGGTCTGAGCGATTTACTGCTGGGCGCCAGCGTGCGGGCAAACCCGCGTTGGCGATTTGATTCAACTGTTCAGATCAGCCCCAACACGCAGCAATCCGTGCGATCCAACCTGGTGGCCAGGTACAACCCCGGCAACTTCAAAACCGTCAGTGCCGCCTACCGTTTTCAACGCGGCCTCAGTGAGCAAGTGGATGTAGGCTGGCAATGGCCCGTGGCTAACCTTTGGGGTTCTGCCGACCAAGTCGGTACGCGTTCGGGTGACGGCCAGTGGTACAGTGTTGGTCGACTGAACTACAGCATGAAAGACAGGCAGTTTGTTGACACGATTGTGGGCTTTGAATACGACGCGGGTTGCTGGCTTGGCCGCGTGGTGATGCAGCGCTCCCAGACCAGCTCGGTGACAGCGACGCAAAGCATCATGTTTCAACTGGAGTTTGTTGGCTTTACGCGCTTGGGTGTGAACCCCTTACAGTCTTTGCGATCCAATATTCCCAATTACCAGAGCCTGCGCGCACCGACATCGACGGCAAGCCGCTTCAGCAATTACGATTGATTCGCCATGAAACACCGCTACACCAGTTTGCTCACATCCGCTTTGCTGGCATTTGCCAGCGCATCTGCGCCGGCACAAGGCCTGCGCGCAGGCAGCTTGGCAACGCCTGTGCAGGCACCTGCACCGATACGGCAAGCTGATTACATCGTAGCTGTGGTCAATCAGGAGCCGATCACCAACAGCGAGGTGCAGCAAGAGGTTCGGCGAGCCCAACAACAAGCCGGGCTGCCAGGCGTCAATCTGCCAGATGCAAAAACCCTGGCGGCCCAAGTGCTGGATAGTCTGATCGGGCGCAAAGCGCAGCTTCAATTGGCCAAAGAAATTGGCGTGCGCATTGATATTCCTTCGATTGACCAGGCTGAACAGTCAGTGGCCCAACAAAACCAGATGTCTTTGGTGCAGTTACACCAACGCGTCGAGCAAGAAGGTATGACTGTGGCCAAGTTCCGTGAGCAGTTGCGCGAGCAACTGACCTTGCAACGCCTGCGCGAGCGTGAGGTTGAACCCCGCGTGCAGGTGAGCGATCTGGAAGTCGACCAATACATTCAGGCACAACAAACTCCTGAGGCAATGGCCAAGCAAGCGATCAACTTGGCGCAAATATTGGTGGCCGTGCCCGAGTCCGCGAGCGCAGAGCAAGTGGCCACCTTGCAAGCGCGCGCACTGCTGGCGCTCAAGCGCGCCCGAGCCGGCGAAAACTTTGGCCAATTGGTTAAGCTTTTTGGCGACCCGTCCACACAGGCTAACGGCGCTGCAATGGGATTGCGCGACCCAGACCGCTACCCAGCCCTGTTTGTGCAGGCTGCGCTGGCAATCCAGCCTGGACAGGTGACCGATGTGGTGCGCTCACCGGCTGGCTTTCATGTGCTCAAGCTGCTCGAGCGCGTGAACCCCAACATGCCAGCGACCGTGGTCAAACAAAGTCTGGCACGGCACATTTTGCTCAGGCCGAGTTTCCAGATGCGAGAGGCGCTTGCGGTTGCGCGTCTGCTCGACTTTAAGCGGCGTATCGCCGGCGGGCAGGCCACATTTGCAGGCTTGGCGCGTGAGTTTTCGCAAGACAGCAGCTCGGCCCAAGGCGGTGACCTGGGTTGGGCCAGTCCAGGCATGTTCGTGCCCGAGTTTGAAGAAGCCATGAACCGACTGTCTCCGGGCGAAATCAGCGAACCCTTCATCTCTCGTTTTGGCGTGCACCTGATAGAGTTGCTTGAACGGCGCGAACAGGCACGCAGTGACGCACAAATTCAGGAGTCTGTGCGAGGGGTGCTGCGCAACCAAAAGCTTGAAGAAGCCTACCAGGTGTGGGCACGTGATTTGCGTGACCGCGCGTATGTGGACATTCGCCAGGCGCCTCAGTAAGCCGCCACTGAAGTCCACAATATGCACCTTCCTCGCAAACGTTTCGGTCAACACTTCTTAACCGATGGCGGCATCATCGATGCCATCGTGAACGCCATTGATCCCCGCCCAGAACAGGCCGTTGTCGAAATTGGCCCAGGCCTGGCGGCGCTGACCCAGCCGCTCGTAGAGCGCTTGCGCCATCTGACGGTGATTGAGCTCGATCGCGACTTGGTCAAACGCTTGCGGGCACACCCAGACTTGAACGTGATCGAGTCGGATGTGCTTCGCGTGGATTTCGCCGAGTTAGCACAGCAAGCTGGGCAAAAGCTGCGCGTGGTGGGCAACTTGCCCTACAACATATCTACCCCGATCCTGTTTCACCTGCTTGCGTATGTGAATCAGGTGCAAGACCAGCACTTCATGCTGCAAAAAGAGGTTGTTGATCGCATGGTCGCCAAGCCCAGCACCGCAGCCTATGGCCGACTCAGTGTGATGCTGCAGTGGCGTTACGCCATGGAAAACGTTTTGTTTGTTCCACCTGAGAGTTTCGACCCACCCCCCAGAGTTGACAGCGCCGTGGTACGCATGGTGCCGCACGCGCAAGCGGCACCCATACAGCTGGGTGTGCTCAGTGAACTGGTGCAAGTCGCGTTCAGCCAAAGGCGCAAACTGCTGCGCCACACCTTGGGAAAATGGCTACAAGCCCGCCAATTTTCAGGTCACTTTGATGTGCAACGCAGGGCTGAGGAAGTGCCGGTCGCCGCTTACTTGGAACTCGCCCAGGCAGTGGCGAAGCTTGGATAACGTCCCGAGATCAAATGAAAAAACCTGACGAATCAGGCTTTTTTCATGACTGGGTGAGTGCAATCAGGCCGTCGTCCAATAACCTGCATTGAACGGGCTGCTCATACGCAAGGCCTGTGGCGAAATGTCCACCAATTTGTCTGTAGGCATTTTTTCACCTGTGTCGCTCAAGACCTCAATCGCATCAGATCCCGACAAGGTGGCGCCAGATAACGTGGCATCGCCCGCCCGCACTGCCAGACCTTTTTGGGCCGCACGGGCCACAGAAAATGAGTAAAAGCAGCGAAACGGAATCTTTCGGTCGCCCCAGTAGTCAGCGGTATCACGGAAAATATCTAGCAGCTGCTCACGCGCCTCTTTGTCAAACTTGGCATGGGCCGGAATATGCTCCAAGACACAAATAAAGCCAGGTTGCGGACCCGACTTATGCACAGGGTCAGTGAGGCAGTCGTAAAGTGAGTCAAAGTTTTTGCCCGTGGAGACAGTCAGCATGAACTGCCCGCCAATCAGGTCCAAAACCTCTTGTTTACTTTGTGCATGCCCCAAGTTGGCGTACAAAAAGTGTTGGCCTAGCGCCTGTGCGGCTTCCTGCAAATCTGCCACACGATGTGCGCGGATCGACTGCACGATGTTGGGACGTACCGCGCGTAGCGATACCTCCGCTTGGCTCGGCGATGCCTGTTGGGCGGCTGGCGCAATTGACATGGTATTTCTCTCTTTTAATAACAAAACCAAATCACGGCTCGATCCGGCGAAAGCTCGCGTAATGATCTGCCGTGTAGTAACAAACATCTGGTACGCGGGGCGGACCGCCACAAACCATGCGTTTCTTCCCCCGATGCCTCAATCCAGGCGTTGGGACGGTGTACTCTCGGTAATACCCGCGCGTTCTTGACGGCAAGAGACGCTCCCGGTTACCAAAGACCACTCCATCCTTTGAACTTGCAAACGGACCACCTCGGTGAATCAAGGCATAAGTCTGCATCGCCTGCTCTGGCAATCCACTCAAACGGGTGACCGCAAGCGCATCGGTTGGCGTGGCTGCTGGAACAAGCGCCGAACCTGACACCAAAAGCGCCGCAACACACCATACGGCTAAGGCCTTTTTCACTATGCTGCACTGCGCCATGTTCTTTTTCTTCGTCAAATCATCAGCTTATGCCGACGACTCAAGGGCGCTAGTGTCGGCGATCTGACAAAAAAAAGCAAGGTGTTGGCATGCGAAATGCCAACACCTTATGGGATTTTCAGCGCGGCAGCGCCGTACGACTTATCGCGTGGCGTTGGCGTCGGCCACAGTCAGCGCGGTCATGTTGACGATGCGCCGCACCGTGGTGCTGGCCGTCAAAATGTGAACCGGTTGGCTCGCCCCCAACAAAATCGGGCCCACAGCAATGTTGCCGCCCGCTGCTGTTTTCAGCAGGTTATAAGCAATATTGGCAGCGTCAATGTTAGGTAAAACCAACAGATTGGCATCACCGACCAGTTCACTGTTGGGCATCAGGGCGGCTCGCGCGGCGCCGTCAAGTGCCACATCACCGTGCATTTCACCGTCAGCCTCGAGCCAAGGAGCCTGAACTTTGAGCAAACGCAAGGCTTGACGCATCTTGACTGCGCTGGGCTGGTCGCTGCTGCCAAAATTAGAATGTGACAACAAGGCTGCTTTGGGACGAATGCCAAACCGCATCATTTCTTCAGCCGCCATGACCGCGATCTCAGCAATTTGCTCAGCCGTCGGGTCGTAATTGACGTGGGTATCGACAATGAACACTTGGCGCCCCGGCAGCATCAATACATTCATGGCTGCATAAGTATTCACGCCAGCGCGCTTACCAATGACCTGGTTGATGTAGTTCAGGTGCATGGGATTGGTGCCCCAGGTACCGCAAATCAGTCCATCCACATCCCCTTTGTGCAAGAGCATGGCACCAATCAATGTGAGTCGGCGACGCATCTCAACCTTGGCAATGGGTACCGTAACGCCTTTGCGTTCAGCCATGCGGTGGTAGGTTTGCCAAAAATCGCGGTAACGATCATCTTGCTCAACGTTGACCACTGCGTAGTCCACGCCTTCTCGCAAACGCAAACCAAACTGGGTGATGCGCGCGGCGATGACGGCGGGGCGTCCGATGAGCGTCGGCACAGCCAAATGCTCGTCCACCACAATTTGGACGGCGCGCAACACACGTTCTTCTTCGCCTTCAGCGTAAGCCACCCGCTTTTTGGCGGCAGCTTTGGCTGCTGTGAAGATCGGTTTCATGGCCGTGCCTGAGGCATACACAAAGCTCTGCAGTTTGTCGCGATAGGCCTGCATATCAGCAATCGGACGCAGCGCCACGCCACTGTCCATGGCGGCCTGCGCCACTGCAGGGGCAATCTTGATCATCAGTCGGGGATCAAACGGCTTGGGGATCAAGTATTCAGGGCCGAACGCCAGGGGCTCGCCCGCATAGGCAGCGGCAACCACTTCGCTTTGCTCCGCTTGAGCCAGATCAGCAAGCGCATGCACGGCAGCGATTTCCATCTCAAGCGTAATGGTCGACGCCCCAGCATCAAGCGCGCCACGGAAGATATAGGGGAAGCACAACACATTGTTGACTTGATTGGGGTAATCCGTGCGGCCAGTGGCGATGACGGCATCATCGCGGATGGACTTGACTTCCTCGGGCGTGATTTCAGGGTTGGGATTGGCAAGCGCAAAAATGACGGGGCGTGCCGCCATGCGTTTGACCATATCGCCCTTCAAAACGCCCCCGGCGGACAAACCGAGGAACACATCAGCATCCTCGATGACATCACTCAATGTACGCGCGCTGGTAGGCTGAGCGTAAACAGCCTTATCCGGGTCCATGAGCTCCGTACGACCTTCATAAACCACGCCAGCAAGGTCGGTTACAAAAATGTTTTCACGCGGAACCCCCAGCTTGACCAGCAAGCCCAGGCATGCCAGCGCAGCGGCGCCAGCCCCAGAGGTCACAAGCTTGACTTTTTTAGGGTCTTTCTGAACCACTTTCAAGGCATTGAGCATGGCTGCAGCAACAGTGATGGCGGTACCGTGCTGGTCATCATGGAACACGGGGATCTTCATGCGTTCGCGCAATTTGCGCTCAATGTAGAAGCAATCAGGGGCTTTGATGTCTTCCAGATTGATGCCGCCAAATGTTGGCTCCAAGGATGCAATGATGTCGACCAGCTTATCCAGGTCGTTCTTCTCATCGATCTCGATATCAAATACGTCAATATTGGCGAACTTTTTAAAGAGCACGCCTTTGCCTTCCATCACGGGTTTGGCAGCCAGCGGGCCAATGTCGCCCAAGCCCAGTACAGCTGTACCGTTGGTGATCACGGCCACCAAGTTGCCACGGGCGGTGTACTTGAAGGCGTTGTTCGGGTCTTTAACGATTTCTTCGCAAGGGGCCGCAACCCCTGGGGAATAGGCCAGGGCCAAGTCGTGCTGATTACTCACTTGCTTGGTGGGCGCAATGGCAATCTTGCCCGGAATCGGGAATTCATGGAACTCCAGAGCCGCACGGCGTAATTCGTCACGTTTGTCGATGGCGGTCTTTGGTGTTGTGGTCATTGCTAACTCCGCAAAGCTGCTGTTTGGCGTCCAAGCCATCTGAGCTTATGAAAAGGGCGCATTGTAAGCGGGCAGCTGTTTTCCTATCACTCGTTTTTGCAGGCCTTTTGATTTAAAAAGTCTTCACTTTCTGTCTGTAGGGGCGCATGCAAGACGGTACACCGCTAGAGCCGCATGGCCACCGCTGGCACCTGTTGGCTGGCATTGAGATCTGCTGCATACAGGCGTTCAATGAATTCGCCTCGGCGCCGAGTGTGCTCACCCATGAGCACAAAGCCGTGGCTTTTAGCGCTCGCATCAACAAATAACCAGGCGCCTTCAGATTCGGCACGCCAGTGGCCGCGCTGACTCTGACCTGGTGGCGCCACCAATAGTGGCAGCGCTGGCGTCTTGATGGCAATGGGCATCAAGGGAAAATGCACCGCAGAGGGCGTTCCCGTTAGCGTGGCGGCCAGCGCCTTGCCTGCGTGCATGATTGGCATCACATAGGGCAGCGTGAATCCATGGGCGTACTGTGCCGCATCGCCCAAAGCGAAGATGTGCGCAGCGCTGGTTTGCAGGTAGGGATCGACCTCGATACCACGGCTGCACGCCAAACCTGCCGCTTGAGCCAGACGCAGGTCAGCGCGCAGTCCAACCGCACTCACGACTTGGTCGCAGGCCAGCACTTCGCCCGTACTCAGGTGCACCAGCAAGGCGTCGTCGCCTCGCGCTTGGCTGTACTCAACAGCGTTCACCGTCTGGCCCAAATGCCAGCGCACACCTAGCTTGGCCAGTGCACCGCATAAAGCTTGACCCACCTGTGGCGGCAGCAGCGCGGCAATTGGCGCCTGACTGGGATCCACCACGTGGACCTGATGGCCGGCAAGCGCCAAGTCATTGGCAAATTCGCAGCCAATCAAGCCAGCGCCCATGATCAAAACTTTGCGTGGTCCTGCCCCAGCTTTGCTCAGCTGGGTGTGAAAGGCCGCAAAATCTTCCAAACTGTTGATTGACATCACTTGCTCAGCCGCATCGCCGCTGAGGCTCAGGCGTATTGGCTGCGCGCCGGTGGCCAGCACCAGCTGCGTGTAAGCCATCGGCCCTGCGCTTGTTTGAAGCGCTTTTTCCGACGGGTCAATGGACGCGATGCGGGTGTGGGGCAGCAATGTCAGACTCAAGCTTTGCGCCATGTCAAACCCGGCTTTTGTGATCAACTGGGCCGGCGTGCGATTCTGCGCAAAAGCATTGGACAGCGATGGTTTGGCATAAAAGTCGCCGGCATCGGCTGTGACAAGCGTAATTGGCGTGTGCGCGTCGCGTTTGCGCACTTCGCGCGCCACAGTCCAGCCCGCTAGACCAGCGCCTGCAATCACAATCGACTCATTGTGGCGCATGGAGGCCTCAGATTTCAACGGTTTCAAAATCGACTTTGGCCACGCCGCAGTCTGGGCAGGCCCAGTCATCTGGCACCTCAGCCCATGCAGTTCCTGGTGCGATACCGTCTTGTGGCCAGCCTGTGGCCTCGTCGTAAATGAACCCGCAAACAATACAAAGATAGGTTTTCATACTTGTGACTTTCATATTCAAAAAATGGAGTTACCTTGGCTTTGGACGCTTGCAAAAGCGTCCAAAGCGTTCACGCAGCGATGGCGTCAAGTTGCTTTTGGTAATGCGCCGCGTGGCGCTCTTCTACCTTGGCCAATGCGGCAAAGCGCTTTTGCGCTTTCAGCAGCGTCGCCTTGAACTGCGCAGCATGCTCTCTGCTTTCTTCGATTTGCGCATCCATTTCAGCGATGGCTGCGGCGTTTCCCTCGTCTTCGGCCGTTTTGCGAAAACCAGGGTACATCTCGGTGTACTCGTAGGTTTCACCATCGATTGCCATTTGCAGACAGCTCGCAGGTGACAACATGGCCTTGGGGTAAAGCAAGTCCAAATGGCCAAAAGCATGCATCACCTCTTGATCGGCTGTCGCGTCAAACGCCCGTGCTGTCGCCTCGTCACCCATTGCGCGGCACTGTTTGGCAAAGTAGCGGTACTTGATATGGGCCATGGATTCACCGGCAAATGCCGCCTCCAGGTTGGCCATGGTTTTGATTTCAGGTCGGGTTGGCTGCTTCATACATCACTCCTTGTTAAACGTTTGTCGATAGATAAGTTCGATCGACATGGGAGCAATGTTAGTCTTAATCTATTAGTTTAGCCAATTGATAATGTCTAAGCCATTGATTGAGGCTATCGATCAGAGAAGCAAGCCACGCTGGGGTGAGCAGCAAGCGCTTGACCTGTCGGACGGGCGTCGCAAAAACCTGCTTAGTCGCGCATCAAGGCTTCAATACTGGCCACGTCGACGGGCACGCCACGGCTGATGAGCTCGCAACCGGTGGTGTTCACGATGGCATCGTCTTCAATGCGGATACCGATGTTATGGAACACCTCAGGCACACCTGGGGCGGGACGCACGTAAAGGCCAGGCTCGATGGTCAGGACCATGCCCGAGCGCAAAGTGCGCGCGGGTCGGTTACGAATGACCTCGTCTGTGAGCGCATCATTGCGTAGGCTCACCTGTCCCAATTCAGCAGGTTCAGTGTAGGCGCCGCAATCGTGCACATCCATGCCCAGCCAATGACTGGTTCGATGCATGTAAAACTGAAAATAGGCGCGCTTTTCGATCACATCGTCCACATGGCCAACCACGTTGGCATCGAGCAGACCAACATCCAAAAGACCTTGAGCCAGCACCTTGACCGTGGCCTCATGTGGGTCGGTGAAGCGTGCGCCTTCTCGGGTGGCGGCAATTGCGGCTTCTTGCGAGGCCAAAACCAACTCGTAGAGCGTGCGCTGAGGACCGGTAAAACAGCCATTGGCAGGAAAAGTCCGGGTGATGTCGCTGGCGTATCCATCGAGCTCGCAGCCCGCGTCAATCAAAACCAGGTCCCCTGGACGAACCGCGCCCGCATCCGCACGGTAATGCAACACGCAAGCATTGGCGCCAGCAGCGACGATGGAACCATAAGCAGGATATTGCGAGCCATGCCGGCGAAACTCGTGGAGCAACTCAGCGTCTAAATGGTACTCATGAACGGCTTGTCCATCACGCAACATGCGCGCGCTCAACTGCATGGCACGGATGTGTGCGCCAGCACTTATGCTGGCGGCACGACGCATCAGATCTTGCTCATGGGCATCCTTGAACAAGCGCATCTCATCGAGCACGCCACAGGCATCACAAACTTGTTCTGGCGTCAAAGTTCCGAAGCGCACGCGGGAGCGCAGACTCGTCAGCCAGCCTTGCACACGTGTCTCAAGCCCCGCATGCGTCGCAAACGGGAACCAAACAGCATCGCGCCCATCCAGCAAAGAAGGCAGTCGCTCGTCGAGCTCGCCGACCGGATAAGCCGTGTCAACGCTCAAGGCTTGTGGTGCCGCTTCAGGCCCCAGCCGAATACCATCCCAAATTTCGCGCTCGAGATCTTTGGGTTGGCAAAAAAGCGTGCTGCGCCCATCGCCCGCTACGACCAACCAGGCATTGGGCTCTGTGAAGCCGCTGAGGTAATAGAAATAGCTGTCGTGCCGGTACAAAAAATCGCTGTCGCGGTTGCGCTGTCGCTCAGGCGCCGTGGGCACGATGAGCACATCATTGGCGCCGATGCGGCTGGCCAGTTGCGCGCGGCGTTGTTGGTACACGGTGGTGTTGGTGTTCATCGGTGTTTGAGTTTGTTTCAATTGGGTGGCCTCAGGTGATCGACTGTCACGCTGTTGAGCGCATGCAGGCGCTCGGGCGTGCCCACATCGGTCCAGCGTCCAGTGTAAATCTCTGCGGAAACACGACCCTGGTCCATGGCCGAGCGCAGCAAAGGCGCCAGCGCTGCTTTGATGCCCTCAGGATTTCCCGGCGCAATATTGCACCATGGCGGCTCGAACAAGGCGCGCCGGTACAGGCCAATGGCGCCATAAGTCCAGCGTGGCGCGAGGTCGCCTGCGCTCAGGTTCAAAGCGCTGCCGTCTGGCGCCAGACCGAAGTCGCCCCGTGGGTTGTGATCAGGGTTGGCAACCAGCCACAAATGTGCCAAACGCTCACTGGCCGCAAAGAGCGCCACATCCGCTTGACCAAATAGAAAGTCTGGCGCAAACACATCACCGGCAACTACCCAGAAGATACCGGCAGGGTCAGCGTTTGTGCACAGCCTGGGCAAGGCACGCGCAATGCCACCCGCGGTTTCCAGCGCACCACCAAAGTCGCGTCCTTCGTGTGAGTAATTTAAAGTAAAAGGCTCTGACATGGTCTCGGGCCTGGGTGCCGGGCGCGAAAATCGTTCGCCAAAATAAGCACTGATTTGCTCACCCAACCAAGCGGTATTGATCACCGCTCGGCTGCAGGCGCCTTCTGCCAAAGCGCGCAGCGGCCAGTGCATCAAGGGCTCGCCGTGGGCTGTGAGAAGCGGCTTAGGGCAGCTGTCGGTTAGCGGGCGCATGCGCTCACCGCGCCCTGCAGCGAGCAGCATGGCGGGTATTTTCAAGGGGGTGGCGTTGGTCAAAGAAACCTCGTTAAATCGGTCGGTCCAACAGCTTAGCGGACTTCAGGTCAGCCAGCGAACCGAGCCGCGGTAAGCATGCCAACTGGCATGACCGAGCACAGGGCCCACGATGAGCAGACCCAAACCCCAGGGCAACCACAACGACAGGCCAATCAAAACGGCAATCATGCCGCCCCACAGCAGCATGACGCCGGTGTTGCTTACAACGACTTCAATGCTGGCAATGGCCGCCGAAATGGCATCGGTGTCGCGGTCCAGAATCATCGGAATCGACACCACCGAGATGGAAAAAACCAGCGCAGAAAAAGCCGCCCCCACCGTGGCGTAAGCAAGCACAAAATCAATATTTTCGGGGTTCAAGACGGCTTGCAGTGCATCTTCAGACGACGGCATGCCCGTGTCAAAAAAGACGGCAATCACCACCATCGCCAAACGACCCCAGAGCAACTCCAGCACCATGAGCAAACCAAGCAACAGCCCCATGCTGCGCAAATGGCCTCGCCAACATACCAGCGAACTTGCCAAATTGATGGCCTTCTTCAGTTCACGGCGACGACTGGCTTCATACAAGCCCATGGCGAAGAATGGCCCGACAAGCAAGCAACCTGACGCCATGGTCATGGTGTACGCAGGCTTGTTTTGAAACACCAATCCAAGCACCATGGCCATCAGCCAAAAGGCGAACCCATAAAACAAGCCGAGCGCAGGACAAGTCCGGAAATCAGCAAGCCCAGCCCGCAGCCAGCCAAAAGGAGCAGACCACGCGAGGTCTTTCACCTCTTTGGCTGGCTCCTGCGCTGGCGGCGGGACATAAGGCTGCGGCGTTGGTTCGTCTTCAAATCGACTCATGCGTCAAGCATAGTGCGTCGGGAACAAATACACCATCAAGGAAAACGCGGGGGTCATGCGCCAATCTTGGATTGGTCCAGCCCACGCTATCAGCGCTGGCCGACCTTCGCATCTTTGAAAATGCCTTGCGCTTCGCGCGGCATGCAACGCCAGTAGGTTGGGAAGGCCTGCACCTGCTCACCCAAGGCCGCAGCCGCTTGCCAACCCCATCGCGGCTGGTACAAAAAGGCGCGTGCCAGTGCAATTAAATCAGCGTCGCCATTTTGCAAAATGGCCTCGGCTTGCGCAGGCTGGGTGATCAGGCCCACAGCCGTAGTGACCATGCCAGTGGCCGCACGGATCGCTCTAGCAAACGGTACTTGGTAACCATCGCCGAGCACAATTTTTTGCTGAGGAGAAACCCCAGCCGAGGACACATGAATAAAGTCACACCCTGCTTCTTTGAGACGCTGACCAAACGCTGTACTCTGCGCAAGATCCCAGCCACCTTCCACCCAATCTGAGGCAGATAAACGCAAACCCAGCACACCTTTGTATGCAGCGCGCACGGCGGCGAACACTTCCAACGGAAAACGAATGCGGTTTTCATAACTGCCGCCGTAGTCGTCTTCACGTTGGTTAGCCAGAGGTGATAGAAACTGATGCAACAAATAGCCATGCGCGCCGTGCAATTCCACCGCATCGACGCCAGCACGCTCGGCACGCATCGCAGAGGCAACAAAGTCGTCGCGGACGCCTTGCATGTCGGCCACCGTCAGCGCGTCTGGGGGCGCTTCCGTTGGCAACTGAGACAGGGCTGACGGACCCAATGGCTGCCACCCCTCTTGAGCTCGAGACAACAATTGCCCCCCGCGCCAAGGCACGGCGCTAGACGCTTTACGCCCCGCGTGCGCAAGCTGAATGCACACCGCGGTGTGGGGTGCCAACGCCCGAGCACGCTGCAGGTAGTCGGTCAAAGCGGCCTCAGTGGCGTCGTCCCACAAACCCAGGCAGTTAGGTGTGATGCGCCCTTCTGGCGAGACCGCTGTGGCCTCAATGGTGAACAGCCCAGCGCCACTGTTGAGCAGGCTGGTCCAGTGGGCCAGGTGGTAATCTGTCGCGCAACCGTCGACAGCTGAATACTGGCACATGGGCGCAACCACGATGCGGTTGGGCAGGGTCAGCCCGCCGCGCGGCGAAGGCAATTGCAAGGGCGTGAACAAAAGTGACATGGTTAACTCCGTATGAATGATTGGCGCGTGTCGGCATGCTCAGCTCCAAGCCGATACAGCTTCCTGTACAAAGCCAGACCAGCTCGCTTGCAGGCAGCCCGTAAAATTCTCTTCTTTCACCTCACTACCCGCACGGAGCCCGCATGGCCGACACGATCGAAGTATCTCCCAAAACACAGGCAGTCAGCACTGCCACTGTGACCCAGACTGACATGGCCAACGCGGTGCGCGCCCTCGCAATGGATGCCGTACAGGCCGCCAACTCGGGGCATCCAGGTGCGCCCATGGGCATGGCCGACATGGCTGTAGCCCTGTGGCGCAGCCACATGAAGCACAACCCAGCGAACCCCCAGTGGATAGATCGCGATCGGTTTGTTTTGTCCAACGGTCACGGCTCCATGTTGATTTATGGGGTATTGCACCTGACAGGCTACAAACTGCCCTTGATAGAGTTGAAAAAGTTTCGCCAGTTACACAGCATGACCCCTGGCCACCCGGAATTGGGCATCACACCGGGCGTGGAGACCACCACCGGACCCCTGGGACAAGGTATCAGCAACGCCGTGGGCATGGCGTTGGCTGAAAAATTGCTCGCCACCGAGTTCAACCGCGACCAGTTCGATGTGGTCAATCACCACACATTCACGTTCATGGGCGACGGCTGCCTGATGGAGGGCATCAGCCACGAGGCCTGCGCACTGGCCGGTGCCTGGAAGCTCAACAAGCTCATCGCGCTGTACGATGACAACGGTATCTCGATTGACGGCCAAGTGACGCCTTGGTTTATTGACAACACCGCGCAGCGTTTTCAAGCCTATGGCTGGAACGTACTAGGCCCAATCGACGGCCATGATGCCGATCTGGTGGCGGCCACCATTGCGCAAGCCAAGCAATCCAGCGACAAACCCACGCTGATCATCTGCAAGACCGACATTGGTCGCGGCAGCCCCAATCGCGCTGGAACGTCCAAAGCCCACGGCGAACCCTTGGGCGCCGAAGAAATTGCGCTGACACGCAACGCTTTGGGCTGGCCACATGCACCGTTTGTGGTGCCGAAACCGGTTTATGACGCGTGGGATGCCAAAACAAGTGGTGCCGGCGCTGAGAAGGCCTGGAAAGATCAATTCAGCGCCTACCGCGCCAAACACCCGGCGCTGGCGCGTGAGCTGCTACGCCGGATGAAGGGCGACTTGCCCACAAGGTTTTCCCAAGTCGCAGTGGACACCGCGGTGGCCGCGCACAGCAAGGCCCAAACCGTGGCCAGCCGAAAGGCCTCACAGTTGGCATTGGAAGCTTTCACAGCGGCACTGCCTGAAATGCTGGGCGGCTCAGCCGACCTGACAGGCTCCAACCTAACCAATACCGCTAGCACACCGGCATTGCGCTTTGATGCAGAGGGCCGCAGTAACGGCGGTCGGCACATCAACTATGGTGTGCGTGAGTTTGGTATGGCGGCCATCATGAATGGCTTGGCCCTGCATGGCGGCTTCATACCGTATGGCGGCACCTTCTTGACCTTCAGCGACTACAGCCGCAACGCCATCCGCATGGCCGCACTGATGAAGCTGCGCGTGGTCCATGTCTTCACCCATGACAGCATCGGCTTGGGCGAGGATGGCCCCACCCACCAGTCAATTGAGCATGCAGCCAGCTTGCGTCTGATTCCCAACCTGGATGTCTGGCGCCCAGGCGACACCGCCGAGACCGCCGTGGCTTGGGCCGTCGCATTGCAAAACCGACACAAACCCACCGCGCTGCTCTTGAGTCGGCAAAACATCCATTACGCACCCAAGTCTGGCTTGGGCGACATCAGCAAAGGCGCTTACGTCTTGGCAGAACCCACGGAAGTTGGCCTGAAGAGAAAAGCCCAAGCGGTGATCATCGCCACCGGGTCTGAAGTGCCCTTGGCACTCAAGGCGCAAGAGCTGCTTGCAGTGCGCAAGATCGCCGTGCGCGTGGTATCCATGCCAAGCACCACGACGTTTGACCAGCAAACCGAGGCTTACAAGCGCGTCGTGTTGCCCGCCGGCATCCCGCGGGTAGCCCTTGAAATGGGCTCCACCCAGGGCTGGTGGAAATATGGTTGTGCAGCGGTGGTGGGCGTCGACACCTTTGGCGAGTCAGCGCCAGCACCGGTGTTGTTCGAACATTTCGGCTTCACGCCAGACAATGTGGCTAATACCGTAGAGGCTGTTTTGCGCAAGTGAAGCAGTTCGCAAATACCCATGTCCTTTGAAATGCCGTCAACGCGGCGCTGCGTGCATGTTGGCTTAAGCGCCAGCTACGCACATCGAGCAGTAGCCGCCAGGTGACAGGGCGACGAGTTTTTTAAGTTTTTGTTCTATCTTTTGGAGAAACGTATGACGATCAAAATTGGCATCAACGGCTTTGGCCGCATCGGACGCAATGTGCTGCGCTCAGCTTTGCAAAATTTCAGCGACATCGAGGTGGTGGCGATCAATGACCTGTTGGAACCCGACTATTTGGCCTACATGCTCAAGCACGACAGCGTGCACGGCCGCTTCAAGGGCGAGGTGTCGATCGATGGCAATACGCTGGTGGTCAATGGCAAGCGCATTCGCCTGACACAGGAACGCGATCCCACGAATCTGAAGTGGAATGAAGTGGGCGCCGACATCGTGATCGAGTCCACCGGTATTTTTCTGGACAAAGCCGGCGGCGAAAAGCACTTGGCAGCTGGTGCCAAAAAAGTTATTTTTTCTGCACCAAGCAAAGACGACACCCCCATGTTTGTATTCGGCGTGAACCACAAGACCTACGCCGGTCAAGCGATCATCTCCAACGCATCGTGCACCACGAATTGTTTGGCGCCTTTGGCCAAAGTGGTGAACGACAAATGGGGCATTAAGCGCGGCTTGATGACCACGGTACACGCGGCAACGGCTACTCAAAAAACGGTGGACGGCCCGAGCAACAAGGACTGGCGTGGCGGACGCGGTATTTTGGAAAACATCATTCCCAGCAGCACGGGCGCTGCCAAAGCTGTCGGTGTGGTGATTCCTGAGCTCAACAAAAAACTCACCGGCATGTCGTTTCGTGTTCCAACCAGTGATGTCTCGGTGGTGGATTTGACCTGCGAACTCAACACGCCAGCCACCATGGCTGAGATTTGCGCTGAGATCAAAGCGCAGTCCGAAGGCGCACTCAAAGGTGTGCTGGGCTACACCGAAGACAAAGTGGTGGCAACAGACTTCCGCGGCGAAACGCGCACCTCGGTGTTTGATGCCGACGCCAGCATTGCACTGGACGACACCTTCGTCAAGTTGGTGAGCTGGTATGACAACGAGTGGGGTTACTCCAACAAGTGTCTGGAAATGGTCCGCGTGGTCGCAGCCTGATCAAGCGCTGCTGGCATCCATCAAAAGGCGCCCACGGGCGCCTTTTTCTATTTGCGCCAAAAGCCGGGTGTGAACAACACGATGAACGTCAAAATTTCAAGCCTGCCCAGCAACATGGCAAAGGTATAAACCCACAACTGAAAATCAGTGAACACTGAGAAATTGCCCGCTGGACCAACGGGGCCAAGTGCCGGACCCAAATTATTGACACCCGCCAAAGCTGCGCCCAGAGCAACTTCAATGGTTAAGTCAGAGAGTAAAAAAGCGAAGGTGATCCCAAGCACGGTGGTGCCATAGACCAACATGAAGGCGAGCACTGCAAAAATGGTGCTGCTGGAAATATTGCCGCCGCCTATGCTGACGGGATTGATCGCACGCGGGTGAATAATGCGCGTCATCTCTCGGCTTGCCTGCTTGATCAGAATCAACACGCGAATCATCTTGATCCCCGAGCCCGTGGATCCTGCACTGCTAGCCATGCCAGACAACATGATCATGAGAATGGGTGCAAATATCGGCCACAGTGTGTAGTCTGTTGTGGAGTAGCCGGTGGTCGAGGCCACCGAGATCACGTTAAACAAGACCATGCGCAAAGTGTCCAAGCTGAGATCACTGAAGCCCTTGAACGCGAGTAGGCCAGCAATCACAACGCTGCTGCCCGTTAGCAGCAACATGCTTCCACGCCATTCGTCATCGTGCAGAACCGGTTTGATGGAGTGGCGGTAATGAACCAAAAAATAAAGGGAAAAATTTCCGCACGCCACTGTCATGAAGACAATGGCCACCCACTCCAGCAAAGGCGACTGAAAGTAGCCAAAACTCGCGTCATGCGAGGACAGTCCGCCAAGACTCATGGTGGAAAACATGTGTAGCCAAGCGTCCAAGGGTTGCATGCCGCCCCACCAATAAGCGGTGACACACATCAAGGACATGACGCAATAGACTGACCACAAGCCTTTGGCGGTTTCCTTGATGCGTGGCGTGAGCTTGGTGTCTTTCATAGGGCCCGTGCTCTCGGCCCTGAACAACTGGCCACCACCCACACCGAGCATCGGCAAAATGGCCACGGCCAGCACCAAAATACCCATGCCACCGAGCCACTGCAAAAAACAGCGCCAGAAATTGATCGATGCCGGTAAATGATCCAATCCGCTGAACACGGTGGCACCTGTGGTCGTCAATGCCGACATGGCCTCGAAATACGCCCAGGTGAAAGAAATGGGGTGGCCGATGTCAAAAAAGTACAGTAGCAAAGGCCCGCTGGCCGCTAATGGCAGCAGCGTCCAGCACATGGACACGAGCAGCATCCCGTCTCGCACTTGCAACTCTGGCATGGGTTGGCGAACCGGCCCCAACAGGCGCAGCACCAGACCACTGAAAAAACTCGCCAGCAAGACTGGCCAAAAAGAGCCTTCTGCACCATCACTCATCCACCGCGACAATGCCAGCGGCACCGCCATGGTGAGAGAAAACACCATCAAAATGGCCCCAAATACCGGCACCGTGCGTTGCAAAGTGTTGTTACGAACGAGTAAACGCATAGGTTTCACATGAAGGTCGCGCTGACCTGGAACAAACGCTCAACTTCGCGCACCTGGCGCTTGTTCGGAATGAACACAATGACATGATCATCGGCCTCTATCACGGTTTCTTTATGTGGCATCAGTACCTGACAGGTGTCGCCCGTGCCACGCACCAAAGCGCCAATGCGCGCGCCCGTGGGCAGTTTGATTTGCTCAATGCGCCGCCCGACCAAGCGCGACGTTTTTTTGTCCCCTCGGGCAATGCCTTCCAGCGCCTCCGCAGCACCGCGACGCAGACTGTGTACAGCAGCCACCGAACCACGGCGCAGGTGCGCCAGCAACTCGCCAATCAATGCCTGCGCGGGCGAGATGGCAATGTCGATCGTGCTGCCTTCCATCATGTCGGCATAGTCACGCCGGTTAATCAGCGCCATCACGCGACGCGCGCCCAAGCGTTTGGCCAGCATGGCTGACATGATGTTCACCTCGTCGTCGTCGGTGAGCGCCAAAAACAGGTCCATGTCACCCACATTTTCGTCGGTCAACAAGTCTTCATCAGTGGCATCGGCTTGCAGCACCAGCACATCGCTTGGCAACTGTGAAGCCAGGTATTTGCAACGCTCGTGGTTGGTCTCAATCAGCTTGACCTCGCATTGGGATAACAGGCTGCGCGCCAATCGAAGGCCCACTTTCCCCCCGCCGGCAATCATCACTCGGCGCACCTCAGGCTCTTGTTGATGAATAGCGCCGAGAACCATGCGAATCTTTTCCTTGCCCGCCAGCACGAAGACCTCGTCGCCGGGCAGGATGCGCAAATCTGCGGCCACCACAAGCTCCACCTCACGCCGGTACACGGCCACAATGCGCATCGGCATTTCTGGAAATTCTTGCCAAAACTCGCCAATGGTTCGATTCACCAATGGGCTGCCTTGCGTGGCCAAAGTGGCAATCAAGTGCGCCCGCCCCTGCGAAAACTGCAACACCTGCAGCGCTTCGGGGTAGTCGATGATGCGATGGATATAGCGCTGAACTGACTCTTCAGGACAAATAACGTGGTCCACAGCAAAGCCGTTTTTATCTAGCAAAGCATCGCCTTCCACAAAATCGCTTGAGCGCAAACGGGCAATGGTGGAAGGAATGTGGAACACTGAGTGCGCGACCTTGCACGCCACCAGATTGGTCTCATCCGTGGCGGCGCAGGCGATCAGCATGTCAGCGTCGTCAGCACCAGCACGGCGCAGCACCGAAGGCTCAATGCCATTGCCAGCCACGCCTCGCAAATCCAGACGGGCTTCTAAATTGCGTAGTCGAGCCACATTGGTGTCGACTACGGTGATGTCGTTTTGCTCGGACAACAAGCTCTCCGCAACGCTTTCGCCGACGCGGCCGGCTCCTAAGATAACAATGCGCATAAGATAATAAATCGAGAGTTAGGGGAGCTGAACATGGCCCTTGGAGGGGCGAGTATCTCACTCTTGCCCTTGGAGCTGCCATGGAATGGCAGCCCCAAGCCCGTCTGCTCAGACGCCGCTTTGTTAGCATTGAGCAACTTTTATGCGTTTCTTGAACAGGCCCCATTAGCATGCAGCAAAAAGACCATTACGCAGCATTGGGTGTGCGCAGCTCCGCCACACTGGCTGAAATCAAGAAAGCATTTCGCCAACTGGCCGCCCAGTACCACCCCGACCGCAACGCTTCTGCAGAGGCGCCGGCGCGATTTCGCTCAGTACAACAAGCCTACGATGTCTTAGCGGATGCCGATACCCGCAAAGCCTATGATGACAATCGCCAACGCAACCTGCTCGATGACCCGCTGCTAGCCGCTCGCCAGATCTGGCAGGACTATGCGGCGCGCCTGCAGTGAAGATACAACTTGAAAGAACAGCATGAGCATGTCCGCATTTTTCAGAGGCCTACACGACGCCTACCAGTCCGAAATTGAAGACCTTACGCACGACTCAGAAGGGCGCGACGTCTTAAAGCAGCGCCTGCTTGAGAAGCGAAGCCAGATTCCCTTTTTGGTTCAAATGATGGAACTCAGCCCAGAGATGGTGGCTGCCGTCTTTCATGGTGCGTTTCATTTTGAGCTGCCGCAAGTAATGGAGCAGCTGCTAACACTTGAATCGGACGAACTTCCTGATTGGGAAAGCCTGAACCAAGCCGTGCAACTTACCCCCTTGGGCAAGGATTTGGCACAGGAGTTCCTGCATGCGCCACAAGGCCCCTGGTTTATAACCGTGGCAGCGGTACTGGAATACCTGTACCAGCGCCCCACCACGCCACACCATGTTGGTCTGCACCGTCATCTGCACGCGGACTCTGAAGACGACCATGCACATGGCACCTCTCGTGCAAGTCCAGCACGCGATCTAGACCATGGCCATGACTACGACCGTGACGACGCGCATAACCAAAGCAATGACGATGCGCACGATCCCGACCACGACGAAGCCAGCCAGGACTGGCTTGAAGGCCAAGGCTTTGACCGCAAAGAGTGACTTTGTTTGACAACCTGCGAACGCATGACGCTATGAACCATTTGGCATTGATCGAAAAAACCCAGTCGCTGATTGCCGCAGGCGACATCAGCGGTGCAGAAGCTGCCTTGGTTGAATTGGCTGACGCCGAAGGTGACGGCGCCTTGGTAGAAGTGCTTGCACAGCTGCCTGCCAAAGACGTGCTGGCGGTGATTCGCGAGTACGACAGCTCCAAGGACTCCATCATCAACCTGATGCTCACGCCAGCGCAATTTGCGCGGGCCGTGGTCATTGAAAAACAATACCGTGACCTCACGCGTGCCCATTTGCGCGGCATGATGAACGGTGTTATTTTTCGCGACGGTGGTGATCCGATCGAGTTCCTCACCGCCATCGGTGACCTTGAAGGCGGCAGCGAAGCCTTGGCGGACTACTTTGAAGAACGCTGGAGTCGTGTGGAGAGCTTTGCGCGCAGCGGTAACTTTGAGACGGTGGAAGACGATGGCGACATCGTCGATGAAGACGACTTGCGCGCCAACGCCTGGGCCCGTCCGCGCATTGACCGCGATGACATTGCCGACAGGGACTGGATGGAGATGGCCTGGTTGCTGCGCCATGAAATCCCCGACCTGTTCATTGAGATGCTGTTGGTGCTGCGCGCCAAGGCCCGTGCCTTTGATCTTGGCTTGGATACGCAGGACTTGGAAGAAGACGACGGCAAAGTGGAAACCCGCGACACCGATTTGGGGCGCGCCACACCAGCGGCCATCGACCCTGACGAAGAGTCCGCGATCTAAGCACACCCAGCATGAGCGAGCCCAGTCACGACGCTGCCCATGCGCAGGCAGTTTCCCTGTTTGATGCGCGGCCATTTTTTGAAAAAGCGCTGCGCTATGGCTTGCAGCATGGTCTGATTGACCACGCGCGCCAGTCGGCCATGCATGATGAAGCGGCCAAAGGCATGGTTCAGATCGCACGCTACTTTGGCAGCGAGTACTTGCGCCCCGAACTTGAACGCGCACGCGAGCGCATGGTCAACATGGTCAGTCTGCACCTGCAAGTGGCCAGCAACGGCGATCTGCGACAGGCGGCCGAACTCCTGCGTGACAACAGCTTGCTATCACGCTCCAAAGCGGGCTCTGATATGCTCAAAGCCTTGATCGTAATGCCGCAAAGCAGCCATTTCGGCATGAACGAGCGCGGTGGTTTTTCAGACCGTCATGTGACACAACTCGCACGCTGGTCACAAGCCAGCTTCAGTGACTACCAAGTAGAATTTCAGGCCCGCCAGCGCGCTGTACTGGCGGTGAAAACAGCGCTGTGGATGGCAGCCAATCTGGGGTTGGATGGTGACACACTGCACGACATCGGGGCAGACGCGGATGCTGTGATCCGCACCGCTTTGCTGGTGCACGCAGCTGGGCGAGATGAATTTCCCGATTGGGCGGCACTGGAGAAGCTGTTGCACAACTGGCGCCAAAAAACCACTGCCGCTGGTGGCCCCGTAGCCATGGCCAAAACCCTGGCACCTAAATTCAAACTACCGGCGTCCTTACCACCTGAAAGCCGTGACCTGGTCCAGTCACTCAGAACATCGGTGCTGGCGGATTTGCCCAAACTTCTCAACACGCGCGTGCCACTGCGCAAGTTGCTTGACCAAACCCCCGCTTTCATGGGGCGCTACTTCTGGGTGGAAGACGCTTTATCTGAAGTCGACCAGCTCGACACCCGCCGCTCTCAGGCTTGGGACAAACTCACCCATGGCCACAGCGATGACGCCACGCTACTGACCTTGCTGCTGTGCGTGTCAGCAGCGCAGACGCCCAAAGTCAGCTTGACGGACAAGGCCGCAGCCACCTTGGTGCGGCGTTTGCGCAAACAAGGTTGGGGTGAAACGCTGGTACAAGACTGGTTGCGCGCGCATGCGCCTGCGCATTACCTTGATGACTGCATCACACTTTGGCACAGTTTTTCAGAGCATGCCCAAAACACCTTGCTCAGCGACCGCGACACCAAGCTCAAGGAGGCGCTCGCGCTGTTGCGCTTGGAGTGCAACATCACATCAACGTGAATGCAAACAAAGACCGCAATGACCAGCACGACAAGCCCAGACAACGCACAAGTCAACACAGCGGACACAAGCTTCGTCTTGGTTCATGGATCTTGGGCGGGTGGCTGGGCTTGGCGGCGCATTTTGGCGCTGTTGCGCGCCGCCGGTTTTGAAGCCCATGCACCCACACTCACCGGTGTGGGAGAGCGTGCGCACTTGCTCTGTCCAAGCATCCGCTTGTCAACCCATGTGCAAGATGTGATCGGTCTCATCACCACGCAGGAACTCCAGCGTGTGGTGCTGGTGGGACACAGTTATGCGGGCATGGTCATCACAGGCGTGGCCGATCGCTTGCAGCAAAGTCACCCAGGTTTGCTCTCTTCATTGGTGTACCTTGATGCCATCACGCCGCATCCGGGCGAGTGCTGGAGCAGCCAACACAGCGCGCAAACCATTGCCCAGCGTTTGGCCTCGGGCGCTGCGTCCAATGACCTGAGCTTTGACCCACCCGATGCCAGCGTGTTTGGCCTCAGTGGCGCAGACCGCGACTGGGTGAACCGCCGGCAAACGCCCCAGCCAATGGCCCTTTACCAGGACCCGCTTAACTTTGATGCCGCGCGCCTAGCCAACTTGCCACGCACCTTCATCGACTGCCACCAGCCCGCTTTGGCCACCATCGATGTGATGCGCCAGCGCGTGCGCGCAGAGCCTGGCTGGAATGTGGTGGAGCTGGCCACAGGTCATTACCCCATGCTCAGCGCGCCAGAGGCTCTAAGCAAACTGCTGCTGCAACAAACGCGACTGCGCTAAGGGCTTCACTCACCCTGGGCGGCTTGCACCGCCCAGGCGGCGCTTATTTTTTCGGAATATTGGCGCGCTGGATTACCCCCGCCCAACGCTGTGTGTCGCTTGCCAAAAGTCCTGCGGCTTGCGCAGGTGTGCTGCTGCGGGCCTCAATATTGAGCGCGAGCAGCTTTTGTTTCACTTCCGGCTTGGCCAAGATGGACACCAGCTCCTTGTTCAGACGCTGCACCACTGCTGGCGGTGTTTTGCTGGGCACGGCCAGCGCATTCCAGGACGAAGACACCAGGCCCGTCAAGCCCTGCTCAGTTGCCGTGGGCACATCTGAGAGCAGCACAGAGCGCCGCTCACCCGTGACCGCCAATGGCCTTAACGCACCCGATTTGATGTGCGTGAGAGTTGGGCCCAAAATTTCCACACACAGGTTGATTTGATCGCCGCGCATGGCTCCAATCAGCGCCGGGGTGTTCTTGTAAGGCACCACCTGCGCTTGGATGCCAGCTGTGCTTTTGAACAATTCGGCCGTCAGGTTCTGGGTGCTGCCAACGGCAATGCTGCCAATGTTGAGCTTATCTGGGTTGGCCTTGGCAAAGCTCACCACGTCGCCCAGCGTTTTGAAAGGCGAGTTGGCGGTGGTCAGCACGGCCAAGTCAAAAAAGCCCAGCGTCGAGACCGGTGTGAGGTCCTTGGCCATGTCAAAAGGCAATTTTGTGAACAGGCTGGCGGTGATGGCCGAGCCGTTGGACATCAGAAACATGGTGTGGCCGTCAGGATCTGAGCGCACCACGGTATCGGTAGCCACCACACCACCAGCACCCGGCTTGTTCTCCACCACAACAGGCTGACCCAATGCCGTAGCCAGTTCACCGGCCACCAGACGCGCGGTCAGATCACCTACTCCACCCGGCCCAAACGGCACAACGATGCGCAGCGACTTGCTGGGGAAGGTGTCAGCCAGAGCACTGGCGCCAAAACAGGTGGCTGCTGCAGCCAGTGCAAGGCCCAGTAGGGCGTGGCGGCGAGGGCGAGAGAAATGTTGCATGAAGGTCTCCAAATGGTTTTGTTATGGGTACGTAAAGGTGTAAGAATAGCAGGACTTTTTCTGCGCCTATTGGCAAGATGGAAGTACCGCTTCTGACAGCAACTCTGGCTTGGGCCGGCAGCTTGGCGCACCAACAGTTAACCCTCACATCAATGAACTTTGCAGGTAAACCATGCGTATTGCAATTTTGGACGACTTCAATGACCTGGCCCGCCAATTTGGCGACTGGGACGCCCTGGCACCTGCCGAAGTCACTTTTTTCAGCGACCACCTGGACAAGCCCGAGGCCCTGGTAGAACGCCTCAAGTCCTTCGATGCCGTTGGGCTGATGCGCGAGCGCACCCCTATGCCACGCGAGGTGATCGCACAGCTGCCCTTGCTCAAGCTGATCATCACAACTGGCAAGGTCAACGCGGCCATCGACATGGCAGCTGCGCAGGAGCATGGCATCACCGTATGTGGCACCAATTCGCCCGGTCATGCCACAGCGGAGCTGGCCTTTTTGCTGGTGATGGCGCAAGCGCGTCGCCTGCTGCCCAATGCTTTTGACCTGCAGCAAGACGACCGCTGGCAGACCCAACTGGGTCAGGACTGCCGCGGCAAGACCCTAGGCATTTTGGGCCTGGGTCGTCTGGGCGCACAAGTAGCCAAGCTGGGCCAAACCATTGGCATGAAGGTTGTTGCATGGAGCCAGAATTTGACGCCGCAAGCCTGCGCCGAACTGGGTGTGGAGTGGGTCGACAAAGCGGCCTTCTTTGAGCGCTCTGACTTTGTCTCGGTTCACCTGCGCTTGTCTGAGCGCACCCGTTCCTTGGTCGGTGCGCCCGAGCTCGCGGGTCTGGGGCCCACAGGCTATTTGGTCAACACCTCGCGCGCTGAAATCGTGGACCAGCAAGCCTTGCTGGCAGCGCTGGACGCACACACCCTGGGCGGCATCGCCACCGATGTGTACGTCACCGAACCGGCTACGCACGCCAACGAGCGCCTGATCGGCCACCCGCGCGCGCTGTGCACGCCGCACCTGGGTTATGTCACCCAAGAGACCTACGAAATCTTTTATACCGAAATGGTGGAAGGCCTGGGAGCCTGGCTCAAAGGCACACCGATTCGCGTGCTCACACCTTGATCCATAGCCCTGCTGAGACGCTTGGTGCTGGGCAAATGCTCTGGCTGTACCCACAGGGCCTGTCGGTCGTGGGTGCCTTGCAGTTTGACCTCGGCATCCAAGCGCTGCCCTGATTCAACCCCGCCAGGATCTCAGTGCTGCGTGATGCGCCGCATCACAGGCGACTGAACCTGGTCAGACACATGAAAGTCCAACACCATGGCGCCAGCGCCTGCCTGAACAAAAGCCGCCATATGGTCGCTCAGTGTGGACAGATCCGCCACCCTGTGCGCATCCAAGCCAAAGCCGCGGGACAAAGCAGCCAAGTCATCGTGGCCGAAGAAGGCGCCGCTTTGGCTCACTCCATCGGCGCGCAGCTTGTGAACCTCTGAGCCATAACCGCCGTCGTTGAGCACACAAATCAAGATCTTGAGTCCATGACGACGGATGGTTTCAAGCTCCTGCACATGCATCAAGAAGCTGCCATCTCCATCAAACAAGACCACTGGAACATCTGGCCTGGCCACGGCTGCGCCAATCGCATACGACAAGCCGTTGCCGATGGCACCAAACTCGCGGATGGTTAGAAACTGTTCTACGGCTCGACCGTGCATGTGGGTCGGGTAGTACGAACAATGACCCGAGGAATTCACCATCATCCACGCTTTAGGTAGCGCTTGGTCCAAGGCTGCAACCACCGCGCGTGGGTCAAGCCGGCCGTCGCTTGGTACTGGCCCCTGCGGATCCAAAGGACTGTTGGCGATGTCATGTCGGGTGGCTTCACTGCGCCAATGGCTGGAACGCGCTGCGGGCAGCTGGTCCAGCAAAGCCTGTACGCACAGTCGGGCGTCGCCGCGTAAGTGGTTCTGGGCAACCATGCGGCCCTGGCTGAGCACTGCTGGCGACAGGTCAATGTGCAGCACGCGAGACTGCGCATAAAGCCGACCCGCGTCGCTGGCATGCGAGGCCAGCCGGGAGCCCACCGCGATCACCAAGTCTGCTTGCCCAAAATAGCGCTTGGCCGCGTCAGAGGAAAAACCTCCAGCCACGTTCAGGTTGAATGGATCATCAGCAAACAAACCACGCGCGGGCAAGGTGCTGGCCAACAGCGCATCGAGTCGCTGCGCCAACTCAAGGCATTGGGCTTGTGCGCCAGCCTGCACCACGCCACGTCCGCCCAGTACGATGATGCGTTGGGCTTGTTCAATCACCGCCACGGCGTTTGTCACGGCCTCAGGGTGCGGCGCCACACGCTGCGCCAGCGCTGGCCAGGTCGCGGTAGGCACATAGCGTGCGTTCAACTGCCATGGCGCTTCTTGCACATCAAACGGCACACCAACCACCACCGGGCAAGCCTGTGACTGGGCCTGGGAAAACGCACGGGTCAAGACTGGCAACAGCTGGCGCTGGTCATGCACACTTAAATAACTCGCGCCACAGGCCGTGACGAATGGCGCCTGGTCCAGCTCCTGGTTGTACCAAGGCAGGCCCAAAGGGGCTTCACCGGCCAAAATCACCATCGGTATCTTGGCGCGCACCGCTGCTACCAAGGCCGTCATGATTTGGGTCAAGCCTGGCCCGCAGGTGACGCTGGCCACACCCGTTTGGCCACTGACACGGGCATAGGCCATGGCCATGGACACGGCACAGTGCTCATGGCGGGCATAGGTGAATTGACACCCCTGGGCCTCAAGTGCGCCCGCAAAATGCATGTTGCCATCACCCAGCAGCGCAAAAGCTTGGCTCACGCCCTCAGCAACAAACGCTTGGGCCATCACATCGGCCACGGTGGTGGCTTGTTGATGCGTCATCACCCCCTCCCAGAAGCTGTTTGGGCCTCACGTACCAATGCCGCCATGCGGTAAAAACCGTGAACCATTTTGGAGTAAGGCAGCAACACAAAAAGCGTGGCCACAGCGGCCAAGTGCAGCGCCAAAACGGGTCGCACATACGCGCTGGAAGTTGCCGCAAAAAGTGCCAGCCCTGAGGCGCCCGTCAACAAAAGCGCGCCGATGAACGCCCAATCACCACCCCAACGCGACACCGACCCCAAGTTGGCATCCGATTGGGCTTTGAGCCACATCAAAGCGACACAACCACCACTGAGCAGCACACCACCTGGAATACCCAGTAATTTGGGCGGGCTGTACCACGGGTAAGGCGCTGGCCAAGCCATCACATAGTGCATCAAAGTGGCCACGCTGGTGCTGGCAAAGCACAGTAAAAACCCGTACATCACGGCTTGGTGCGCCCAACGTCTGCGGTGTGAGTAACGGTCACCGTCTTCATACTGACAGCCTTGCCCCTGTCCGCCTGAGAGGTTTCGCATGGTTGCCGCTGAACGCACGGCCGTCATCAACTCGCTCCATCGAACCGACTTGCCTTGAACTTCACGCCAATAACGTCGCACAGAAATGGCGACCACGCTAAGCGCACCCAAAAACAAGGGCGCAAACAAAGCGACCATCACGTTGTGGCTGAAGTACCCGTAAAAATTAGCAGCGCCCGACACATTGGCACTTGCAAGCAGCGCTGCAGTCAGACCAAGCAGCAAGACAAGCAGCGTCAACATGCCATGTTTTTGAACAACACGGGCAAAGCGGCTTGGCGTTGCAAAACGCTCCCAAGACTCGGTGCGTACATCGGCCAACACCGCTGGTAGATTGATCTTGAACTCGTGGGGTGCGGTGTACTGGCAGGCGTTGTAACAACCCTGGCAGTTGTGGCACAGGTTGGCCAACTGCGTCATATCAGCCAAGGCAAACGTTCGGTTGCGGGTCATGGCCGGAAAAACCGAACAAAACCCTTCGCAATAGCGGCAGGCGTTGCAAATTTCAATCTGCCGCCTGGCTTCTATTAAATTATCTGTTGTTGACATAAGCTCCCGCCTCTCGTCCTGCAATGCGTCCAAACACCGTACCGATCGTCATGCCAAATCCGGCCAAATAACCCTCACCCAAAATGCTACCAGCCATGATCTCACCGGCGGCCCACACATTTTCAAAGGCCACCTCACTGCGCTGCACTTTGGAGTTGGCATCGACGCGCAAACCCAAATAGGTGAACGTCACGCCTGGGCGCAATTGGTAAGCATAGAAGGGCGCTTGGTCGATGGGCCTGGCCCAGTTGGTCTTGTTCACAGCCAAACCCTGTGTGCTCACGCCGTCCAACTCGGTGGACTTGAAGCCCTGCGCGTCGCCACAGGCCTGGTTAAAACTGTGAATGGTTTTGACGAAGGTGTCTTGATCCAAACCCAAGGTCTGCGCCAAGGCCTCCAGACTATCGGCTTGAATAGGCGGAAACACCGATGGCATGAACAGGTCATTGGATTTGTGGTCAATCACCGAGTAAGCCACCTGATCATCTTGTGCGGCAACCAGGCGTCCCCAGATGGCATAGCGCTTGGGCCACACGTCTTCGCCTTCGTCGTAAAACCGCTCGGCATGTTTGTTTACCACGACCGAGAAAGGCACGCAGTCCAGACGGGTGACAATGCCACCGTCAAATTTTGGTGCACGTCCATCAATGGCCACCGCATGGCATTGGGTTGGGTCGCCCACACTTTCAGCACCCTGGTCCAGCATGTCGCGCAAGACCACGCCTCGGTTGTAGGGCGTGCCGCGAATCAAAAAGTTGCGCGCCGCCGGCCCCCAAGCTCTGGCCAGCCATTCAATGTCAGATTGAAAGCCGCCACTGGCCAACACAACCGCACGCCCCTGCACTTTGAGCTTTTGCCCTTGGTAGAGCACCTCTGCATGCTTGAACAAACCGTCTTCAATGTTCAAGTGCGCAACATCTGCTTCATAGGCCACCTTAACGCCCAGTTGCGTCGCCGTGTTGTAGTAGGCGTTCACCAAGGCCTTGCCACCGCCCAGAAAAAATGCGTTGGTGCGCGACAGCGATAGCGTGCCCGACAGCGATGGCTGAAAAATAACCCCGTGCTGCTTCATCCAGTCAAAACTGGGCTCAGACTCACGAATGCACAAACGTGCCAACTCGGGGTCTGTTTTGCCTTTGGTGACTTTGAGCAAGTCCTGGTAGTACTCTTCCTCCAGGTAACTGTCCTCCAACACGTCTTTGGGCCCAACGTGCATGCAGCGAAAGTTGCGCGTATGCCGGCTGTTACCACCGCGGTAGCTTGTGGGCGCCGTCTCCAAAATCAGCACTTTCGCGCCAGCCTCTGCGGCGGTGATGGCCGCGCACAGCGCAGCATTACCCCCTCCAATGACCACAATGTCCCAGGCGGTGGTCTCAAGTATTTGTTTATTCATGCTCTAACTGTCCTTGATGGAATGTTCCTGCACCCATGCCCTCTGAAATCTGACGCAACCTCGCGCGGTGAGAGGCTTCGATGTGCGCCACCATCGCCGCCTCTGCCTTCGCGCCCTCACGCGCCATCAGCGCTTCAATCACGCGGGCATGCTCCTCGATCACCGCGCTGGCGCGCGAGACTTCGGTCAAGGTCGAAGGCCCGACAACCAACAGCGTTTTCTGCACCATCGAGACCGCTTGCAGCAAATACCTGTTTTTAGCGGCATTGAACAACAAGCGATGGAAGTTTCTATTCAGTTGCGCCATTTGTGCGGGCACATCAATCGCCTGCGCCATCTGGGTGTTCAATTTAGCCAGCGCTTGGAGCTCTAGATCAGAGGCACTTCGGGCAGCCATTTTGGCCGCCAAACCCTCCAACACTGCACGCATTTCATACAACTCCACCACCTCTGCATAGCTCAGCGACTTGATGCTTGCGCCCACCCGAGGCAAATGCTCGACCAGCCCATCAGCTTCCAGGTCTTTCAAAGCCTCGCGCACAGGTGTGCGACTAACCTTCAGCCGGTTGGCAAGCGCCACTTCGCGCAGGCGCTCACCAGGGCGCAACTCACCACTGGCAATGTCGTCCAGTAGTCGGTTGTACACATCTTTGGCTTGGGTCAGGGCATCGGTCATCGGCTTTATCGTCCAGCTATTGCGCAAGATTGTATACTTTGGCATACATTGATTTCAATGGCTGTATTTAATCCCTCGCGAGCGCCCCATGCTGATGCAACAACTCTGGTTTCTCCGTGCACGCACGCTCGTCATTGCCATGCTGGGGGTGGTGGTGTTCAGTGCCGTGGGTTTGCCGCTGCCCTTCATGTTCGGTCCCATGGTGGCGCTTTTGCTGGCGGGTTTGATGGGCACGGAGTTGCGCAGTGCGACGGTGGTGTCCAACGCGGCGCGATCGGTGTTGGGTGTGGCCGTCGGCGCATCCATCACGCCAGCACTGGTGCACCAACTGCCATCCATGGCCGTGACCGTCAGCCTGGTGCCCGTTTTCGTTGCGCTTTGCGGCATCATCGGCGTGCCTTATTTCAAACGACTGTGTGGTTTTGATACCACCACGGCTTATTACTCCGCCATGCCTGGCGGCTTACAAGACATGGTTTTATTTGGCCAGGAAGCCGGGGGTCGCACACGTACCATTTCGCTGGTGCAGGCCACGCGGCTGCTGGCTTTCGTCACCGTTGCACCGTTTATCTTGACCCATTTCTATGGTCTGAATCTGCACAAGTCCGTTGGCGTGTCTGCCAGTAGCCTACCTACGCCGGAGTTGCTGTTGATGCTGGCTTTGGCCATGGTAGGCTGGTATGGCGGCCTGCGCGTCAAACTGTTTGGCGCGCCGATGCTCGGCCCGATGCTGCTGGCCGCGATTGCGTCTTTGAGCGGCTATTTGCAAGACCGCCCTCCGCGCGAGGCCATCCTGTTTGCGCAGGTATTTGTTGGGCTGAGCATCGGCGCGCATTACTCCGGTTTGACCATGAAGGAGCTGCGCCGCGACGTGTTCAGCGGCCTGGGCTACGTGGTTTTACTGGGTGCCCTGAGCGCCGTGTTCATTGTCGGTCTGAGCTATTTCCGCTTGGGCGACCCAGCATCCATTTTTCTGGCTTATGCACCCGCTGGTCAAGCAGAAATGGCGGTGTTCGCCATTGTGGTCGGCGCCGATCTGGGCTATGTCGTGACGCACCACTTGGTGCGCATCGTGTTGGTCATCGTGGGCTCACCATTGGCAGCCGGTTGGCTGCAAAGTAAGCGCCGAGAGCCCCGCCTGCCCTAAGCGCCATGCGCGTTAAAGCAGCCCCTCGGGCACCAACACCTCGCCACGTGCGAGCAAGCGCGCCGTGCGCAACAAGCCCGCAGACTTGAGTTCAAAGCGCTGCTCGTCCACTGAAAAATCCATCAGCACATCGATGGCGCCAGACGGGTGATCAATCACCACATTCAGGGGCACACCGTGACCCAACACGCTCAGGCCATCGGCCACGGTACCTGGATGCACCGCGCACGAGGCAATGCACTGAGCGCCCGTCACGGCCATGGACGGGTGTGTCTTCCAGGGCATAAAGTAACGCGCGGTGATGGTGGCCCCAGTTTGACTCGGTGCCGCCAAGATGGTGAATTTTGGCAACACAGATGCGCTCACGTCACCCATGCCCATGCGCTTACCCGCTTCACGGCGAATGGACTCCATGCGCACGAAAAATGCGGTGTTGGCATCCAAGGCTTCAGCCGTCTCGTAACCGGTGAGTCCAAAATCACTGGCGCGCGCCATGACCACCGGCATGGCCACGTCCATGCACGACACCTCGATGCCATCGATCACTTCGGTGCGGTGCCCGGTGGGGAACAAAGCGCCACAACTAGACCCCACCACCTCCATGAAGTTCAAGGCGATCGGGGCGGCTGTCCCTGGTACGCCGGCAATGGCCACATCGCCAGCATACTGGACGGCACCATTGGGGGTTTGGATCACGGCCTCCACCTTGGCGCCCGTGTTGACACTGCGAATCACCACGCGGGTCACATCGCTCTGTATGGGCACCAGTCCCATTTCAATGCCAGCTGGTCCTACACCAGCCAAGATGTTGCCGCAGGTGGGCTTGTAGTCCACGATGCGCTCGGTGACGCCAACTTGCGCAAAAAAGTAGTCAAGATCCACCCCCGGTTCTGCCGAGCGGCTGAGCATGGCCACCTTGGTGGTGACCGCCACGCCGCCGCCTAAGCCATCGATATTGATCTCGTGACCAGCACCCACCACAGCCATCAAAACTTGAGAAAGCTGCTCACGGTCTTGCGGCAGATCCTCACGGCGAAAGTACGGGCCACGCGAGGAACCGCCGCGCAGAAACCAAAATGGAACAGGTGTTTGAGACATGAAAAGTCCTTCGGATCAGTTGAACCCAGATTGTCCATTGGGCGCTACAGCGGCGCTGTTTGGGTTGAAGGGGCCCAGGCAGTTTAATCAAGTCCTGCAGTAAGGCGTTTCAAGCTTGTTCATTGTCCGTCCTGAGCAAGCCACGCTGGCCCAGGTTGCGCATCAAGGCGCGCACGCCAAAACGCCAAGGCGGCGCGGCTTCTGAATGCTCAACCACGTTACACAACTCACCCAAAGCGCTGCTGCGGATACGCACCACATCACCACGCTGGTGGGTAAAGCCGCTGCCTGCTTCGCCACGGTCTTGTGTTGGTGCAAACAAGGTACCCATGAACAACACAAAACCATCAGGGTATTGGTGGCAAGCAGTGGTTTGTGCAAGTATTTCCAGCGGGTCGCGGCTGATACGCGCCATTTGATTGACCCCACACATTTCAAAGCCGTCGGTGCCCCTGACCGTCAGATCAACCTGCATCTGGCGCACATCGTCCAGATCAAAGGTCACATCAAAAAGCCGCACCAAGGGTCCGATGGCGCAAGACGCGTTGTTGTCTTTGGCTTTGCCCAGTAACAAGGCACTGCGGCCTTCAATGTCGCGCAGGTTCACATCATTCCCTAATGTGGCGCCAACCGCCCGACCGTGCGCATTGACCACCAGCACCACCTCGGGTTCAGGGTTGTTCCACACAGAGTCACTGCGAATACCAACCGCCTGCCCCGTACCCACCGCTGCCAACACCGGCGCTTTGGTAAAAACCTCCACATCAGGGCCAATACCCACCTCCAGATACTGTGACCACCAGCCTTTTTCCTGCAGCACTTGCTTCAAGGCCGCCGCCTGCGCAGAACCCGGCTTGACACTGTGCACCCCATCACCCATCACGGCTTGCACTAGCGCGCGCGAGGCCTGCGCCTTACTGGCATCGCCCTTGGTGTGTTCTTCAATCACCCGTTCGAGCAAACTGTCGGCAAAAGTCACCCCCGCAGCCTTGATGACTTGTACATCGATCGGCGCCAAAAAATAAGGTGCGTCATTCGTGCGTTGATGCGCTGGCGTGTTGGCCAAAATCTGCGCCACCGATCCAAGTAACACACCCGGTGTTCCAGCTAAGGCGGAGGCGGGGTCGGCTTGGTCCAGCAAGTCTGCAACCGTAGGGAAACGTGCGCTGACATCAAACACACCAGCTGCACGAACCGCCACCACACTGGGTCCTGCGCATGCGCCGCTGGGGTTCCAAATGCGTCCAAGCAGGCTACCTTGGTAACCATCGTCGGGTAAAAATTGAGCCTCTGTTTGCACGTTCAGTGTCCTGCACTGCTATCGAGCTGCTGCTGCCAATCGTTCACGCCGACCTTAGCTGCGGCAGCGCCGAGCTCGGCCAAGGTTATGGGGTCAATGGCAATGCCTTGGCGTTCACGCAGCTTGCGCGTGGTGCGTTCGGGTTGGCCTGCTGTTTGAATGCCCTGACCGCCGGGCGCACTTGGCGCCTCGTCGATCCAGCGCATGAAGGCCTCAGCCTCGCGCTCAAAGGCCTGCGCTGTGCCGAGTTTTTCTGGGTCCATCAACACCGTCAGCATGCCGTTGTAGACCGAACGTTTGGAGTAGTCACGGTTGTGAAAAGTACCCCCACCGGTCAGCGCCCCACCCAATAATTCGCAGGCCATGGCCAAGCCAAAACCTTTGTGCTCGCCAAAGGTCATCAAAGCGCCCATCACGTGACCCAAGGGACCAGGCGGCTGGGGCACCACCACCACACCAGGGTCCGTGGTCGCTTGACCAGACTGGTCGATCAAATAGCCTTCAGGCACCCGACGCTGTTCATTGTGTGCCACACGCATTTTCCCCTGGGCCACGCGGCTGGTAGCAAAATCCAAGACAAAGGGGTCACGCCCCTTGAGGGGTATACCAATGCAGCAGGGGTTGGTTCCAAAACGGCCGTCGCCACCACCCCAAGGCGCCACCACTGGGCGCGATAAGACGTTGACAAAATGCATGGCCACCAAGCCGGCATCCACAGCGAGTTCAGTCCAATGGCCGATGCGGCCCAAATGGTGTGCATTGGCCAAAGAAGCGATGCAGACACCGTCGCGCTTGGCCCGTGCGATGGCCAGTTGCATGGTTTGCGCGCCAATCACCTGGCCATAGCCGCGTTGGCCGTCCAGCGTCAGCAAACTGCCCGCATCCAGTCGGACAGCCACCTCGGCATTGGGCTGCAAGCCACCTTCCAGCACCGCGTCAACATAGCGCGGCAACATGCCCACGCCGTGGGAGTCATGCCCCATGAGGTTGGCCATGACCAAATTGGCCGCCACCGCTTGGGCTTCGGCCGCGCTGCTGCCAGTGCCGCGCACAATGCGCTCACAAGCCAGTTGCAAGGGACTAGGCAGATAAGTTTGAGACCTTGATGTCATTTTTTTCCTTACATGACTGCGCCAAGTTGCCAAGGCACAAATTCGTTTTGGCCGTAGCCGTGCAATTCACTCTTGCTTGCCTGGCCTGAGGCCAGCGCAATCAAGCGCTCAAAGATCTCTTGTCCCATTTGCTCAATACTGCGTGCGCCGTCAATGATGCTGCCACAGTTGATGTCCATGTCGTCGGCTTGACGCTCCCATAAAGCCGTGTTGGTGGCCAATTTGAGTGAGGGCGACGGTGCGCAGCCATAGGCCGAGCCGCGCCCAGTGGTGAAAGCAATCAGGTTGGCACCTCCTGCCACTTGACCCGTGGCGCTCACCGGATCGTAGCCAGGTGTGTCCATGAACACCATGCCTTTGGCTGTGACCTGCTCAGCATACTCATACACCGCTTGCAAATTGGTGGTGCCCGCTTTGGCCACCGCGCCCAAGGATTTTTCCAGAATGGTTGTTAGCCCGCCCGCTTTGTTGCCTGGCGACGGGTTGTTGTTCATCTCACCGCCCAAGCGCTCGGTATGCGCTTCCCACCAATGGATACGCTTGACCAGTTGTTCGCCCACTTCAGGGCGTACTGCACGGCGGGTGAGCAGGTGCTCTGCGCCATAGACCTCTGGGGTTTCGCTCAGAATCGCGGTGCCGCCATGGGCCACCAATAAATCAACCGCTGCACCCAAGGCTGGGTTGGCACTGATACCCGAATAGCCGTCTGAGCCGCCGCACTGCAAGCCCAGACACAAGTGCGAAACATCGCAGGGCTCACGCTGGGCTTGATTGGCTTGAGGCAGCATGGACGCCACCAGCGCCACGCCCTTTTCAACGGCCGCTCGGGTGCCGCCGGCATCTTGGATGTTGTAGGTGTGAAGTGCCACGCTTTCCCGCAAGCCGCTGGCATGAAGCCAAGCTGAGATTTGGTTGCCCTCACAACCCAAACCCACCACAATCACACCGGCAAAATTAGGGTGCACCGCGTAGCCTGTGAGCGTGCGACGCAACACATCCATGCCTTCACCTTCGCTGGCCATGCCGCAACCTGTGCCATGGGTGAACGACACCACACCATCGACATTGGGGTAAGGGCTCAAGGCCTCAGGCCGCAAATTGGGCGAGAAATGGTCTGCAATGGCGCGCGCCACAGTGGCTGAGCAGTTCACGCTAGACAGGATGGCAATGTAGTTTCGGGTGGCTACGCGCCCATCTTTGCGACGGTAGCCCATGAACTGCGCTTGGCGGCGCACGGGCTCTGGCTTCTTGTCCTCCCCAAAAGCGTAGTCGCGGCTGAACTTGCCCTGCTCAGCACCCATGTTGAGGTTGTGCGTGTGAACATGCTCACCTGGGGCAATGGTTTTACTGGCAAAACCGATGATTTGGTTGTAACGGCGCACCGCTTGGCCGGCTTCAATCTGCCGCACAGCGATTTTGTGGCCGGCAGGTATCAAGCCGCGCACCTGAACCGACTGCGCCATGGCGCCGCTCAAGAGTTGGCGCCGCGCAATCAGCACGTCATCATTGGGGTGGAGTTGGAGTGTGTCGTTCATGATGTGTGTGTCCTAGATTGAGATACCGCCATCAACGGCATAGGCCTGACCGGTGACGAAAGCCGCATCATTGGAGGCCAAAAAAACCACCAGGGGTGAGATCTCGTCGGCTTGAGCTAAACGCCCCATGGGTTGACGCGCAATGAACTGCTGGCGCGCTTTCACTGGGTCATCAAAAGCATTGATGCGGCCTTGCAAAGATGGCGTGTCCACGGTGCCTGGACATATCGCGTTACACCGAATGCCTTGGCTCACGTAGTCCACGGCCACGCTCTTGGTCAGACCAATGACGGCCGCTTTCGTGGCGCCATATACCAAACGGTTAGGTAAGCCTTTCATGCTGCTGCAGACACTGGCCATGTTGACGATGCTCGCGCCACCTGGTTTTTCGCCAGCCTTCAACAACAAGGGCAACGTGGCTTGAATCATCCAAAACTGCGCACGCACATTCAAGTCAAAGCCGGCTGACCAATCCGCGTTCGTGGCTTGGTCAATGGCGCCGATGTGGACCACACCAGCACAATTGAACAGCACGTCCAATTGGTTCAATCCAGCCACAAAATGCTCAATGGCCGCTTGGTCTAGAACATTGAGCACAGCCGTTCGTATGCCCGGCACATCAGCGTAACTTGCCAACAAATCAGGGTTGATGTCGGTTGCCCAAACTTGAGCACCTTCTGCGGCCATCGCCAAAGCGCTGGCCCGACCAATGCCTTGGCCCGCTGCTGTCACCAGCGCTGTCTTTCCAGTTAATCGCATGTCCAGTTCCTCCTGTATGCACCCATCCACCTCATAACCGACCCACGCAAAGCCAGTTGTGTTTGGACATTTTGATGGCGCCAAATGGCGAATTTCATGGCTTGTCGACAAGCCGATATTGATCCTACGATATTATCAAGGCTTCTAGACAAAGACTTGTTGACTGTACCGACAACCAGGCTGGGTTTTCAAGCACGAGGCTGTTATCAGCCTGACTCTCAGGCACCGGAAGGGATGGCATGAAGATTGGATTTGTGGGTTTAGGTGCCATGGGTTTACCCATGGCGAAACGCTTGCTGGCGCATGGTCACACCGTTTTGGGCCATGACCTTGGCACACACAACCGCGCGGCTTTCGAAGCTGCTGGCGGGCACTGGCAGGCTAATGCCGCTGGCGTTGTGCAAGGCATAGACGTGCTGTGGCTGATGGTCGTCTCAGGTGATCAAGCACAAACATTTTTATTGACGAACCAACACGCTGATGGTTTAGCTGCCAATGCCACGGTGATTGTTAGCTGCACACAAGCAGCCTCACAAGCCGCAGCGCTCGCCGAGGCCTTAAGCGCCAAAGGATTGCACATGCTCGATGCGCCGGTCTCGGGTGGTGTTGTTGGGGCCGAGTCAGGTAATTTGTCGGTGATGGTGGGCGGCCCCAGTGCTGTGCTTGAAGCGGTCAAACCGATTTTGGACCTTGTTGGCAAAAACGTCTTCCACATGGGTGAGCGTTGTGGCATGGGGTCCACCATGAAGATGGTCAACCAGCTGCTGTGTGGCGTGCACATTGCAGTCGGTGCAGAAGCCTTGCATCTGGCACAAAACGCCGGTCTGCAGGCGCAGCAGGTACTCGACATCATTGGGGTTTCAGCTGGTAACAGTTGGATGTTTGCCAACCGTGGCCCACGCATGATTCAAGATGAACCAGAGGTGGCCAGTGCCGTCGACATCTTTGTCAAAGACCTGAGCATCGTCACCGATGAGGCGCGCAAGCTCAAAACTGGCCTGCCATTGGCCAGTAGCGCACTGCAGATGTTTCTGGCGGCATCAGGACAAGGTCACGGCAAAGCCGATGACAGCCAGGTCATTCGTGCTTACCGTGGCATGAACAGGTCCGACAAAACATGAGTCCGGTGATACGCCACAGCGGCATCACTTGGCTGGTGCACATGTGAGCCGCATGGACATAAAGCAAGGCGCGCATTGCGCACCCCTGCCAATGGCTTCTACGCAACACACACAAAAAAGTCAACCATCTTAATTAATCGGATTTTTATGAAACCTATCGTCTTTGCTGCATCCAATATAAGTCCCCTGTATCAGCGTGCATTGGCCCAACACTATGAAGTGCTCGGTCCTATGCCAGTGGCTGACTTGATGGCGCATCCTGCGCGAGGATCCATTGAAGTCATCGTCGGCAGCGGCGAATCCAAAGTGCCCGCCGACATGATGGACGCCTTGCCCGCTTTGCGCTTGGTGTCGGTCATGGGCGTGGGTTACGACGGCGTGAATGTAGCGCATGCCAAACAGCGCGGCGCCATGGTCACGCACACGCCGCAAGTGCTCAATGACGATGTGGCTGACCTGGCCATCGCGCTCATGCTCAACACCACGCGCCGCTTGCCGCAGGCTGATCGTTTTGTACGCGAAGGCCATTGGCTCAAAGGCGCCATGCCCTTGGCCAAGAAGCTCAGCGGTTTGCATCTGGGTTTGGTCGGCATGGGTCGCATTGGCCAAGCCATTGCGCACCGTGCACAAGCGTTCAACATGCCCGTGTCCTATACCGCCCGCAGCGCCAAACCTGAATTGGCTTACAACTTCGTGGCCGATGTCAAATCACTTGCAGCACAGGTGGATGTGCTGTGCCTGATCACGCCAGGAGGCGCCAGCACACACCACATGATCAACGCCGAGGTCTTGCAAGCCCTTGGACCAGAAGGTTACTTGGTCAATGTCGCGCGCGGCAGTGTGGTGGATGAACAAGCCCTGGTCGCTGCTTTGCAGGCTGGCCAGATTGCTGGTGCAGGGCTGGATGTGTTTGAGGACGAGCCTCGTCCTCTTGAAGCCTTGCTTGCTATGGATCAGGTGGTGCTGACGCCGCATGTTGGCAGCGGTACGCACCAAACACGCCAAGCCATGGCCGATTTAGCAAGCGACAACGTCAACCTTTATTTTGCCAAGTCGGATGTGAAAACACCAGTACCCGAATGCCAGATGTAAAGATCAAGAACATCCACGGCGGCACCCTTGATGCCTTGGGCGAAGCCTTGGCGCGGGGGGACTACTTACCTGGTCAAAAGTTGCCCCCTGAGCAGCGTCTTTGCGAAATGCTCGGAGTCTCACGCACCATTTTGAGAGAAGTGGTCAAGTCACTGGTGGCCAAAGGCCTCATCACCACAGGGCCCAAAATCGGCACCATCGTGCAAGCCAGCGAACGCTGGAACTGGTTCGATCGCGATGTAGTGGCCTGGCAGGCACGCGCAGGCCTGAGCCCCCAATTACTCGACGATTTGCAGGAACTGCGCGCGGTGATTGAACCCCAGGCCGTGGCGCTGGCCTGTGAGCGCGCTACGCCTGAGGACATGGCGACGCTGGAGCAGGCCTATGCGGGCATGCAAGCTGCGGTCGAGTCGGGCTCACAGGCGGACTACATTCGCCATGACGAGGCCTTTCACATCGGCCTGCTACGCGCCAGCCACAACCTGATGTTTTTACAAATGGGGCAAGCGCTTGCCAGCCTGCTCAAGCAAAGCTTTCTGATTGCCTCGCGCACACCAAACCAAGGTATTGCGCGGTCGCTTCCTTACCACTGGGACATCGTGCAGGCCATTCGCTCTGGCGACGCTGTCCAGGCCCATGCGTGCGCACGTCACCTGATCGACAGTGCCCGCAAAGACGTTAGACAGGTCTTGGCCAGCGGGCTTGTCTGAAGCCAACCTAAACCAGCGTCATAGCCGCACCGAGAACCCCCATGTGGCGTGACGACACCCTACACAACCGACGCATTGGCATTGCGCTGTTGTCAGTTGCCACACTGATGTTTTCTATGCTCGACAGCACGGTGAAATGGCTGCTGCACAGCTTGCCCTTGATGGAACTGGTATGGCTGCGCTTTGCGAGCCAGGCGGTGGTCAGTGCGGTGCTGCTGGTGCCCAAAGAAGGTTGGGGCTTGTTTCAGGTGCGCAACTGGCGATTGCAAGGCTTGCGTGCTTTGATCTTAGGCAGCATGACGATGTCCAATTTTTGGGCCCTTCAGTTTTTGCAACTGACCGAAACTGCATCCATCTTATTTTCATCCCCACTGATCGTGGCCGTTATCAGCCATTTTCATTTAGGTCAGCGCTTGCGCCGCGGTCAATGGTGGGCCATTGCCGTGGGCTTTGTGGGTGTTGTGGTGGTGGTGCGGCCGAGCTCCAGCGTGGTCCACCCTGCCATGTTGTTGATGGTGCTCAACGCGTTTTTGTTTGCCCTCTTTGCCTTGCTGACCCGCCATTTGTCGCGCACTGAGAACCCAGGTGCCATGCAGTGGTACTCAGCACTGGGGGCGGCCCTGATGGTCAGTCCTTGGGCTTTTAGCCAGTTCCTGTGGCCCCAAAACACCTGGCATTGGCTGCTGATTCTGTCTACGGGGCTGTGGGGCAGCATAGGCCACTACCTGTGGGCCTGGGCGCACCAGTACGCACCGTCTGCCATATTGGCACCGTTTGGTTACCAGCAACTGCTCTACATGGCGTGCTGGGGCTGGCTCTTGTTTGGCGATGTGCCGCCAGCTGCCGTTTTCCTTGGGGGCAGCATCATTGTGGCCAGTGGTCTGTACCTGTGGTGGGAGCAGCATCGCGGCGAAAGCCCCTGAGCCCGCACACTGGTCACATGCCCTCAGTAAGTGCCACGACCGCCCGAGATATCGAACACAGCGCCTGTAGAAAACGAGCAGTCTGGGCTTGCCAGCCAGCATGCCATGGCGGCAATTTCATCCACTTGGACAAAACGCCCCATCGGAATTTTGGACAACATGTAGTCGATGAACTCGGGCTTCATGCTGTCAAACATAGGCGTCTGGGCCGCTGCTGGTGTAATCGCGTTGACCATGATGCCTTTGTTGGCCAACTCCTTACCCAATGATTTGGTCAACGCGATCAGCCCCGCTTTGGACGCGCTGTAATGCGATGCGTTGGGGTTGCCCTCTTTGCCGGCAATGGAGGCGATGTTGACAATGCGCCCATAGCCCTTGGCGATCATGCTCGGGACCAAAGCTTTGCAAACAAAGAAGGGGGCTACCAGGTTGATGTGAATCACGTCTTGCCAGACCTGGCTATCGAGCTCCCAGGTGCTGGCATTACCCCCAGTGATGCCAGCGTTGTTCACCACAATGTCAACAGCGCCAGCCTCAAGCGTTGTGGCTGCAGCAGCTTGGACACTGCTTTCTTGGCCTAACTCAACGGTCACGGTGCGCACCACGCCGCGCGCGCTCAAGCTCGCTTGAGCCTGCTCAAGCGCTTGGGCATTGCGGTCCCACAACACCACCTCGGCACCTGAGTCGAGCATGCGCTGGGCGATGGCATAGCCGATGCCCTGGGCACCGCCCGTGATCACGGCCACGCGGCCTTTTAAATCCAATTGGTTCATGACAGACCTTTCAATGCCGTATCGCTCAAGCCTGCCGCGCGCATGTCCTCGATGTATTGGCGAACAATCGCCTCAAAAGATGCGTCACCGGCAAAGTTCAAAACACCCTGCGCGGTGTCGCTGCGCGCAGCGCGCGGCCAATTGGCCACGATGCTGGCAATGCGCTCATCACGCTCAAACCGTACCAGCGCACGCGCTTGGGGACCAGCTACTTTTTCCAGTGCGTCGAGCATCTGCGCCACGGTGACGTTGACGGCGGGCAGGTTGATGGCCAAGCGGCGCTTGAGTACATCGCGCGGTGCTTGCATCAAGCCCACCAGGCTCAACACAGTGGACTGTGGCGAGGCAACAGGGTGCGCAGCCGATGGGTCCACCGGGCACACGGCTTGCAAACCGGCGAGTGGCTCTCGGATGATGCCGCTGAAAAACGATGAGGCTGCGCCATTGGGCTTGCCAGGTCGCACCACCACCGTCATCAAGCGCGCACTGCGCCCATCCAGATAGCCTTTGCGGGTGTAATCAGCAATCAGGTACTCACACATCAATTTGTGGGTGCCGTACGAGGTTTGAGGTGCGGGCAAGCTGTCATCACTGACGGTCTCAGGCATGGCCAGACCAGGGTCTGGGCCATACACCGCGATCGAGCTGGAAAACACCAGGCGCGGCACGTTGCCCGCTTGGCGCAAGCCTTCGAGCAACAAGCGCGTACCGTCCAGGTTGGAGCGCAAGCCCAGCTCAAAGTCTATCTCGCACTCGCCCGATACCGCCGAGGCCAAGTGAAAGACGCGGTCAAAACCGCTGGCAAACAAGGCCGCTTGCGCACCCAAGGGGCCCTGCACGGCCGTCACCTGCGGATGCGCTGCAAGGTCTGTTGGGATGGCAAACTGGTCTGTCAGTGTCAAAGCCAGCGGGCCAGTCCCGATGGCCTCAGGATGGGCCAGCAAATGTCTGGCCAGTCGCGCACCGACAAAGCCGCCGGCGCCAGTGATTAAAACGCGGTTCATGGTGCGCGTCCTTAAACCACGGCGTCAATGCGCACCGGGTCCCAGGCGTACACCGTTTGCTGCTGTTCGCCCAAACCATCAATACCCAAACGCATGGTGTCACCTGCTTTGAGGTACACAGGATTGGGTTTGACACCCATGCCCACGCCGGGCGGCGTGCCAGTGGTGATGATGTCACCGGGGTAGAGTGTCATGAAACGGCTCACATAAGAGACCAACTCTGCGACACCAAAAATCATGGTTTTGGTATTGCCAGTTTGGGCACGTTTGCCGTTCACATCAAGCCACATACCCAGTTGTTGCGGGTCTGCGATTTCATCGGCCGTTACCAACCAAGGACCGACCGGCCCAAAGGTGTCACAGCCCTTGCCTTTGTCCCACAGACCACCGCGCTCAATTTGGTAAGCACGCTCTGACACATCATTGACCACGCAGTAACCCGCCACATGTGCCAAGGCCTCATCTTGGCTCACGTAGCGCGTCTTGGCGCCAATCACGATGCCCAACTCAATTTCCCAATCGCCCTTGACCGAGCCCTGGGGCAACACCACATCGTGGTTGGGTCCGACCCTGGAATGAATGGACTTGTTGAACACCACCGGCTCGGCAGGAATAGGCAAGTTCGACTCTGCTGCATGGTCAGCGTAGTTCAAACCAATGGCCACAAATTGGGCGCAGTCAGCCCATGGCGGCAACAAACCCGCAGATGACGCGATCTCCGGCAATTGACTCAGGTCTGCACTTTGCAGTTTTTTCAAACCAGCACCCTGTAAATCTTTGCAGTTGATGTCTGCCACCAAACTACTCAGATCACGGCGCTGACCTTGGGCGTCCACCGCACCGGGCACCACCCGACCATCAACCCACGCACGCAATAGCTTCATGAATCCTTCTCCTTTGAATTAAACCTGTTTTGAATACCCTGCCACCAAGGCTTTTTAGACCCTGCAGTCAGCTGAGCCCTTCATCTACATCAGTGATTGTCGCGCGGCACAAAAGACCCGCGTTGGCCGACCAAAAAGTCGAGGTCGGCGCCTTGGTCGGCCTGCAGCACATGATCGATGTAGAGCTTCCAGTAACCTGACGTCAAGGGCGGCTCCGGCGCCTGCCAGGCTTGAAGCCGTGTTGCCAGTTCAGCCTCGTCGACATGCAGCGTGAGCGCGCGCCCAGCCACATCCAGCGTGATCAGGTCACCATTGCGCACCACCGCCAACGGGCCTCCCGCGGCGGCCTCGGGTGCGGTGTGCAACACCACGGTGCCGTAGGCCGTGCCACTCATGCGCGCATCCGATATGCGCACCATGTCGGTCGCGCCAGATCGCAACACCTTGGGTGGCAAGGGCATGTTGCCCACTTCAGCCATGCCGGGGTAGCCCTTGGGGCCGCAGTTTTTCAAGACCAAGATGCAACTGGCATCCACGTCCAGCGCTTCGTCGTCTATGCGCGCGTGGAAGTCGTCTGCATCTTCAAACACCACGGCGCGCCCGGTGTGCTGCAGAAGCGCTGCGCTGGCCGCGCTGGGCTTGATCACCGCACCACGGGGGGCCAGATTGCCACGCAACACCGCAATGCCCGCCTCTGCTTTGAATGGCTCGGCCACGGTTTTAATGACTTTGGTGTTGTAGTTCTCAGCGTGGGCAATGTTTTCACCCACTGTTTGTCCCGACACAGTTGGAATATCCAAATGCAGCTCACTGGCAATTTCTTTCATCACCACAGGCAGACCGCCCGCATAACAAAAGTCTTCCATCAAGTACTCGCCCGAAGGCTGCAGATTGACCAGACAGGGCATGCGACTGCCCAGACGGTCAAAGTCTTCCAAGGCCAGCGGCACGCCCAGACGCCCCGCAATGGCCGTGAGATGAATCACCGCATTGGTTGAGCCGCCAATCGCCGCCAGCGTCTTGATAGCGTTCTCGAAAGCCTCACGGGTGAGGATCTGCGAGATCGTGATGTCTTGGCGAACCAGCTCCACGATGCGCCGACCAGCCTCTCGGGCCAAGACATTGCGCCGACCATCCACGGCTGGGTAAGCCGCGTTGCCCGGCAAGCCAATGCCCAAGGCTTCCACCATGCTGGCCATGGTCGAAGCAGTACCCATGGTCATGCAGTGGCCATGGCTGCGGTGCATGCAGCTCTCTGCGCCCAAAAAGTCTTGCATTTTGAGGGTGCCCGCGCGCACCTGCTCACTCATGCTCCAAGTGCCGGTGCCCGAACCCAGCTCTTGACCACGCCATTTGCCGTTGAGCATGGGCCCGCCACTGACGCCAATAGTGGGTAAATTCACACTGGAGGCGCCCATCAAAAGGCTGGGGGTTGTTTTGTCACATCCCATCAGCAGCACCACGCCATCGAGGGGGTTACCGCGAATGCTTTCTTCTACATCCATGGATGCCAGGTTGCGGTACAGCATGGCGGTGGGGCGCAGCAAGGTTTCACCCAAAGACATGACGGGGAACTCCAGGGGGAAACCACCAGCCTCGTACACGCCGATCTTGACCTGTTCAGCCAAGGTGCGAAAGTGCGAGTTACAAGGGGTAAGCTCGCTGAAGGTATTGCAAATGCCGATCACCGGTCTGCCGTCAAACTGGTCATCAGGAACGCCTTTGCCCTTGACCCAGCTGCGGTACAAAAAGCCCTCGCGGTCTTGTCGGCCAAACCAAGCTTGGCTGCGCAAAGGCTTGTTTTTTTTAGCACTCATGGAACACGTCTCCTGTGTAGTTTTGACATCATGATAGAGCCAAAACACCGTTTTTCATCTCATCAGGCAGGGCAGCCGCGCGCTTGAGAAAACAGCGATCCCTTGCCTTCAACCCAGAATGTTCATTCGGCACACCTGCAGCGCTGTTTGGGTTCAAACCATGGCTGATGTGCCGCATAGGGGAAAACCATTAGACGCTAACAAGCTCATTTTCTCTATAATTTTTTTGCCAACCGGCAAAGGTAATATCATTATATGAATACAAGGAGAGCTTGATGAAATTAAGAACAATCGCTGGGGCAGCCGTTGCAGCCTTGATGAGTTTGAGCATGGCTGGCGGTGCATCAGCAGCCCCCACCAACTTGCGTATCCAGACGCATTACGGTCCGGAAACCATTTCCGGCAAGAACGCCGCTGACTTTATCAAGGATGTGGAAGTCATGTCCGGCGGGCAGATCAAGATTGAGATGTTCTACTCGTCTTCAGTGGTCAAGTCCGTTGAGACTTTCGACGCTGCAGCCACTGGCATTCTCGACTGCGACATGACGGGCGGCGCTTACCAGACGGGCAAGAACCCGGCGTTCCAGTTCGTGGGCGACATCATGGGCGGCTACGACACGCCCTACCAGCAGCTCAGCTGGCTGCTGCTCGGCGGTGGCAAGGAAGCCGCTAGCAAGCTCTACAACAAATACGGCATGCACCTGGTGGGTTGGTGGGTGGTTGGCCAGGAGGCCATGTCGTCGACCAAGCCCCTGCGCGGCGTTGCCGACCTGAAAGACTGGAAGTTCCGCTCGCCCCCCGGCATGGAAACCAAGATCTTCGCCAAACTGGGTGCCAAGCCGATCGTGATGGACTTCACCGAGGTCTTCACCGCCCTGGGCAGCGGCATCATCGACGGTGCTGACGCCTCCATTCTGGCCAACAACATGGGCATGGGCCTGTACGACAAGGCCAAGCACGCCACCCACCCTGGCTTCCACTCGATGCCCTCGGACCACCTGGCTTGCAACAAAACCAAATGGGACGCCATGCCAGAAGCGCATCGCCGCATCATGGAAGTGGCCATGGAAAAGCTGGCCCTGCGCCAGGCTTTGACTGGCGAGAAAGCCAACAATGAAGCCGCCAGCAAACTGCGCGCTCAAGGCGTGAAGCTGTACGACTGGTCTGCCAAAGACCGTGCAGAATTCCGCAAGGCCGCTGTGGGCACCTGGCCGGAGTTTGCAACCACGCCAGAAGCCAAAGCTCTGGTGCAGTCGCACACCGCCTACCTCAAGGCTCTGGGCGTTCTGGAGTAAATCCACCCCAGCCGGCAGTAAACACCGGGGTCTGACCCCGGTGTTTGTTTGGTCGGATCATGCCCTGCAGCGGTCCTTCAAAACAGCTGTAGGCTAGGCCATTCTTTTCTAGGAACGACTTTATGGTCGAGCACAAACCCACTGGACCCATTGATCGCGTGACCTTCGCGTTCAGTCGAATGATGATCTGGGGCTCCCTGCTTCTCGTCGGCATCATGTCGTACGAGGTGATCATGCGCTACATCTTCTTCCAACCCACGCTGTGGGTGAATGAAATGTCACTCTGGGTCGGCGGCATCATCTACATCACCTCCGGCCTGTACGCCATGCAGCAACGCAGCCACATTCGCATTTATGTGCTCTACGAGATGGCACCACGCTGGATGCGCAAGTTGTTCGACGTGCTTTCGGTTTTGTGCACCAGCATTTTTGTCCTGGCCGTGCTGTGGGGCGGGTTTGGCGAGGCCGCTGCGAAATTTGCCCGCTGGGAAGCCTTTGGCACCGCTTGGGATCCTCCCATTCCTGCGACCGACAAGCCCGTCTTGCTCGGCGCTCTGTTTTTGTTGTTGCTGCAGACTGTCTCCAACCTCATCCGAGACTGGCCATCGGCCGCCTGGGTTCGCAAGGCCTTTGATGTGGTGGCCGCTGTGGTGATCGTCGGCCTGTGCCTGTGGGCCCTGCCGGTGCTGCTGTCCACCAACAACGCCGACTTTGCCGTGCCCATGCATTGGCGCATTGCGATCGCGCTCCTGCTGGTGGCTTTTATTGTTTACTCCTCAATCGGCTTGCTGCGCGATTTCAAGGTCACACCCGCGTCTTTCGTGGAAAACCACGACCCGACCAAGGAATTTGACTTGCCCGACGAGATCATGGCCAAGCGAGGGCACGAGACGCCCGAGCCCGTGGGCTCCAAGTCAGCCCATTGACCGGCCCATCACCAACCAAACAACCATCCGGGCAGGCAAGCTGCATGCCCTCAAACGGGACAAGACAAAGTGGACATCGCAACGATTTCGCTCATTCTTTTAATCGGCATGCTGCTGCTGCTCGCCATCGGCATGCCGCTGGGCTTTGCCTCTGGCTTCCTGGCGGTGGTGGTGCTGGTGCTCAAGTTCGAGCCGACCCTGTTGATGGACCCCTTCGTCCACGGCCTGGACTTCTCGGCCTGGAAGATCGGCGAAGGCCTGCTCACCCGAACCTTTGGTGCCGGGCCTCTGAACATTCTGGCCCAGCGGCTCTACGGCATCATGACCGATTACGTGCTGGTGTCCGTGCCGCTGTTCATTTTCATGGCCACTTTGCTGGAGCGCTCGGGCATCGCGCGCGACATGTACAGCACCCTGAGCCTATGGATGAACCGCACCCGTGGTGGTATTGCCGTGGTCACCGCACTGATGGCGGTGGTGATGGCCGCCATGTCGGGCATCATCGGCGGCGAGGTGGTATTGCTGGGTTTGATCGCTCTGCCGCAAATGCTGCGTCTGGGCTATGACCAGAACCTGGCCGTCGGTACGATTTGTGCCTCCGGATCACTGGGCACCATGATCCCGCCCTCGATCGTGCTGATCTTTTTCGGACTGATCACCGAAACCTCCATCCACGCGCTGTTCCAGGCCGCCTTCCTGCCCGGCTTCGTGATGGCGCTCTTCTACATCGGCTATATCCTGATACGTACCCACCTTAACCCGGCACTCGCACCGCTGCCCGAACCTGGTCCGGATGACTTGAGCTTTGCCGATAAGTGCAAATTCGGCGCGCGCCTGGCCGGCATCGTCATCTTCTCTTTTGCCAGCGCCATCACCTTGCGGGCCATGATTGTTCAGCTGCTGCCGGAGTCCAAAATTGAAGAGGGCACCTGGTTTCAAGCCATCACCTGGGTCTACGGTGGCGGCCTGATCGCGCTGGCCAGTGGCTTTTATCTGTTCAAGCTGATTGGCTGGAGCGAGACCAAGGCCGCCTGGCAAATGGGCAAAGGCCTGCTGCAGCCCTTGCTGATCGTCTTCATCGTGCTGGGCTCGATCTACGGCGGTGTCACTGGCATCACCGAAGCGGCCGCCATTGGTTCGGTGGCGGTGCTGATTCTGATCGCACTGCGTCGCGAGTTTTCGATCCAGCTGGTCAAAGAAGCCTCGATGCGCACCTTCAAGTCGACGGGCACCATCATCTGGGTCACCTTTGGCGCCACCGCCCTGGCCGGCGCCTACACCATCGCCGGCGGGCCCACTTACGTAGCCAACATGATCATTGGCTACGAATTGCCAACCCTGGGGGTGCTGCTGGTGATGATGTTTATTTTCCTGATTCTGGGCATGTTCATGGACTGGACCGGGATTGTCTTGCTGGTGATGCCTGTGTTCATGCCGATCGTACTCAAGCTGCCGGTCAACGAGATCGGTCTGCTGGCCCCCCTGGTCAAAGACCCCAGCTTTGTGCCGGTGTGGTTTGGCGTGCTGTTTTGCGTGAATATGCAGGTGTCCTTCCTGTCGCCGCCGTTCGGCCCCGCAGCCTTCTACCTCAAGAGCGTGGCACCGGCGCACATCAGCCT
>CAWUSQ010000005.1:0-185477 GCA_963925275.1 uncultured Rhodoferax sp.
GTTGTGAGATCAAGGCCTGGGTGGTCGGGCAAGATGAGCGTGAGGCTGGTCTGCGCGCTATTCTTAATTTTGGCCATACCTTTGGCCACGCCATTGAAGCTGGCATGGGCTACGGCGCTTGGTTGCATGGCGAGGCGGTTGCAGTGGGCATGGTCATGGCGGCGCAGTTGTCGGTGCGCTTGGGTTTGGTGGATGCTTTTTTTGCTCACCGCTTGACGCAGTTGTTGCAAAAAACCGGTTTGCCAGTGCGCGGCCCTTACATTGATTCGAACGACAACGCTGGGAGGTACTTGGCTTTGATGCGGATTGATAAGAAATCTGAAGCCGGTGAGATCAAGTTTGTCTTGATCAGCAAGCCCGGCCAGGCCCTTGTGCGCAGCGCACCTGATGAATTGGTTCGCCAAGTGATTGACAGTTGCTGTGACAAGACACCCTGAGTCAGTGCTGAACCGACCGTGTCATCGCTGAACAATCGGACTGCTTTTCCATGAGTTTGGCTTCTTATGCCTGTGACCCAGCGATGTCGCGTGCGCGTCGCTATGCGCAAGCCGCCGCACCCACGCGCACTGAATTTCAACGCGATCGGGACCGTATCGTGCACAGCACAGCGTTTCGCCGACTGGTCTACAAAACGCAGGTCTTTTTGAACCATGAAGGTGACTTGTTTCGAACACGCCTGACCCATTCATTGGAGGTCGCCCAGCTAGGGCGCTCGATGGCCAGGTCATTGGGTTTGAACGAAGACCTGGTTGAAGCGATCTCTTTGGCACATGATGTCGGGCACACACCATTTGGCCACGCGGGGCAGGATGCGCTCAATGACTGCATGCGTAACCATGGCGGGTTTGAGCACAACTTGCAGAGTCTGAGGGTGGTAGATCATCTTGAACACCGCTACCCAGAATTTGATGGCTTGAACCTGACCTTTGAAACCCGTGAAGGCATTTTGAAGCATTGCTCGCGCGCCAATGCTGAGTTGCTTGAAGCGCAAGAGCCTGATGGCGTAGCGCGCCGATTTTTAGACCGTCATCAGCCCAGTCTGGAGGCACAGTTGTGCAATTTGGCTGACGCCATTGCCTACAACGCGCATGACATCGACGACGGCGTGCGCTCAGGCGTGCTGAGTTTGGATCAGATGCAAGAGGTGAAGCTGTTTGCTACCTATTTAGAGGCTTCAGCTCAAGAACATCCAAAACTTCATCATCAACCACGACGCTGGCTGTATGAAAGCATTCGCCGTATGCTCAGTGAACAGGTGTACGACGTGATTGCGGCGACACGCAGCGCCGTCCTAGACGCTGGCATCCAAACTGTCAGCGAGGTACGCCTTGCCAAGCCTTTGGTGCAGTTCACTGCGTCCATGCGTGGGCAAAGTGAAGAGTTGAAAAAGTTTCTGTTTGCCAGCTTGTACCGGCATGAGCAAGTCACGACGATGATGTCGCAGGCGCAGCAGGTGGTGTTGGATTTGTTTGCGGCTTATGTGGACCAACCCCATGAAATGCCCCTTGAATTTGTGCACAGTGCGTGCCCGCAACGTGGTGTCGCTGACTACATCGCCGGTATGACAGACCGTTTTGCCATGCGTGAACATGAGCGGTTGACCGGAAAGCGATGGTTGTGAAGCCGGCTTGGCTGGTGGTGCTGGCCGGGGTTGTGGCCGCCCTGCAGGTTGGGAAAATAGCACCTGCCTTACCCGCGTTACAGGCGCAGTTGGACCTGGGTTGGGTTGCTTCGGGCTTTTTGCTCTCCACTGTCCAATTGGCAGGCTTGCTCATGGCGGTTGTTGTTGGCTTGCTGACAGATGGATTTGGTCTGCGGCGCACGCTGCTCACCGGTTTGAGCTTGTTGAGCATGGCCAGCGCACTGGGTGGTTTGGCGCGCGACGTGCCGCTGCTGCTGGTCTGTCGGGCTTTTGAGGGTATTGGATTTTTGCTGGTGGTCTTGCCTGCGCCTGGTTTGATCCGCCGTTTGGTCCCTGGGCAGCAGCTGAGTGGCATGTTGGGCCTGTGGGGAGCTTACATGCCCGCCGGAACCGCACTGGCTTTGCTGCTGGGGCCTGTATTCATTCAACACTGGGGATGGGTTAGCTGGTGGTGGGTGTTCGCGGTGCTGTCCTTGTTGATGGCGGTAGTGGTCTGGCAAAGCCTGCCGCCTGACCCTGTTCGCGCTCAACGCCAAGCGCCCCAGCTGCGTTTGCGCTTGCGCAGCACTTTGAGCACCTCGGGCCCGTGGTTGGTGGCACTCACCTTCGCGCTGTACTCCAGCCAGTGGATGGCTGTGATTGGATTTTTGCCATCGATTTATGCCGCAGCTGGTGTGTCGGGTTCGCTTCTGGGCGTCTTGAGTGCGCTCGCTGCAGCAATGAACATCGTGGGCAATGTGGCATCAGGTCGTTTGATCCAGCGTGGTTGGAGTGTGCGCACCACGCTGTGGTTGGGCTTTGGCGCGATGGCCTTGGGCAGTACCCTGGCATTTGTGTCGATGACCGCACCTTGGCCTTGGTTGCGCTATGCGGGTGTGTTGCTGTTCTCTGGTGCCGGCGGCTTGGTGCCGGGCACTTTGTTTTATTTGGCGGTGCGCTTGGCGCCGGGTGAGCAGCAGATCGCCACCACGGTCGGTTGGGTCCAACAGCTCTCAGCATTTGGTCAGTTTTTTGGACCGCCCGTCGTGGCGGCGGTGGCTGCGCAGGCTGGTGGTTGGCAGCTCACGCCTGTGGTGACTGTGAGTTGCAGCGCTTTGGGCGCTTGGATGGCTTGGTTGGCCCATCGCGCATTGCGACTGCGGGCGGCACAATCGCTGCATGGATAAATCTTTAACAGCACAGGTTATTGCTGACACGGTGCATTGGCTTGAGCAAGCCGTCATTGGCCTGAACCTGTGCCCGTTTGCCAAGGCACCGCATGTGAAACAGCGTATTCACTACGCTGTGAGTGTTGCCCTCGATGCCCAAGACCTGCGCCAAGAACTGGTGGAGCAGTTGGACGCGCTCCTGGGCGAGCCGGCGCAGGCGCGTGAAACCACGCTATTGATCATCCCGCAGTTGCTCAGTGACTTTTTAGATTTCAATGATTTTTTAGCCGTAGCTGATCATGTCTTGCGCTCAATGAAGCTGGTGGGCGTGATCCAAATTGCCAGCTTTCATCCGCGTTACCAATTCGCAGGAACACAGACCGATGACATCAGCAATTTCACCAACCGTTCGCCTTACCCCATCTTGCACTTGCTTCGTGAAGACAGCGTGGACCGTGCGGTTCAGGCTTTCCCAGAGGCTGAAGCCATTGTCGAAGTCAATCTTCAGACCATGCAAACATTGGGGCTGCAAGGTTGGCAGATGCTGAACATCGGACCACATGACGGGACATCGCATGACAAAAAATAGCCACAAAGAGGCGCCCAAGCCATCGGGACCGGTACACGGCTTAGAGCAGGAGCTCCGACCTGGGCAATCCATTGAATTACTGAAGGCTTTGCACATCCTGACGCGTGAGGGAAAACTCAATCAGGACTCGCGCCGCAAATTGAAGCAGGTCTACCACCTCTACCAGTTCATTGAAAAAATCTTGCATAGCCTGCAAGACGAGCCGATTTCCGGTGCTCAGCAGCCGGCAAGGGGACTGACCTTGGCTGACCATGGCGCAGGCAAGTCGTACTTGGGATTCATTTTGTACGACCTGTTTTTTAAAAGCCGATCTGATGGCATGATTTTTGGCATCGAGACGCGCCCCGATTTGGTGGAAAAATCCAAAGAACTGGCTACTCAGCTGGGATTTGACCGGATGGTGTTCGTTAACTCAACCGTGGCCCAGTCCATGCAATTGGCGCATTTGCCGCCAGTCGTGGACGTGGTCACCGCATTGCATGCTTGTGACACGGCCACGGACGATGCCATCGCCTTTGGCCTGGAGAAAAAAGCCCGTTACATGGTGCTGGTGCCTTGTTGCCAGGCCGAGGTAGCCCGCGTCCTGAGTCAGCACAAAGCGCTGTCATTGGCGCGTACGCCCTTGGCGGAGCTGTGGCGCCATCCTTTGCACACCCGTGAACTGGGTAGTCAAATCACCAACGTCATGCGCTGTTTGTACTTGGAAGCCTGTGGTTACCAGGTGACGGTGACAGAGCTGGTGGGTTGGGAGCACAGCATGAAAAACGAACTCATCATCGCCCGCCACACTGGGCAGGTCAAAAAGTCGGCTCAAAGCCGTCTGCGAGCTTTGTTGAAAGAGTTTGGTTTGGAGTCCTTGTTGACAACGCGCTTTCATGCGTTGGACAATGATTAAATGGGGTCAGATCCTAATTATTTTCCATCGAAGATGAAAGACCATGGCCAGACTACCGCGTCTCACCCTGCCTGAATATCCGCACCATGTGATTCAACGTGGCAACAATCGCCAGCCGATCGTTCAGGGGCAGGCTGATAGAACACGCTTGCTGAAAACAATCGAAGAGTATGCTGAAAAATTTCAAGTAGATGTGCATGCCTATGTGCTGATGGACAACCACTTCCACCTGTTGTTAACGCCCCACACCCACGACGGTCTGGCGCAGATGATGCAAGCTATTGGCCGCAGTTATGTGCGCTATTTCAACCATGCGCACGATCGTACAGGTACCCTTTGGGAGGGTAGGTATAAATCCACAGTGATTCAGACGGAGCGCTACTTGTTGGCATGTATGGTCTACATCGACCTGAATCCGGTGCGTGCCGGTATGTGCGAACTGGCGGCTGACTATGCTTGGTCAAGTCACGGGCATTACATCGGCGCGCGGCAAGATAAGTTGGTAGCGCCCCATGTCTTGTACTGGCAGTTGGGTAATACACCATTTTCCCGCGAAGCTGCTTATACCGAACTGGTTCAAAGTGGCCTGCGCACCGAGCAGCAGCTGGCCCTAACCCAGTCCACCTTGCACGGATGGGCCTTGGGTGAGCCCGCCTTTGTTCAGAGGCTCCAGAAAAGCACAGGCCGTCGGCTGCAAAAAGCCCAAGTCGGAAGACCAAAAACTGCTACTTTTAAAAATACAAAACCGCATTAAGCATTGACCAAAGTGAATTTAGTGCTATTTATTTGATGTGTCCCTTATTTTTTAAAATTCAAATTGTTTTCTTTTTAATTAGTATCTGACCCTAATTAATTGTCTTGGAGAGGGTGGTGCCTTGGGGTAAAGTCGGGTTTCTGATAACTCACCAGGAACGCCCATGACGACGGCTGCTGAAATTTCGCATCTTCAAGAACACGGTTTGTATTCTTCGGCGCAGGAGCATGATGCTTGCGGCGTGGGGTTTGTTGCACACATTAAAGGCCTGAAGTCACACGACATTGTGCGCAATGCGTTGCAGATTTTGCAGAACCTTGATCACCGTGGCGCGGTCGGTGCGGACAAATTGATGGGTGATGGCGCCGGCATTTTGATTCAACTTCCAGATGTGCTGTACCGCGAGGTGATGGCCGCGCAGGGCGTGACCTTGCCCCCGCCTGGGGAGTATGGCGTTGGCATGGTGTTTTTGCCTAAAGAGCACGCGTCTCGTTTGGCGTGCGAACAAGAGCTCGAGCGCGCTGTGAAGGCCGAGGGGCAGGTCTTGCTTGGTTGGCGAGATGTGCCGGTGGATGCCGAGATGCCCATGTCCCCCGCCGTTCGTGTCAAAGAGCCGGTGTTGCGGCAAATATTCATCGGTCGGGGCAACGACGTGATTGTGCAAGACGCGCTAGAGCGCAAGCTCTACGTGATTCGCAAAACAGCCAGCGCGCACATTCAGGCCTTGAAGCTCAAGCACAGCAAAGAATATTACGTTCCGAGCATGTCGAGTCGCACGGTGGTCTACAAAGGCTTGTTGTTAGCCAATCAAGTGGGGACCTACTTCTTGGATCTGCGCGACCCGCGTTGTGTGTCGGCTTTGGGTTTGGTACACCAGCGGTTTTCTACCAATACCTTTCCAGAGTGGCCCTTGGCGCACCCTTATCGTTATGTTGCGCACAATGGCGAAATCAACACAGTCAAAGGCAACTACAACTGGATGAAGGCGCGCGAAGGGGTTATGAGTTCGCCCGTGCTCGGTGAAGACCTGAAAAAGCTGTACCCGATCAGTTTTGCGCACCAGTCGGACACGGCCACGTTTGACAACTGTCTTGAGTTGATGACCATGGCCGGCTACCCCATCAGCCAGGCGGTGATGATGATGATTCCAGAACCCTGGGAGCAGCATACCTCTATGGATGAGCGCCGCAAAGCTTTCTACGAATACCATGCCGCGATGATGGAACCTTGGGACGGCCCGGCCTCTATCGTGTTCACGGACGGCCGCCAAATCGGCGCAACCCTGGACCGCAATGGTCTGAGGCCATCGCGTTATTGCATCACCGATGACGATCTGGTTGTGATGGGCTCTGAATCGGGTGTGCTGCCTTTTCCTGAGAGCAAGATTGTGCGCAAGTGGCGCCTGCAGCCCGGCAAGATGTTCATGATTGACCTGGAGCAGGGTCGCATGGTGGATGATGAAGAGCTCAAGTCCACACTGGCCAACAGCAAGCCCTATAAGCAGTGGATCGAAAACCTGCGCATCCGGCTGGATGATTTGGCTGGAGCCGGTGTTGAGCCTGCCAGCGCGAATGAAAGTGTAAGCACGCTACTTGACCGCCAACAGGCTTTTGGCTTCACGCAGGAAGACCTCAAGTTTCTGATGGCACCCATGGCTGCTAACGGTGAAGAAGCCTTGGGCTCGATGGGGAACGACAGTCCTTTGGCCGTTCTCAGCGACAAAAACAAGCCCTTGTACAACTATTTCAAGCAGTTGTTTGCGCAAGTCACCAACCCGCCGATCGATCCCATTCGTGAAGCCATTGTGATGAGTTTGGTGTCCTTTATTGGTCCTAAGCCCAACCTGTTGGACATTAATCAGGTCAACCCGCCCATGCGTCTGGAAGTGAGTCAGCCGATTCTGGACTTTGCAGGCATGGCCAAGTTGCGTCACATTTCCGTGCATACGCAGGGTAAATTTCGCAGCTACACGCTGGACATTACCTACCCCTTGAGTTGGGGCAATGAAGGGGTTGAAGCCAAGCTGGCTTCCTTGTGTGCTGAAGCGGTTGATGCCATCCAAAGTGGCTGCAACATTTTGATCATCAGCGACCGCAACATCAGTGCTACCCAAGTAGCCATTCCCGCTTTGCTGGCCCTGAGCGCCGTGCACCAGCACCTGGTGCGTGACGGTTTGCGCACCACCACCGGTCTGGTGGTTGAGACCGGCACGGCCCGTGAAGTTCACCACTTTGCCGTGCTCGCCGGATATGGCGCCGAAGCCGTGCACCCTTACTTGGCCCTGGAGACGCTGGCGAGCATCTCCAAAGACCTGCCTGGCGAACTGGGCGTGGATAAAGCCATTTACAACTACATCAAGGCTGTTGGCAAGGGGCTGTCCAAGATCATGTCCAAAATGGGCGTGTCCACCTACATGAGTTACTGCGGAGCCCAGTTGTTCGAGGCCATTGGCTTGTCAACTGAGACTGTCGAGAAGTACTTCACGGGTACACCGTCCAGGGTGGAGGGTATTGGCGTTTTCAGGATTGCTGAAGAGGCGATCCGCATGCATGTGGCCGCGTTCAGCAATGACCCCGTGCTGGCAAACCGTTTGGACGCTGGTGGTGAATACGCTTGGCGCACGCGTGGTGAAGAGCACATGTGGACGCCTGATGCGATTGCCAAGTTGCAACACAGCACACGCGCCAACAATTTCAATACCTATAAAGAGTACGCCCAGATCATCAATGACCAGAACAAGCGTCATATGACTTTGCGCGGTTTGTTTGAGTTCAAGATTGATCCTGCCCAGGCCATTGCGCTCGATGAGGTCGAGCCAGCCAGCGAAATCGTCAAACGGTTTGCAACCGGCGCGATGTCGCTGGGCTCGATTTCCACCGAAGCACACGCCACGCTGGCCGTGGCCATGAACCGCATTGGCGGCAAGAGCAACACTGGTGAAGGCGGGGAAGACCCTGCGCGTTACCGAAATGAGCTCAAAGGCATTCCCATCAAGGCGGGGGACACACTCAAGAGCATCATCGGCGACGCAGTGGTCGAAGTCGATATGCCGCTGCAAGCCGGTGACAGCCTGCGCTCACGTATCAAGCAAGTGGCGTCAGGGCGGTTCGGTGTCACAGCCGAGTACCTCTCCAGCGCCGATCAAATTCAGATCAAGATGGCGCAGGGGGCCAAACCTGGTGTAGGCGGTCAGTTGCCGGGCGGCAAGGTGTCTGAGTACATTGGATTTCTGCGTTACTCGGTGCCTGGGGTTGGCTTGATTTCGCCGCCGCCCCATCATGACATTTATTCCATTGAAGATTTAGCACAACTGATTCACGATCTGAAAAACGTGGCCCCGCAGGCCAGTATCAGCGTGAAACTGGTGTCTGAAATCGGCGTGGGGACGATTGCAGCAGGCGTGGCTAAATGCAAGAGTGACCATCTGGTGATTGCTGGTCACGATGGCGGTACCGGCGCCTCGCCGTGGTCGTCTATCAAGCATGCTGGCAGTCCATGGGAGATTGGCCTGGCTGAGACCCAGCAAACCTTGGTGCTCAATCGCCTTCGAAGCCGGATTCGCGTGCAAGCAGACGGCCAGATGAAAACCGGTCGTGATGTGGCCATTGGTGCGCTTTTGGGTGCTGATGAATTCGGTTTTGCCACCGCGCCGTTGGTGGTTGAAGGTTGCATCATGATGCGCAAGTGCCACCTCAACACCTGCCCGGTGGGTGTGGCCACACAAGACCCTTTGTTGCGTCGCAAGTTCTCGGGCAAGCCCGAGCACGTGGTGAACTATTTCTTTTTCGTGGCCGAAGAAGTGCGTCAGATCATGGCACAGCTGGGTCTGCGTAAATTCGACGACATGATTGGCCGGGCTGACTTGCTTGATTCACGCCCCGGCATTGCCCACTGGAAAGCCAAGGGGCTGGACTTTTCACGCTTGTTCGCCCAACCGGCTGTTCCGGCTGACGTATCGCGTCGCCACACGGAAGTCCAGGATCACGGCCTTGAAAAAGCCCTGGATGTGACGCTGATTGAGCGCTCACTTCCAGCCATCGAGAAAGGTCAACGTGTGCAGTTCATGGAGGTTGCACGCAACGTCAACCGTTCGGTGGGCGCGATGTTGTCGGGTGCGTTGACAAAAGTTCACCCTGAAGGTTTGCCCGATGACAGCATCCGTATTCAGCTCGAAGGAACGGGTGGTCAGTCGTTTGGCGCCTTCCTGGCACGCGGCATCACGCTGTACCTGATTGGTGACGCCAATGATTACACCGGCAAGGGCTTGTCCGGCGGCCGAGTGGTGGTGCGCCCCAGCATCGATTTTCGGGGTGAACCGTCACGCAATATCATTGTTGGCAACACCGTGATGTACGGCGCGACCAGTGGCGAAGCCTATTTTGGCGGGGTTGGTGGCGAGCGTTTTGCCGTGCGTTTGTCGGGCGCTACGGCTGTGGTGGAGGGAACGGGCGATCATGGGTGCGAGTACATGACAGGCGGGACCGTGCTGGTACTGGGTAAAACAGGCCGTAACTTTGCTGCAGGCATGAGTGGTGGTATTGCTTACGTCTATGACGAAGACGGCGAGTTCGCTACCCGCTGTAACACCGCTATGGTCTCTATTGACAAGTTGCAAACAACCAAAGTCCAGGAGGCCGCTGGCAACAAAGATCTGTGGCATCGCGGCCAAACTGACGAAGCCCAGTTACGCAAGCTGTTGGATGATCATATTCGCTGGACGGGCAGTCGTCGCGCTCGCGAGTTACTCGATAACTGGCAAGCCAGCTTGCAAAAGTTCGTCAAGGTTTTCCCCATTGAGTACAAGCGTGCCTTGGCTGAGCTGGCTGCCAGCAAAGAGGCACAAGCGCAAGCGACGCGTCGTTTGAGCGCAAAAATGGAAAGTGTGCAGGTTAAATAGACCAGACTGCGACGCCCTTGCAAGGGGTGCGTCGCAGTTGTGCAAATTCAGAGCTGTGCTGTTGCAGCGCAGCTAGCTGTCAGATTGAGTGTTTAGAGCCGGTTTGATACCGGTCCCGCAAAGGAGTCAAAATGGGAAAAGTTACAGGCTTTATGGAGATCGAGCGCATCGAGGAAGGGTACCAGCCAGTTGCCGAGCGCTTGAAGAGTTACCGCGAGTTCGTGATTGGACTGGACGATCAGCAAGCTAACAAGCAGGCCGCAAGGTGCATGGACTGCGGTACGCCGTTTTGTAACAGCGGCTGTCCAGTCAACAACATCATCCCTGATTTCAATGAGTTGGTCTACCAGGGTGATTGGAAAAACGCGATTGATGTGTTGCACAGCACCAACAATTTCCCTGAATTCACGGGGCGCATTTGTCCTGCGCCTTGTGAGGCTGCATGCACGCTCAATGTGAACCAGTTGCCGGTGGGCATCAAGTCCATCGAGCATGCCATCATTGACCGCGCTTGGGAGCATGGTTGGGTCAAACCCCAGCTGGCGGCGGTTCAGACCGGTAAAAAAGTGGCGGTGGTGGGTTCTGGCCCTGCAGGTCTGGCAGCCGCACAGCAGCTCGCGCGCGCCGGGCACGCAGTGACCTTGTTTGAAAAGAATGACCGATTGGGTGGTTTGTTGCGTTATGGCATCCCGGATTTCAAGATGGAAAAAAGCCATATTGATCGTCGGGTGGAGCAGCTCAAAGCCGAGGGTGTCACCATACGTACCAGTGTCTTGGTTGGCAGCATGCCTGATGAAACCAAGGTCACCAATTGGTCAAAAGAATCCATCAGCGCAGAGGCTTTACAGGCGGAGTTTGATGCGATCTTGCTCACGGGTGGCTCAGAGCAGTCGCGTGACCTGCCTGTGCCTGGTCGTGACCTGGCGGGTATTCATTTCGCCATGGAATTTTTGCCTCAGCAAAACCAGGTCAATGCTGGCGACAAGCTTAAAGCTCAGCTGCGTGCTGATGGCCAACACGTGATTGTGATTGGCGGCGGCGACACTGGATCTGACTGCGTGGGAACCAGCAACCGTCATGGTGCGCTCAGCGTCACACAGTTTGAGGTCATGCCAGAGCCACCGGTTGAAGAAGACCGTCCGCTTACCTGGCCTTATTGGCCCATGAAGTTGCGTACCAGCTCCAGCCACGAAGAGGGCTGCTCCCGTGAATTTGCAATTTCTACCAAAGCTTTTGTAGGTAAAAAAGGCAAAGTTACCGGTTTGACGACGGTGCAGGTTGAATTCAAAGCGGGTAAGCTGGTGGAAATTGAGGGCACTGAGAAAACCTACGCAGCCGACTTGGTGTTGTTGGCCATGGGGTTTGTCAATCCTGTGCCCACGGTTTTAGAGGCTTTTGGTGTGGGCAAGGATGCGCGTGGCAACGCCAAGGCGACAACCGATGAAGAGGGAGGTTACGCCACCAATGTGCCTAAGGTGTTTGCGGCGGGCGACATGCGCCGTGGGCAGAGCCTGGTGGTGTGGGCCATTCGTGAAGGGCGACAGGCGGCACGCGCGGTAGACGGGTATCTGATGGGAGAGAGCGTTCTGCCACGCTGAAGGGATGGCCTCAAGGTTGAAGAGATTCAGTCGGTATCAGGGTTTCTACTGATGTCGGCTGACCTTTTTGGGTATAGTGCACTATCATCAGTGGGCCGGGTATCGCCCGGTCTCTTCGTTTATGCGCCCATCAACACCCAAAAACTTGGTCGAAATCCAGCACCTTAACTTCGGTTACGGGGAACGTGTCATTCTGGACGACGTTTGCCTGCAGCTTCCTGTGGGCAAAGTCACCGCGCTCATGGGGGCTTCTGGTGGTGGCAAAACCACCGTGCTGCGCCTGATTGGCGGGCAGATTCGTGCGCAAAAGGGCCACGTGCTGTTTGATGGTCAGGATGTGTCAGCCTTGAATCAAGCGGACTTGTACGCGGTACGCAGGCGCATGGGTATGTTGTTTCAGTTTGGCGCCTTGTTTGTGGACATGAATGTGTTTGAAAATGTGGCGTTTCCCCTGCGAGAACACACCGATCTGCCCGAGGCTTTGATTCGCGATGTGGTGCTGATGAAGCTCAATGCAGTGGGGTTGCGTGGCGCTGCCTCGCTCATGCCGAGCGACCTCTCAGGGGGCATGGCAAGGCGGGTCGCGCTTGCGCGTGCCATTGCTTTGGATCCTGAGCTGGTGATGTATGACGAGCCCTTTGCCGGACTCGATCCGATTGCGCTGGGGACGCTTGCACGCCTGATTCGCGAGTTGAACGATGCCATGGGCTTGACCAGTGTGTTTGTTTCGCACGATCTCGAGCAAACCTTGGCAATAGCCGATCACATCATCATTCTGGCCAACGGAAAAATTGCCATACAGGGTACGGCAGATGAGATTCGGCATAGCCAGGACCCTTTGGTCTACCAGTTTGTCAACGCACTACCAGAAGGCCCGGTTCATTTCCATTATCCGGGTGTGTCGGTTGAGCAGGATTTTGGTTTGGGAGCAAGGCCATGAGTTGGTACCATCCCCGTGAGATTGGCTACAGCGTTCGCCGTGAATTGGATGCGATGGGCTATGCCGCCAGACTGTTTGGACGTTTGTGTGCATCTTTGACTTACGCATTGCGGCGCAGTGTTTTGGTGCGTGATCAAATCCATTTTTTGGGTAATTATTCTCTGCCTATCATCGCTGTGGCTGGCTTGTTTGTTGGTTTTGTTTTTGGGTTGCAAGGGCATTACGCACTCAAGCGCTATGGCTCCACAGAGTCCTTGGGTTTGCTGGTCACCCTCAGCCTGGTTCGTGAATTGGGGCCTGTGGTGTCAGCCTTGTTGTTTGCTGGGCGTGCAGGCACCTCCTTGACGGCAGAAATTGGCTTGATGAAAGCCGGCGAGCAAATCAGTGTGATGGAGATGATGGCCGTAGACCCTGTTCGTCGTGTACTGGCGCCGCGCTTTTGGGCAGGTGTGGTGGCGATGCCTATTTTGGCAGCTGTCTTCAGTGCGACGGGCATCATTGGTGGCTGGGTGGTCGGTGTCTTGATGATTGGCGTGGACGGCGGTGCTTTTTGGAGTCAGATTCAAGGCGGCGTTGATATTTTCAAAGACGTTGGTAATGGTGTGATCAAGAGTCTGGTGTTTGGCGTGGCGGTGACTTTCATTGCCTTGCTGCAAGGCTACAACGCCATGGCGACACCGGAGGGCGTGGCCAAAGCGACGACGAAAACCGTGGTCATGGCTTCTTTGACTGTGTTGGCCTTGGATTTCATGCTGACAGCCATGATGTTTACGATTTGAAATTGCGAGAAAGAAAGGCAATGTATGCAGCGCTCTAAAAATGATGTCTGGGTGGGCATGTTTGTTCTGCTTGGTGCTGTGGCTATCTTGTTTTTGGCCCTGCAGTCGGCCAACTTGCTCAGTCTGAGCTTTCAAAGTACTTACGAGGTGAGTGCCAAATTTGACAACATTGGAGGCCTCAAGCCTAAAGCAGCTGTGAAGAGCGCCGGCGTTGTGGTGGGGCGCGTTGAGAGCATTGTGTTTGACGACAAAATATTTCAAGCACGGGTCCAACTTGCTTTGGAAAAGCGCTATGTTTTCCCAAAGGACAGCTCACTCAAAATCCTGACCAGTGGCCTGCTGGGAGACCAGTATCTGGGCATCGAAGCGGGCCCTTCCGAGCAGAATTTAGCTGCAGGCGACACCATATACAGCACCCAGTCTGCGGTGGTACTTGAAAACCTGATCAGCCGTTTTTTGTTCAGCAAGGCGACTGATGCGCCGGGGGACTCGGCTGGTTCCTCCAAATGATTTGAACATGAATAAACAAGAACAAAACTTGAGCGCTGCTTTTGCAAGATCTTTGCGGCTGGTTTTTTGCAGTGTGGTGATCATGGGTCTGACGGCCTGTGCGACTGGTCCTAAAGCGGATCCGCGTGATCCATTAGAGCCGTTTAATCGGCGCATGTTCACGTTCAATGACAAGGTAGACCGCGTGGTGCTCAAACCTGTGGCGACAGCCTATAAAAACACCTTGCCCTACCTGGTGCGAAAGGGTGTGAGTAATTTTTTTGACAACCTGCAAGACGCTTGGTCCATTGTCAATAACACGCTGCAGCTCAAGGGCGAGGCCGCGGGCGACAGTTTTTTCCGTTTTGGTGTCAATACTTTTATGGGTTTAGGTGGCGTTTTGGATGTCGCCAGTGAAATGGGTATTGAGCGCCACACCGAAGACTTCGGGCAGACACTGGGTTATTGGGGCGTTGCGCCCGGGCCGTATATCGTCTTGCCTTTGTTGGGCCCAAGCACTTTGCGCGACACGCTGGCGAGCCCTGTTGACGCTCATGGCAATCTGATACCCGCCATTCAAGACACGGCGACCCGAGATGCAGTGGCTGCTTTGAAACTGATTGATCTGCGCGCCCGTTTACTGTCCGCTACCAATATGCTCGACCAAATCGCGTTGGATCCCTATTCGTTTGGCCGAGATGTCTATCTTCAGCACCGTCGCAGCGCGGTTTACGATGGTAATCCGCCCGACGAATTCCTTGCAACGCCACCGCTGGCGCCGGCGAAGTAAGTACAAGCAGAGAAAAATACCATGGGAAAACGAATCTGGCTACAAGGACTGTTGGCTTTGGCGATGATTGGCACACTGACGATGCCGAGCACTGTGTGGGCTGTTGATGAAGCACCCGATGCATTGATTCAACGCCTGACCAAAGAGGCGCTCGATACGATTCGCGATGACCCTGTCGTGCAGTCTGGGGATGTTGGGCACATCATGACCTTGGTCGATCAAAAAGTGATGCCGCACCTGAACTTCCAACGCATGACCGCCTCGGCCGTCGGGCCTGCCTGGAGGCAGGCTACGCCGGATCAGCGAAAACGCCTTGAAGCGGAGTTCAAAGTTCTGCTGGTACGCACTTATGCTGGCGCGATGGGACAGGCCAAAGATTTGAAGTTCGAAATGCGTGCCTTGCGTGCGTCACCACAGGACAAGGAGGTGATTGTGCGCACATGGATCAAAGGTCGCGGTGACCCCATTCAGCTTGATTACCGCCTGGAAAAAACGCCGGGTGTTGGTGCTGGCTGGAAAATTTTTAATTTGAATGTGTTGGGCGTTTGGTTGGTGGATACCTACCGTAGCCAGTTTTCACAAGAGATCAATGCAAAAGGGATTGACGGCTTGATTGCAACCCTTGCTCAGCTCAACAAATCGAACGCCGCCAATGATGTCAAGGCCAGAGGTTGAGCATGCTCCAATTGCCTGAAGTGCTGACGCAGACCACCGCCACGGCATGTATGGGCGCGCAGTTGTCGGCCTTGTCTGAGGTGTCGGGTAAGGCTGTGGTGGATGCATCGCGGCTGGAAACCTTTGACTCAGTGGCTTTGGCTTTTTTGCTTGAGTTGCGGCGATCTGCGTTGGCGCAGGGCAAGACTTTTGAGGTGTCGGGCATACCTGAGCGACTGTCTGACCTTGCCAGACTCTATGGGGTAGCTGAACTCTTGGTGCCCTAGTAGAGCGGATCACACACCTAAAATACGGGCTTCATGTCTGCAATCTCATTCCAGTCGGTCTCCAAGACCTATCCCTCGCCGCGCGGCCCTCAAGGCAGTACTTTTTTAGCACTGGACCGTGTGAGTCTAGAGGTTGAAGAGGGCGAGTTCTTTGGTCTGCTAGGTCCCAACGGTGCCGGCAAGACCACATTAATCAGCATTTTGGCTGGCTTGACGCAGGCCCACGCGGGCAGCGCATCGGTGATGGGAAGTGACGTTATCGCTGACTTTGCCAATGCCCGTCGCCAACTCGGTGTCGTGCCGCAGGAGTTGGTGTTCGATCCTTTTTTCAATGTGCGTGAAGCCTTGCGTTTTCAGTCAGGCTATTTTGGTGTGCGCAACAACGACGCCTGGATTGACGAATTGCTCGACAGCTTAGGGTTGACCGACAAAGCGCAGGCCAATATGCGTCAACTCTCGGGCGGTATGAAGCGCCGGGTGCTGGTGGCATTGGCTTTGGTGCATCGGCCACCGGTGATTGTGTTGGATGAGCCTACAGCTGGCGTGGACGTGGAGTTGCGTCAAACCTTGTGGCGCTTTATAGCCAAGCTCAATAAAGAGGGTCATACCGTGTTGTTGACGACCCATTATTTGGAAGAGGCCGAGGCCTTGTGTGGGCGTATTGCCATGTTGAAAGCTGGTCGCGTGGTGGCGCTGGACTCCACGAGTGCTTTGCTCAAAGAAGCGTCCGGCCATGTTTTGTGTTTCAAGGTCGATGGCGAGCTGCCGCCAGGTTTGGCAGCGGGCGCGCGCGTCACCGGTCGAATGGTTCAGTTCCCGGCACAGGATGCATTGGCGGTCGAGCAGTATCTTGCGGCGGTACGCCAGGCAGGTCTACTGGCTGAAGACGTTGAAATCCGCAGAGCTGATTTGGAAGATGTTTTTCTGCAAGTCATGAAACAACATTCGCCCCAAGCTGATGTCACTGCAAAGGGTACGTCGTGATCGGCTGGCGCATGCTCTTTTACAAAGAGATTTTGCGCTTTTGGCGCGTTGCTTCTCAAACAGTGGCGGGACCTGTTCTCACCGGCATGTTGTATTTGCTGATTTTTGGTCATGCGCTGGAGTCGCATGTCAAAGTTTATGACCAGGTGAGCTACACCGCCTTTCTGGTGCCTGGTCTGGCCATGATGAGCCTGCTACAGAACGCCTTTGCTAACAGTTCTTCTTCCTTGATTGTCAGCAAGATCATGGGCAATCTGGTGTTTTTGCTGTTAACGCCCTTGTCCTATGTGCATTGGTTTGTGGCGTATGTGGGTGCCGCCATGCTCAGAGGCTTGGTCGTCGGGGCAGGTATGTTTGTTGTTGCTTCTTTTTTCACCAGTTTGAGTTTTGTCGCGCCATGGTGGATCGTGGTGTTCGCTGTTGCGGGCGCCATGCTCATGGGTGCCTTGGGTCTGATAGCAGGTCTTTGGTCTGAAAAATTTGACCAGCTTGCCGCATTTCAAAATTTTGTCATCATGCCCATGACCTTTTTAAGCGGCGTTTTTTACTCTATTCATTCTCTACCGCCATTCTGGCAGGCGGTGAGTCATTTCAACCCGTTTTTCTACATGATTGACGGCTTTCGTTATGGTTTTTTTGGTGTCAGTGATGTTTCGCCTTGGTTAAGCTTGGCCGTCGTTGCTGGGGCCTTGGCCTTGGTCAGTGCGGTTGCCTTGAACCTGCTGCGCATCGGTTACAAAATCCGTTCCTGAACCTTTAAAAAAAGACCTGTATGACTGCTGATCAGCTTAAAGAACTCATCGCCGCTGGCTTGCCGTGCGCGCACCTTGAAGTTGAAGGTGATGGACGGCATTGGTTTGCTGTTGTGGTGTCCGCTGAGTTTGAGGGCAAGCGCCCCATTCAACGCCACCAACGTGTGTATGCGACATTGGGGCTGCGCCTAAAGTCCGATGAAGTCCACGCACTGTCAATGAAAACTCTGACGCCCGCAGAGTGGGCGCTACAGGCTGCCTGATCCATGGACCAACTACACATTCGCGGTGGCCGTCCTCTTCAAGGGTCGATTTCAATCTCAGGCGCCAAAAACGCAGCCTTGCCTGAGCTGTGTGCGACCCTGCTGACTGAGGAGCCCGTGCACCTGACCAATGTGCCTCGGTTACGGGACGTGGCCACGATGCGTCAGTTGTTAACTCACATGGGGGTACAAAGTGAGGTGGATGGTGAGCGCGGGGGCTTGCGCTTTCATGCGGCTCAACCCATCGTGCCTGAAGCGCCCTACGAACTGGTCAAGACCATGCGTGCTTCGGTATTGGCACTGGGTCCACTTTTGGCGCGCTTCGGTCACGCGCGTGTTTCACTGCCGGGAGGATGCGCCATCGGCTCGCGACCGGTAGACCAGCACATCAAGGGCTTGAGCGCGATGGGGGCCGTGATTTCTGTTGAGCATGGTTACATGCTGGCGCACTTAGCGCACGGGCGCACCCGACTCCACGGAGCCCGCATCACCACCGATATGGTGACGGTGACAGGGACAGAAAATTTCCTGATGGCGGCTTGCTTGGCTGAAGGCGAGACGGTTCTGGAGAATGCCGCGCAGGAGCCCGAAATTCCTGACCTGGCTGAGATGCTGATCAAAATGGGTGCGCGCATCTCTGGTCATGGAACCAGTCGCATCGTGATCCAAGGCGTTGAACGCCTCAGCGCTTGTAAGCACGAGGTGGTGGCTGACCGCATTGAGGCGGGCACTTTTTTGTGTGCTGTGGCTGTGGCGGGTGGTGATGTCGTGCTTGAGAACGCGCGCATGGAACACCTGAAGGCAGTGGTCGAAAAACTGCGTGAAGCAGGGGTTAGCGTGACGCAGGTGGATGGCGGGCTTCGGGTTCAATCGCCTGGTGCACCGACTCTGCAGGCGCAAAGTTTTCGAACCACGGAGTACCCTGGTTTTCCGACAGATATGCAGGCGCAGTTCATGGCGCTCAACTGCGTGGCGCGTGGCTCAGCGCTGGTGACAGAGACTATTTTTGAAAACCGTTTCATGCACGTCAATGAATTGGTGCGCCTAGGGGCTAACATTCAGATTGATGGCAAAGTAGCCATGGTAGAAGGTGTTCGGCATTTGTCTGGCGCGACCGTGATGGCCACCGATTTGCGCGCCTCAGCGAGCCTGGTGATTGCCGCCTTGGTGGCAGATGGCGTGACCACGGTTGATCGCATTTACCATCTGGACCGAGGTTATGACCAAATGGAAATCAAATTGCGCCAGCTTGGCGCAGACATTGAAAGAGTCCCTAAATGATCACGCTTGCGCTGTCCAAAGGCCGAATTTTTGAAGAAACGCTGCCGCTGTTGAAGGTTGCCGGCATTGAAGTGTTAGAAGATCCGGATACGTCGCGCAAGCTGATTTTGTCGACCAATCAAGCCGATGTGCGTGTGCTGGTGGTGCGGGCAACCGACGTACCAACCTATGTTCAGTATGGTGGTGCGGACCTGGGCATAACCGGCAAAGACACCTTGCTCGAGCATGGCAGCGAGGGTCTTTACCAGCCGCTGGATTTGCAAATTGCCAAATGCCGTATCAGTGTGGCGGTGCGATCCGACTTTGACTACCACGCGGCGGTGCGAAAGGGTTCGCGTCTGACGGTGGCTACCAAATACGTGGCCATTGCCAGGGAATTTTTCTCAAGCAAGGGTGTGCATGTCGATTTAATCAAGTTATACGGCAGCATGGAACTTGCCCCTTTGGTTGGTATGTCGGACGCCATCGTGGACCTGGTCTCTACCGGCAACACACTCAAAGCGAACCATTTGGTTGAAGTCGAACACATCATGGACATCAGCTCGCGTTTGGTGGTGAATCAAGCCGCTCTGAAACTCAAGCAAAAGCCGATGCGCCAGATCATTGACGCCTTCGCTTCTGTACTTGCCCCCTGATTGACGCCATGACGCTGCAAGCCAAACCCGTTCGACTGTCAAGCAACAGCGCCCAGTTCGAGGCCGATTTTCAGGCTAAATTACATTGGTCTGCCGAGACTGATGCGGGTATTGAGCAGCGCGTGGCCGAGATTTTGGACGATGTGCGCGCCAGGGGTGATGCAGCGGTTCTGGCTTACACCGCCCGCTTTGATGGCCTGCAGGTGCAAACCATGGCAGAGTTGGAATTGAGCCAAGATGAACTCAAAGCCGCGTTTGATGCCTTGCCTGATGTGCAGCGCCAAGCGCTGGTAGCAGCAGCCAACAGGGTGCGCACCTATCACCAAGCTCAGCGAAAAGCCACTGGTGAGAGTTGGAGTTACCGTGATGCTGACGGGAGCTTGCTGGGCCAGAAAGTAACGCCGCTGGACCGGGTTGGTATTTATGTTCCTGGCGGCAAGGCGGCCTATCCCTCCAGCGTATTGATGAATGCGATTCCAGCCCATGTGGCCGGCGTGGGTGAAATCATCATGGTGGTGCCCACCCCCAAGGGGGAGCGCAATGCTTTGGTTCTGGCTGCTGCTTATGTGGCAGGTGTCACACGCGCATTCACCATTGGTGGCGCGCAAGCGGTCGCGGCTTTGGCTTACGGCACACAAACCGTTCCCAAGGTCGACAAAATAACCGGCCCGGGCAACGCCTATGTTGCCAGCGCGAAAAAGCGTGTCTTCGGCACCGTGGGCATTGACATGATCGCCGGCCCCAGTGAAATTTTGGTGCTGGCCGATGGCAGCACACCTGCTGAATGGGTGGCCATGGACTTGTTTAGTCAGGCTGAACACGATGAACTGGCACAAAGCATTTTGCTATGCCCCGATGCGGCCTATATCGAGCAAGTGCAAGCGGCTATTGACCGCCTGCTGCCTTTGATGCCGCGTGCGGCCATCATTGCCAAAAGCCTCAATGACCGGGGCGCGTTGATTCACACCCGTGACATGCAGGAGGCCTGTGAAATCAGCAACCGGATTGCGCCGGAGCACCTTGAAGTCAGCAGCCAGGACCCGCACCAGTGGGAGCCCTTGCTCAAGCACGCGGGTGCGATTTTTCTGGGCGCCTTCACCAGTGAGTCCTTGGGTGACTATTGCGCCGGCCCCAATCATGTGCTGCCCACAAGTGGCACTGCACGCTTCAGTTCGCCTCTGGGGGTGTACGATTTTCAAAAACGCAGCAGTCTGATTGAAGTCAGCCAAGCGGGTGCACAGACATTGGGGCATATCGCGTCCGTGTTGGCGCACGGTGAAGGCTTGCAAGCGCATGCCCGGGCGGCAGAACTGCGCCTGAACCCGGTGCCCCCTATGAAGGGCGTCTCATGAGCTTGGATAAGCCTGTGTGGGCAAGCCGTATTCGACCTGATATCCAGAGCATGCAGGCCTACGTCATCCAGCAAGCCGATGGCATGGTCAAGCTCGATGCCATGGAGAACCCGCACGCCCTGCCAGACACGTTGCAGCAAGCGCTGGGTGAGCGTCTTGGGTCATTGGCCTTGAACCGCTATCCAGATGGGCGTGTCAACGATTTGCGCCATGCGCTGGCGCGCTATGCGGCCATGCCCGATGGTTTTGACATCATGCTTGGTAATGGCTCGGATGAACTCATTTCTTTGCTGGCTTTGGCTTGTGCTGTGCCGGGTGCTTGCGTGCTGGCGCCCACTCCAGGCTTTGTGATGTATGCCATGAGCGCTCAGTTGCAGGGCTTGGCATTTCATGGTGTGGCGCTGGGAGCAGACTTTGAACTCGATGAGGACGCGATGCTGCAGGCGATCGCCCAACATCGCCCAGCCATTGTGTACCTGGCATATCCCAATAACCCGACGGGCACATTGTGGAACGACGCCGTGATTGAGCGCATTGTCTTGGCTCAAGGGGCACAAGGTGGTTTGGTGGTGATGGATGAGGCTTACCAGCCGTTTGCCAGTCGCAGTTACATCGACCGTTTGAGTCGCCATGGTCATGTGCTCTTGATGCGTACCTTGAGCAAGTTTGGACTTGCTGGCGTGCGTTTGGGTTACATGATTGGCCCCCAAGCCTTGGTGGCCGAGATCGACAAAGTGCGCCCGCCCTATAACGTCAGTGTGCTCAACTGTGAATGTGCACTGTTCGCTTTAGAGCATGCACAGGTGTTTGCCGAGCAGGCGGCTGACATTCGCAGGCAGCGCGCCGATTTGCAAGTGCAGTTAGCGCGCTTGCCTGGTGTCACTGTGTTTCCTAGTCAGGCTAATATGATCTTGGTGCGCGTGCCTGATGCTGCCAAAACCTTTGAAGCTTTGAAGCTGCGCCAGGTCTTGGTGAAGAACGTTTCTAAAATGCACCCCTTGCTGGCAGAATGCTTGCGTCTGACCGTCGGGACCGCCGACGAAAACCGGCAGTTGCTGGCCGCCTTGAAAGCCTTGCTATGACAAACTATCCACTGACCGAATTGCCTGAATCCATGACCAACCGTTTGCCGCGCGTAGCTGATGTGGTGCGCAACACCGCTGAGACCAAAATTTCGGTGCGTGTGAACCTGGACGGCACGGGTGAGGCCCGCTTACACACAGGCATTGGGTTTTTTGACCACATGCTCGATCAAATAGCGCGCCATGGCCTGATTGACCTGAACATTGACGCCGATGGTGATTTGCACATTGATGGTCACCATACGGTGGAGGATGTGGGCATCACCCTGGGCCAAGCGATTCACAAGGCCGTAGGCGACAAAAAAGGCATTCGACGCTATGGCCATGCCTACGTGCCCTTGGATGAGGCGCTCTCGCGGGTGGTCATTGATTTCTCTGGTCGCCCAGGCCTGGTGATGAACGTGCCATTCACCAGCGGCATGATTGGCACGTTTGACAGCCAGCTGATGCACGAATTTTTTCAGGGTTTTGTGAACCACGCCTTTGTCACACTGCACATTGACAACCTGAAAGGCTCGAACGCGCACCATCAGGCCGAGACGGTATTCAAAGCCTTTGCGCGCGCTATGCGCAGCGCTTTGGAGTTTGACCCGCGTGCCTTGGGCAGCATTCCCTCAACCAAAGGCAGCCTGTAGATCCATGTGCCGTATCGGTTTGACTGAAAGTTGGGTATGTCTTTGATGTCAACCCTGATGCAGACACCCCGGCGTACAGTGGCCGTGGTCGACTATGGCATGGGTAATCTGCGCTCGGTGTCTCAAGCCGTTAAGGTGGCGGCGGCACAAGGGCCTTTCGATGTGCAGATCACGGCCGACCCAGATGTCGTTCGCCGCGCTGAGCGGGTGGTGTTGCCCGGCCAAGGCGCCATGCCAGACTGTATGCGTGAGCTGAAGGTATCGGGCTTATTGGCCTCGGTCCTTGAGGCGGCTGCTAGCAAGCCCTTGTTCGGTGTGTGTGTTGGCATGCAGATGCTGTTAGACCACAGCGCAGAAGGTGACACACCTGGCCTTGGGCTGATACCCGGTCAGGTGATTAAATTCGATTTGCAGGGGAGGTTGCAGCCCGATGGCAGCCGCTTTAAAGTCCCGCAAATGGGCTGGAACAAGGTCCGCCAAGTGCCGCACGATCAAAAAGTGCACCCCATTTGGGCAGGAGTCCCGGATGAAAGCTATTTTTACTTTGTGCACAGTTTTTATGCCAAACCGTCAGATGCGCGCCACAGCACGGGTGAAACCGATTACGGCCAGCACTTCAGCGCGGCAATTGCGCGCGATAATATTTTTGCAACGCAGTTTCATCCGGAAAAGAGTGCTGAGCACGGCTTAGCCTTGTACCGCAACTTCCTGAACTGGACGCCTTGATGGACCGGCAGGTTGTTTTCGAACTGTTTTGTGCCAAACCATTTGATACGAAACCAAACTCACGCCACCGCCGTAACGATCTGAAGCCCGTTCTTTTTTGTTCTTTCAACTTATTTCCTTTCGTACCTAAGCACCATGCTGTTAATTCCTGCGATTGATCTTAAAGATGGTCAATGTGTTCGTTTGCAACAGGGCGACATGTCCCTGTCGACCACCTTCAGCGAAGACCCTGTGTCGATGGCCCGCAGTTGGGTTGATAAAGGGGCGCGTCGTGTGCATCTTGTTGACCTCAATGGGGCCTTTGCAGGCCAGCCAAAAAACGAGCTCGCCATCCGGAAAATATTGAAAGAAATCGGCAGCGAGGTTGATGTGCAACTCGGTGGCGGCATTCGCGACCTTGACACCATTGAGCGCTACCTTGACGCTGGTTTACGCTACGTCATCATTGGGACGGCTGCGGTACGCAACCCAGGTTTTCTGCAGGATGCCTGTACCGCTTTTGGCGGACACATCATTGTTGGACTGGATGCCAAAGACGGTAAAGTTGCCACCGACGGCTGGAGCAAACTGACGCGTCATGACGTCGTTGACCTGGGTAAAAAGTTTGAGGATTTTGGGGTCGAGTCCATCATCTACACCGACATCGGGCGGGACGGTATGCTCACAGGCATCAACGTGGAGGCGACAGTGCGTCTGGCGCAGGCTTTGAGCATTCCTGTGATCGCTTCTGGCGGTTTGCGCAACATGGACGACATAGAGGCGCTGTGCGAGGTTGAGAGTCAAGGTGTCGACGGCGTGATATGTGGTCGCGCCATTTACAGTGGTGACCTTGATTTTGAAGCTGCGCAGCAAAGAGCCGACGAACTCAACGGCTGATTTTATTTTTCAGGTGCCAGCACTTGTTGCCTCCTACGAGGCCAAGGGCTTGCCCGTGGCCCCATTCAATAAAGGTTTTTGTGCTCGCAAAACGCATCATTCCCTGTCTCGATGTGACCGGTGGGCGCGTCGTTAAAGGCGTCAACTTTGTTGAATTGCGCGACGCCGGTGATCCGGTTGAAATCGCTGCAAGGTACAACGACCAAGGCGCCGATGAACTGACGTTTTTGGACATCACCGCGACCAGCGATGATCGTGATTTGATTCTGCACATCATTGAGGCTGTGGCCAGCCAGGTCTTCATCCCGCTGACGGTCGGTGGCGGTGTGCGTACCTTGAGCGATGTGAGACGCTTACTCAATGCTGGCGCAGACAAAACCAGCTTTAATTCGGCGGCCATTGCCAACCCGCAAGTCATTCAGGAGGTGTCAGCCAGGTACGGTGCTCAGTGCATCGTGGTGGCCATTGATGCCAAGCGTCGATACGGTGACGACATGTTGGATCGTGGTGAAGGCTGGGACGTCTACAGCCACGGTGGGCGGCGTAACACGGGCCTCGATGCAGTGGCTTGGGCGCGTCAGATGGCAAATTTTGGAGCGGGCGAAATTCTTTTGACCAGCATGGACCGTGACGGAACCAAAGCAGGTTTTGATCTGGCTTTGACGCGCTGCGTGAGTGATGCGGTGAATGTGCCTGTCATTGCCTCGGGTGGCGTTGGCACGCTGGACCACCTGGCAGATGGTGTCCAGTTGGGTGGTGCAGACGCCGTATTGGCGGCCAGTATCTTCCATTACGGGGAGTTCACCGTTGGCCAAGCCAAGGCGCGCATGGCTGAACGTGGCATTGCAGTACGGATCTGATGTGCGTTGTGCTGCGCCCGAGCATCTCGTTTAATTGACCGACAATGTAGACATGAATGCAATGGATGACATCAAGTGGGATTCGAAGGGTTTGGTTCCCGCAATTGCGCAAGCGCAAGGCAGCAATGAGGTACTGATGTTCGCTTGGATGAATCGCGAGTCATTGGCGCAAACGCTCAAGCTTGGCCGCGCTGTGTATTTCAGCCGTTCGCGTAACCAGTTGTGGTTTAAGGGTGAGAAATCAGGTCATGTGCAGGATGTGCATGAGGTGCGTATCGATTGCGATAGTGATGTCATTTTGCTCAAAGTCACCCAGCGCGGCCATGAACCGGGCATTGCCTGCCACACCGGACGGCACAGTTGTTTTTACCGGGTTTACAAAAATGGAGTGTGGGAAACCGTGGACCCCATTCTGAAAGACCCCGCAACCATTTATGGCGCGTCCGAATGAATTCAAAACCCTTTTCTGATTCGGTATTGGCGGAGTTGGCGGATGTCATTGAAAGCCGATTGCCTGCGCGCGGCGGTGATCCGGATGCCAGCTATGTAGCGCGGCTACTTGCCAAAGGGCCGGATGCTTTTTTGAAAAAAGTTGGTGAAGAAGCTACCGAGGTGGTGATGGCCGCCAAAGATGCCGACCATGGCGCTGACAAAGCAAAAATCGTCTCCGAGGTGGCTGATTTATGGTTTCACTGCATGGTGGCTTTGGCCTATTACGGTTTGAAGCCCAACGATGTGCTTGCCGAGTTGTCGCGACGTGCTGGCACCAGTGGCATTGAAGAAAAGGCACTGCGCAAAGCGCAGGCCCGTGAGGCAGATAAAGCGAATAATCGCTCATGACACAAGACTTCACTGAAGAGCACAAGGCCAGCCCTGCGCTACAGGTTCCAAATGCAGCCCAACTCAATGCGCTCAACACCGTGGGCACTATCAGCTACGTCCTGCACTTGATTGTGGCGGTGGGTGCCTTGATCCCAGGGGGGCAGTTGGGGCCAGTTTTGTTGGTGGCGGCCTTGGTGTTGGATCTCATCAAACGTGAAGACGCCTATGGCACTTGGCATGCCTCACATTTCCGCTGGCGCATACGAACGGTAATGATTGCCGCCATTTTGTATTTGCTAACAACCCCATTGTGGTTTGTGTTTTTAATCCCGGGTTGGATGGCGTGGTTCTTGATTTCTGCCTGGTTTTTCTATCGCATCGTCAAGGGCATGGTGCGCATGAATAGAGGCTTGGCCATGGAGATGACGCAATGAGCGCTGACATACTGAACACGGATCCGGATTGCCTTTTTTGTAAAATTGTGGCCGGTACAGTGCCTTCGCGGCTGGTGTATCAAGACGAAGAAATCTATGCGTTCCATGATATTTCGCCTTGGGCGCCAGTGCATTTTTTGGTGATTCCGAAATGCCACATCACATCCATGGCGGCGTTGACCGAGCGCAATGCGAGCTTGATGGGGCGCATGATGACGTTGATTCCGAAGCTGGCTTTGCAAGCGGGGTGTACGCCTTATCCGCAAGGTGGTTTCCGCATTGTTTGTAACAACGGTTCCGAGGGTGGACAAGAGGTGCATCACCTCCATCTGCATGTGATGGGTGGCCCCCGACCTTGGGTACGGGGTTAATTTTCGTTTGGAATCCTTGATCGCGTGCTTGCGCGCTTAAAATTTCGTAATTCCTTAGGAGTGTGTAATGGGTGCATTTTCAATTTGGCATTGGCTGATCGTTTTGCTGATCGTCATCATGGTGTTCGGAACAAAAAAACTGAAAAACTTGGGCGGCGACCTTGGTGGTGCTGTGAAAGGTTTTAAGGATGGTATGCGCGAAGGGGGTGCTGAGGCTGGCGACAAGTCGGCTGAGAGCGCACAAGTCGCGAATGCGCCGGCAGCCAAGGTCAACGACGCGATCGACGTCGAAACCAAGCAAAAGTCTTAAGTTTGATGGCAGATCAAGCGCATGATTGACCTCGGGATCTCCAAACTGGCCATGATTGGGGCGGTCGCTCTGATTGTGATCGGTCCGGACAAATTGCCAGGTGTTGCCCGCATGGTGGGAGCCATGATTGGCAAAGCCCAGCGTTATGTGTCCGACGTGAAGGCCGAAGTCAACCGTTCCATGGAGCTCGATGAGTTCCGCAAGATGCAAGAATCGGTAAAAAGCGCGGCCAAAGAAGTGCAAGACAGTGTGCGCACTGAAACTGATGACTTTGAAAAGGCTTGGTCTGATGCAACGGAGACGGCGTCAAGCTCAGAGATGGATGATGCGCCCTCATTTCCTGCCATTGCCCCTGAGTACCAGCATCCTAAAAAAAACTGGCGCTTGAAGCGGGGTGCAACGCCGACTTGGTACAAAGCCCGTTCTGGTGTGCGCACCAAGGCACTGTCTGGCGCAGCGCGGGTAGCCAGGTACCGACCGGTTAAGTTCAATACATGACAGAATCATCCAAACCAGACGACGAACTCGCCGGCAGTGAACAGCCTTTTATACAGCACCTCGTTGAACTGCGCGACCGCTTGGTAAAGGCCAGTGTTGCGGTACTGGCTGTTGCGCTTGTTTTGGCGATTTACCCAGGACCTGGTGCGCTGTACGATGTGCTGGCTCAGCCGTTGGTGGCCCACTTGCCTGCGGGTTCCACCATGATCGCTACGTCGGTCATTTCACCTTTCATGGTGCCTTTGCAAGTGATGTTGATGACCGCCTTCATGATTGCGCTGCCAGTGGTCTTGTACCAGGTGTGGGCTTTTGTGGCACCTGGTTTGTATGGTCACGAGAAAAAACTGGTGCTGCCACTGGTCTTTTCCAGCACGGTTTTGTTTTTTGTTGGCGTGGCGTTTTGTTACTTTCTGGTCTTTGGCCGCGTGTTTGCATTCATCCAGAGCTTTGCGCCCAAAAGCATCACGGCATCGCCCGATATTGAGGCCTATTTGAGCTTTGTGTTGTCCATGTTTTTGGCCTTTGGCATGGCTTTTGAGGTACCTGTGGCGGTGGTGGTACTGGCCCGGCTGGGTGTCGTCACGATTGATAAATTGAAAGAATTTCGAGGCTATTTTGTGGTGCTGGCCTTTATCATCGCCGCCATCGTGACACCACCTGATGTGGTGTCTCAGTTGTCTTTGGCGATTCCAATGTGCGTTTTGTATGAAGTGGGCATCTGGGCTGCGCAGGTGTTCATCAAACACACCAAGGCCCCAAAAGAGGAAGAAGCCTCGACAGCCTCCTGAGCTGAAAGCTCGCGCTGGCACAGCGCAAAGGCATCAATCTGTTGCAGTGCACGTCAATTATGCACTTGCCTACATGAAAGGGATTCGCTGCGTGATGACCCGTCAGGATTTGGTGGCTGAACTCAATGCCTTGCTCGCGGTGGAGCGCTTTCGCGACTACGGTCCCAATGGCCTGCAGGTTGAGGGGCGGCCCACAGTGCGCAAAATGGTCTCGGGCGTGACCGCCAGCCTTGCGCTCATCCAAGCCGCAGTGCAAGAGGGCGCAGACACCATTTTGGTGCACCATGGACTTTTTTGGCGTGGGCATGACGGTTGCGTGACCGGCTGGTTGAAGCAGCGTTTGGCTTTGTTGCTCGCACATGACATCAACCTGTTGGCATACCATTTGCCCTTGGACGCACACCCCGAATTGGGTAATAACGCACAGCTGGCGAATGTGTTGGGCTTGGTGGGGCAAAGCCGGTTTGGTGAACAAGAACTCGGCTGGCTTGGCCAGGCGGTTGACGCTCGACAGTTCGCGTGTGCCCATGCCTTGGGTGAGCATGTGCAACAGTGCTTGAACCGCTCGGTTTTGGTGGTCGAAGGGGCTGCCAAGCCGCTCAGTCGAATAGCGTGGTGCACAGGTGGTGCGCAAAGTTATTTTGAGGCGGCAATTGCCGCGGGTGCAGATGCTTTCATCACAGGAGAGATCTCTGAGCCGCAAGCGCACTACGCGCGTGAGAGCGGCGTTGCTTTTTTGGCTTGTGGTCACCATGCCACCGAACGCTATGGTGTGCAGGCCGTAGCCCGCTACCTGGTCGAACAGCATGGCCTAGAGCATGTGCACATCGACATCGATAACCCTGCTTGAGCAGTTCCAGTATTCATTGACATGCCTCGCGCCATAGCCATTACCCAAGGGGATTCAGCCGGCATCGGTCCAGAGACCATTGTTCAGGCGTTTTTGCAACAGCCTGAACTCACCCAGGACTGCTTTGTGGTCGGCGATTTGGCGACCATGCGCCGCGCTGCTCAGGTCGTCTGTCAAGACGATGTGGGGGTGCCGTTTGCGCTCATTTCCTCGGTCCAGCAGACCTGGGATTGCCCGCCACGGTGCATTCCATTGTGGCCAATACGTGCCTCCAATGACTTTGTGAGTCCAGCCCCTTGGGGGCAAATCAGTGCCGATGCGGGGCAGTTGGCCGGCGACTGCGTGGTTTGGGCTGCCAAGGCGGCTTTGCGTGGTGAAGTCGCGGCTATGGTGACTGCCCCTTTGAACAAAGCCGCACTGTCTCTGGCGGGATTGCCGCATGCGGCCTTTCCCGGACATACCGAAATGCTGCAAGCCTTGGCGGCAGCGCATTTGCAGCGCACCGTGGCGCAATGCCCCGTGCGCATGATGTTGGCCAACGATGAGTTAAAAGTGGTTCTGGTCAGCATTCATTTGGCTTTGCGCGAGGCGCTCGAAGCGGTCACGTATGCGCAGGTACTTGAGTCTCTGATGATCACGCACCAGGCCATGCAGGCGCTGCTTGGACGTCCTCCGAGAATTGGCGTGGCCGGACTCAATCCGCATGCGGGTGAAGGTGGTTTGTTTGGGAGGGAAGAGCTGGAGATCATTGGGCCAGCCGTGGCTGCAGCTCGGGCAAGAGGCGTACTGGTGAGTGACCCGCAGCCACCTGACACGGTTTTCATGCGCGCACGTGCGACGCCCGATAAGTCCGGTGAATTCGATGTGGTGTTGGCCATGTACCACGATCAGGGCCTGATTCCAGTGAAATATTTAGGCGTTGAAAAGGGGGTCAATGTGACCCTTGGCTTGCCCCTGATTCGCACCAGTCCAGATCACGGTACGGCGTTTGACATAGCAGGTACTGGCGTGGCTGACCCATCCAGTTTGATAGCAGCGATTCGCATGGCCAAGTCGCTGCTTAAGAACAGGATCCGCTCAGTAGCTGCTTAGCAAGCGAGAGACACCGGCGTCTTGGTAAAGTTCCCGCTCGACGATGGGGCACGCGTCTTCGTGCTGAGTGCTTGCAGTCATGCCGGCTGCTTGATGTGCGCAGAAGCGGCTCAGATACAATCTAGGGCTGTTTCTTGTACCGGTCTTAATCTTCGAGGAATCTCATGAGTGAAGCTCTAGCCGAAGGTGGCTCCGTGGACTCCAGCAAGCGGACGTGGTTGATCACGTCGGGTTGCGTGGGTGCTGCTGGAGGCATTTCTGTCGCCGTCCCGTTTGTCAGTTCATTCCAGCCATCAGAAAAGGCCCGTGCAGCGGGTGCCGCGGTTGAGGCAGATATATCTGCCATCAAGCCAGGTGAAAAAATGACGGTGGAGTGGCGCGGAAAACCAGTTTGGATCTTGCGTCGCACACCAGAGCAACTGGCCACATTGCCCAAGTTGGATAGCGAACTGGCAGACCCCAAATCGCTGCGCAAGCCTGAAGAGCAGGCTCCTGCCTACGCGCGCAACGAAGTGCGTTCAATCAAGCCAGAGTACTTGGTTGTGGTGGGTATTTGTACCCACCTGGGTTGCTCGCCCATTGATAAATTACAAACTGGCCCGCAGCCGTCTTTGCCCAACGATTGGGCTGGCGGCTTTTTGTGCCCTTGCCATGGCTCTACTTTTGACCTGGCTGGCCGTGTTTTCAAAAATAAACCTGCACCCGATAACCTGGAAGTTCCACCGCACATGTACCTGTCGGACACCAAGTTGTTGATCGGTGAAGACAAAAAAGCCTGAGGACTAAAAAAATGGCTGAATTCCACGAAATTTCTCCGAACGCCTCGGTTGGCGCCAAGGCGCTTAACTGGGTCGATAACCGCTTCCCTTTGAGCAAGATGTTCAAAGAGCACATGAGCGAGTACTACGTTGCTAAAAGCCTGAACATCTGGTACGTGTTTGGTGTGCTCTCACTGTTAGTTTTAGTGATCCAAATCGTGACTGGTATTTTCTTGGTCATGCATTACAAGCCCGATGCTGCGCTGGCCTTCGGGTCCGTCGAATACATCATGCGCGATGTGCCATGGGGTTGGTTGATTCGTTATATGCACTCAACGGGTGCATCTGCATTCTTTGTGGTGGTGTACTTGCACATGTTCCGTGGTCTGATGTACGGAAGTTACCGTAAACCCCGCGAACTGGTCTGGATGTTTGGTTGTGCCATTTTTCTGACCTTGATGGCTGAAGCCTTCATGGGTTACTTGCTGCCTTGGGGCCAGATGAGTTACTGGGGCGCACAGGTGATTGTGAATTTATTTTCAGCTATTCCGTTCATCGGCCCGGACTTGGCGCTGCTGATTCGTGGTGATTTCGTGGTGGGTGATGCGACCTTGAACCGTTTCTTCAGCTTCCACGTGATTGCAGTTCCGCTGGTGCTGTTGGGCCTGGTCGCTGCGCACATCATTGCCTTGCATGAAGTCGGTTCCTTGAACCCGGACGGCATTGAGATCAAGGCTAAGAAAGACGCCAATGGCAAGCCCTTGGATGGGATTGCCTTTCACCCTTTCTACACCGTGCATGATATTTTTGCTGTGAGCGTGTTTTTGTTTGTGTTCTCCGCAATCGTGTTTTTTGCACCTGAAATGGGTGGCTACTTTTTGGAATACAACAATTTCATCCCAGCCAACCCATTCCAAACACCCGCGCACATTGCGCCAGTTTGGTACTTCACTCCTTTTTATTCTTTGCTGCGCGCAGTGACCACTGAGTTGATGTACGTGATCATGGCTTTCGTGGCCATCGGGGCTGTGTTGGCAGCTGTCAAAGGCAAGATACCTGTCCTATTCAAAGCTGCGATTGCTGTTGCAGCAGTGGTCGTGATCGGCATGATGTTGTCCATTGATGCCAAATTCTGGGGTGTTGTGGCCATGGGTGGTGGCGTGGTGATATTGTTTTTCTTGCCTTGGCTTGACAACAGCCCAGTCAAGTCGATTCGTTACCGGCCTGATTGGCACAAGTACCTGTATGCTGTGTTCGTGATCGACTTCCTGATTTTGGGTTACTTAGGCACTCAACCACCCTCAGAGCTCTTTAATCGTGTGTCTCAAATAGGGACGCTGTTCTATTTTGGCTTTTTCTTGTTGATGCCCTGGTGGAGTCGCGTGGGAACGCCTAAGCCTGTGCCTGAACGCGTGACGTTTACGGCCCACTGATTCGGAGAATAAACATGACAAGCATGGGCTTTACTAAAAAATTTCTGATTGGTCTGGCGCTGGGTGCGACTTTATTGAGCGCTGCGCAAGCCAGTGAAGGTGGCGCACCTTGGGACAAAGTGCCCGACCGTCAATCGAATATGGCCGCTTTGCAAAATGGTGCCAAACTGTTCGTTAACTACTGCCTGAACTGCCACTCAGCGTCCTTCATGCGCTACACCCGCTTGACGGATCTGGGCCTGACGCAGGAGCAAATCAAGGACAACTTGTTGGTCACCGATTCCAAAATTGGTGAAACGATGAACGCGTCGATCGATGTCCAGCAAGCTAAAAACTGGTTTGGCAATACGCCGCCAGATTTGTCTGTGATTTCACGCTCTCGCTCGGGTGCACAGGGAACAGGGGGCGACTACCTCTACACGTATTTGCGCGGTTTCTATCGTGATTCAAGCAAGGCAACCGGTTGGAATAACCTGGCTTTCCCTAATGTGGCCATGCCACATGTCATGTGGGAGCTTCAGGGCGAACGCCATGCCGTGTTTGAAGAAGTGGAGAGTCATGGTGAAAAAATTCAAGCCTTTAAACGCTGGGAGACCATCACCCCAGGGACTTTGAAGCCCGCGCAATTTGATGATCAGATTGCCGACTTGGTGAACTACATGCAGTGGATGGCTGAACCGGGTCAGTCCGAGCGTTTGCGCCTGGGGGGGTGGGTGTTGCTGTTCTTGGCCCTGCTCAGTTTCAGTACTTGGAAGCTTAATAAAGCTTACTGGAAAGACATCAAATAAACCTTGCTTTGGGATTGTTGACGTTGGTGCTGACTTAAAGAGCAGCGCCCTTTGGAGTGGGATGGCTCAAGCCCTCCCGCTCTTTCATTTTTAGGAGTTCTTACCATGATGGTGCTTTATTCAGGTACGACCTGCCCGTATTCACATCGCTGCCGCTTTGTGCTGTTTGAAAAAGGCATGGATTTTGAAATCAGGGATGTTGATTTGTACAACAAGCCCGAAGACATCAATGTCATGAATCCCTATGGCCAGGTTCCTATTTTGGTGGAACGTGACTTGATTTTGTACGAGTCCAACATAATCAATGAGTACATTGATGAGCGCTTTCCCCACCCTCAGTTGATGCCAGGTGACCCTGTGGACCGCGCACGTGTTCGTCTTTTTCTGTTGAACTTTGAAAAAGAGTTGTTCACACATGTCACGACACTGGAGTCCCGCAATGTCAAACCAAACGACAAATCCATGGAAAAAGCGCGCGCGCACATTCGTGATCGTTTGACCCAGTTGGCCCCTGTATTTTTGAAAAATAAATTCATGTTGGGTGATGGCTTTTCGATGCTGGACGTGGCGATAGCCCCTTTGCTGTGGCGTTTGGATTATTACGGTATCGAACTGAGCAAAAATGCTGCACCTTTATTGAAATATGCTGAGCGTATTTTTTCTAGGCCCGCTTACATTGAAGCACTGACGCCATCTGAAAAAGTCATGCGCAAGTAGTCCAACAAGGTCTTTGCTTTGGCTGATTTCAACCCGTCGCCCTCTACCCGGCCGTACTTGATTCGTGCGTTGCACGAGTGGTGCAGCGACAACGGCTTTGCCCCTTATTTGTCAGTGACGGTGGACGCGTCGGTTCAGGTGCCTCTGGAGTACGTGAAAGACGGGGAGATCGTGCTCAACGTCAGCTATGACGCGACCACTGATTTAAAAATTGAGAACGAGTACTTGTCTTTCAAGGCGCGATTTTCGGGTGTTGTCAGAGACATCCTGGTGCCAATTGACAAGGTACTGGCCATCTTCGCCCGAGAAAATGGGCAGGGTATGGCCTTCCCTAAGTCTGACCGCTCGGCGCTTGGTGGTACTTCAAAAGCAAATTCGGAGGTCAAGGCAGTTGCAGTCAAGCCAACTGGCCGTCCAACACTTACGCGCATCAAATGACAGGTGGATTCAAGGCGTTATCGTCGTTTCCCGCCTTGTGACTTGTGTAGAATTCACTATGTGCCGGTTTAGCTCAGTTGGTAGAGCAACCGCCTTGTAAGCGGTAGGTCGTCAGTTCGAATCCGACAATCGGCACCATTAGACAGTTCAAAGGCCTCCAAGTAGTGATACTCGGAGGCCTTTTTCATTGGTAAATCAGGTAGTTGCACTCCAATACAGTACAGAGCCATACATTGACAGCCAAGGCAAGACGGGGGTACGCCCACACAACACAGGTAGACGTACCCTAACAGCGACATACCTGGCGTATTCAGGCGCACCAGTGTTGATGACTTAAGCTTGTATTGGGGGGCGCATCAGACATGATGCCATGCGTGACTCGTTGTGAACCTTAGCACCTGGGGTGTATGTCAAGGTTTTTGGACTTTGAGTCGGATGCTGCTAACAGCTAGTCCGCTTGCTTGGAGTCGGGCTTCAAATGCAGGCAAGAGCTGGCGTAATTTGGCGGATGCCGTAGAGCCCGAGAGCAGTAGGCACCAAGCACCGTCTTCATATGGACCAGCCACAACGCTTGACCTCAGCATGGGCGGTATCAGCGGTGTGATGGCTTGAAGCCTTGATTGGGACTCGCGGTTAAGATCCATCAATCGGGCCAAACTGGGGTTGCTTTGGCTGGCCTGCAATAAAGAAACTGATGTGGCGCGTCGGGGCATGCGTTGGAGGTGGGTTAAGCGATGCAAATGATTATCACGGATAGCTGGATGGCAAGGACGAGAGCTGTGCACCTCACGGGTGTTCAGCTGGTCGTGGCATTTTTGCTGGCTGCTTTGTTGCTGTTGTTTCTCTCGCTTGGTTTGTACCACTGGGTTTTTTTGAAAGGTGCGCGCGAAGGTTGGCCGGTGGTTGGAGATGTCGTTCGCTTGGTTGTGAAAGATGAGTTTGCCAGTCGAGACCTTTTCATGCGCCAAAACCTTGATGTCATGGCGCGTCAGCTTGGCGAGATGCAGGCCAAGCTGACACAGCTGGAATCATTGGGCGAGCGGGTCTCAGGTCTTGCCGGCTTGCCCGCCTCCGGGGTCAAGGCCGCGCCTGGTTCGGGGGGTATTCAAGTTGCCAGCCGCGCGCTTTCCTATGACGAACTGCATTCGATCATGGGTGATTTGGAGCAGACCACCTCGCAGCGGGTCGACCTTTTCACCGAGCTAGAGTCTCGTCTATTCGAACGCAAACTCCAAGCCATGATGATTCCGACGCAAAGGCCACTTGATGGCAACGAGGTGGGATCTCGGTTTGGTTGGCGTATCGATCCATTTACGGGGCGCTCGGCCTTGCACACAGGTTTGGATTTCCCTGCCGACATTGGTAGCCCTGTTTTGGCTGCTGCGGGGGGTATGGTTGTGACCCAAGCCTACCATCAAGAATACGGCAACATGGTCGAGATTGACCATGGTAATGACGTCATCACGCGCTACGCGCACGCCAGCAAGGTATTTGTTAAAAAAGGGGAGTTGATTAAGCGCGGTCAACGCCTGGCTTTGGTTGGAACATCAGGTCGCTCAACAGGGCCGCATTTGCATTTCGAAGTGTTGGTTCGCAACGTCTGGCAGGATCCGCAAAAATTTCTGTCAGCGGGTGACCGCAAAGAGTACAAAAGCGTCGCCGCCATTGTGGCCAGCCCATCCCCCAAGCCCGCTCGTGCCAAGTCAGTCAGGCGCAAGTGAGGCGCTGCTAGCTTGCATACTTACATGGGTTCTGGGCGGGTAAAATCTTGCTTTGTGCTGATGCGCCTGTTCCGGTATGTGCTTGAACATCGTCAGTCAAGACTTCATTCTTTAGACAGTAAAAAGGACAGCGTTGCAGAATTAACCTAGCTGGAATATTCTGCGCGCCCTGTATTCATGGCCAACAACTTCCTCACCAAAATCTTTGGCAGTCGCAATGACCGCCTGCTCAAGAAATACCGTCATACGGTGACCAAGATCAATGCTATGGAAGCAGATCTTGAAAAGCTATCTGACGAGGCTTTGCGAGGCAAGACAGACGACTTTCGTCAACGCCTGGCCCAGGGCGAGACGCTTGAGGCCATCCTGCCCGAGGCCTTTGCCGTTGTTCGGGAAGGTTCCAAGCGCGCCATGAAGATGCGTCACTTTGATGTGCAGCTGCTTGGCGGCATGTCCTTGCACTTCGGCAAGATTTCTGAAATGGGTACGGGTGAGGGTAAGACGCTGACCGCAACATTGCCGGTGTACCTGAACGCGCTAGCGGGCGAAGGCGTGCATGTGGTGACGGTTAATGACTATCTGGCCGGTCGCGATGCGAAGTGGATGGGGACCCTGTATAACTTTTTAGGCTTAAGCGTCGGCGTCAACTTGCCCAATATGTCGCGTGAAGAAAAGCAGGCGGCTTACCGCGCAGACATTACCTACGGTACCAACAACGAGTACGGTTTTGACTACTTGCGTGACAACATGGTGTACGAGGGAGCTGATCGTGTGCAGCGACCCTTGAACTATGCCATCGTGGATGAGGTTGACTCTATTTTGATCGACGAGGCGCGCACCCCGCTGATCATCAGTGGTCAGGCCGAAGATCAGACGAGCATGTATCAAGCCATCCACACCATCGTACCTAAGCTTGAGCAACAAATTGGTGAAGCCGACCCCCACACAGGCGAAGGTATCGTCAAAGAAGGTGATTTCACGCTCGATGAAAAATCGCGTCAGGTGTATTTGACCGAGCGTGGCCATGAAAATGCCGAACGCATCCTTGCGGGCATGAGTTTGATTCCCGAAGGCGCCAGCCTGTATGACCCAGCCAACATCACGCTGATGCATCACCTGTATGCCGCTTTACGGGCCAACCATCTTTACCACCGCGATCAACACTATGTGGTGCAGGATGGTGAGATCGTGATCGTGGATGAATTCACTGGTCGCTTGATGAGTGGTAGACGCTGGAGCGAAGGCTTGCACCAGGCGGTCGAGGCCAAAGAAAGTGTGGCGATTCAACCTGAAAACCAGACGATGGCGTCGATTACCTTTCAAAATTATTTCCGCCTTTATGCCAAGCTCGCAGGCATGACGGGTACCGCTGACACGGAGGCCTACGAATTTCAAGAAATTTATGGGCTTGAAACAGTGGTGATGCCACCCAACCGGCCCAGTCGCCGTGATGACCAACTCGACCGTGTCTACAAAACCACAAAAGAAAAATACACCGCTGCAATTCAGGACATTCGTGAATGCTATGAGCGTGGACAGCCCGTGTTGGTCGGAACGACGTCGATTGAGAATTCAGAAATCATTGCTGAGTTGCTTGAACAAGAAAAATTGCCGCACCAGGTTCTCAATGCAAAGCAGCACGCGCGTGAGGCCGACATCGTGGCCCAGGCCGGCAGGGCCAAGATGATCACCATTGCCACCAACATGGCGGGTCGTGGGACTGATATCGTGCTGGGGGGCAACATCAGTAAGGCGCTGGAAGAAATTCAAACCAATACAACATTGGACGAAGCGCAAAAGGGTCAGCAAACAGATGCTTTGCGCGACCAATGGCGTAAAGACCACGAGACCATTACGGCATTGGGTGGTCTGCGCATCATTGCCACAGAGCGCCACGAGTCCCGCCGCATTGACAACCAGTTGCGCGGTCGTTCTGGACGTCAGGGCGATCCCGGTTCATCGCGCTTTTACCTGAGTTTGGATGATGCTTTGATGCGTATCTTTGCAGGGGACAGGGTTAAAGCCATCATGGACCGTCTCAAGATGCCTGAGGGGGAGGCTATCGAGGCGGGCATCGTGACGCGCTCGATTGAAAGTGCACAACGCAAAGTAGAAGCCCGTAACTTTGACATGCGCAAGCAGTTGCTGGAATATGACGACGTTGCCAACGACCAGCGCAAAGTGATTTACCAGCAACGCAACGAAATTTTAGATGCCACCGATCTTGCTGCCCAAGTTCAGGCGTTGCGCGAAGGTTGTTTTGAGGACATTGTGCGCGCGTACGTGCCGGTTGAATCGGTTGAGGAGCAGTGGGATCTTGCAACGCTAGAAAAAATGCTCAAAGGTGACTGGCAGCTGGAGCTGGACTTGCAAGCCCAAGTCAACGCTGCCAGCGCGATCACCGACGAAGATGTGCTGATCACGGTGCGCCAAAAAGCCAACGACACGTTTGACGCCAAAGTGGCGCTTGTGGGCGCTGAGCAGTTCACCCAGTTTGAGCGCATGGTCTTGCTACAGAGCATTGACGGCAATTGGCGCGACCACCTGAGTGCATTGGACTATTTGCGCCAAGGTATTCACTTGCGTGGCTATGCGCAAAAGCAGCCTAAACAGGAATACAAGCGCGAAGCCTTCGAGTTGTTTGGCCAGATGCTCGATGCTGTTAAAAATGAAGTCACTAAAGTGCTCATGACGGTGCGCATCCAGTCGAACGAAGAGGTTGAACAGGCTGCCGCAGAATTGGAGAGTCGGGGCGAGCGCATGAACAATGTGACCTACACGGCGCCAACGCAGACCGGTGAAGTTCAGACGACCGTCGATAGCGACACTGTGGTGGTTCCCGTTTCAAGGGTGGGTCGTAACGAGCCTTGTCCCTGCGGTAGCGGCAAAAAATACAAGCAATGTCACGGAAAATTGTCGTGATTTTGGAGGTGCCCTATGCCTGTTAACTTGCCCTTACCTGATCCTGCCACATTGTTTCCCATCGCCGGAATGCGCATTGGCGTGGCAGAAGCGGGCATCCGAAAGGCCAATCGGAAAGACTTGACGGTGGTGCTGCTTGACGAGGGCGCAAGCGTGGGCGGCGTTTTCACACAAAACCGCTATTGCGCAGCGCCCGTACAAATTTGCCGTGAGCACTTGATCGCTGGGGGCGGCATTGCAGCCATGTTGATCAACACGGGTAACGCCAACGCCGGAACAGGTGCGGATGGCATGAAACGCGCCATTCGCAGTTGTGAAGCGCTGGCCAGTCGTCTGGGTGTGACCGCGACGCAGATCTTGCCATTCTCTACTGGCGTGATCATGGAGTCACTGCCCATTGAGCGTATCGAAGCGGGCTTGAGTGCTGCCATTGACGATGCCAAGCCGGGTAACTGGCTGCGTGCTGCCGAAGGCATCATGACCACCGACACGCAGCCCAAGGCTTTTGGCGCGCAGGTGATGATTGATGGCGTGCAGATTAGCATCTCGGGGATCAGCAAGGGCGCTGGCATGATTCGCCCCAATATGGCCACCATGCTTGGTTTTCTGGCCACCGATGCCTGCGTCAGTCAGGCTGTCATGCAGCAACTGTCAACGCAGCTGGCTGATGGTTCGTTCAACCGCGTGACGATTGATGGGGACACTTCAACCAACGACTCATTTGTGGTGATTGCGACCAACCGCGCAGCTAACCCTGTGATTGATTCTTTAGACAGTCCAGCTGGCCAGGCATTAGGAGCGGCTATGTTGCACGTGGCGCGTCAATTGGCGCAGGCCATTGTGCGTGATGGTGAAGGTGCAAGCAAGTTCATCACCGTGAAAGTTGAAGGTGGCAGGACTGCTGCTGAGTGCCGCTTAGCGGCCTACGCTATCGCCCATTCCCCTCTGGTTAAAACTGCTTTTTTCGCAAGTGATCCGAACTTGGGTCGTATTCTGGCTGCAGTCGGTTATGCCGGTATTGCGGATTTGGATCAAAACCATATCGACCTCTACTTAGACGAGGTGCATGTGGTCGTGCAAGGCGGGCGTAACCCAAGCTATCGCGAAGAAGAAGGCCAACGCGTCATGAAGCAAAGTGAAATCACTGTGCGCGTGAACCTTGGGCGAGGCCAGGCGTCAGACACGGTCTGGACCTGCGACCTCAGCCATGACTATGTTTCCATTAACGCTGATTACCGCTCATGACCCCTGCTGTAGAACATTTACTCTCACGTGCCGAGCACCTCATCAATTTGATTGAAAAGGCGCTGCCTCAGACCCTGCAGGCGCCCGATTGGGATGCTTCATTTGCCTTTCGCTATCGCAAGCGAGGCGCGTACCTGGTTCGTCTGGAGCCAGTGCAACATGTCTCTGAAATCAGCTTGCTGGACTTGAGAGAGATCGAGCAACAAAAAGAAAAAATTCAACGCAACACCTTGCAGTTTGTGGCGGGTCAACCTGCCAATAACGTGCTGCTAACTGGTGCCCGTGGTACGGGTAAGTCTTCGCTGATCAAGGCCTGCCTGAATGAATATGCTGGCCTGGGTTTGCGCCTGATTGAGGTAGACAAAGCTGATTTAACCGACTTGCCCGACATCATCGAATTGGTATCCATACGGCCTGAAAAGTTCATTATTTTTTGTGATGACTTGAGCTTTGAAGATGGTGAGCCTGGTTACAAAGCGCTGAAATCTATTTTGGATGGCTCGATTGCAGCCACCACCGCGAACGTGTTGATTTATGCCACCAGCAACCGCCGTCACCTTCTGCCAGAGTACATGAAAGAGAACCTGAGTTACACCCACACTGATGATGGTGAGGTGCACCCAGGCGAAGGTGTTGAAGAAAAGATTTCATTGTCAGAGCGCTTTGGCTTGTGGGTCAGCTTTTACCCCTTCAGCCAAGAGGAGTACCTGACCATTGTGGCGCAGTGGCTCAGTGCGCTAGATGTCAGTACGCAGGCCATTGAGCAGGCCCGTCCCTTGGCCTTGGTGTGGGCGCTTGAGCGCGGGTCGCGCAGTGGACGGGTGGCCTACCAGTTTGCCCGTGATTACGCTGGCCAGCATGCCGCCCCAAACGCTGCATGAGTGTTGGATCGGCGTCTCAGGTAGATCTGATTGCCGATGCACACCAAGTGCGCGTCGGCGATGCGCAACGGCCCATGGTCGACGTTGCAGTGGGTGTGCTGATCAAACCGAATGGTGAATTTCTTCTGACATCACGCCCTCAGGGCAAAGCCTACGCAGGTTATTGGGAGTTTCCTGGGGGCAAGTTGGAGCCAGGTGAATCGGTTCAACAGGCCTTGGCGCGCGAGTTGCGCGAAGAGTTAGGGGTTCATGTTCATGAGGTTCGGCTTTGGCGTACAACCGTGGTTGACTACCCGCACGCGCTGGTGCGTTTGCATTTTTGCAAGGTTCACGCCTGGACTGGCGAGCTGCAGATGCTTGAGGCCCAAAGCTTTGCGTGGCAATCGTTGCCGGTTGCCGTAACGCCGGTGTTAGCCGGTACGGTTCCGGTGCTTGCGTGGCTGGCGGATGAGGCGAGCTTCAGCCATACCAGCGCGCCATCTGAGATTTAGTCCGAATCTTCGGACAGCAGGTGGGAATCTGATGACAGGGGTACGGTGAACTGTTCGCTGGCCCAAGCCCCTAAATCAATCTGTTTACAGTGCGCACTGCAAAACGGACGATAAGCGTTGCCTTGGCTATACACACTGGGCCCACCGCAACCTGGGCATTTCACGATTTGCGCGGTGCTCTTAGCGCTCGCGTCAGCTGGTTTCACGCGCACAGTGTCAATTCCATGGTGGTGTCATCACTGGTGAGGTGTGCGCGCTTGTCCTCACCTTGGCGCATCAATCGAATCGACACCATCATGCGATTGCCGCTCATTTCCGGAGACAGTCCGAGGTTTTCATCCAAACCCAGACGCACCAACAAATAGGTGCGTCCCTGCGGCAGATTCAACTGAAACTGCCCGCTGTTGACCATGACCTTTTGAGGCGCTCCCGCGTCACGCATTAATTTCATTAGCAAGGCCACCGCCCGTTTAAGCGGCTCTAAAGATGCGGCCCATTGCATCAGGTCAGTCTGACGCGATGCACTGCTGGTGTGTTGCCAGCTGTAATAGCTCGGCAGGTCAAATTCACAAGTACCCCCGGGAATACCGATGCGACTGCGAATGGCCATGAGCCAGTCATTTTCAGTCAGCGCCTGCCCCGCTTTTCCAGTTTGGTGGCTGAGATCGGTAAAGCAGGCCTCAGCTTTGTCAATGACAGCTTCCAGCACGGCCTCAGCAATGGCAGGGTTACCCCTGTAGCCCTGCAAAACATGTTTTTGTTTATCAAGGTCTTTCAGTAAATCTGATTTAAGGTCAGCGCGCGCGCCAACGTCCATGATCTCAAACATGGTGACCAAGGCGAAATGGTGGTCTATGGCCTCGTCCCTGGTAACGAGTTGATTCAAACGCTTGAAGAGGTGTTCGAGACGCAAATAGGTTCTGACGCGCTCGTGTAGGGGGTATTCGTAAAGAATCACGTTACTGGTTTTTACCTGGTTAATGCACTAATGATAGCCCGAACAAAGGGGCGAGAAGCAAGACTTCTTGTTCCAGTTCATCCAAGCGCAAGCCTTCGTTATACAACACCGCATCTGCCGCTTGGAGCCGTAGCTCACGGGAGACCTGTGCGGCAACGATGGCTTTAACAGCAGTGCGGGTAAGTGCGTTGCGCGCCATCACACGTTGAATTTGTGTAGACACCAGGCAATCGACGACAAGGACTTGATCAACCTGTGCGCGCCAGTGTTTGGATTCGACTAAAAGCGGAACATCAAAAACCAGACAAGTTGATCCTTTTTCCTCTGACTGTTGGGCACGCTTAGCGGTCTCGAGGTTGACGAGCGGGTGAATAATGGACTCTAAACGTTGCTTGGCCATGGGATCGTCGAACACCAGGCTGCGCATACGCGCTCTGTCCAGTGCGCCACTGGTGTTGATAAAAGATGCGCCAAAAGAACGTTGTATCGCTTCAATGGCGGCTCCACCGCTGGCGGTTAGCTCGCGAGACACCGCATCGACATCGATCACGCCTGCCCCCATTTTGCTCAGCATCCCGGCGACGGTGCTTTTGCCGCTACCGATGCCACCGGTCAATCCGATTCGAAAAGGGCTACGCATGGTGATCAGGGTGTCCTCAAGTTCACAAGCCGATCGTTTGCATCATGGCTTGTGGCCCAACCACCATCGCTGTCAATCCGGCGCCAGCCAGAAATGGACCAAAAGGCAGATAAGCACCTTCACGCAGTCCTGATGAGAACTTCATGACAATCCCTACCAACGCGCCTATCACTGAGGCCATCAGAATGATCGGGATCAAGGCCTGCCATCCGAACCAAGCCCCTAGCGCTGCAAACAGTTTGAAATCGCCAAATCCCATGCCTTCTTTGTGCGTAACGAGTTTAAAGGCCCAGTAGATGCCCCACAGGGACCCATAGCCTGCGACTGCGCCCCAGACCGCGTCTGAGGTGGATACAGGCGTCAGACCGCTTACCGCAGCGATCAGGCCCACCCACAGCAAGGGCAGGGTGATGTCGTCAGGCAAAAGTGTGGTGTCCCAGTCGATCATGGCCAGGGTCAGCAGCGCACCGCTGAAGCCACTCCACAGCAAAGCTGTACCGCTCACACCCCAGCGCCAGGCGCAAAAAGCGAACAAAGCGGCGCTGGCTATTTCAACGATGGGGTAACGTATGCTGATGGCAGCCTGACAATGCCTGCACTGACCTGCTTGCATCACATAGCTTGCCACCGGTATATTTTCATACCAGCTCAAATGGTGTTGGCAGACAGGGCAGCGCGAGCGTGGCACCATTAAATTGAAGCGGGGTTTTTCTTCTGGGGTGGTGCCCTGCAGACCAGCGCATTCGTCCTCCCATTGAGCCTGCATCATCACCGGCAAGCGGTAAATGACGACGTTGATGAAACTGCCGATCATTAAACCCAGTAGCGCGAACAGTGCAGCGTCAAAGGGCTGATGCGGCATACTTAAAAATAAAGCGTAGGCATCCATGTCATCGTTAAATGGTTAAAAATTGATGAGGCGGGACCAAGAGGGCAGGCCCACTGTGTCGCGCCAGTGCCCCAAGGGGATCCTTCAAAGCAAGGGGATCCTTCAAAGCGCCAAGGCGTTACACCACCTGACCCATTTTGAAGATGGGCAAGTACATGGCCACCACAATGCCACCAATGATTGTTCCCAGAATGACGATGATGATTGGCTCCATCAAGCTTGAGATGCCAGCCACCATGTCGTCGACTTCCGCCTCGTAAAAATCAGCAGATTTCCCCAGCATGTGATCGATGGCGCCTGACTCTTCGCCGATGGCACACATCTGCAGCACCATAGAGGGAAACAGGTTGGCGTTGGTCATGGCTGCGGTCAGGGCCGTGCCGGTGGAGACTTCCTGCTGGATTTTCAGGGTGGCACTTTCGAATACGAAGTTGCCTGCGGCGCCACCCACCGAATCCAATGCTTCGACCAATGGCACGCCAGCTGCAAACATGGTGGACAGCGTTCGCGTCCAGCGGGCGATACATGACTTTTCAACCAACACGCCAAAAATGGGCATTTTCAACATCACGCGGTCCATGAAAATCTGGACTTTTTTGTTGCGCTGCCAGGCCTGCATGAAGAAGTAGAGACCGCCACCAATGCCGCCGAAGATCAGCCACCAATACGCCACAAAGATCTCACTGATGGCGATCACCGCCAACGTCGGGCCCGGGAGTTCGGCTCCAAAATTTGAGAACACCTCTTTGAAGGCGGGGACCACAAAAATCATGATCACGGCCGTCACCACAAAGGCCACCACCAAGACAGAGATGGGATACATCAAAGCTGATTTGATTTTTGACTTCATGGCCTCGGTTTTTTCCATATAAACCGCCAGTCGGTCGAGCAAGGACTCCAAAATACCTGCCGCTTCACCGGCCTCAACCAGGTTGCAGTACAGGTCATCAAAAAACAGCGGGTATTTACGAAACGCAGCGCTCAAAGAGGTCCCTGTTTCAACATCGGTACGAATGTCATTGAGCAGTCGCGTCACGCTGGGGTTGGGGTTGCCTCGCCCGACAATGTCAAAGGCTTGCAGGAGCGGCACACCGGCTTTCATCATGGTGGCCATTTGGCGGGTAAAGATGGCAATGTCTTTGGGCTTGATGGCTTTGCCAGCGCTCATGCGGCGCTTTTTGACTTTGGTGGGGAGGACCCCCTGTCGTCGCAAAGCGGCTCGCACTTGGTTCTCCCCTGCTGCACGAATTTCGCCTCGCACTTGCTTGCCGTTTTTGTCTTTACCTTCCCACTCAAAGACTGCGTCTTTGACGCTCTTTTTAGCTGTCTTTGTTGCCATGATGTTTATCCGTTAAATCCTGTTGGCTATTGATTGGTCACGGCCAGCACTTCCTCTAAGGAGGTTAGGCCCATTCTCAATTTGAGCAAGCCAGAATCCCGTAAAGATCGAACGCCTTCAAGCTTGGCTTGGTCCGCGATTTCGGGCGCGCTACCGTCGCGAAGAATGATCCGTTGGATAGCATCCGAAATTGGCATGACCTGGTACAGACCAACGCGCCCCTTGTACCCATTGTTACAGGCATTGCAACCCACCGGTTGGTACGGTTTCCAAGAGCCGTCGAGTTCTTCTTCCTTGAAGCCCGCTTGCAGCAAGACTTTGTCAGTCAGTTCGACCGGGGCTTTACACAGCGGACACAGGCGCCGGGCCAAGCGTTGAGCGGTGATCAAAATCACGCTGGAGGCAATGTTGAATGGCGCAATACCCATATTACGCATGCGAGTCAGCGTGGTGGGTGCGTCATTGGTGTGCAGAGTGGACAGCACCAAGTGGCCGGTCTGGGCTGCCTTGATGGCAATGTCTGCAGTTTCCAAGTCGCGTATCTCACCGACCATGATGATGTCCGGATCCTGCCGTAAAAACGACTTCAAGGCGACCGAGAAAGTCAAGCCGGCTCTGTCATTGACATTCACCTGGTTTACACCGGGTAAGTTGATCTCGGAGGGGTCTTCAGCGGTGGCGATATTCACACCGGGTTTATTGAGCAGGTTCAAGCAGGTGTAAAGCGACACTGTTTTCCCCGAACCTGTCGGACCTGTCACCAATATCATGCCGTATGGTCGGCTGATGGCCTCTAGCAGCCGCGCTTTCTCTTCCGGTTCGTAACCCAAGGCCTCGATGCCCATTTTGGCATTGTTGGGATCCAGAATACGAATCACCACTTTCTCGCCGAACAACGTGGGCAAGGTGCTTACGCGAAAATCAATGACACGGTCAGCTCCGATCTTGAGCTTCATTTTGCCGTCTTGAGGCACCCGCTTTTCCGAGATGTCCATTCTGGAAATCACTTTTATGCGGGACACCAGCTTGTCCTTGATGACAATTGGCGGTGAAGCGACTTCGCGTAGTTCGCCGTCGATGCGAAACCGAACGCGGTAGTTGTGCTCATAAGGCTCAAAGTGCAAATCAGATGCCCGCATGTTGAAGGCATCCAGCAGCATTTTGTGCAGAAACTTGACGACCGGCGCATCTTCCACCTCCGAGCTTGTATCTGCGGGCGATGTGTCTGGCGTTGGCTCCGATGCCAGATCATCGAACTCAAAGTTCTGGCCGATCAGGTTGTCGATGGTTTCCGTCGCACTTGCGGTCGTTGCCGACACCACCTTGAGCAGTTTGTCGTACTCGGCGATCACCCAATCTACTGTCAATTGAGCTGAAAACTTGACCTTCTCCGCTGCTTGCTGATCAGAGGGGTCCGCGGTTGCAATAATCAATCGGTTGTTGCGTTTACCCAGCACAACCAGACGGTAATCTTGGCAAATTTTGGCACTAAGAACGCCTTTTGGCAGCCGCTGCAGATCAACCGCGTCCAGGTCAATCAAGGGAATTGAAAACTCCAAGGATAGTGTGCGCGCTAACTCCTGTGCGGAGACCGCGCCAGAGCCGGTGAGTTCAGCAATGAAGCTTGAACGTTTAGCGACGGCCGTGATAAAAATTTCCTCTGCAACTTTTTGCTCTAGCTTGCCTGCATGCACCAGCGTTCGCCCAAGACCAGTCAGCCCACGCCCGAGGCCTGGTGCCACGTTGGATGTGCTGTTGCTGAATGCGATGTTGTCTATCGTTGCCATGAAGCGAATGTACTACGTTGAGGTGTTTTGGTTTGAGTAGGTGGTGTCATCTTTCAAATTCAATCGTGGACAGGAGGCCCCATTTTTTCATTAGGTAGGCTCAAGACAAGAGCGCTTGCGCAAATTCGCGGGCTTGAAACGTCTCAAGGTCTTCCAGCTTTTCTCCCACTCCGACAAAATAAACGGGTATGGCATGTTCGCGTGCAATGGCAGCCAAGACACCGCCTTTGGCTGTGCCGTCCAATTTTGTCACGATCAGACCGGTTAGCCCCAGAGTTGCATCAAAAGCTTTGACTTGCTGCAGTGCGTTTTGACCAGTATTGCCGTCAATTACCAGGATAACTTCGTGGGGCGGTACCGTTTCAGATGCCTCCATGGTTTGCATGCCCTGTGTGTCTTTCAGACCATCGCCTTCAGGCACTGGCCCTGTTTTTTGCACGACCCGCTTGATTTTTTTTAGCTCTTCCATCAGGTGCAGTTGGGTTGGGAGCCGGCCGGCTGTGTCGATCAGCACCACATCGCGCCCGCGTGCGCGTCCTGCGGTCACAGCGTCGAAAGCGACAGCCGCAGGGTCGCCGCCCTGTTGGCTGATGATATCGACCGTCGTGCGATCAGCCCAGACGCTAAGTTGTTCTTTTGCCGCGGCTCTAAATGTGTCGGCGGCTGCCAGCAACACGGTGGCCCCCTGATTTGCCAAATGGCGGGTTAGTTTTCCGATTGATGTGGTTTTACCCGCACCATTCACCCCTGCCACCATGATCACTGTCGGCTTGAAGCACCCGATCACCAGTGGTTTTTGCAAAGGCATCAGCAAGTCACTGAGTGCGTCAATTAAGAGCTCTTTGACCGCTGCTGGGTTGGTGGTTTTGGTGTCACGCACCCGGCGTTTTAAATCCGCGAGAAGAAACTCGGTTGCCTTAACGCCGGTGTCGGCCATCAACAAGGCAGTTTCAAGATCTTCGTAGAGCACTTCATCAATTTGTGTGCCGGTGAATACGCCGCTGATACTGCCACCGGTCTTTCTCAATCCTGACTTGAGCTTGTTGAGCCAGAGACCGCGCTGAGTCAAGGTGGGCTGGCCGCTGGTAGCTGCAAGTTGCGATTGAGCCACTGCTGTGGGCGTCCTGGATGCGCCCGTTGTGTCAGGCGCAAGCGTCGAGGCGGGCGCGCTCACGCCCAGTGCTGGCTCTTCAGCTACTGGGGAAGGGGGTTTTCTCTTGAAAAAACTGAACATTGTGTGGGTTCTTGGTGACAATGTATTCTATGAAACCTCGCGGCCCTGACGCCGATTTGTTTACAAACCGAGCGATTGCACGGCAAATGCAAAATATTGCGGTTAGGACGAAGGATGCGTGCTCGATGCGGGACAATCACCTGCCCATACGCGGTGAGCGCAAAGGTCGTGACTAATGAAAATGAAGAAACAACAAGCCGCGCGGCGGCCAAGCACGCGCCATCTGCCACAAGCCCATGAAGTACGGATCATCGGTGGACTTTATAAAAGAACCAAACTGCCTGTTGTGAATAAACCCGGCTTGCGGCCAACGCCTGACCGCGTACGGGAGACCTTATTCAACTGGCTTGGTCATGATTTGACTGGCTGGAATTGTCTTGATGCCTTCGCCGGTACCGGCGCCTTGGGTTTGGAAGCCGTCTCGCGCGGCGCATCGCAGGTGCAGTTGGTTGAGACTCAGGCGACGTTGACGGCACAAATCCAGCTTCTGGTGACGCGCCTAGGCGCCTCAGGCGTGCGTGTGGTACGTGGTGACGGTGTAGCAGCCATTCGCCAATCGCAGCCGGACAGTCTGGATTTGGTGTTGATTGATCCGCCGTTTGACAGCGATTTGTTTGAACCTGCTTTGATGGCGGCTGCGCAAGCCATCAAGCTCAACGGTTTTGTTTATTTGGAAGCACCGCTGCATTGGAATGATGCCCAGTTAGCGTTGTTGAGGCTCCAAACTTATCGTTACCTGAAGGCCGGCGCAGTGCATGCGCATTTGCTACATCGGCTGGGTCATGCGCCGGTGTGAGCAAGCCTGCGGTGTTGGGTCGATAATACAGACATGCTGATTACTTTGGGTGGCGACCATGGCCAATGATTTGATCGCGGTGTTTCCGGGGACGTTCGACCCGGTAACCCTTGGGCACGAGGACATGGTGAGGCGAGCCGCCTCGATGTTTGATCGGGTGATCGTTGCAGTGGCCGCTGGCCACCATAAAAAAACACTTTTCTCGGTGCAAGAACGTGTCGATATGGCGCGTGAATCGCTGGGTTCGTGTCCGAACGTAGAGGTTGACGAATTCCATGGTTTGATCCGCGATTTTGTCCTCTATAAGGGCGCTAAAGTCGTCGTGCGAGGGGTGCGAACAGCGACGGATTTCGATTACGAATTTCAGCTTGCCGGTATGAACCGTAACTTGATGCCCGACGTAGAAACCATTTTCATGCCACCCGATGCTAAGTACCAGTTTGTTTCAAGTACCTTGGTGCGTGAAATCGCTACATTAGGCGGTGAGGTGGAGACATTTGTGTCGCCGAACGTGCACCGCCGATTGCTCGAAAAACTGAGCGGCAAGTCATGAGAGCGCAGATAACTTGGAGGGGACGATGAAAATTCTTTTGCCATTTGATGGTTCTGTCGCGGCTTTGCAAGCCGTACGGTCCGTTATCGAACTTGCCAATCAAGGGCTCACAACAAGCGTGGTATTGGCCAATGTGCAGGAGGCCGCCAGTCTGTATGAATTGGTGGTTGCGCATGACCCGCAGGTAATTCAGGAGGTTAGTCAGGCCGCAGGTCATCATATTTTGGAGACTGCGCAGGGCTTGCTCAGGGCAGCGAACATCGCTTTCGAGTCTGAAGTTGGCTCGGGCGACCCGGCGCACACCCTGGTTGATATTTTGGAAAATTACGGCTGCGAGATGGTTGTGATGGGTGCCAGCGGCACCAGCAATTTGCGCGGCGCGCTGTTGGGCTCGGTGTCCAATGAAATGCTTCACAGTGCGGGGGTTCCTGTCATGATCGTTAAGCCCGTTCCGAAAGAGGCGAGTGAGGCATCCTGAAGCCCCCGTTTAAGACGATCAAGTACCAGTTACGATCATGGCCTTGCTGATTACCGATGAATGCATCAATTGCGATGTGTGCGAGCCTGAATGCCCGAATGACGCCATTTACATGGGGCCAGAAATCTATGAGATCGAGCCCACTAAGTGCACCGAGTGCGTGGGCCATTTTGACGAACCGCAGTGCATTCAGGTATGCCCCGTCAACTGCATTCCGGTAAACCCAGTGTGGATTGAGGACAAAGAGACGCTGTGGCGCAAATACAGGCTGTTACAGGCCCAATTGTCTGCTGCGCCGAGTAGCCCAATTGTGCCTGATAAGCCAGAAACTGCGCCCGACGCTCACTGACCAACTTGGGCATTGGCTGATTTCTTTTCAGCCTTTACCGGCTTGTGCGTGCCAGGTACTTCGGCGACAAACTGCACTGGTTTATGACCCGGTGGCTTGATCCGTTTAGGTGTAATGATGGTTGCTGGTGTTTGCCGTGATGCGTCAGCCTTGGTGGCGTTTGCTTGGGCTGGCTTTGAAGTGGCTGTCGCTTTGCGCTTGGTTGCTATCCGCTCTTGGGTGAGGCGGTCTTTCTTCAGGGTGTTCGCGAGTTTCGCGTCTCGTTGGCTGGCCGCCTCAGCTTGTTGTTTTTGAGCCGCATCGCGATGGTCGTCGATGGTGATGGCCTGGCCCTGATGACAAGGGGTCTGGCTGTAGCTGTTAGCGCATTTGTAGACAGTGGTCGCACTGATGGACGTGGACGGTATAAGACCTGTTGCTGTCGCAATAAAGATGAGTGACCACAGTGTCCGGTTCATGGCATGACCTCCTCTTGGTTCGATGTTGGCGGTGAATCAGTCCGATTTATACGTTGATGGGCGCTTAGTTCGTAGCCTTGGGTTCCAGCAGGTCGGCTGGTCGGGGCGGCTTGGACCGTGGTGGTTTGCTGGTGTGAATTTGTTTGGTGGCGTCTTGCATATGGCCGCCGATCAAGGCTGGTAGTGCTTTGATCGAACGATCAATCGCTTGGTCAATGGCGATGCGGTGGTCAGATGACGGTTTTTTCAGAACCCAATGAATCACATCTGATTTGTTGCCGGGGTGTCCAATGCCTAGACGCAAACGCCAGTACTGATCGCTTCCGAGTTGGGCATGAATATCGCGCAGGCCGTTGTGACCGGCGTGGCTACCGCCAAATTTTAGTTTGGCCTCACCCGGTTCGATGTCTAGCTCGTCGTGCACTACGAGAATCTCTGAAGCCGAAATTTTGTAGAAATTTGCCAGTGCAGCCACAGAGCGCCCACTTAAATTCATGAACGTTTGTGGCGTCAGCAGCCAAAGGTTGGCGCCGGCGACGCTGGCACGCGCTACCTGGGCTTGAAAACCTTTTTCAGGCGCCAGGGTGACGCCACATTGCCGCGCCATGGCGTTCACCCACCAAAATCCCGCGTTGTGTCGGGTGGCTTCATACTCAGGGCCCGGATTACCCAAGCCTACAAAAAGTCGAATCATGCTGTGATTATGCAATCTCGTGTGGGCTCAAACGGGCAGATCAAGACGAAAAAAAGCCCACGCGAGGTGGGCTTCTTCAGCATGAGTGCCGAAATTACTTTTTACCACCCTTGCCAGCGGGCTTGGTTTCAGCTGCGGGCGCCTCAGCAGCCGGTGCTTCCACCTCGCCACCAGCGACGACAACGGTTGACACCAGAACAGGGTTTTTGTTACCCCCATGGATGACCGCTTTGACACCTTTAGGCAACTTAACGTCTGCCAGGTTAAAGGTAGAACCTTTTTTCAAACCGCTCAAGTCAGCAGCAATGAATTCAGGCAAGTCACGTGGCAGGCACAAGACTTCGATTTCATTCATGATGTGGTTGGCGATACAGCCTTCAGCCTTCACCGCGGGTGAGTTCTCTTCACCACTGAAATGCACAGGCACTTTCGCGTGCAGTTTGGTGCCCGCAGTGACACGCTGAAAGTCGATGTGCAGAACCAATTGCTTGAACGGGTGCATTTGGTAATCACGCAACAACACGCGGCTCTCTTTGCCGTCAATCTCCATGTCCAGCACGCTGGCGTGGAAGGCTTCATTTTTCAGGGTGTGCCACAGGGCATTGTGGTCCAACTCAATCAATTGAGGGGGCTGATCTCCGCCGTAGACAATGCCGGGCGTACGACCGGTAATGCGCAGACGGCGGCTCGCACCCGTACCTTGCTTGGAACGCTCAAAAGCGACAAATTTCATCACTAACTCCTAGATGAGCCGACCGCGACCAGTGCGGCTCCGTTTAAAAAAGTCTGCCATTCAAACTGAATGCCAAACTTGCTTTGTTTTCTGATCAGAAAAGATTTTCCTGATCAGAAAACAGACTCATGACCGATTTACCCATAGCGATGCGCTGGATGGTTTCGGCAATCAATGGGGCAACGCTGAGCTGCCTGATCTTGGCGCATGCAGCAGCCTCTTTGCTCAATGGGATTGTGTTGGTGACAACGACCTCATCAAGTGCGTCACCACTACCGATGCGTTCGATGGCCGGGCCCGAAAAAATCGGGTGGGTGCAGTAGGCGTAAACTTTTTTAGCACCACGCTCTTTGAGCACCTCAGCGGCCTTGACCAAAGTGCCTGCTGTGTCAATCATGTCATCCATGATGACGCAATTGCGACCCTCTATTTCACCAATCACGTGCATGACTTCACTCACGTTGGCTTTTGGACGGCGCTTATCGATGATGGCCAAATCGCAGTTGAGTTGTTTGGCCAGCGCCCGTGCACGAACCACACCGCCAACATCAGGCGACACCACAATCAGATCCTCATAATTCTTCTGGCGCAAATCACCCAAAAGGACGGGGGAGGCGTAAATATTGTCAACCGGGATATCAAAAAACCCCTGAATTTGGTCTGCGTGCAAGTCCATGGTTAAAACCCGTGCAACACCAACGGCCTGAAGCATATTGGCGACCACCTTGGCGGTGATAGGTACCCGGCTCGAACGCGGGCGGCGATCTTGGCGGGCGTACCCGAAGTACGGAATCACGGCGCTGATACGTTCGGCAGAAGCGCGTTTGAGCGCATCCACCATGATCAGCAGTTCCATCAAATTTTCATTGGTGGGCGCGCAGGTTGATTGCACGACAAAAACGTCACGCGCACGCACGTTCTGCTTGATCTCGACGGTAACCTCGCCGTCGGAGAAGCGTCCAACCTCTGCGGACCCCAAATCAATTTTGAGGAATTCTGCAATGTCAGAGGCCAATTTAGGATTGGCATTGCCGGTGAAAACCATGAAATCAGGCGCGTGATCGGCTTGCATGAGGATTCCAGAATATGTTCTTCAACGACTTAAGCGAGCCCTATTTTGGCTTGCCTCGAGATGATTTGGCAGGGGAAGAAGGATTCGAACCTTCGCATGCTGGAATCAAAATCCAGTGCCTTAACCAGCTTGGCGACTCCCCTACACAGGTAACGCATGAAACATCCGTTACCGATAAACTCACTCAGACTGCCCAACCCCGCAAAGGGTGTACATCCAAGTTTTTACACAATTTGGATTCAAACAAGCTACTGCTGCTGCTGGTTTGAAAATCGTGCAATGCTCGCGCAAACACAGCGCTCCCGGAACCCGTCATTCGACCCTGTAAACCTTGAGAAGCAAGCCATTCAAGGGCTTGACCAATGCCAGGGCAGAGTGTCTGAGCTACGGTTTGCAGGTCATTACGACCAAAACAGTATGCGTCTGCTGCGAAGCGGGAAATTATAGCGGGTTCGCTGTCTCTTTTTAGATCTGGGTGTGAAAAAATTCCTTGGGTTTCAATGCCCTGGTTCGGCTTTACCACCATAAAACGTGCAGGTGCTAAGTCAAGGGCACTGAGCTCTTCACCAATACCGCTCACCCAGGCATTTTGGCCAAACAGAAAGAAGGGTACATCGGCGCCGAGTTGCACGCCCAGCGACAAAAGATCTCGCAGTCCAAGCTTTAAGTCCCATAAGCGGTTCAGGGCCAGCAGCGTTGATGCGGCATCTGAAGATCCGCCTCCCATCCCGGCTTGAGATGGAATGCGCTTGTCGATACTGATGTGTACGCCATGGGATGTGCCACTGAAGTGCTGCAGGCAGCGCGCCGCTCGGACACAAAGGTCGTTTTCAGGCAGTGTGACACTCAAGTCGGTGCGACTGATGAGTCCGTCGGCCCGCAATTCAAAGTGCAAGGTGTCATACCAGTCAATCAGCATGAAGGCCGATTCAAGCAGGTGGTAGCCGTCCGATCTGCGCCCGACAATATGCAGGAAAAGATTCAGTTTTGCGGGTGCTGCAACGTCATACAAGGAGTGCATAGTGTCTGGATAAGGGCAGGGGTTTTAACTCAGGGTTCAAGCAAGATAAGCAGTTCAGCTTGTGGTGCGAGCAGTTTGTGCGCACTGATTTTTCCAAGATTTCTTTCAGTTAGATCGGCCGTCCAGCCGTCTGTGGCGACGCTGCGGCCATTGAGCCAGGCAAACAAGGCCGTCACCGGCACGTCGGTGCCTAAGAGCGCCAGCAAAAGGGTGTTCAGGTTGACAAAGGAACGTGTTTCTGAGGGTGTTTGAAGGCGCGCCTCGCTGGGCGTCCAGTGCACTTGTGCTGCAGTGGTGCCAATAGGGGTAAAAAATGCCAGGTCACCCGCCTGTGGTGTTCCACTCAGTTCAAACCCAGCGCTGAAAGATTGGGGCGGCGTTGACACGGTGTTGGCTGTTACACGAACCGCTAAGCGCCCGCGCCAAAATTCCCCGGTTTTGGCGCTTGGCGTGTTTTGCAAGCCTGGCGCGGCACAGCCGGTAAGTACGGTGAAAATGCAGGTAATCAGCCAGCCTATGAAGATACGATCTGCACTCACAGCGTCACGTTCAGGCGTTTGATTGTTTCATTCAGGGCCTCGTTGCCAGGGTTGAGCTTGAGCCCTTGTTTGAAAACCTCAATGGCTTGATCACGCTGCTGATTCATCCATAAAACCTCACCTAAGTGGGCTGCTATTTCTGCGTCAGGCCGAGCCTTGAATGCATCCTGTAACAGACCGATGGCTATTTTCTGGTTGCCAATGCGGTATTCAGCCCAGCCCAGACTGTCCATGATGAAAGGGTCTTTGGGTGAGAGTGACAGCGCTTTTTCAATCAGTTGTTTAGCTTCGGCAAGGCGTTGTCCACGGTCTACAAGCGAATAGCCCAAGGCGTTGTAGGCGCTCGCATCGTCGGGCTTGAGTGCAATCAATTGGCGCAACAGGTTTTCCATTTCTGCAAGGCCGTCCAGTCGCTCATACACCATAGCCAGTTCATACATCGAATCCGTGTCACCAGGCTCTTTTTTCAAGGTCTGTGTCAGCAATGCCTTGGCGCGAGCATACAGTTTGTGATCACGCAGCAATTGAATCATTGCGCCGCGCTTGAGTCGCATTTCTTCAACGCTATTGACCGCATGCTGATCAAGCAGTGCCAAAGCTTGGTCAATCTGGTCTTGCTCAGCCAGGATTTGCGCACGTTTAATGTTGGCTCTTAAAGCATCTTCAGGGTTGTTAACGCGCTGAAGCCATGCGTCCGCCTGCAGCCAGTCTTTGCGTTTTTGGGCGATTTGGGACAGACCAAAAAAAGCCTGTGTTCGCCCACGTTTGAACTCCGGGTGTTGGTCCGCATGGGCGTCGGCCTCTACCAGGCTGAGATAGGTCTTTAGTTGGTTTTGGGCTTCTTCCCACTGGCCTAGACCCAGTGAAAGTAAACCTTGGATCAGCCAGGCATCGGCGTGCTCCGGTGCATCCTGCAGAAGGGTTTTCAACTGGGCGAGCGCGTCTGCAAGCCTTTGCTTGTTCAATAGAGATTTGATGTAGGCCATGCGCAATGGGGGCTGTGCAATGGGTAGATAGGCTGTGACCAAGGCCTCAGCCCTTGGCTGACTTTCGTCCATCATGGTCAAGGCCACGAGCGCCAAGCGCTCGGACCCGGCGCCCAGACTTTGACCTTTTGCCAGCGCATCCAGTGCGGCGCCAGGGTCGTCTGCGTTCAGCCACAGACGACCTACGGTAGCCCAAGCCGTGGGACCGAGCTCCCGATCGAGCAGCACACTAGACAGCGCCTGCTCAACGGTTTGGGCTGCCAAGCGTTTATCGCTGGCATGTTCAAAAATACCTGTAATCGACCAGATGGTTGCATCTTTTTCGCTATCGCTGGCCAGCTCAATGGCGCGCCGAAGCGGCTCTAGGGCCTCTTTTGGACGGTTAAGCCCCAACAAGATCTGGAGTAGAAAACGGTTGGCCTCAGCGGAGCCTGGTTCGGCCTGATTCCAAGCCTTGGCCGCCATCAGCGCAGAGCTTCCTGAGCGCGACTGCAGCGCGATTTGAACTGCGCGACGGTACAGACCTGCGTCTTGTGTCTTGCGTGCAGCATCGAGCATTAAAGAAAAGCCGGCACCAGGATCGTTTGCATTCGTGCTCAGCTCTCCCAGAAGAATCTCATAAAACAACTGTCCATCCAAAGCCGAGCTTGGAGTTGGCTCTTGAGCGGCACTGCTATTGCTCAGTGATACCAGTGTCATCAAGCTCAATATCAAGGGTGTCAAGCGTTTTATGAAGTGCATGCGATCATAATAATCCAAGCCCATTCCTGAAAACGTGTCATGCCTGAATTACCTGAAGTTGAAGTCACCCGGCGCAGTTTTGCATCGGCCATAGCGGGCGCCCGACTTTTGCAGTTGCGCCTGGGTAAACCCTTGCGTTGGCCCTTGGGTTGTGATCCAGTTGTTTTGGCTGGTCGCCAGGTGCTGTCAGTGGGCCGGCGAGGCAAGTACCTTTTACTGGATTTGGATACAGGTGTTTTGCTGTTGCATTTGGGTATGTCGGGCAGTTTGCGTTTTGCACCCAACTTGCCGCTTGCAGGGCCTCACGATCACATGGATTTGGTGACGACCCAAGGTACCTTGCGCATGCACGATCCCCGGCGTTTTGGCGCAGTGGTGTATGTCGATGACATTGGCGACGGTCAAGGTCAGAAGTTGCTAGGTCATCTGGGAATGGAACCTTTGTCTGAAGATTTTGACTTGCAACGATTTCAGTCTGGTTTAAAGCAGCGAAAGACCGCCATCAAACAAGTCTTGCTAGCGGGTAATTTGGTGGTTGGGGTTGGCAACATTTATGCTTCGGAAGCCTTGTTTCTGGCAGGTATTCGACCGACATGCTCAGCCGCGCGGATCAGCAGAACGCGGGTGGCGGGTCTACACAGAGCCATCACAGATGTGTTGTCTCGTGCCATTGAAACCGGTGGCAGTACGCTGCGTGATTTTTCAAATGCGGACGGTCAAAATGGTTACTTCCAGCTCGAGGCGATGGTTTACGGTCGTGCAGGTCTGCCGTGCAAGCTGTGTGCAGCACCCATCAAAATGCTCAAACAGGGGCAGCGCTCCAGCTTTTATTGCCCCACATGTCAGCCGAAATGAATTTTGCCAACGCGGTTGTTTGCTGGCAGGCCGCGCGCGGTCGCCATGACTTGCCATGGCAGCATGACCGAGACCCTTATCGGGTCTGGTTGTCCGAAATCATGCTGCAGCAAACACAAGTTCAAACTGTTTTAGCTTATTTCAAGCGTTTTTTGTGCCGCTTCCCCGACGTGACCACCTTGGCTCAAGCCTCGCTGGATGATGTTCTGAGCTTGTGGAGTGGTTTGGGTTACTACAGCCGTGCAAGAAACTTGCACCGCTGCGCGCAAGTCGTCATGCAGGCGCATGGCGGCGTCTTTCCGCAAACGGCCACGCAACTGCAAAGCTTGCCAGGCATTGGTCCGTCCACTGCTGCCGCTGTGGCATCGATTTGCTTTGGTGAACGGGTGGCGATATTGGACGGCAATGTCAAAAGGGTGTTGACGCGCTACTTGGGGTTTGATCATGATCTGTCTCAAGCCGCATCTGTACGCGGGCTTTTGCAACATGCGCAGCGCTTATTACCAACGTCAACGACTGCTATGCCGTCCTACACCCAGGGTGTAATGGATTTAGGTGCGACGTTGTGCACCTTGCGCAAGCCCGATTGCCTGAATTGTCCCTTGGCTGTGAATTGTCAAGCCAATCTGCTCGGCGAGCCATCGCGCTTTCCTGTCAAGACGCGCAAACTCAAACGCAGTGCTGAATCGTGGTGGCTGATGTGGGCCGTGAACGCCAGTGGCGCGGTTTGGTTGTGTCGTCAGCCGACGCCGGGTGTGTGGGCTGGTTTACACAGTTTCTCAATGTTTGACAGCGAAGCATCGCTGCATCTGGCGCTGGCGGCCATCAGCCCGCTGAGCATGCGCACCTTGCCATCTTTCAAACATGTGTTGACCCACAAGGATTTATACCTGCACCCGGTTCATGTGAACCTATCGGTAGACCTGCCCTTGGATGATTCCGGGGTTTGGGTAGGTACCGCCCAATTGGCCAGACTAGGTTTGCCAGCACCCATCAAGAAGCTACTTCAAAATGCCTGACGGGCGTCAAGCTCCCTGTGGCGTTTAAGGGTGTTCCAGCGCGTTTGGAAGGTTGCCGTCAATTGCTCGACCAAATAAACAGATCGGTGTTGACCGCCTGTGCAACCGACAGCCACCGTGACATAGCTGCGATGGTTTTTGGCCATGGTATCGAGCCAGCGGTCTAAGAAGGCGGTGATATGTGATTGCATTGCACGCACATCCGTATCAGCCTGAAGAAAATTGGCGACCGCCTGGTCTTGGCCGGTGAGTGTGCGCAACTCGGGTTCGTAGTAAGGATTGGTCAACATGCGTACATCGAAGACAAAGTCCGCGTCCGTAGGTATGCCACGTTTGTAAGCAAAAGACTCAAACGCCAGTGTCAATTGGCTTTGGGGGGTTCCGACAAAGGACTTGATATAGCTTTGAAGCTGGCTTGGTCGGATCACGCTGGTGTCTATCACATGTGACTGGTCACGCAAAATACCCAGCATTTCGCGCTCCAGTTCGATGGCATCGAGCAGCACACGCCAGCGCGTTAAACCAGCTGGGGCAATATTTTCCTGCGACAGAGGGTGACTTCGTCGGGTTTCTGAGAAGCGGCGCAGTAAAGTCTCGGTGCTGGCATCCAGAAAAACGCTGTCTATTTGTACACCTTGCTCGCGCAGGGCATTCAACTGCTCTGGAACCAATGGCAATGCCAGTGCGCTTCGCACGTCCATGGCGACTGCAATGCGAGTAGTGTGCTGCTTGCGCACAAGTTTTACCAGAGGTTCAAACAACTGCGGCGGCAGGTTGTCGACACAGTAATAGCCCATGTCCTCCAGTGCTCTGATCGCAACTGATTTTCCGGAGCCCGACATGCCGGTGATGAGCAAGATGCGCAGATCGGAAGTGAGTGCGGCGTCAGTCACTGTGTACCTACTCGTTCCTTAAGCAGTTCGCGCGCATGCGCCAGGGTGGTGGCGAGCTGGTGTTTGCCACCGAGCATGCGCGCCACCTCCGCAACACGGGCCTCGCCCTCGACTGTATGCACTGACCCCAAGGTGACAGCGCCTTCGAGCTGTTTACTCACGACCACATGCTGATCTGCGCAGGCAGCTACTTGAGGCAGGTGGGTTACAGCCAACACTTGGCGGTCGGCACCCAGTTCGCGCATCCGTCGCCCGACAGTTTCAGCCACTGCGCCACCGACCCCGGAATCGATCTCGTCAAAAATTAAAGTGCTGGCATGGCCGTTTCGACTGGTGGTGACGGCGATGGCCAGTGCAATGCGTGACAACTCTCCGCCAGATGCCACTTTGTTAACTGGCCGCGGTGTGCTGCCGGCGTGTCCTGCCACCAAAAACGCGACGTCTTCAAGCCCGCTTCGAAGCGGCGAGGTTGATTGCGTGAGGGAGATTTCAAAAAGGCCGCCTTGCATACCCATGCCTTGCATGGCTGTGGTGACCTCTTTGGCCAAAACAGGTGCGCAGGTCCTGCGAGTTTGTGTGATTTGATGCGCCTGAGCGGCGTAACTTTGCCAGGCATGCGCTAATTTTGTTTCGAGCACCTGCAAATCTGCGTTGGCCTCGAGCGTGGCCAATTCTTGTCGCCAATTGCGCAGCAGTTCGGGCAGCTCATCTGGCTGGTGCCGATATCTTTTAGCCAGCGATATCCAAAGCCCCAACCGATCGTCGAGTAGGCCAAGCCTATCTGGATCCAAGTCGGTACGCCGCAAGTAAGCTCGGAGTGAGTGGGTTGCGTCCTCTAGCTGTGCCAGGCCTGAGCTCAGCACGTTGGAGAGGGTCGCAAACTCAGGCTCAATCGTGATTTGTTTGAGCAATGCATCATTGGCTGCGGTGACCATGTGGCAAGCGTTGCGGTCGTCCTCATCAAGCAAAGCCAAGGCACTTTGGGCTGCAGCGAGCAAGGCTTGTGCGTGTGACAAACGCGTGTGTTCACTGTTGAGTTCTGACCATTCACCCGCTTCAGGGGCCAACTTCTCGACCTCTTTGATTTGCCATTGCAGGCGTTCGCGCTCACGTTGAAGGCCGTCTTGAGATAGGTGTGCTTGCTCGAGTTGTTCATGGGCTGTTCGCCATTGGCGCCAAGCCATGGTCAAACTGTCTGTCTCGATACCAGCGTAGGCATCGAGTAAATCGCGCACCGCATCTGCGCGCGTCAGGCTTTGCCAGGCGTGCTGGCCGTGGATGTCGATTAACTGCTCACCCAAAGCGCGCATTTGAGTCGCCGTGCAGGCGCTGCCGTTGATCCAAGCGCGGCTCTTTCCCTGGTTATCGACAGTTCGCCTCAGTAGCAAAACGGTATCTTGAACAAAACCGGCATCGTCCAACCATTGATCAATGGCCTGGCTGCATTCAAATTCGGCACTGACATCTGCGCGCTGCGCACCTTCACGGATCAAGCCGATGTCAGCGCGACCTCCTGTGACGAGTTGCAACGCGTCAATCAGAATAGATTTGCCCGCCCCGGTTTCCCCCGTAAGTATCGTGAAGCCATCCTGGAGATCCAGATCAAGCTCTCTCACGATGACAAAGTCCCGCAGGGAAATGCGTTTCAAGCTCACGGCGAGCTGCCTCCTTCGTTCCAATGTAGTTTTCCGCGCAAAGTGTCAAAATAAGACCAACCGGGCGGGTGCAAGAAACGTACATGGTGTTCTGAGAGCCGCACTTCGACGCGGTCCCCGTGCATGAGAGAGGCCAGGGACTGCATATCAAAATTCACGCTGGCGCCCCGACCGGACACCACTTCTATGCCGATGTGCGCGGTATTGGCCAGTACGATAGGCCTGTTTGAGAGGGTGTGCGGTGCGATGGGCACCATCACCCAGCCAGCAATCGATGGATGAAGCAAAGGGCCGCCTGCCGACAAAGCGTAGGCTGTAGATCCAGTTGGACTGGCGATGATCAGTCCATCGGCACGTTGATTCGCGACAAAATGCGCATTAACCTCAACGCGCAACTCCAGCATCCCTGATGTGGCGCCACGGTTAACTACCACGTCGTTCATGGCCAGGGCTTCAAAAACGCAGTGCCCATCACGCATCACGCGCCCATGCATTAAGTTGCGCTGATCCTCAACGTACTCGCCCTGTAACATGGGTGCCAGGCTAGCGGCGAAGTTGCCATATGCAATGTCGGTAATGAAGCCCAGCCGCCCCTGGTTGATGCCTATCAGGGGAACATCGTAAGGTGCTAATTGCCGGCCTATGCCCAGCATGGTGCCGTCACCGCCTACAACCAAGCCAAGGTCACACTGCTCACCGATTTCCGCAACCGTCATCGTTGGGTAATGGGTCAGCCCCATGTTGCGCGCGGTGTCGCGCTCAATGACGACTCCACAGCACTGGGTGTCCAGAAACTGGGCTACGGCCTCGACAGCGGCCCGCGGATGGAGCCCACCTTGCCCAGATGACAGGGTTTGGTATTTGCCAATCAGCGCAACGTGTTGAAATTTGGACTGCATGGCTAAATTACATCACTAAAATGAAGCGATGCTTGATGATCGTGCCAAGTTATTGATGAAGTCACTGGTTGAGCGCTACATTGCAGATGGCCAGCCGGTGGGTTCACGCACGCTTTCCAAAGCCTCTGGGCTCGATCTTTCCCCTGCCACCATCCGTAACGTGATGTCCGATCTCGAGGAGCTCGGGCTTATCGTGAGCCCACATACCTCGGCTGGGCGCATACCGACAGCGCGTGGCTACCGCTTGTTTGTTGACACCATGCTCACGGCCAGTCGGGATCAGATCAAAACCCATAGTTTGGCGCCGGATCAACCTCAAAAAGTGCTCTCCAACGCGGCCAATCTGCTGTCAACCTTGTCCCAATTTGTTGGCGTGGTGATGGCGCCCAAGCGAACATCATTGTTTCGTCACATTGAATTTTTACGCCTGTCAGAGCGTCGCTTGTTGGTGATCTTGGTATCCCCAGAGGGCGATGTTCAAAACCGTGTGATCTTCACCGAGGTGGACTACAACCAACAGCAACTGCTTGAAGCCACTAATTTTCTCAACAGTCATTATGTTGGACTCAGCATTGAACAGGTGCGTGAAAGGCTCAAGGCGGAGACCGAAGTCTTGAGAGATGAAATCGCCTCATTGATGGCCACGGCGCTGAGGGTCAATTCGGAGGCAGTGTCAGACTCAAACGATGACGTTGTCATTGCTGGCGAGCGCAATCTTTTGTCAGTCAGTGATTTTTCACATGACATGGGCCACCTGCGACGAGCGTTTGATCTGTTTGAGCAAAAAGCGCAATTGATGCGTTTGCTTGATGTGACCGGTCGCGCGGAAGGGGTGCGTATCTTTATTGGAGGGGAGAGCAAAATCGTGCCTTTCGAAGACCTCTCCATCGTCAGTGCGCCATATGAGGTGGATGGCCAGGTTGTCGGCACGCTGGGCGTCGTCGGTCCGACCAGAATGCCCTATGACCGCATGATCCAAATTGTGGACATTACCTCCAAACTGGTGAGCAACGCGCTAAGTCACCCAAAGTAGCCCTTTACAATCGCGGCTTCGGTTGGGGCGTTAGCTCAGTTGGTTAGAGCAGAGGACTCATAATCCTTTGGTCGAGTGTTCAAATCACTCACGCCCTACCATTTTTCAGCGATCCATGTTTCTCGAGAGGCCAGCGATGCCGAAGTTTGCTGCCAATTTATCGTTTCTGTACCAGGATTTACCCTTCTTAGACCGATTTGAGGCTGCGGCCAAAGACGGTTTTCAGGCGGTTGAGTATTTGTTTCCCTACGAATGGCCAGCGCAAGCCCTGGCAGAGCGCCTGAACGCAAACAAGTTGGTTCAAGCGCTGTTCAATGCGCCACCAGGTGATTGGGGAAACGCTGAGCGTGGACTGGCTTGTTTGCCTGGGCGCGAAACTGAATTCAAAGAGGGCATCCTGAAAGCGTTGGAGTACGCCGATGTCTTGTCCTGCCCGCGGATTCATGTGATGGCGGGCCTGCTTCCTGGTGATGTTGCCATCGAAACGTTGCAAGAAAATTACATTGAGCGTTTGGTCTGGGCCACACAGCAGGCTCAGGCGCGCTCGGTGGACATCTTGATCGAGCCGATCAACACCCGTGACATTCCGGCTTATTTTCTAAACCGACAGGACCAGGCCCACCAGGTGGTTCAAGCAGTCGGCGCAGCCAACCTCAAAGTACAGATGGACCTGTATCATTGCCAAATCGTTGAAGGAGACGTGGCGATGAAATTACGCCAGTACTTGCCAACAGGGCGCGTGGGGCACATTCAGATTGCCAGCGTTCCAGAACGCAATGAGCCTGACGGTGGAGAACTGAACTATGGCTATCTGTTCAAGTTGGTTGACGAACTGGGCTTTGACGGCTGGATTGGTTGCGAGTACCGACCAATACGGGGTGCAGCTCCAGGTGCCACAAGTGCAGGTTTGGGCTGGTTAAAGGGCGTTACTTAGACGCAGCGCGCGCCATCTACCTCGATGCAAACGCCTGAAACAAAGGCCGCCTCCTCACTGGCCAAGTACAAGACTGCGTTGGCTACGTCCAGCGCGCTGGAAAAGCGTCCCAATGGAATCGTAGATAAGAATTTTTGACGGCGCGTTTCATCCAGTGGCCCGCCAGCAAACGCGGTTGACAAGCCTGTGTCCGGATTAAAGACCGGGTTCACACAATTGACCCTGATATTGTCTGGACCCAGTTCCGCCGCCAGTGATTTGGATGCAGTGATCACAGCCCCTTTGGATGCGTTGTACCAAGTCAAGCCAGGGCGTGGGCGCACTCCCGCAGTTGATGCAATGTTGATCAGGCTGCCGCCACCGTAGGTGCGCAGGACGGGAACCGCATGCAAGGTGGACAGGTAAATACTTTTCATGTTCACATCAAAGCATTTATCGAACTCTTCCTCGCTGACCTGAAGTGCCGGTTTGTTGCGGTGCGTCCAGCCGGCGTTGTTGACCATGACGTCAAGGCGTCCAAATTGTTGTACGGCGAACGCGACCAGTTTTTTCATCTCTTCGGATTGCGTCACATCCGCTGCGCAAACAGCTGCCAGTCCCCCAGCTTGTCCAATGCTGGCAACCACATCCGCCGCTCTTTGTTGATCAATGTCGTTCACAACAACGCTTGCTCCCTCTTGGGCGAGGCGCTTAGCAATACCCTCGCCAATACCGCTGCCAGAACCGGTGACGATGATGACTTTGTGTTGAACACGCATGGCAAATTCCTTTGAATCTAGGGTTGAGTTTGAAGGTTTGTAACAGATGAAAACAAACTAACAAACCGTGGTCATGTTTGATCTCATTATTTTCTAGGCACAGTCAAGCCATAAAGCGTCTAAAAATATTTTTTCAACCGTGCGCGCTGGCCTTGACTGCAACGAAGGCAGCGCGATCCAGCCGCCGGGGTCGTAGTTGCCGTGAAAGATCTGAGCAACGCGTATTTTGCACGCCAAGCGCCTCTGTCTGACCATCACCCATTCACCCATTCACCCATTCACCCATTCACGCATTCACGCATTCACGCATTCACGCATGGCGCCAACATCTCTGACCAAGGTCAGTACTTTGTAAGGACCACAGGAGCATCGGCAGTGAAGTGACCCTGGCGGATGATGTTCGGCTCGTTACAAGGGCCGCGCAATTTAATGTGTTCATCTGAGGCTGGAGCAGCCAATGTGTGGTTGATGTGGTGTTTTTGCATGCAGGCTGCCTTTTATAGCGCAAGTACCTGTTCTTTTTTACAGAAGAGGGCATGGTTGATCTGGCCGGACTTTTTGAGAAAAAATCGCATTACCATTCTGTTTAACGGCCGCTACTTGGCCAGAATAAGCGTATATTTAATGCTAGAATTTCTGCTTCAGCGGCTGTAGCTCAGTTGGATAGAGTACTTGGCTACGAACCAAGGGGTCGTGGGTTCAATTCCTGCCAGCCGCACCAAAAAATGAAAGCCTGCAACCGTTAAAAGTTGCAGGCTTTTTATTTACCACGGCATGTTTGCGTGCGGCTTATGGAAGAATGCCCTATGAACAAGGCATTTACTAAAGAAGTCGACGACGAGGATGAAGACGCCTTGGTGCTCGCGGCATTGCCGCCGAACGGGAAAAACTACATGACTCGGGCAGGATATGAGGCCATGCGTCTTGAATTCTCGTGCTTGATGGATCAAGAACGTCCCAAGATGGTTGAGTTGGTGCACTGGGCCGCCAGCAACGGCGATCGGTCTGAAAATGGTGACTACTTGTACGGGAAAAAACGCCTGCGTGAGATTGACCGCCGCATTTGGTTTTTAACGAAAAGATTGGGCATCGCTGAGGTGGTAGATGCTTCGGTCCACCATGGCAGCGACCAGATTTTTTTTGGCGCCAAAGTGACGTACTTGGAAAATGGAGAAACCGAGCGAACGGTTTCAATTCTTGGCATTGATGAGGTCGACACGGCCAAGCAAGAGGTCAGCTGGGTATCGCCTATTGCACGCATTTTGCTGAAAAACAGGGTGGGTGAGAAGCTTCTGTTGCCAACGCCATCAGGGGTGGTTGGCATTGAAATATTGGCAGTTAGCTACCCGCGTTCTGCCTAGGGTTGGGTTCATTGGTGTCCTTCCTGCGAAGTGCTTTCAACACCACGGGCGAATGGCGTAGCGTTTTCAAGACTGTATCGAGATGCTTTTTGTTACGCACTTCGATGAGAAAACGCAAATCAATCGGACCTTTCGATGCAATGTCTGGTACATCAATGTGGGTGATATCAACCTCACCTGATGAGAGTACACCTGCCACTTTAGCCAAGACGCCTTTGCCATTGTTAACGGTAACCACGATCGCGGCCTCAAAGGCTCTCGTCGGATCGCTTGACCAGTCGACTTCGATAAAACGTTCGCTACTTTTGCGCTGTAATTTTTTGACCACAGCGCACTCGCTGGTGTGCACTTTTAGACCCTCTCCATGCCCCAGGTAGCCCAAAATGGCATCGCCAGGAACTGGTCGGCAACAGTCCGAAAACACCACAGAACTACCTTCACTGCCGTCCACGGTGACGCCAACCTGGTTGATTGGCTCATTGTTGGCAAAACTCTCCTCAGTGATCAGCAAGGCATCTGGCCGCGTGCCACTTTCTATCATTAATTGCGCAACACGTTTGGCCACAATGCTAGCAATTCGCTTGCCAAGACCAATGTCAATGAGCAGTTCCCCGCGCGTTCGGTTACCACTGAAACGCAGCAATTTCCCCCAAATAGCTGTGCCGGCCTCGTCATCTCCTGGCAAATTTTTGATGCCGTCGGCGCGCAACGCCAGCGTGAGCATACGGATGCCCATGGCCTCGGATTCTGCCTGGGCCATGGTTTTCAGGTGTTGTCGGATTTTTGAGCGGGCGCGTGCCGTTTTAGCAAATCCCAGCCATGCCGGTTTAGGCTTGGTCGTGAGGTCTGTCATGATCTCAACGACGTCACCATTTTTTAATTCGGTCCGTAAGGCAGATTCTTCGTTGTTGATTTTGGCGGATACGGTGTGATCACCCACATTGCTGTGGATGGCATAGGCGAAATCGATCACCGTGGCGCCGCGCGGCAATGACAATATTTGACTCATGGGCGTGAAGACGTAGACGGCGTCAGGGTACAGGTCGACTTTGACGTGGTCCCAGAACTCAGCGGCGTCTCGCGTTTCGTTTTGGATGTCTAAGAGTGACTGCATCCAATTGGAATTCATTCGCTCATTGGGCTCATTGTCAGATCCGTCAGGTTCTTTGTAGAGCCAATGAGCCGCCACGCCGCTTTCAGCGACCAAGTGCATGGCTTGGGTACGAAGTTGAAACTCAACGTTGACGCCAGAAGGTCCGACCAAGGTGGTGTGCAGCGACTGGTACCCATTCACTTTACTGATTGCAATATGGTCTTTGAATTTGCCCGGCACCGGCTTGTAGAGTTGGTGCAGAAAACCTAATGCGGTGTAGCAGTCGATCAGCCGAGGAGCGATGACTCGAAAGCCATATATGTCAGTGACTTGCGCGAAACTGAGACTTTTTTCATCCATTTTTCTATAAATGGAGTACACGGTTTTTTCGCGTCCGGCAATGCTCACCTGCATGTGGTTTTGGGTAAAAACGCTTTCCACGTCGGAATGAACTTTTTGGATCAGGTCCCGTCTGCGGCTGCGAGCCTTCGCGACCGCTTTGGCAAGCGTGGCATAGCGCCAAGGGTTGAGGTGCCGGAAAGAGAGATCCTGCAACTCATGGTAGGTGATATTGAGTCCAAGTCGGTGCGCAATAGGTGCGTAGATTTCCAGCGTTTCATTCGCAATACGTGCCCATTTGCTCGACGGTGATTCCGACAGCGTGCGCATATTGTGGGTTCGATCCGCCAATTTGATCAGAATCACCCGCACGTCGCGTGCCATGGCCAGCAGCATTTTTCGAAACGACTCAGCCTGATTTTCTTCACGTGTATTGAAATGCAACTTGTCGAGTTTGGTCAGACCGTCAACCAGTTCTGCCACTGGCGCGCCAAAGCGCTCAATCAGGTCGGCCTTTGTGATGCCGCAATCCTCCATGGCGTCGTGTAGCAAAGCGGCCATCAAGGCTGGCGCATCCAATTTCCACTCAGCGCACTGCGCAGCCACTGCAATAGGATGGGTAATGTAGGGCTCGCCACTGTTACGCAGCTGTCCTAAGTGGGCCTCGTCAGCAAAGCGATAAGCGTCATGTACCAGTGCTACATCAGCCTCAGGCAAGTAGTCCAGTTTGTTCAGTAAGCGGTCAAAACTGGCTGCAGCTGCATTGGCTTGCGCCTCGCTGCGGGCTGCCACTTTTGGCTTAGCGCCCAGGCTCGATTTCACTTTTTTTGCAGGGGAGGGTACGCGCATCCCCCAAATATAGCGCGCGTATCAAGCCAATCGCTCGTTTCCAACAAAAAAGCACCGAAAACGGTGCTTTTTGAAGATTCAGTTTTCGACTGTTCAGATGGGTACTTTTTTCAGCATTTCTATGCCAATTTTCCCAGCTGCAATTTCTCGCAGTGCCGTGACGCCTGGCTTGTTTTTGCTTTCAACCTTTGGTGAATGGCCGTGACTCAACATGCGCGCACGGTAAGCGGCAGCCAATACCAGTTGGAAGCGGTTAGGGATCTGCTCCATGCAGTCTTCAACGGTGATGCGGGCCATACTTACTCCAAAATCAGGGGAAAGCACTAAAGAATGTGAAGTGCTTCAAAGGTTTCGGCCCTGGCGCGCCGTTGCGCTAGATATTTAAGCCTTTGCGAGTGAACAATCGCTTTTAAATCAAAAAGCGCGCGCTCAAACAACTCATTGATTATAACGAAATCGAAGTTGGCGGCTTGTCTAACTTCTGTGGCTGCGTTCGCGAGTCGGATTTCAATCACTTCAGAGTTATCTTCGCCACGCCGCTCTAGCCGTGAACGTAACTCTTCCCAACTTGGTGGCAGGATGAAGATTGTGATGGCATTTGCAAAAATATGTTTCATCTGCAGTGCGCCCTGGTAGTCAATTTCCAGGATCACATCGGCCCCACGCGCCATACGGTCCTCGATGGCCTTTTTGGACGTGCCGTACCGATGGTTGTGCACATGCGCCCATTCAATAAACGCATTTGACGAAACCATGGAGTCAAATTCAGATTCGGGCACGAAAAAATAATCACGCCCATGCTTCTCTTGGCCGCGAGGCGAGCGGGTGGTGTGCGATACCGATAGTTGCAGGTGAGAGTCGAGCTCCAGCAAGGCCTTGACAAGGCTCGACTTTCCAGCGCCACTAGGGGCTGCGACAACAAAGAGATTACCTGGATAGTCCATGCTGAAGGGCTTTGCGTCCAAGAGTGAAGAGTGGCTTATTCTATGTTTTGTACCTGTTCGCGCATTTGTTCGATCAATACTTTCATGTCAACCGCAATGTGCGTCATCTCCAAAGTTGCAGATTTAGAGCCTAATGTGTTGGCTTCACGGTGTAACTCTTGAATAAGGAAGTCCAGGCGTTTGCCAACCTCACCTCCTTTTTCTAAGAGCCGATCCAACTCATCGAGGTGTGAGTGCAGCCTGGTCAACTCTTCGGCCACGTCGATGCGGATTGCAAATGCTGTGGCTTCTGTCAAGGCACGGTCCTGTGCTGCGGCATCTGGTCCCTGTGCGCCAGCGCTGTTCATGGCTTCATTCCAACGATCCAAAAACCGCTGTCGCTGCTGTTTGACTAAAAGAGGGATCAGCGGCTCTGCTTTCAGGCTAAGGTCACGCAGTTGCATGATGCGGCCCCGTAACATGTCTGTCAAACGTGCGCCTTCGCGGGCCCGGGCTGACAGGAGATCGCTGAGCGCTTGATCGGTTAGTGCCTCGAGTTCGGCTTGCCAATCTTTGTTTGGTAAACCCTCTGGGACGGCAAGTCTGATCGCGTCAGAAACGCTTAGCGGTTTCGCATTTGGAAGCCAGTCCAAAACCTTTTCCTGTAATGAACATAAGCGCTGCAGCATGCGGGTGGAGGGATCGGCCGCCAGACTGCTTGATGGCCCTTCAACGTGGGCACGCAGTTCAACCTTGCCGCGTTTGAGTTTTGCGTTGAGTCGCTCACGCAGCAGAGGTTCATGGCTGCGCAGTTCTTCAGAGAGTCGAAAACTCAGGTCCAGAAAACGGCTGTTAACCGACCGTATTTCCAGTCCGAGTCGCCCCGACTGCGCGCTGGAGTGGCTAATTTCCAGGTCGGTAGTGGCTGCGCTACCCTGGCGGCTAGCGTAGCCTGTCATGCTGTAAACTGGCATTCGATCTCTTCTCAGTGAAATAAGTTTAAGAATAACGCGGTTCGGTAGGTGCTTGTTAGCGCTGCATTGAAAATATGTCAAAAAACAAACCGTCACCATTGCCGCCAGGAACTGCGATCGGCGGCTACCGAGTAGTGCGAAAAGTCGCAGCTGGGGGGTTCGGCGTGGTGTACCAAGCCCATGGGCCCGAGGGTGAGTCGGTCGCCATTAAAGAGTACCTGCCGTCGTCGCTCGTATCGCGCGAGCCCGGCTCTCTGCTGCCTCAGGTGCCACCGGAAAAGTTGTCGCTCTATCGGCTGGGGTTGAAAAGCTTTTTTGAGGAAGGCCGGTCGCTGGCACAAATCTCACACCCTTCTGTGGTTAGCGTTTTGAATTTTTTCCGCGAAAACGAGACTGTCTACATGGTCATGAATTACCTAGAGGGTGCCAGCCTTCAGGACTTCATCACCGTCGCGCGGGACCAGAAGTCGCCAAAGATTTTTCGAGAGTCAACGATTCGGTCGCTGGTCGACGAGATTTTGCGGGGCTTGCGTATCGTGCATCAGCACAAGATGCTGCATCTTGACATCAAGCCGGCCAACATTCTCATCACAGATGACAACCGGTCGATTTTGATCGACTTCGGTGCTGCCCGAGAAGTCTTGAGTAAAGAGGGTAACTTTGTGCGACCTATGTACACCCCAGGTTTCGCCGCGCCTGAGATGTATCGTCGCGACACCACGATGGGGCCGTGGACCGATATTTACGCCATTGGCGCCTGCATGTATGCCTGCATGCAAGGTTACCCACCCAATGAGGCAACCCAGCGCGCTAGCAATGATCGGATGTCCTTGGCATTGAAGCGCATGCGCGGCACCTATTCAGATAACTTGATTGAAGTCGTTCAGTGGTGCATGGCACCTGAGCCTGCTGACCGCCCACAGTCCGTGTTTGTGTTGCAAAAGGAACTTAATCTACCCGATGAACTTCGCTACACCAAGTTGAGTTTGGGGGATAGGGTTCGTTTGCAACTTGACAATGCGGTGAATGAAACTAAAAAAGTTGCCCTCAGGGTCACACAGTTCGGTAAACACATACCATGAAATTTTCCGTTTTTCAGGATAGCCGAAAAGGCGGACGAAAGCTCAACGAAGACAGCATGGGCTATTGCTATTCCAGTGAGGCCTTGATGATGATCGTGGCCGATGGCATGGGCGGCCACCCAGAAGGCGAGGTCGCTTCTAAGCTCACGCTTAACGTGATGATTGATTGCTTTCGGGCACAGGCGACGCCACGGCTACAAGATGAAGCGGCTTTTCTGGAAGCGGCGCTACTGGAGGCTAACGAGACATTGGTCCGCTATGCCCGATTGAAAGATCTCGAAGATTCACCACGAACAACGCTGGTGGCCGCTGTGATACAGGATGGCCAATTGACATGGGTACATTGCGGAGATTCTCGGCTTTATGTGGTGCGTCAAGGCGCGGTCCTGGCAAAAACACTTGATCACTCCCTAGCGGAGAGAGACCGTCAGCTTGGTCGCATGGACGCTAGCGCCTTTCCAGCCAGTCGTAACGCTTTGTTTACCTGTATTGGCTCTGTGACTCGCCCCATCTTTAACATCGCCGGACCGTTGCCCTTACGCCAAGACGATCGAATTTTGTTGTGTTCGGATGGCATGTGGTCAGTCATTGAAGAGCAGGTTCTTGTCGAGGGGCTCATCCAAGGGCCAGTTCAGCAGGCAGTGCCTGAACTGGTTGCCCAAGCGCTCGACCTCGGGGGACCAAACAGTGACAACGTCACTTGTGTTGCCCTGACTTGGGAGGATGAAGATGACTTCGTCTCCACCAACCGCAACATGTTGCCGACCGACAATGGTGTTCCCGCTGATGATTCGGTGCAAGCGGGAGCGGTGCAGGTGTACGCGGGCGTATCGAAAGCACATTGATTTTTTTAGAGGTTTTGTGATGCAAGCAAGTCTGAGACTGGAAGGTCGTGCTGCGCACGCCCTTCGACCGGTGCGTTTGGTCCGTGGGTTTACCATGCACGCAGAAGGTTCTGTTCTGGTTGAGTTTGGAAGGACACAGGTGCTGTGCACTGCATCGGTTGAAGAAAAAGTACCGCCTCACCAGCGTGGCACTGGCTGTGGCTGGGTGACGGCTGAATATGGCATGCTGCCACGCGCCACGCACAGGCGTAACGATCGGGAAGCCGCCCGCGGGAAACAGTCAGGACGTACCCAGGAAATTCAGCGCTTGATCGGGCGCTCGCTGCGTTCGGTGTTTGACCTGCAGTTGCTGGGTGAGCGAACCATCCACCTAGACTGCGATGTGTTGCAAGCCGATGGCGGCACCCGTACCGCTGCCATCACTGGCGCCTTTGTGGCGGCGCAAGATGCTGTCAACTGGCTGATGGAAAAAGGCCACCTGGGGGCGTCGCCGATTCGTGAAAATGTTGCAGCAGTGTCTGTTGGCATGGTCGATGGCATGCCCATGCTTGACCTTGATTACGGGGAAGATTTGCGCTGTGATACAGATATGAATGTGGTGATGACAGCCGCGGGTCATTTTGTGGAAGTTCAGGGCACGGCTGAAGGCGCTGCCTTTTCACGCGGCGACATGGACAGCCTGCTGGCCCTGGCCACAAAAGGCATTGCAGAATTGGTCCAGTTCCAACTGACGACGTTCTCAATCCGATGAGTCACGGACAGCGCTGAATAAAGATGGGCAAGCACAAATGAAATTGGTATTGGCTTCGGGCAACCAGGGAAAATTAGCTGAATTACAGCTCATGTTTGCCCCCCTTGGTATGCACCTGGTAACACAGGGAAGTTTGGGTATCCATGAGGCGGATGAGCCATTTCACACCTTTATTGAAAATGCCCTGGCCAAGGCACGCCACGCGTCCCAACACAGCAACTTGCCCGCGCTGGCTGATGATGCTGGACTTTGTGTGGATGCATTTGGCGGTCAACCGGGTGTGCAAACCGCCTATTACGCCACCCGTTTTGGCTATCCCAAAAGCGATGCAAACAATGTCCAGGCCTTGCTTGAACAAATGCACGATATCGACCAGCGTAGCGCCGCGATGGTGAGTACCTTGGTGGCTGTACGCCACGCCGAAGACCCCGAACCCCTGGTAGCGGTCGGACGCGTCAGAGGTGAGATTACACGCCAACCCTTAGGGCAGCTGGGTTTCGGTTTTGACCCGGTGATGTTGATCCCGGAATTGGGTTTAACGTTTGCCCAAATGTCGGTGGCGGTGAAGCACGCCAACAGTCACCGGGGACGCGCGGCACGCGCCATGGTTGCTTTGATGCGTGAGCACTGGCTGGCGGGTTCGAACGGCGCTTTATGATGCCATTGGTGCTGACCGACGCGGCGACGCTGGAACCCGTTGCGGCAATGCGTGATGTACAGCATCACATGCGCGCAGGCACCCTTCAATTGGTGGCCTTGCCCCCCTTGTCGCTGTATGTTCACCTGCCATGGTGCATAAAAAAGTGCCCTTACTGCGATTTCAACTCACACGCCAGCGATAAAAATGGTGTACCCGAGCAGGCATATATCAAGGCCTTGATGGCCGATTTGGAAGCAGCCTTGCCCCTGATATGGGGTCGATCTATCCAGAGTATTTTTATCGGAGGTGGCACACCCAGCTTGTTTTCTCCACAGGCGATTGATGAGCTGTTGTCAGGTCTTCGGGCACGCTTGAGTCTTGTGGCCGGCTGTGAAGTGACACTTGAGGCCAACCCGGGGACGTTCGAAAAAAATCGTTTCAAAGCCTTTCACGCTGCAGGCGTCACGCGTTTGTCGCTGGGCGTTCAATCGTTTCAAGACCCTTACCTCAAGGTTTTGGGTCGGGTGCACGATGGACACCAGGCCATCGCTGCGGCCAGTGAGGCTGCTGAGGTGTTCGATACCTTTAATCTGGATTTGATGTATGCCCTGCCAGGGCAAAGTTTGGCCGATTTACGCCAAGATGTGGTGACAGCGTTGTCCTTGAAACCTAGTCATTTGTCGATCTACCACTTGACCATCGAACCGAATACCTACTTTGCCAAATTCCCGCCGACGCCCGTGGATGATGATGTGAGTGCGGACATGCTGGATCTGATCACCGAGATGACCGCGCAGCAAGGTTTGGGTCGTTACGAAGTGTCTGCATACGCCAAGCCCGGTCACACTTGCCAGCACAACCAGAACTACTGGCAGTTCGGCGATTATTTGGGCATAGGAGCGGGCGCACACAGTAAGCTGAGTTTTGCACACCGTGTGGTGCGTCAGGTGCGCTTGCGCGACCCTCAGCGCTACATGCAAGGTGCCGAAAATGGGAGCGCGGTGTCCCTTGAGCAAGAGGTCGCCCGTAGCGAATTACCATTTGAGTTCATGCTCAATGCCCTGCGACTGGCCGACGGCTTTGACCTGACACTTTTTGGCGAGCGAACCGGTTTGCCTATGAGTGCGCTAGAGCCGGGCTTGGCTCAAGCGCTAGAGCGTGGTCTTTTGCAGCGCGACTCCAATCATGTCAAACCAAGCGTGCGCGGGTTTGACTTTTTGAACGACTTGTTGGCGCTTTTCCTGCCGAGAAAAGTCTAGTTCAACAAGCCCATGCGCACCCTAAGGACTAGGGTTTTCCCAAGCATGGGGTCATCAATGTGACACCATGATCTGATGCCAGTAGCTTGCCCATGCTTTGCCATTGCCCCCTGGCGCACCATTCGTAATCGGTGGTAAATTCTGATCGAATCCGTGGCAAGGGCTGTGCCGAGACGGCATCAGGTACATATGCATACCAGCCATGGATCAGTCGAGCGCCCTCAGGCGGCTCCATGCCAGCGCCAGCACCCTTGATTTGGGCCTTCAAGGCCACTAAGCGTGCCCGCGCCGGGTTGGCTGCATCGGGCACCACAGGGTAATTCGCTTTCCAGCGAATCTTCTCGATGCAGTGGGTCCAAGATAAGGTGAACGTTGTAGCTGGAATAAACACTCGACTCACCAGATTGGCGGCCAAGGCTAAATAAATTCCAAGTGCCATGCGTCGCGTCCTGCAGCCTGTACTGGCGCTGGGCCTGGGTGTGCTGGTTTTGGTTTAAGCGGCGGCTGCGCCAAACATGCCAGGCAACGAAGCTTGCTACCGCGACAAAGCCAATTTCGTCGGTCATTGGCAGGGTTACGACCCCAAAACTGGCCGACAAAATGGCTACTGGGCGCTCCACCCAGTTCAGCGGCGAGATTAAAAATCCAATGGCGCCAGCGCCCCACATGCTAATGACGATCAGCGCCTAGAGGATCAAGTAGGTCATAGCCGCCAATCATTTGATTGAAGCATAAAGGCTGGGCTGTAGACCATCATGTAGGGCATGATGAAACCGGCAATGGCCACGCGCATGGCTTGCATACCAGTTTTCAAGCCGCTTTCGCGGGCAATGGGTGCAGCCGCAAACGCCGCTAAAGCGACGGGTGGGGTCAGATCGGCCATGATGCCAAAATAAAATATGAACATGTGCAACACAATCCAAGGCACGTCGAGCTTTAACATCCGGCGCGATCGACTGCGATGCATCGACAACACTAAGCGGGGAAAATCAGCGTATGCCTTCCACATCCAAGTCTCAGCCATCTGTATCCAGCCCTGCCAATCCAGTCGGTCAGGCGGGCAACCCCTTGCACGGCTTGACGCTTCAGGCCATCGTGACAGCGTTGCAAGCGCATTATGGTTGGATAGGTTTGGCAGAGCGCATACCCGTGCGTTGCTTTGAACACGAACCCAGTATCTCTTCGAGCCTGCGGTTTTTACGTAAGACGCCTTGGGCGCGTGAAAAGGTGGAGTCGCTCTACCTTTTCATGCAACGTGAGCTGCGCCGGCAAGCATCGACTGGCCGGAGCTGAGCATATCCCAGCCCATGCTTGCGGCGCTGACAGCTGCAGGGACAAGGCCCTTGGAGTGCCTCTGGGTTACTTTGCCCGCCTTATGGAGAGGTCTAGGAACGGCGTCGTCGATTCTTCGATAAACAGACGCCGGTCTAAGTCGGCATTGGCTGGTTTTTTACCAGTACCCACCACCACGGTTGGCTCGTTATGCACGAAGCGCTGAATTCACGTGGCTTCGCGGCGCAGTGCCGGAAACAAGATGACATCGCGGATGCTTGGGCTATCGGTTAACAGCATCATCAGGCGGTCTATTCCAATGCCGCAGCCGCCAGCCGGAGGCATGCCGTACTCTAGGGCGCGCACAAAGTCATGGTCGTAGTACATGGCTTCATCATCTCCGTCATCTTTGGCGTCCACCTGCGACTGAAAGCGCGCAGCTTGTTCCTCTGCATCGTTGAGCTCACTAAAGCCATTGCCGAATTCGCGTCCGGTGATGTAGAGCTCAAAGCGTTCGGTCACACCTGGCTTGCTATCGCTGGCGCGCGCCAAAGGAGAAATCTCGACCGGGTGCTCGCAGATAAAAGTAGGTTGCCAGAGTTTGTCTTCAACCGTTTCCTCAAAGTACAGGACCTGTAGTGAGGCCAAGGAGCGCTTAGATAACTGATGCTTGGCTTCCGTCAGACCGAGCTTGCGCAAGGCCGCTAGCAGCCATTGGGCATTGTCGACCTTGAGTTCAGCGCTGCCTTCCAACAATTGGCCGGCCTCGGTGTACTTGCAGATGGCTTCGTGGATGGTGAGACGCTCAAAAGGTGCAGCCAGGTCCACGGCGCGTCCCGAATAGCTCAGTTGCAAGGAGCCGACGGCTTTTTGCGCTGCATCTCTGATCAGTCCTTCGGTGAAAGTCATCAAATCCTGATAGTCCCAATAAGCGGCGTAAAACTCCATCATGGTGAACTCTGGGTTGTGCCGTACGCTGATGCCCTCATTGCGGAAATTGCGGTTGATCTCAAATACGCGGTCAAATCCACCGACGAGCAGGCGCTTGAGGTACAACTCTGGTGCGATGCGCAAGAACATTTGCTGATCTAAGGCGTTGTGATGGGTTTCAAACGGTCGAGCATTGGCCCCCCCGGGGATCGGATGCAACATCGGCGTTTCAACCTCTAAGAAGTTGTGTCCAACCATGAACTCTCTGATCGAGCTGACGGCCTTGCTGCGCGCTACAAAACGCTTACGGGTTTCGACGTCGGTCATCAGATCGACGTATCGCTGGCGGTATTTGACCTCTTGATCGGCCATGCCGTGGAACTTGTCGGGCATCGGACGCAGACTTTTCGTCAGCAAACGGATGTCGCTGGCGTGTATCGACAGTTCACCCGTTTTGGTTTTAAATAAGACACCCTCTGCAGCCACGATATCGCCCAGGTCCCAGTGCTTAAACCTGGCATAGAGGTCTTCCCCCACGTCCTCGCCTTTGATGTAGATCTGGATGCGACCTGTGCTGTCTTGCAGCGTTGCAAAACTGGCTTTCCCCATGACCCGTTTGAGCATCATGCGTCCAGCTACACGTGCCGTTGAACCCTGTTCGACAAGACCCTCTGGAGTCTGTCCGGCGTGGGCTGCAAACAAAGCGTCAGCTTGGTCGCTAGGTTTGAAGTCGTTTGGGAATGCCACGCCCTTACCTTCGGATTGCGCTTGGCGCAAAGCTTTTAGTTTTTCACGCCGCTCCAGAATGAGTTGGTTCTCTTCGTGTTGTGTGTTGTGAGTTTCAGAAGTGGACATGCGTTGCGATCGTTAGGGTCAAAAGTGTCAGGTCAGGTATTTTAAAAGGGGATGCTGGTCTATGATTGCCGTGCAATTTTCAATTGAGGTCTCGCATGCTTTACCAGATTTTTTCTTTCATACTTGATCTGGCTATCGGGTTTGTCAGTGGCGCTTGCCTTTTGCGTTTGTACATGCAACTTCAGCGCGTCCCCATGTCCGCGCGATCGGGTAACCCGGTAGGGCCATTAGTGTTCGCCCTCACGGATTGGATCGTGTTACCACTGCGACGTGTATTTCCCGCGATAGGTGCCTTGGATACTGCGAGTTTGGTTGCGACCTATCTCTTGCAGTTGACGGAGTTTGTTGTGTTGTGGTTGATGGCTGGTGGTTTGGTGGGCTTTGTGGCCGTACCTTTGCTGGCACTCTTTGGGTTCGCTCGTTTGGTTGTTACCAGCATGACCATAGTGCTTGTGGTCTATGCGGTTTTGTCGTGGGTCCCGACGCATTCTGTATTGACACATTTACTCGATCGTTTGGTTCGTCCCTGGCTTGTGCCAGTGCGCCGCTTTGTGCCGCTACTGGGTGGCATTGACCTGTCGCCCTTTGTAGTGCTGGTGTTGCTGCAAATTGCAGCCATCGTGATCGGGCACCTTCAGTCGGGCTTTTTAGGTGCAATATAGGGCGTCTTGAGGTGACCCACAGCGCCGTCTTGGCGTTGGCGGCCTGCTGAAATTGATGTGAAATCCGGCTATTCAATGCTTTGATGTGTCAGCATGGCCAGCAGGTTGGCCACTGTTGTGCGCATGTTTCGCCGGTCGCAAATCAGGTCAACAGCCCCTTTGGTCTGCAAAAATTCGGAGCGCTGAAACCCCTGCGGCAGCGTGACTCGGACGGTTGATTCGATCACCCGGGGCCCGGCAAAACCAATCAAGGCTTTAGGCTCCGCAATCACGACATCACCTAAAAATGCAAAACTGGCGCTGACGCCACCCATGGTAGGGTCGGTCAGGACGCTCACGTAAGGCAAGCCTTTTTTGGCCAAACGCGTCAGGCCAGCATTGGTTTTAGCCATTTGCATCAGGCTGAGCAGGCCTTCTTGCATGCGTGCGCCGCCGGTGGCGGTGAAACAGACGAAGGGTACTTTTTGTTCTATGGCTGTGTGTAGACCACGCATAAAGCGCTCACCCACCACCGAGCCCATGCTCCCTCCCATGAATTCAAATTCGAAACAGGCTGCTACCAAGTCGATGCCCATGACCGAACCGCCCATAACCACCAATGCATCTGTTTCTCTGGTTTTTTCCAGCGCTTCTTTCAGACGCTCTGGATATTTGCGGCTATCTTTGAATTTAAGTGCGTCGACTGGAAGGACTTCCTGGCCAAGTTCATAGCGCCCTTCGTTATCCAAAAATGCGTTAAGTCTGGCCCGTGCGCCAATGCGATTGTGGTGGCTGCAACTGGGGCAGACATTTTGGTTCTGTTCCAAGTCGGTTTTGTACAACACAGCTTCGCATGAAGGGCATTTGATCCACAACCCTTCAGGCACACTACGGCGCTGCTCAGGGTTGGTATGTTGAATCTTTGGCGGCAGTAATTTTTCGAGCCAACTCATGGGTGCAGGTCCTCTGTTTGAATCGTGTCAGTCATCTAGACCGGCCGGCCCTTGTGGCTAGCAACTGGTCCGTAGGCATTGTCCGAGATTGTCCATCAGGCACGCCTTTGGTGCAGTTTGGGTACCCAGGGTGCATCAGCGGTCATTTTTCCCCTCTTTGGCGCCCATAGCGCGTGCTAACGGCGGCTCAGTGGGAACAAATCACCTCGCAACAGTAACCCTGTGTGCTCCAAATCCGTACAGGTCATTTTGGATCATGCGTTCAGTGCAGCCCGGATCTCGCTGAGAAAGCGTTGAGCTGTTGGCGCTACTTGATCGCGACTTTGTTCGCCAATGAGCTGAATGATCCGGCTGCCGATAACCACTGCATCAGCCACACGGCCGATGGCCTGGGCTGTCTGCGCATCGCGGATACCGAAGCCCACGCCAACCGGTACCTGCACGTGCTGGCGAATGCGCGGAAGCATGGCTTCGACGGATGCTGTATCCAAAGCACCGGAGCCCGTTACGCCCTTGAGTGATACGTAGTACACATAGCCGCTGGCAAGTTGGCCAACTTGTCGCATACGCTCGTCGGTTGAGGTTGGGGCTAATAAAAAGATCAGGTCAAGGCCATGGCGCTTGAGGTCAGTAGCAAAGTCTTCACATTCCTCTGGCGGGTAATCTACGACCAGGACACCGTCGACGCCTGCCAGAGCAGCATCGCGCGGGAAGGCAGCTTGCCCGGTTTGGCTGGTGACATGTTTGTGGTTGTAGGCCTCGATCGGGTTGGCATATCCCATGAGAACCACCGGCGTGGTGGTGTTGGTCGCACGAAAGGTCTTGACCATTTGAAGCACTTGCGCCAGGCCAATACCGGCGGCGAGCGCGCGATCGCCAGCTTTTTGGATCACTGGGCCGTCAGCGCTTGGGTCTGAAAAGGGGATGCCCAGTTCAATCACGTCAGCGCCACCTGCCACCATGGCATGCATCAATTCCGGGGTGACATCGGCGTAGGGAAAACCTGCAGTCACGAAGGGGATCAGTGCTTTGTGGCCTAGCTTCTCCAAGTTCTCAAATGTTTGGGCAATGCGGCTCATCGGACCATCCTTACGGTTTGCGTCGTCGCCGCGCCACCTTTGACCGACTGGCCTTGACAGCTGGGACGGCAGAAGAAATCAGCACCTGAGAGGTCTGCAACTGTGCCAATGTCTTTGTCACCACGGCCGGATAAGTTGACCAGTAAGGATTGATTCGCGGCCATGGTACTGGCCAGTTGCATGGCATAGGCCACTGCGTGGCTTGATTCCAGCGCGGGAATGATGCCTTCGGTACGGCACAGGTAGTGAAAGGCTTCCAGGGCTTGGGCGTCGGTGACGCCCACATACTCTGCGCGGCCAATGTCATGAAGGTAAGCATGCTCAGGTCCGACGCCCGGGTAATCCAGACCGGCGCTTATGCTGTGAGTCTCGGTGACTTGACCATCGTCGTTCTGAAGCACATAGGTTCGGTTGCCGTGCAAAACGCCCGGAGTGCCGCGCTGGATGCTGGCTGAATGTCGACCGGAGTCCATGCCTGCGCCGGCGGCCTCCACGCCGATCAATCGCGTGTTACTGTGTTCAATGTAGGGGTGGAAAATACCCATCGCGTTGGAGCCGCCACCCACGCAAGCAATAACCGCATCGGGCTGACTGGCGATGCAACCAGCACTTTGCAGCATTTCTGGCATTTGCACCAGGCATTCTTTGCCAATGATGCTTTGAAAGTCTCGCACCATCATGGGGTAGGGGTGTGGACCTGCCACCGTGCCAATGATGTAGAAGGTGTTGTCTACATTAGCGACCCAATCGCGCATGGCTTCGTTGAGCGCATCTTTCAAGGTCTTGCTGCCAGACTCCACAGGTACCACTGTGGCGCCTAGCAATTTCATGCGATACACGTTGGGGCTTTGGCGCTTGACGTCTTCGCTCCCCATGTAAACCACGCATTCAAGCCCGTAGCGTGCACAAATGGTGGCGGTGGCCACGCCATGCTGACCCGCTCCTGTTTCAGCGATCACACGCGGCTTACCCATGCGTCTTGCCAGCATGGCTTGGCCAATGGTGTTGTTGATTTTGTGGGCGCCGGTATGGTTGAGGTCTTCGCGTTTGAGAAAGATCTGGGCGCCACCTTGTTCTCGGCTCATGCGAGCGGCATGGTAAATCGGGGAAGGGCGCCCCACAAAGTGGGCCAGCTCATCTTGAAATTCAGCGATGAAATCTGGGTCCTGCTTGTATTGGGCATAGGCCAACTTGAGCTCATTGATGGCGTGGGTCAGCGTCTCAGAGACAAAACTGCCTCCGTAAATGCCAAAGTGGCCGCGAAGATCGGGTTGTTGGTAATCGAACATGGTGTTTACGCAGTGGTTTGTTGGGTGGTCACCGAATTTGGAGGAAGAAGGAAGCGCTAACAGGATCTCGAACACGTTTCAGTCGGGTCAGATGCGTGTCACGTCGCGCGTCCGAGCAGTTGATCTGCAGCCTGAACAGCCCGCACAAACGCATCAATTTTTGTTAGATCTTTGATGCCTTTGCTGTTGCTGGCTTCCACGCCCGAGCTCACATCAACTGACAGGGTCCGACAACGCGGCCTGAGCTGACGGATGCCGTCGATCACGTTGGCAGCGTTGAGTCCACCACTCAAGACGAGGTGAGCGTTGACGTTTGGAGGAAGCAGTGACCAATTGAATGTTTTGCCCGCGCCACCAAAGCCCTCAACATGTGCGTCGAGCAAGATAGCCTGAGCTTGTGAAAAATCTGAAGCGTATTTTAGAAGATCAAACTCCGACGCAACATTGCCTAAGGGAATGCGTGCGGCACGCAGGTACGGCCTTTGCCCTTGATCACTGGATTCCCAGCATTGCTGGGGTGTTTCATCACCATGAAACTGAATCATGGAACCGGCAACTTGGCTACACATCTGGCGGACAAGCGTCGGGGTCTCGTTCACGAATAACAAGACGGGTGTCACAAATGCAGGTAATTGTTTGGCCAACTCAGCAGCCCGCTTGATGGAGACATAGCGTGGACTTTTTGCATACATCACAAAGCCAATGGCGTCCACACCGGCTTGGACGGCCGCATTGACATCTTCCTCCCGGGTTAGGCCACAGATCTTGATTCGGGTTCGGATGGGGTGAGACATGGTTGTGACAAGCAAAGTATGTGAGGTTTACGCAATGAATCAGAACGCGCCAGGCAGACCGTCAAAAAGAGCCGTTTGTTCAGGCAATCGCCATTTTGGGTCATAGCTTGGACCTAGAAAGTACAGGCCGTTCGGAGAAAAAGTCGGTGCAGCAGCATCGCGGTCGCGCGCTTGTAGCACCGAATGCACCCATTTGGGCGGTCGCCGACCATCTCCGACCATCAGCAAACAGCCCATGATGTTACGAATCATATGGTGCAAAAAAGCATTGGCCTCAAATTCAAATCGCCAGTAAGCACCCTGTCGTTTGATAGCTAGCTTCATCAGATTTTTTACCGGCGACTGCGCTTGGCAGGCGCTGGCTCTGAAGGAGGTGAAATCTTTTTCACCTACAAGAATATCGGCAGCTTGTTGCATGGCGCGCATGTCCAAGTCAGCGCAAACCCAACCGACCCGTCCAGCGTCAACGCTAGGGCGCACGGGGCATTGTAAAAGAATGTAAGCATAACGTCTTGACAGCGCGCTGGCGCGGCAATGGAAAGTATCTGGCACGAGACGGGCCCATTGCACAGCGATGTCACGCGGCAGAAATGCATTCGGTCCGCGTACCCATGAAAACTCTGATCGATCCAGGGGCGTATCAAAGTGCACAACCTGCATCAGCCCATGCACACCTGCGTCCGTTCGTCCTGCACACAGCGTGGAAACCCGGTGCTGGGTAAATCGCCCAAGGGCTTTCTCTAAATGGTCTTGAACCGTTTGACCCGATAGCTGGCTTTGCCAACCCTGGTAGCTCAGCCCGTTGTAAGCGATGCCTAAGGCCAGCCTAGCCATCGCGGTTGATGTTCTGCGGCTCCAGGAACAAGCTCAAAGCTTGTCCAAGGTGTCTTTAGCTTTCGTCTTGACCTCGCCAGAAGCATTGGAGATGACTTCTTGAATCAATGCCCTGGCACCTTCATGATCGCCCTGCGCTTCCAACTCTTCGGCTCGCGCCAGTTTGGCCTCTAGAGAGTCTGGCTCCAAATCGGCTGCAGCTGGCTCATCGAGGTCTAGCGACAAATCGCCCAGATCAAACTCAACCAAGTTGTTGTCATTGGACTTTTCGGCAGCCTTTGCCGCCGGCGCTGGTTCAGGGCTTTGTTCGGTTTCAAAGCCATCTAGCGGGAAATCCAGGTCATTCGTCGTTGTGGCGGCCTCTTCGTCAGAGGCACTGTCCAATTCGTCAAGCACCGGTGTGCTTGTTGGCGTGGGCGTCTCATCGATCCAGCTGTTATCGGGCAAGGCCACGTCACCGTACGTTTGGTCATCGATCAGGCTGCTCGTTGTTGAGGCTTCGGGTTCAGGTGAACCAAGGTCAAAATCAAGATCGGCCGTTGCCGAGGTGCTCTGCACTGCGTCTGGTTCGGAGTCAACCGTGGGTGCTTCGAAGGTGGGGAAATCTGGTTCCGCCGAATCGTCTGCTTGGGCTGCCTGAGGTGGAACGGACAGCCCCGCTTGATACAAGGCGTTATCAGGGTCGATATTTTTCCCTAATTTACACACGCCCTCCCAGTCTTCGCCAGCACCTTGCGTCACAGCTTGTGCCATCAACGCAATCTTCTGAAAGGATTGGGTGTCCATGCGTTTGCTGTAAATTTCAAGCAGCTTGCGGTGAATGCTCAGACGCTCAGGGTTGTCGCGCAGCGCTTCATTAAGAATTTCTTCAGCTTGTTGGTCGCGACCATAGGCCATGTAAACAGCCGCTTCCTCGGTTGGGTCAGTCGCATCCACAGCGTCCAGTTGGCTAGGCGAGTAAAACATGGACGAGCCAGTTGCCGGGTTGTCTTGCGAGTCCTCGCTCTCTTTCTTTGAGTTACCAAAGAATGAATCATCTTCGAGCCGAACCTCATGCAACATGCTGTCAATTTGGTAAGGCTGTTTGCGTTGTCGAGTCCTGTAGAAGCCCCAGCCCGCCAGCAAGGCCAGAAGACCAGCGGCGCCGGCTGGCAGCAGCGGGTTAGCCAGCAAGTCATCGGTCAGACTGGGTTGGGGGCTTGCTACGGGTTCAGGTGACTTGGCTGCCGGTGAGGGCGCCATAGGAATTGCCACGCCTGGGCTTTTATCCGAGCTTGGCGTTTTTGCAGCGGGGCTTGCGCTTGAGGCAGAGGCCAATTTATCCAGATCGCTGACGTTTTTGCTCAATGCATCCGCTTTTTGAGAGGCTTCAAGTCGGTTATTGGCCTGCGCGATTTGTTCTTCGGCACTTTTGCCTTGCACGGTGGCCTGCGTTAAGGTGAGCTTGTCATTCGCGCTAGCAGTTGCTTTCTTGTCCTGAACTTTGGCTTCGACTTTCCCTTGGGCGCTGCGCTCGGTTTGTTCCAAGCGGGTTGCGGGTGCATTACTCGCCAATACCTGACGGAATTGGTTGAAGTCTTTACTTTGAGCCTTAATGAGGCGTCGCGCTTCTTGGGTTGAAGTTTTCTGAGCCTCGGCTTGCGTTGGCAGTTTGACCAAGGCCCCTGCTTTGATCAGGTTGATGTTGCCGTCGATGAATGCGTCGGGGTTGGCTCTGAGAAGAGCAATGAGCATTTGCTCCAGGGACACATCGGCTGACTTCGTCTGCATTGCCAATTTGCCAGCTGTATCGCCTGATTTGATGCGAACCGTAGAGCGGGTTGCCGGGTTGCTTGTACGGGTATTTGCGGCGTTCGCCGGCGCAAGCTTTGCGGGCATTGCCGGCGCAGAAGCACTTGCTTTGGATACCAATGGTTTGGTGGAGGTGCCAGCTGGAACGGTAGTGGGGGCTAGCTGTTTGGGCACAACAAGCTGAGCCGCTTGCGCGCGCAGGTGTGGCGGATCGAACAGCAAAGTGTAGTCACGCATGATGCGCCCAGATGACCACCTTGCCTCAAGAATCAGGTCAATGAACGGCTCGTTGATGGCTTGCCGACCCGTCAATTGAATGTACGACCTGCCATCAGCGCGTTTCAAAATCTTCAACTGAAGGCTTGGCATAGCCGGGTTGTAATCAAGACCGGCGACTTTGAATGCTTCAGGGTCGGCGATTTTGGTACTCAGCGTATTGGCTTCGGTTGCACGCATGTCCAGAATGTCAATCTCAGCCTGTAAAGGTTCCCCTAACGCAGACAGGACGTGCACACGTCCCAGTGACAGCGCATTTGCAGAATTCGAACCCATGCCGATAAAAATGGCCAACGCCATTGAAGACAAAGGCCATCGGTAAGACTTGACTTTCAAATTACGTACTCCATTTTTGTTAATTTTATAGGGGTGGTGCTTACTAAGTGCCTGATTTTGAACTGATTCAAGGGTGGGATCATTGCATCAAAGAGTCAACTTGGCAATACGGACAAGCCTGATGCTACCGCTAAAAAGGGGCTAACTGCCCAGAATAAGGGGGGTGAGTCCGATAGAAAGAAACATTTTGCTGTTATCAACACTGTGCTGAGTACACAACTCAATGCTGCATGATGATACGCAGCATCCGGCGCAAGGGTTCCGCCGCTCCCCACAGCAACTGGTCGCCAATGGTGAATGCACCCACATAGCTTGGCCCCATGGCAAGCTTGCGAACGCGTCCAACAGGGATGGTCATGGTGCCCGTCACGGCCACAGGGGTCAGATCTTGAAGCGTGGCTTCACGGGTGTTCGGTACAACTTTAACCCAGTCATTGTCGGCAGCGATCATCGCTTCAATGTCGCTCACTGGGACATCTTTTTTTAGTTTGAACATGAGCGCCTGGCTGTGGCAGCGCATGGCGCCCACGCGCACGCAGAAACCATCCACAGGCACAGCAGCCGTGTTGAAGCCATCGCCCATGCCCATGATCTTATTGGTCTCTGCCATGCCTTTCCATTCTTCCTTAGACATGCCGTTGCCCAGGTCTTTGTCGATCCAAGGAATCAAGGAACCACCCAATGGCACACCAAAGTTGGCTGTCTCAGTGGCCGATAAGCCACGTTGTTTGGCGATAACCAGACGGTCGATCTCCAGAATCGCACTCTTGGGGTCGTCAAGCAGGTCTTTGACCTGCGCGTTGAGCGTGCCGTACTGTGTCAGCAGCTCGCGCATGTGCTGTGCCCCGCCGCCCGAAGCGGCCTGGTAAGTTTGTGTGCTCATCCATTCAACCAGACCTGCCTTGTACAGTGCGCCGACGCCCATCAACATACAGCTGACGGTGCAGTTGCCGCCGATCCAATTTTTGCCGCCATTGGCCAGTGCGCTCTCGATCACCGGCAGGTTGACAGGATCGAGAATGATGACAGCGTCTTTGTCCATGCGCAGGGTCGATGCAGCGTCAATCCAGTGGCCACTCCAGCCAGCCGTACGCAATTTAGGAAAAACTTCCGACGTGTAATCACCACCTTGTGCGGTGATGATGACCTCGCATCGCTTGAGTTGCTCGATGTTGAATGCATCTTGCAGCGTCGTCTCATTTTTGGCCATGGCGGGTGCTTTGCCGCCCGCGTTCGAGGTGGAGAAAAATAGTGGCTCGATCAGGTCAAAGTCGTTTTCTTGCACCATGCGGTCCATCAGGACCGAGCCGACCATGCCGCGCCAGCCGACAAAACCTACTAACTTCCTCATTTCTACGCCCTTTCAGTTTTCAAAACAGTGGTTGATCTGACTGTTTGCCCGGCTCGTCTGGCCAGGAGGGCGCACGACGAAGCAGGCTAGGTTAGCCCTTAATGGCCGTGGTTTTTGTGTGGATTGCACGTGCGCATCCCGCTGTCGTTGAGGCAGGCGGGAAATTGTGGGAGATCAGGCGCACTTTAATCATGAACGAAATTGTAATGGATGCCGCCCGGGCGCTGCCTGGCGGCATTCGCCCTCGCTTACCCCAGCGCCTTGACCACCGCGTCACCCATTTCGCGGGTGCTGACTTTGGTGCTGCCTTCGCTATAGATGTCGCTGGTGCGCAGACCTTGTGTCAGTACTTTTTGCACGGCCGCTTCGATGCGCAGTGCTGCGGCTTCCTGGTTCAAGCTGAAGCGCAGCATCATCGCGGCCGACAGGATGGTGGCCAGCGGGTTAGCGATGCCTTTGCCTGCGATGTCCGGGGCACTGCCGTGGCTGGGCTCGTACAAGCCCTGATTCTTGGTGTTCAGGCTAGCCGATGGCAGCATGCCGATGGAGCCGGTTAGCATTGATGCTTCATCACTCAGGATGTCGCCAAACATGTTACCGGTGACCACAACGTCAAAAGCCTTGGGTGCTTTGACAAGTTGCATGGCTGCGTTGTCCACATACATGTGTTGCAGCTCAACGTCAGGATACTGGGCGTGCACTTCAGTGACCACATCTTTCCAGAACTGGAAGGTTTCGAGCACGTTGGATTTGTCAACGCTGGTGACCTTCTTGTTGCGCTTGCGGGCGGCTTGGAAGGCTACATGCGCGATGCGCTCGATCTCGGGCTTGGAGTAGCGCATGGTGTCAAAGGCTTCTTCGGCACCAGGAAAGTGGCCATCAGTGGCTATGCGGCGTCCGCGAGGTTGACCAAAGTAGATGTCACCAGTGAGCTCGCGAATGATGAGGATGTCCAAACCAGCGATCAGTTCGGGCTTGAGGCTGGAGGCGCTGACCAACTGCTCGTAGCAGATCGCGGGTCGAAAGTTGGCGAACAGTCCCAAGTGCTTGCGCAGACCCAAAATGGCTTGCTCAGGGCGCAATGGACGCTCTAGTTGGTCGTATTTCCAGTCGCCAACAGCGCCAAAGAGAATGGCATCGGATGCTTTAGCCAAATTCAAGGTGGATTCAGGTAGCGGGTGACCGTGCGCTTCATAAGCGGCACCGCCAACCAGCGCGGTTTCCATCTCAAGTGGCAAATCCAAGGCGACCAGCACTTTAACGGCTTCGGCAATGATTTCTGTACCAATGCCGTCACCCGGCAATACTGCAATTTTCATGGTGTGCTTTCAATCGGTGAAGCGGCGAGGTGCGGCGCGCAGGCCAGGGCGCTTCAACAAGTGTGTTTCAAAAATATCAGGCCAACATGGCGTGCGCTAACCAAGGTTTACTGGCCAAGCGTTGCGCTTCAAAGTTTTTGATCTCCTGGGCGTGGCGCAGGGTCAGTCCGATGTCGTCCAAGCCGTTGAGTAAACAATATTTTCGGAACGGCTGCACATCAAAAGGAAAGCTACTGCCGTCGGCCGTCACGACGCATTGGCGTTCAAGGTCAACGGTCAAGGTGTAGCCAGGAAACGCGATCACCTCATCAAACAAGCGACTGACCTGCGCCTCCGAAAGGACGATCGGAAGTAAGCCATTTTTGAAGCTGTTGTTGAAGAAAATATCGGCAAAGCTTGGCGCAATGATGGCCCTGAAACCAAATTGGTCGAGCGCCCAGGGTGCATGCTCGCGCGAAGATCCACAACCAAAATTTTTTCGACCCAACAAAATGCTGGCACCTTGGTAGCGCGGTAGGTTCAGTATGAAGTCGGGACGTGGCTTGCGGGTTTTTGGGTCCTGACCGGGAAATCCAGGGTCTAGATAGCGCCACTCGTCAAACAAGTTTTGCCCAAACCCGGTTTTGTGGATAGATTTAAGAAACTGCTTTGGAATGATGGCGTCGGTATCGACATTTTCGCGGTCCAAGGGTGCAACCAAACCCGTGAGTAATGTGAATTTTTTCATAAAGGCTTACTTTTTGACAGCATTTTCGATACTGGAGCCGGCCTTTTGCAGGTCCTGACCTACACCTTTGACGGTGTTGCACGCGCCTAACGTCAGGGCACCGGCAATGCACAGCAATGTGATGAGTGATTTCATGGTGGACTCCTTGTGAAACTTAAACAAATTTACGGACATCGACAAAATGGCCGTAGACAGCTGCAGCTGCTGCCATGGCAGGGCTAACCAGATGGGTGCGCCCACCCGCGCCTTGTCGGCCTTCAAAATTGCGGTTGCTGGTCGATGCGCAACGCTCACCGGGCTCTAACTTGTCCGCATTCATGGCCAAGCACATGGAGCACCCTGGTTCGCGCCACTCAAAACCAGCGGCCTTGAAAATTTCATGCAAACCTTCCCGCTCAGCTTGCTCCTTGACCAAGCCGGAGCCGGGGACCACCATGGCCAGTTTGATGTTGGAGGCGACTTTGCGTCCAATTTTTTTCACCACGGCTGCAGCCTCGCGTATGTCCTCGATGCGACTGTTGGTGCAAGAACCAATAAACACCTTATCCAGGTACACATCGCTGAGCGCCTTGCCAGGCTCTAGTCCCATGTAGCTCAGGGCGCGTTCAATAGCGCCACGTTTGCTGGCGTCTTTTTCTCGGTCTGGGTCGGGAATATGTTTGTCAACGCCAAGAACCATTTCAGGCGATGTGCCCCAAGTGACCTGGGGCACAAGCTGGGATGCATCGATTTCCACAAGCGCATCAAAATGGGCGCCTGCGTCCGAGTGCAGTGTCTTCCAATGCGCAACAGCTTGATCCCATTCGACCGATGCACCTGGCTGATTGGGTGCATTAAAACCAGGGGCCAGTGGGCGTCCCTTGACATACTGAATGGTTTTCTCGTCCACGGCAACCAAGCCGGCTCTTGCGCCAGCTTCAATGGCCATGTTGCAGACCGTCATGCGGCCTTCCATGCTCAGCGCGCGGATGGCCTGGCCGGCAAATTCAATGGTGTGGCCGGTGCCGCCCGCCGTACCAATTTTTCCGATGATGGCCAACACAATGTCTTTGCCACTGCAGCCTTTGGGCAGTGTGCCCTCGACCTGAATCAGCATATTTTTTGCTTTTCTTGCCAGCAGGGTTTGCGTGGCCATGACATGTTCGACCTCGCTGGTCCCAATACCATGCGCCAGGGCGCCAAAGGCACCGTGGGTGGAGGTGTGCGAGTCGCCGCAGACAACCGTCATGCCGGGCAGGGTAGCGCCATTTTCTGGGCCAATCACGTGCACGATGCCTTGACGTTTTGACATAAATGGGAAATAGGCCGCAGCGCCAAAAGCCTTGATGTTGGCATCGAGCGTCATGACCTGCTCTTTGCTGGTCGGATCGGTGATGCCGTCATAGCCTAGTTCCCAGCCCGTGGTTGGGGTGTTATGGTCAGCGGTGGCCACGATGGAGCTGACGCGCCAGACCTTGCGCCCGGCTTGCCGAAGTCCTTCAAACGCCTGCGGGCTGGTCACCTCATGAACCAGATGCCTGTCGATGTACAGCAATGCAGTGCCGTCTTCTTCGGTGCGGACAACGTGTTCGTCCCAAAGCTTGTCATAGAGCGTTCGTGCGTGCGGCGTTGAGTCCAAGTTTGCCATGTGTTTTCCTCGATGAAGAAGCGATTTTAAGCCCGCAGTCAGCGCGTTGTCTCACACTGACTGGTCGTCTGCTTAGTAAAAAGACCGCCGGACAACGGTCTCAGCGGGCCGTTGATGGCCTGTTGTTTAACGCTCACCGAGGGGCTTGACATCCCTCTTGGTTGCGCCAGTAAACAGTTGCCGTGGTCGGCCGATCTTGTATTCTGGGTCGCCAATCATCTCATTGAGCTGGGCGATCCAGCCCACGGTGCGGGCCAGCGCAAACACACCAGTAAACAAGTTCACAGGGATGCCAACGGCGCGTTGAACAATGCCTGAATAAAAATCGACATTCGGATAGAGTTTGCGCGACACGAAATAGTCGTCTTCCAGGGCAATCTTTTCAACGGCCTTGGCCAATTTGAACAAGGGGTCGTCTCCGAGACCTAACTCTTCCAAAACTTCGTTGCAGGTTTCTTGCATGAGCTTGGCGCGTGGGTCGTAATTTTTGTACACGCGATGACCAAAGCCCATCAATTTCACGCCAGACGACTTGTCCTTGACCTGCTCCATGAACTGGCCGACCTTAGCGATACCGCCTTGGCGTTGGATGTCTTCGAGCATGTTCAGGCAGGCTTCGTTGGCTCCGCCGTGGGCCGGGCCCCATAAGCAGGCCACACCGGCTGCAATGGCTGCAAATGGATTGGTGCCAGAAGAGCCGCACAGGCGAACAGTAGAGGTCGATGCATTTTGTTCATGGTCGGCGTGCAAAATGAAGATGCGGTCCAGCGCACGCTCAAGCACCGGATTGACCTTGTACTCCTCGCAGGGTGTTCCGAACATCATGCGCAAAAAGTTGCCGGCATAACTCAGATTGTTTTGGGGATACATATAGGGTCCACCGATACCGTATTTGTATGACAAGGCAACCAGTGTCGGCATCTTGGCAATCAGGCGGATGGCTGCGATTTCACGGTGTTTTGGGTTGGTGATGTCGGTGCTGTCATGGTAGAACGCAGACAAGCCCCCCACCAAGCCCGTTAAAACGGCCATCGGGTGTGCGTCACGGCGAAAGCCACGCAGGAAAAACTGCATCTGTTCATTGACCATGGTGTGCGAGGTCACCAAGCGGTCAAATTTTGCACTCTCTGCCGTGTTGGGTAACTCGCCGTTGAGCAACAAGTAGCAGGTGTCCAGGTAATTGCACTGGGTGGCGAGTTGCTCAATCGGATAGCCACGGTACAGCAATTCACCTTTGTCGCCGTCAATGTAGGTGATGGCAGACTGACAGGACGCTGTTGACAGAAATCCTGGGTCATAGGTGAACATGCCAGTCTCACCATAGAGTTTGCGAATGTCAATGACATCGGGTCCTACGTTGCCGCTGTAGACCGGCAAATCAATACTTGGGCTGCCATTTGAGAACGATAGGGTGGCTTTTGTTTCAGACAGTTTCATACTTACCTTTCAATGAGTTCTTCTTAACATTTTCAAAACCTCTGAGACCTCGTCGCTGAGTATCTCTGGGCCAACTTGAGCCAAGGTTTTACGGCCCATGTGCAGATCCAGTAGATCGTTGTCGCTCAAGGTCATCAGGGCGCTCATGGCGAGTCCTTGAGTCACCGTCAGGCTTGCTTCATAACGCTCAAAAAACCGCGCGATGAACAAGTCGTTCTCCAGCAAGCCTCGGCGGCAGCGCCATTTGAGCTTGCTGAGATCACGCTGATTAATCAGGGTCCCTGGTAAAGATGGGCTCGGGTCCGACATCGGACTCAGATGGCGCGGCGCACCATCAACTCCTTGATTTTGCCAATAGCCGCAGTCGGGTTCAAGCCTTTCGGGCACACGTCCACACAATTCATGATGGTCGTGCAGCGGAAAAGTCGGTACGGGTCTTCAAGATTATCAAGGCGCTCGCTGGTAGCTTCGTCGCGGCTATCCGCAATGAACCGATAGGCCTGCAGCAGACCGGCTGGGCCTACGAACTTGTCGGGGTTCCACCAGAAAACAGGGCAACTGGTGGAGCAAGCGGCACACAAAATACATTCGTACAAACCGTTGAGCTCTTCGCGCTCCTGCGGGCTTTGTAGGCGCTCTTTTTCTGGTGGACGAGTCTCGTTCACCAGGTAGGGTTTAATCGAGTGGTACTGTTTGAAAAACAGGGTCATGTCAACGATCAAGTCGCGCACAACCGGTAGGCCAGGAAGTGGCTTGAGTGTGATGGTGGAGGGCAAGGTTTTTAGGTTGATCAAACATGCCAAACCATTTTTACCATTGATGTTCATCGCGTCCGAGCCACAAATGCCCTCGCGACATGAACGACGGTATGACAGTGTGGGGTCCACCGCCTTGAGTTTGACCAAGGCATCCAGCAGCATTCGGTCGCCTTCATTGAGGTCGATCTCTATCGTTTGCATGTAGGGCTTGGCGTCGGTATCCGGGTTGTAGCGGTAAATCTGGAATGTGCGTTTTGCCATGATGTACTTCCTGGGTGCAGGCCGCTTTTGTGCGGTGCCTGACAATTTGAAAAAAGTGTGGTGGGTAATGAACGGCAGATTTAAAACGTTCGGATCTTTGGTGGAATCGATTCAACCGTGAGTGGCTTCAAATTGACTGGTTTGTAACTAAGGCCATTGGTCTTGCTTTCCCACAAAGTATGCTTCATCCAATTGGTGTCATCTCGACCCAAGGGGCAGTCTGTATCGTCTGCCGGCCGGTCATAGTCAAGGACGGTGTGGGCGCCGCGGCACTCTCGGCGCGCTGCTGCAGAAACCATGGTGGCTTGAGCTGCCTCAATCATGTTGCCGACTTCAAGCGCTTCAATGCGAGCGGTATTGAATATTTTGGACTTATCCTGCAATACGATTTGGTTAACGCGTTCGCGCAACGCGGCCACTTTGACCACACCTTCGTCCATACTGGCTTGTGTGCGGAATACGCTGGCATGGGTTTGCATGGTGTCGCGGATGGCATCTGCAACCGTTTGCGCATACTCCCCTGAAGTGCTGTTATCCAGGCGATTGACGCGCTCAAGCGAGATGTCCGCACCATTTTCTGGCAATTCTTTGTGCTCCGCGGTTTCATTGTTGAACTTAACAATGTGCTTGCCTGCAGCGCGGCCAAACACCACAATGTCCAGTAGCGAGTTGGTGCCAAGCCGATTGGCCCCGTGCACGCTCACACAAGCACATTCGCCAACTGCGTACAGGCCGTTGACGACGGCAGTTTGATCGCCGTTTTTGGGTGCCAGGACCTGCCCATTGATGTTGGTTGGGATGCCACCCATCTGATAGTGAATTGTTGGAATCACCGGTATCGGCTCTTTGGTGATGTCCACGTTGGCAAAGTTCTGACCGATCTCGAACACGCTTGGAAGGCGCAATTTGATTGTGTCAGTACCCAGATGGGTCATGTCCAGATTGATGTAATCCTTGTTGGGGCCGCATCCGCGCCCCTCTTTGATCTCTTGATCCATGCAGCGCGAAACAAAGTCGCGTGGTGCCAAGTCTTTCATGGTCGGGGCGTAGCGCTCCATGAACCGGTCACCGTCACTGTTGCGCAAAATGGCGCCTTCTCCCCGACAGCCTTCGGTCAAAAGCACGCCGGCCCCTGCCACGCCAGTGGGATGAAATTGCCAAAATTCCATGTCTTGTAATGGAATCCCGGCGCGCGCAGCTATGCCCAGGCCGTCACCGGTGTTGATGAAGGCGTTGGTCGACGCTGCAAAAATGCGCCCAGCGCCACCCGTGGCCAGCATCACGCTCTTAGCGCGCAGGATGTGGATGTCGCCAGTTTCCATTTCTAGTGCTGTGACACCCACGACGTCACCTGTGTCATCACGGATCAGATCCAGTGCCATCCACTCCACGAAAAAGTTGGTGCGCGCCTTAACGTTTTGTTGGTACAGCGTGTGCAGCATGGCATGGCCGGTACGGTCAGCAGCGGCACAAGCCCGCTGCACAGGCTTTTCTCCGTAGTTGCTGGAATGCCCGCCAAAAGGGCGCTGGTAAATCGTGCCGTCAGGGTTGCGGTCAAAAGGCATGCCGAAATGTTCTAGTTCGTACACCACTTTGGGCGCCTCGCGGCACATGAATTCGATGGCGTCTTGGTCGCCGAGCCAGTCTGAGCCCTTGACGGTGTCGTAAAAATGGTAGTGCCAGTTGTCCTCAGCCATGTTCCCCAAACTCGCCCCAATGCCGCCTTGAGCTGCAACCGTGTGTGAACGGGTGGGAAAGACTTTGGATAGAACGGCGACATTCAGGCCAGCGTTGGCCAATTGGAGTGAAGCGCTCATGCCAGCGCCGCCTGCGCCGACGATCACAACGTCGAATTTGCGTGTAGGAAGTTTAGAGGTTGCAGTCATGATGAGTAAAGAGGGTGATGATCGTTGAGCACGAGTGTTGCGACGGTACGAGTCCGTGCAGTATTAAGTTAATTGCGAGTGTCCTAGAGGCGCCAGAGAACCTGTATTGCCCAGCCCCCGCATGCAACCAGCCAGGTCATGGCAAACACGTGCATGACCAGTCTCACGGCATAGGGCTTGACATAGTCCATAAAGATGTTGCGCATGCCCACCCAGACGTGATAGAGCATCGCAGCAATGACCATGAAGGTGAGAGCTTTCATCCACTGGGCTGCAAAAATACCGGACCACAAAACGTAGTTCACTGGACCTTTGCTGAAAATCAGTTGCGCGATGACCAAAAGCGTGAACAGGGCCATCAGCACTGCGGTGATGCGTTGGGCGAGCCAATCACGCATGCCATAGTGAGCGCCGACGACAAGGCGGTGAGAACCGAAATTGACAGACATGTCAGACTCCTAAATTAATACAGGCCGAATAGCTTGGCGCCCAGAACCAGTGTGAGGCCAAGTGTCAATACCAGCACAAGGGCTGCCGTTTGACGTCCAAAATCCTTGTTGACATGCGCGTGATGGGTATCCATCCACAAGTGGCGCAGGCCTGCGATGAAATGGTGCAGGCTGGCCCAGACCATACCAAGCGCCACCAATTTCCACAGAAAACCAGGTAGGCCCCACATGCCTGTGTTGAAAGTCGCCGTAAATTTTGCAAACGAAATCTCTGACGAGATGGAGTTGTCAAACATCCAAATAATGAAAGGCATCATCAGAAACAAAAAAGCGCCGCTCACACGGTGCATGCCAGAGGCTAGGGAAGCCAGCGGCCAGCGCAGTGAGCGCAAACTGGCAAAGTCGATATTGCGAAACTCGGGGCGTTTTGTTTTGATGTGGGTCGTTGACTCAGACATACATTTGCTTTCAGTATTTTCGTTGGGACCGTGCAGTTGCGGCGTATGCCGACAGGCCTGACATTCTATTGCAAGGGTAAAGACCTGATGCTGAAGAAAGGTCACTGGTCGCACCAGATCAGGGGGCGTGTGATTTGGTGTTCAATTCAAGGTCAGGCGCAGTAGCCAAGCTCGGTTGCAGAAGGTAATTGGGAGGCGCGCAATCATGTCGATTAACCGAGAGAGTTGTGATAGTAATGGGTGTCAGTGCGGTAATACCCGCGCCTGAGTTCCATGGGTTCGTCAAGATAGGTATAGGCCACGCGCTCAACGCTGAGCAGCGCCGTTCCTCGCGCAATCTTGAGCAGTGATTCATGCATGCTGGTGGCGCTGAGGGCGCGTATTTTCTCTTCAGCGCGAACCATGCGGATGTTGAATTCGGTTTCGAACAATGCGTACATTGGCCCTTGGTAGCTTGACAGGCGCTCCGCCGTGAGGCCTTTAAAGGGGTTGGCTGGAAGCCAGATGTCCTCCAAGATCACCGGTTGTCCGGCAAAACTCAACACACGGCGCGCTTGCAAAACTGATTCTCCACTGCGCAAACTCAGCGCGCGTGCAATTTCTGCCGTGGCTCGCACACTGCGGCACTCCACGATATGACGCGTTGCCGGTCCCTCGCTGCCCGGTTCGCCGTCGTCTGGCACCAACTTAAGAAATCGAAATCGGACTTTTTTCTCTGCGTGCGTCGCAACAAAAGTACCTTTGCCTTGCCTGCGCAGCAGCAGGTTTTCGGCTGCTAGCTCATCAATCGCTTTGCGCACTGTTCCCTGGCTCACTCTGAAGCGCGCAGCGAGCTCTATTTCACTTGGGATTGATTCGCCTGGCTTCCATTCGCCCGCGTGCAGGCTACTGAGGATGAGGCCCTTAATCTGTCGATAAAGCGGGCTGAATGCAGGCGTTGTAAAGGCCCCGCTCACACTTGAAATTTCAGTGGAGGAGAGAGGTTGACTACTTGACTTGTCCATTGAGGATTGCATCGGTACGCGCTTCATGACGGGGTGCAGTTGAAACCCAATCATATCTTATATAAGACACAAGAGAAGTTGACGAATAGTGGCTTTCCAGATTACACTGACCGCAGTTTCGGCAGTGCTATTTCCAGCCCGCCGTTTGATATTTTTTCATCCCACATTTGGAGTTTTTACTATGAGCAAGAAGCCCGTTCGCGTTGCTGTTACTGGAGCGGCAGGTCAAATTGGTTATGCCATTCTGTTCCGTATCGCTTCGGGCGAAATGCTCGGCAAAGATCAACCCGTGGTCTTGCACCTGCTGGAAGTTCCTGTTGAAAAAGCACAACAGGCGCTGAAGGGGGTGATGATGGAGTTAGAGGACTGCGCGTTTCCCCTTTTGGTCGGTATGGAGGCTTTCAGTGATCCGATGAGTGCCTTCAAAGACGTGGACTATGCAATGTTGATTGGCTCGCGTCCTCGCGGGCCGGGCATGGAGCGCGCAGAGCTACTGGCTGTCAATGGTGAAATCTTCATCGCTCAAGGCAAGGCTTTGAATGCAGTAGCCAGTCGTGATGTCAAGGTGTTGGTGGTGGGTAACCCGGCCAACACCAATGCTTACATCGCCATGAAAAGTGCGCCAGATCTGCCGCGTAAAAACTTCACCGCCATGCTGCGCCTTGACCACAACCGCGCTTTGAGTCAATTGGCCAGCAAAACCGGTAAGGCTGTCGCTGATATCCAGAAATTGGCGGTATGGGGTAACCATTCGCCGACGATGTACGCTGATTACCGCTTTGCCACCATTGAAGGTGAAAGCGTAAAGGACATGATCAATGACCAAGAGTGGAACGCCAACGTCTTTTTGCCCACTGTTGGCAAACGCGGAGCGGCCATCATTGCTGCGCGTGGTGTGTCTTCGGCGGCTTCTGCGGCCAACGCGGCCATTGACCACATGCGCGACTGGGTCCTCGGCAGCCAAGGCAAGTGGGTCACCATGGGTATCGCGTCCAACGGTGAATACGGGATTCCAAAAGATGTCATGTTTGGATTTCCGGTGACCTGCGAAAACGGCGAGTACACCATCGTTGAAGGCCTGACCATTGATGCATTCAGTGCACAGTGCATCAACAAAACGCTCACCGAACTGCAGGAAGAGCAAGCGGGCGTGGCCCACCTGCTCTGATCCCAGTACAGCGATCTGTCATGGCGCCTCATCCGAGCAATGTCTTAACGGGCTCGGCGCCAGTTGTTGGCTCGATCCCAGTTTGTGACCATTACTGTGGGGTTCATGCGCGGATGGTCAAAAGCCTGTCTTTGCAGCGCGATTTTTCGCAGGAATTCGGTACCTGCGTCTTTGATGTGACGCTGGATTGCGAAGATGGCGCACCGGTTGGTGGGGAGCGCGACCACGCTCAAATGATTGCCGAATTGGTGCAGGAAGCGGTGAATGTGCCATCATCGAATCACCCCGCTGCGAGGGTGGCTGTGCGTGTGCACCCTGTGGACCATCCCACGTTCGAACAGGATGTCGCCATTATTTTGGGGCGGGTAGGACATCTTTTGTGCCATGTGATGCTACCTAAAATTGAATCGTTGTCGCAGTTAGAGCGAGCCTTGACGGTGATCGATTCTTTGCTCGCTAGGCAGGGACATGGGTCTTTGCCTGTTCATGTCCTTGTGGAGTCCGCGTTGGCGGTCCAAAATGTGGCAGTATTGGCCGCTCACCCACGTGTCGCCTCCATCAGTTTCGGACTGATGGATTTTGTTTCCTCTCACGGTGGTGCCATACCTGCGAGTGCGATGTCTTATTCGTCCTTACACACCGAGACTGGTTTGGATCAGTTCAGTCACCCTTTGGTCGTACGGGCCAAACTTGAAATTGCAGCTGCCTGTCACGCTGCTGGTAAAGTGCCATCACATTGCGTGGTCACCGAATTCAAAGACAGTGCAGCGATGCAACGCGCTGTTCGACGCGCTGCCCAAGCCTTTGGTTTCACCCGAATGTGGAGCATTCACCCGGATCAGATACGTCCGATTTTGGCAGCCATGAGTCCTGCGCAAGAGGAGGTCCAGGCTGCCAGTCAAATTGTTTGCGCGGCGCACGCGGCAGACTGGGCACCGATCTCGGTGGCTGGTCGTTTGTATGACCGCGCCAGTTACCGTTATTACTGGGAGGTCTTACAGCGTGCCCAACAAACGGGCAAGCTTTTGAGCGATGATCCTGCAAGAATTTTTTTCACACATTCAGATTGAGAGCGCACAGGCCATGCAAAGCACGTTGACGTCTGCACAGCTGCGTACCCGTGGTCGTCCTATGGGGGCCATTCTGCGAGGTTTTTTCGCACTGCCAGTGATGGGCTTGATGGGTCTTGTTTTGGGTTTCCCAAGCCTTGCGGGCGCACAGGGCGCAAGCCGCCTATCTGACGGTGAGGTTATAAAAAAGTTGCCGTGTCGAGCATCCAAGTATTCCAGCCAACTGGTCTGTCCAGCCATTGTGGTTGCCAAGACCAGGCCGGCGCTGACCGTGCGTTCTGGGGTGGCTGGGGTTCAAGGTCTGAGCCTGGCACCGTTACCGGCTGAGTTGCTTTTGATCGCGCGCCAGGTTGAGCGTGGCACCATTGGTTGTGAATTGGGTGCCATCGTGACGGTCACTGAACTAGGCCATTCCCCTGGGTATTTCAGTGTCAGTGGGCATAAATTCAAGTTCCAAATGGTGCCTGTTTTGTCCAGTACCGGTGCTATCAGATTGGAAGATGCTCAAGCCGGTGCGGTATGGCTTCAGTTGCCGGAGAAGTCGATGCTGATGAGTCAGAAGCACGGGGTGCGTCTGGCAGATGCCTGTGTGGCACCTTTGCAGGCGCAAACCGCCAGTGTCTCAGCCGCCAATCCTGCGCCAAGCTTGTTGGATGCGCACCAGCCAGCAGGCACAGCGGACACCTCGGCTGTGTTGATCACCTCGACGCGGGCCGTGGCGCAAACCGCGAAATGAATTTGCTGCATTAGCAAAACCGTTTTATTTTTGATTACTAAGGAGTTCCCCATGCTACAAGCCTATCGTACTCACCTCGCAGAACGCGCTGCGCTCGGTATCCCACCATTGCCACTATCTGCTGATCAAACGGCTGAGTTGGTAGAGTTGCTGAAAAATCCTCCAGCCGGAGAATCAGATTTCTTATTGGAACTCATCACACACAGGGTACCCGCGGGCGTTGACGATGCGGCCAAGGTTAAAGCCAGCTATCTGGCTGCGGTCGCCCACGGTACTGAAATTTGCCTCCCTATCAGTCGTGAAAAGGCTACGCAGTTGTTGGGGACCATGCTTGGTGGTTACAACCTGAGTGCGCTGATCGACCTGATTGATGATGCCGAAGCGGCGGTCGCAACAGCGGCGGCTGAAGGCTTGAAAAGCACCTTGCTGATGTTTGATCAGTTTCATGATGTGAAGGAAAAGGCCGACAAAGGCAATGCATTAGCCAAATTGGTTTTGCAAAGCTGGGCGGATGCAGAGTGGTTCCTGAGCCGACCAGAAGTACCCGAATCCATTAAGCTGACCGTATTCAAAGTTTCCGGAGAAATCAACACCGATGACTTGTCGCCTGCACCTGACGCATGGAGTCGGCCTGATATCCCCTTGCATGCTTTGGCCATGCACAAAAATGCCCGTCCAGGCATCACGCCTGAAGTTGATGGCAAACGTGGTCCGGTCAAATTCATTGAAACCTTGAAGGCCCAGGGCCATCTGGTGGCATATGTCGGGGACGTGGTTGGTACAGGATCTTCCCGAAAGTCCGCTACCAATTCTGTGCTTTGGTGGACGGGCCAGGATATTCCCTATGTGCCCAACAAGCGTTTCGGCGGCTTTTGCCTTGGCGGAAAAATTGCCCCGATTTTTTACAACACCATGGAAGACTCCGGTGCGCTGCCGATTGAGCTCGATGTGAGCCAAATGTCCATGGGCGATGTGATCGAATTGCGCCCCTACGACGGCAAAGCGCTCAAAGATGGCAAGGTCATAGCCGAGTTCCAGCATAAAAGCGATGTGTTGTTTGATGAGGTGCGCGCCGGGGGACGAATTCCACTGATCATCGGGCGTGGTCTGACTGCCAAGGCGCGCGAAGCGCTTGGTTTGCCGGCGTCCACCGTATTCCGGCTGCCCAGCAACCCCGTGGACAGCGGCAAGGGTTACACCTTGGCACAGAAAATGGTGGGCCGTGCGTGCGGCTTGCCTGAAGGCAAGGGCGTGCGTCCCGGTACTTACTGTGAACCCAAGATGACGAGCGTGGGCAGCCAAGACACCACTGGCACCATGACCCGCGACGAGCTTAAAGATCTGGCTTGTTTGGGTTTCAGTGCCGACTTGGTGATGCAGTCCTTTTGCCACACTGCCGCATATCCCAAGCCAGTGGACGTGAAGATGCACCACGAACTGCCTGAGTTCATGCGCACCCGAGGGGGCATTTCCCTGCGCCCAGGTGATGGCATTATTCACAGTTGGCTTAATCGCATGTTGCTGCCTGACACGGTGGGCACTGGGGGTGACAGCCACACCCGTTTTCCAATTGGTATCAGCTTTCCTGCTGGCTCTGGTTTGGTTGCTTTTGGTGCGGCCACTGGTGTCATGCCTTTGGATATGCCTGAGAGTGTTTTGGTGCGCTTTAAGGGTCAGATGCAAGCCGGTGTCACGCTGCGGGATTTGGTCAGTGCGATCCCTCTCTACGCCATCAAAGCTGGGCTCTTGACGGTTGCCAAGCAGAACAAGATCAATATTTTTTCAGGTCGAATTCTGGAAATTGAAGGCCTGCCTGACCTCAAAGTTGAACAAGCGTTCGAATTGAGTGATGCGTCTGCTGAGCGCTCGGCGGGCGGCTGCACCGTGCATCTGAACAAAGAACCCATCATCGAGTACATCAACAGCAACATCACCATGTTGAAGTGGATGATGGCCACCGGTTATGGCGATGAGCGCAGTATCAAGCGCCGCATTGCAGCGATGCAAGCCTGGATTGCCGATCCTCAGTTGCTCCAAGCGGATCCTGATGCTCAGTACGCAGCTGTCATTGAAATCGACCTGGCTGAAATTAAAGAGCCAATCGTCGCTTGCCCCAATGATCCAGACGATGTAAAAACGTTGTCGGAAGTGGCTGGCGTCAAGATTGACGAGGTGTTCATTGGTTCATGCATGACCAATATTGGCCACTTCCGAGCGGCCTCCAAAATACTGGAAAATAAACGCGATATTCCAGTGAAGCTGTGGATGGCGCCTCCGACCAAAATGGATGCCCAGCAGCTCAGCGAGGAAGGCCATTACAGCGTTCTAGGAGCGGCCGGCGCCCGCATGGAAATGCCGGGATGTAGTTTGTGCATGGGTAACCAGGCGCAGGTGAAGGAGGGTGCGACCGTGCTGTCGACCTCAACCCGCAACTTCCCGAATCGCTTGGGTAAAAATACCAACGTTTACCTCGGTAGCGCTGAATTGGCAGCGGTGTGTTCGAAGTTGGGTCGCATGCCAAGCACAGAAGAGTACATGGCTGATATGGGTGTCCTCATGGCATCCAGTGGTGAAATCTACAAATACTTGAATTTCGACAAAGTTCAGGACTACACCGACGCGGCCGCCAGCGTTTAAACCGCAAGCAGTTCAGGTCTAAACCCAGTCCTTTGATCTGGGTTTAGACCGCTTCTGTCACTGTCTTTTCAGGGAGATGGCGTGTTTTTCAGCAAACTGTTACCACGCGACACGCAGTTTTTTGCACTGTTAAACGAGCATGCCGGTCACATCGTGACCGCTGCGCATGCGTTCTCCGGCTTGGTGGAAAACTACGCAGACCCTGATCTGCGTGAAAAATTCCACCAAGAGGTCAATGTGGCTGAGGCCAACGCCGACCGCGTAACCATGGCTGTCAATCAGGCCATCCACTCAACGTTCATTACGCCAATCGATCGCGAACAGATTCACCGGCTCATCAACACCATGGATGATGTGGCCGACCTGATTCAAGACACCGCTGAGACCATGTCGCTTTATGACGTACGTCACATGACAGATGAAATCCTGGTTTTGACGAATTTGAGTGTGCGTTGCTGCGAGCGCGTGCGCAATGCGATCGGTTTGTTAAGCCAAGCGGGTGACCCACAGGCTGCTGAAGCGGCGCTCAAGACGTGCGAAGAAATCGATAAGTTGGAAGATGATGCCGATCGCGTGATGCGCAAGGCCATGAGCACCTTGTTTCGGCAGGAGCCCGACGTGCGTGAACTCATCAAACTTAAAACCATGTATGAATTGCTTGAAAACATCACAGACCGGTGCGAAGACGTTGCCAATCTGGTTGAAGGTGTGATCCTGGAAATGTCCTGATTGGCCTTTTATGGAACCGGTTCAAACAGCGCTTGCTGCCGTCGTCATTTTGGTTTTGTTGGCGTTGGTTTTCGACTTTATGAATGGATTTCATGATGCTGCAAACTCCATTGCCACGATTGTCTCCACCGGTGTCTTAAGGCCTGGTCAAGCGGTGTTGTTTGCCGCATTTTTTAACGTCATGGCGGTGTTTGTCTTTCACTTCAGCGTGGCTGCGACCGTTGGCAAAGGCATTGTGTTGCCCGAGATCGTGGATACCTATGTTGTCTTTGGCGCTCTGGTTGGCGCCATTTCCTGGAATTTCGCGACTTGGTATTACGGCATTCCCAGCAGCTCGTCACATGCGCTGATCGGTGGCATAGTGGGTGCGGCCATGGCCAAGGCCGGTCTGGGTTCTTTGCTTTCTCTGGGCATTTTGAAAACCGTCATTTTTATTGTGGTGTCGCCCTTGCTTGGTTATTTGCTCGGATCGCTGATGTTCGTGATGGTGGCATGGGTTTGTAAGCGTTCTAGGCCGCGTAAGGTGGACAAATGGTTCAGACGCCTGCAGTTGGTTTCTGCTGGGCTCTATAGCCTTGGGCACGGCGGCAACGATGCTCAAAAAACCATTGGCATCATCTGGATGCTGCTGATTGCCACTGGCTACCAACAGGCCAACGCTGCATCGCCGCCCATGTGGGTAGTAGGTGCTTGCTATTTGACCATCGGCTTGGGAACGATGATGGGTGGGTGGCGCATTGTCAAAACCATGGGCATGAAGATCACCAAACTCAAACCTGTCGGCGGCTTTTGTGCTGAAACCGGTGGTGCGATGACACTTTTTTTGGCGACTGCGCTGGGTGTGCCGGTGTCAACCACACACACCATAACCGGCGCGATCGTTGGTGTGGGCTCAGTGGAGCGCGCAAGTGCCGTGCGTTGGGGCGTAGCGGGCAATATTGTCTGGGCATGGGTTCTGACCATTCCCGCCAGCGCGTTGGTAGCGGCCATGGCCTATGCCGGCGTTCGGTTGGTGTTCTAGCTCTGATAGAGCTTGTTATCAGGCAGGTGGCCTGGTGTCGCCAAGACCAATTGACTTCTCCATCAACACCACGTCGAGCCAGCGTTCAAACTTCCAGCCGCAGGACTTCAGTGTTCCGACATGTTCAAAGCCAACGCCTTGGTGTAGCTTCACCGATGCCAGGTTGTCAGAGTCACCAATGACGGCGATGAGTTTACGCACACCTGCACGCTCAGCCTGTGCGCAAAGCTCCGAGAGCAATGGTTTCCCGAGACCTTTCTTGATGGCATGTGCGGCCATATAGACCGAGTCTTCCGCAGAAAATCGGTAGGCAGGACGAGGCTTGAACCAGTTGCAATAAGCAAAACCTAAAACCACGTCGGCCTCGACAGCTACCATGTAGGGCAAGCCTTTGCTAAGCACGTCGCGGCGCCTTACCCCCATCTCTGAAACATCGGGTGCTGTGATTTCAAAAGTGCCTGTTCCATGGTGGACATGATGGGCGTAGATGGCTGTAATCTGATCTAGATCGCCGTCTTGACTTGGGCGGATGATGGGCATTGTTTAACAATCGATATAATGTTGGGCTGTCTGGCGTGTCGCTGACCGGGTGGTCATGTCGCGTGTCTCAAACGCCGGGCTATGTGCTTCATTTTCGTGGCTTTCAAACGCCACTACCCAAAGGATAAATCATGGTCGTCATTCGACTCGCACGCGGTGGTGCTAAAGCCCGCCCGTTTTTCAATATTGTTGTGGCCGATAAGCGGTCGCGTCGTGATGGTCGTTTCATTGAGCGTATTGGGTTTTACAACCCCATCGCCACTGCCAATGAGGAAAGCATTCGCATTGTCATGGATCGTCTGACCTACTGGAAAGGTGTTGGCGCACAGGCTTCTCCAACGGTGGAACGCCTCATCAATCAAGCAGCAAAAAAAGCGGCTTGATTCGAGCGCTATATGTTGCCCGGCCTTGACCCTGCCGAATTACCGGCGGATGCGGTTGAAGTTGGGCGCATTCTGGAAGCCTGGGGTATCCAGGGTTGGTTTAAAGTAATGCCGTTCAGCGCTGATCCTGAAGCGCTCTTCTCCTCAAAAAAATGGTTTCTTCTGCCCTCTGACAGAGGTATACGCAGTTTTGAAGGCGTTGCACGCTTAGCTATTCGGCAGGCCAAAATTCATTCTGGTACCGTGGTGGCGCAGGCAGCCGACATTGACGAGCGCAATGTTGCCGAGCTTCTGCGTGGTGCGCGTATTTTCATTCCCCGTTCGAGTTTTCCTACCGCTCAAAAAGATGAGTATTACTGGATCGATCTGATTGGTCTGACCGTGGTTAACCGTGAAGGCCTCATTCTGGGGCAGGTGCGCGAGTTGTTGTCCACCGGCCCCCAAACCGTTCTGGTCATAGACGACAAGTTGGGGGAAAAGCCGCTGGAGCGCATGATTCCTTTTGTTGCGGCCTATGTCGATGACGTGGATTTACAGGCCAAGCGCATTGCTGTGGATTGGCAGGCAGATTACTGAGTGTCGGTGCATGCGATTTGACCTCGTCACGCTTTTTCCAGAGCTCTTCGCCCCATTTTTGACCAGTGGCATCACGCGCCGCGCCTACGAGTCGGGCCTGGTTGATGTCCATTTACATAGCCCACGTGACTTTGCTGCGGGTAATTACCGGCGTGTCGATGATCGCCCGTTTGGCGGCGGTCCTGGTATGGTGATGATGGCCGAACCACTGTCTGCCTGCCTCTCGTCCATTCTTTCCCAGCGGCCATCACTCACCCCGGTGATTTTGTTTTCACCCGTGGGTGAAACCTTGAGTCATGCCATGGTGAGCCGTTGGGCAGCCAGCGATGGTGCGGTGCTGATTTGTGGGCGCTATGAGGGTCTGGATCAGCGCTTCATAGACACCATGGTGACCGAGCAAATCAGCCTGGGTGATTTTGTGCTTTCAGGCGGTGAACTTGCTGGCATGGCCTTTCTTGACGCGGTCGCGCGTCTGCAGCCAGGCGTCCTCAATGATGCGCAAAGCAGTGCGCAGGACAGTTTTCATGAGGACCTCGATGGTTTGCTGGATTGTCCGCATTACACCCGCCCAGAGGTCTGGCAAGGCCAATCTGTACCGGCTGTTTTGCTCTCAGGCCACCATGAGCGGATTGACCGTTGGCGGCGTGAAGAACGCTTGCGCCTGACTGCGCGCTTGCGCCCGGCGCTCATCGAGCAAGCGCGTCAAAAAGGTCTGTTAAGCAAAGAGGATGAAGTCTTTCTGGCTGGGCTATAATCTGCGGCTCATCGATCCTCTGCAGGGCCGCTTTGGGTTTTCAACTTCAAAGCCTGCTTCAATGTTGTTGCTGGCGCCTGCAAGATCAATAAAGGTCTATATATGAATCTGATTCAAATTCTTGAGCAAGAAGAAATTGTTCGTCTGAACAAAACCATTCCCGATTTTGGCCCCGGTGACACCGTCATTGTGAGTCTTAAAGTGGTTGAAGGTACCCGCAAGCGTTTGCAGGCTTACGAAGGGGTTGTGATCGCCAAGCGCAATCGTGGCATTAACAGTGGTTTCACTGTGCGTAAGATTTCTAGTGGTGAAGGCGTTGAGCGAACCTTTCAAACCTACAGTCCGCTGATTGCAGGCATTGAAGTCAAACGCCGCGGCGATGTTCGTCGTGCAAAGCTGTACTACCTGCGCGAGCGCAGTGGCAAATCGGCACGTATCAAAGAAAAGTTGCCCGCTCGCAAAGTAGCGGTTGTAGCCTCCTGATCCGAGGCCTTCTCCGAACAAGCCGCCTCACACCGAGAGCGGCTTTTTTTTGGGTTTTGAAGGCTGACAAGCACAGGACTGTATGACCCTTTGATATGAGCGCTATTTTGTTGGATCCCCGCCAGGCGCCTGTCGTGCAGGTGGACACGCATTTGCCGCCAGTTGATGTGACAGCATTGGCGCCGGACTCGCTGCGAAAACGGTTCCTGTACCCACCGATGTGGACACCCGATAGCCTGAGTGAAAAACGTTTTGTTGATCGCGCACCTGTACCGGCTGCTGTGCTGGTTGCCATCGTGATGCACGCTTCGCCCACGGTGCTGTTGACCCAAAGAACCGTGCATTTGCCAACCCACGCGGGTCAAATTGCATTTCCTGGCGGCAAGGTCGATGCGTGCGACGCCAGTGCGCATGCGGCAGCCTTACGGGAAGCGCAAGAAGAAGTGGGCCTGTTTCCCGACTGGGTGGAAATCATCGGCGAGCTACCGGTTTATGCAACAGGGACCGCCTTTATGGTGACCCCTGTTGTGGCGCTGGTTCGGCCCGGTTTTTCGCTTCAGCCAAACCCAGGTGAAGTCGCAGATGTGTTCGAAGTGCCCCTGTCTCACCTGATGAATCCAGCGCATCACCGTCATCACGAAGCTGTCTGGCAAGGTCAAAATCGTCGCTGGTTGTCAATGCCCTACCAAGATGGTTCAGAGCAACGCTATATCTGGGGTGCGACTGCTGGCATGCTGCGCAACCTTTACCGGTTTTTGGCGGCCAATTGGGTGCAGCCGCTATGATGATCGCATGAGTTTTATTTCGGTATTGTTTGCGCTTCTATTGGAGCAGGCCAGGCCACTGAGTCGAGGCAACTTACTTCACACCGCCGCGCGCGTTTGGATGGCTTGGTGTGCAGGAAATTTAGACGCAGGACGGGCTAAGCATGGGTGGTTGGCCTGGTCTGTTGCTGTTGCCATCCCTGTCGTCATGACGGAGTCGATTTTTTATTTATCGACGGCTTATCTCGGCTGGCCGTTTGCTTTGCTTTGGACCGTAGCGGTTTTGTATGTTTGCTTGGGGTTTAGGCAGTTCAGCTTTCATTTCACAGAAATTCGCAGTGCTCTGGCGCAGGGTGACATGGCCCAGGCGCGCGCGTTGTTGGCTGACTGGCAAAAGCTCGATCCCACGGGTCTGACGGACAGGGTTTTGGTTGGCCGAGTGGTTGAGGCGTCCACACTGGCTGCTCACAGGCATGTGTTTGGTGTGCTGACCTGGTTTGCGATTGGTGCTGCGCTGGGTTTGGGTCCTACTGGTGCGGTGCTGTACCGGATGGCTGAAATGCTTGCTCGTTCTTGGCAAGCACAGGATCACTTGAACTTGCAGCCGCTAAGCCCGGCGCTTGAGCTTGGCGCCCGCGCGATGTGGCAACGCATCGACTGGCTGCCGGCTCGCCTTACGGCCATCAGTTTTGCCGTGGTCGGTAATTTTGAAGATGCCTTGGATGGTTGGCGCCGGTGGGGCAAGTGGCAGCAAGAGGGTCAAAGCAAGGGTCTGAGCGAAGACCAGGACGGCTTGATTCTGGCCGCAACGAGCGGTGCACTGGGTCTTCAACTTCCCAGCGTTGACTTTTCAGGTGACGACGAGGGCCTTGGCGGCAAGGTGCTGGCTGAGTCGGAGCACCTGGCTGCTGTAGTGGGTCTGGTTTGGCGAACCGTGGTCATGTGGATGGTGCTGCTGGCTTTGTTGACGCTGGCGCGCTTACTGGCCTAGGCCCTACCTAACGCCTGCGGGCCAGCTTTAATTCTTGAAACAATGCGACATAAATCGCGTAACGGTTTGGGCTGATGCTCTGCGCGTGACCATCGTCTTTGACCGCTTGCATCACCGCACAGCCTGGCTCATGCAAGTGGGTGCAGTTATAAAATTTGCACTGTGCTGCGTGCGGCCTGAGGTCGGGCATATAGGCCAGAAGTTGAGCCGGGTCAATATGGTAGAGCCCGAATTCTTGAAAACCAGGGGAGTCCAGCAGTGCTGTTGTCTTGTCAGCGCCCAGCCAGTACCAGGTGGTTCTGGTGGTGGTGTGCTTGCCACTGTTGAGCGCTTTTGACAGCTCGCCCGTCTGCGCCTGGGCATCGGGTATCAAGTAATTGATCAGTGTGCTCTTGCCCGCACCAGAGGGGCCCAGAATCAAGGTCGTTTGACCCTCGAGATGACGCAACAGCTTGTCTGTTTGTCCTTTCAGGCTGTCAAGAAGCGACAGTGGTATGACCTCATAGCCCATTTGCCGGTAGGGCAAAAGCCACGTCCAAGCGCGTTCAAACGGAACTGCCAAATCACTTTTGTTCAGCGCGATAAGGGGTTTGATATCTTGCTCATGGGCGGCGATCAAAGCGCGTGAAAGTTGGCCACTTGAAAACTCTGGATCAGCGGCGATCAGGATCAGAACCTGGTCCAAATTGGCCGCAAAAGACTTGGTTCGAACCTCGTCTTGCCGGTAAAACAAATTATGTCTGGGCTCAATTTTTTCAATAGTGCCCTCGTCCTGTGATGCCAACCAGAGGACACGGTCGCCCACCACGCCTTGACTTTTTTTGCCTCTGGAGTGGCAAATGACGCGTATGCCAGTGTCATCTTCTACGACAAAATGCCGGCCATGGTTGGCAACAATTAGCCCCTTGTTCAGTGCTATGGCTTGCTTGCTTCGTGTGTTTGTGCTCATCAGGCCTTAGCCAAGTTTCAAGTGGTGGCCAAAAGGGCATCCACCCGGGCAGCGGCGGCAAAATCGGCGCTGGACAAGCCTGCAACATCATGGGTTTGGTAGCGCACGGTGCAGCGGTCAAAGTGCACCACCAACTCAGGGTGGTGCTGGCTTGCTTGGGCCATGAAGGCCACGGCATTGACAAAGCTGATGGTCTCGTAGTAGCCAGGGAAATGAAACGTTTTTTCGATATGCAAGCTTGGTCCGTCACCCGTTAAACGCCAGCCCGCGACCTGGGCGAGTTGGCTGACGATTTCTGTGGGTCGCAGTACACGCAAGAGGCTTTGATTTGACATGCTGGGCAATCAGCTCAGGCCCGCGCCACTGGCCTGAATATGGGTCAGTCGCTGCGCAGCGTCAGGGTGCGAATAATGAAAACGAACAAACATCGGGTCTGGGGTCAGCGTAGCGGCATTGTCCACATACAGCTTGAGCAAGGCGCTTGACAAATCTTGCCCATTGGTTTGTTTGACGGCATAGGCGTCAGCCTCGAATTCATGGCGGCGTGAAGCACTGGACATGAAGGGCGTAATGAAAAAGCTGACCCAGGGAAGCACCAGTGTGAAGAGCAGTAATGCCAGCGCATCGTTTGGTCCAGATACATTCAGTGCCACACCCAAGCCACTGTAAAACCAAGGCTGTTGGCTCAGAAAACCCAGCAAGGCCAGGCTCAGCAAACTCATCACGAACAGGCCGAGCATGCGCTTGAAGATGTGCCGGTGTTTAAAGTGACCCAACTCATGCGCCAGCACCGCGTCGACTTCGCCAGGGCTGAGCTTGTTTAAGAGCGTGTCGTAGAAAACCACACGCTTAGCTGAGCCAAAGCCGGTGAAGTACGCGTTGGCGTGCGCGCTGCGTTTGCTGCCATCCATGACAAACAAGCCTTTTGCAAAAAAACCGCAACGCTTTAAGAGTGCTTGAACGCGGGCTTTGAGAGCGGGGTCTTCCAGCGGCGTGAAGGTGTTGAACAGCGGTGCAATCCAGGTCGGGTAGATGAGCATCATCAACAGATTAAAGCCTGTCAAAAGTGACCAAGCCCATAGCCACCATGCGGGGCCGGCAGCGCCCATTAACCACAAGATGAGAGCTGCCAGCGGCAAGCCGATCAGCGCGCCCACCAGGCTCGATTTGAAGCCGTCCATGAGCCAGAGTTGCCAGCTGGTTTTATTGAAGCCAAAGCGCGCCTCGAGCACAAAGGTTTGGTAAAGCGACAGGGGCAGCTCGATCAGACCACCGATGACGGCAAAGCAGCTTAGTAAGGCGAGTTGCTGCAGCATGCCGTTGCCCAAGTAGGTGCTCAGGCCGCTGTTCAGCCATGACAAACCGCCCAGCAACGTCCAAGCCAGAACCATGGCTGCAGACAGGCTGGTGTCCCAAATGCCAAGACGCACTTTGGCTTGTGTGTAGTCGGCAGCTTTTTGGTGCGCAGCCAGGCTGATGGTTTCTGAGAATTGCGCGGGTACCTGATCACGGTGTACAGCCACATGGCGAACTTGGCGCGAGGCCAGCCAAAATTTCACCAAGATGTTGAGCATCAGTACAACAGCAAAAGCCAGGCTGAGTTGCATGGAGGGGGTTTTAAGCAAAGTGATGTCAAACATGGCGCTCAAGTTTAGGTCATCGGCGACAATTTAAAGCATGACCACACCAAACGCCCTTTCTCCAATTGCTCATTTGACGAAGTCCAAGCACAACTTGGTGTGGCTGGATTGTGAAATGACGGGTTTGAACCCCGAGCATGACCGCTTGCTGGAAATAGCGGTGGTGGTGACCGCCCCCGATCTGGCGGTTCGTGTGCAAGGGCCGGTGTTGGTGATCAAACAGTCCGACGAGCTACTCGATGGCATGGATGCATGGAACACAGGCACACATGGACGAAGCGGCTTGGTTGACAAGGTCAAGGCCTCCGAGCTCACCGAAGACCAAGCGCAGGCGCAACTCATTGCTTTCTTGAAGCACTACGTGGGCAAGGGTGTGGCACCGATGTGCGGCAACAGCATCGGGCAAGACCGGCGATTTCTTGCGCGTTACATGCCAGAGTTGGAGTCGTTTTTTCATTACCGAAATATCGATGTCAGCACGCTCAAAGAGCTGGCCAAGCGTTGGGCACCAGCCCTGCAAAAAGGCTTTAAAAAGCACCAGAAGCACACGGCGCTGGCTGACGTGCACGAGTCCATTGACGAGCTGCTTTACTACCGCGAGCATTTCATTCAAATGCCTGAAAAGTCTGCGTAACGTCCAGGGATGAGGGAATGATTAGGGCATTTGAAAGCTTTGTGCGATAATTCTGCTGCGCTGCACAATTATGGCAGCGCATTTGCACATCTCCCAACATTCACCGGGTTCACCATCTGGTCTGTCTGACAGGCCACGCTGAAAAGAACCCCCGGCAATTCGAAGCATCCACACCGTGGATCCGCGCTGGTTCTGTTTGATGGTTGATGTTTTTTGACCATGAACGGAGCCGCCGCCGCTTTGTGAGCGGCGCTCGCGTACGAAGGAAATACATGACTGACGCTATTTTGGCGACGGGCGAAGCAACGCTTGTCGAAATTTTGAATACCCCTGCCCAAACCACGCCCGCTGAGCACGCGCTTGGTGGTTCTGAGGTGCCCGTTGAAGCTGCTGTTGAAGCTGCTGTGGAGTTGCCCAATGGCTTTGCGTTGATGGGCTTGGCAGAACCTCTGCTGCAGGCGGTGAAAGACCTGGGCTTTACTCAGCCGACCAATGTACAGCTGAAAACGATTCCCATGGCCATGCAGGGCAGCGACCAGAGCGCCAATGCCAAGGGTTTTATCGACCTGATGGTGTCCAGCCAAACTGGTAGCGGTAAGACGGCGGCATTTTTGCTCCCCGTTTTGCATACGTTGCTGACCCAGCAGCTTGAGGCTGAGGCCGAGGCCCGCGCTGAGTACGAGCGCAGTGTGGCCGAAGCAGCTGCTAATGGTGAAGCGCCGCCCAAGCGCGCGAAACGCAAAGATCCAACCAACTCGCGCCATTTCTCAGCGCCGTCTCCAGGGGCGCTGATCGTGTGCCCAACGCGTGAGTTGGCTCAGCAAGTAGCCCATGACGCTATTGACTTGGTGCAGCATTGCCGTGGATTGCGTGTGGCCAGCATTGTGGGTGGCATGCCTTACCAACTACAGATTGCCAAGTTGCAAAACGCCAATTTGGTGGTGGCCACACCAGGACGCTTGCTGGACTTGCAGCGTTCCATGCAAATCAAACTCGACCAGGTTCAGTTTTTGGTGGTCGACGAGGGTGACCGCATGCTCGACCTCGGTTTTGCAGATGACTTGGCGGAGATCAACCAGCTGACGATTGCGCGCAAGCAAACCATGATGTTCAGTGCCACCTTCGCGCCACGCATTCAGCAGCTCGCAGCCCGTGTCATGCGTGAGCCCAAGCGCGTCACGATTGACAGTCCGCAGGATAAGCACGTCAACATCAAGCAAGTTCTGTTCTGGGCCGACAACGCTCAGCACAAGCGCAAGTTGCTAGACCATTGGCTGCGCGATACCACGATCAATCAAGCGATTGTGTTTGCCAGTACCCAAATTGAGTGCGATGGCTTGGCCAATGATTTGCAGCAAGAGGGTTTCGACGCCGTTGCCCTGCACGGTGCTTTGAGTCAAGGCTTGCGCAACCGTCGTTTGATGGCTTTGCGCCAAGGCCATGTGCAAATTTTGGTGGCTACCGATGTGGCAGCGCGCGGCATTGATGTGCCCACCATCACGCACGTGTTCAACTTTGGTTTGCCCATGAAGGCCGAGGATTACACCCACCGCATTGGTCGCACGGGCCGTGCCGGCCGTGACGGCTTGGCGGTGACCCTTGCAGAGTTTCGTGATCGTCGCAAGATTTTCGATATTGAGGCTTACAGCCGTCAACCCATCAAGGCCGAAACCGTGCCGGGTCTGGAGCCTCAGCAGCGCATGCCGGCTTCGCGACCAGCTGGTTTTAGTGACCGCCCCAACCGTGGCCGCTCTGATGGTCATCCGAGCGATCGCAAATTTGGTGGTGCACGTCCAAGCGGCTTTGGCGCGCCAAGAGGCGCACATGGCGAGCACCGTGGTGGCTTTGGCGACCGCGGCGCTGCGGGCCCACAGGTGGTCGGTGGCATGGGTCAAAACAATGACCGCTTTGCGCAGCGCGATGCGCGCTCAGACCCTCGAGAGGCTTTTAGCTACGAACGTAAGGGCGGTTTCAACGACCGCTTTGCTGGTGAGCGCAAGCCAGCGTTTGGCAAACCCGCATTTGCCAAGCCGGCTGGCACGGGTAAAGTGTTCGTTCCACGGGACGCAAAAAAAAGAGTAGTGCGAACTGATCGCTGATCAATAGCCCTCATCTCAAGCCCGCAATTGCGGGCTTTTTTAATATCCGGATCGTGCAGGGCTTCACTGGCCTACACTCATTTGCCATGACAAACCCTTGCTGTGTTTTAGGAATAGAGTCGTCTTGCGATGAGACCGGCGTGGCGTTGGTGCAATTCAGCGGCGCTGAGCGACCGAGATTACTGGCCCACAACCTGCACAGTCAGATCGTGATGCACCAGGCCTACGGGGGTGTCGTGCCCGAGTTGGCCAGCCGGGACCACATCCGGCGCGTGTTGCCTTTAACAGAGCAGGTGCTGAAGGACGCTGGCTGCAGTCTTGCAGATGTCGACGTGGTGGCCTTCACTCGGGGACCAGGTTTGGCAGGCGCTTTACTGGTTGGTTCTGGCGTGGCTTGTGGCCTTGCAGCTGCCCTGGCAAAGCCTGTTTTGGGGGTCCACCATTTAGAGGGTCATTTGTTGTCGCCGTTTTTGAGCTTGGATGCGCCTGAGTTCCCTTTTGTGGCGCTGCTGGTCTCAGGCGGGCACACGCAGTTGATGCGCGTGGACGGGGTTGGTCACTACGCCATATTGGGTGAAACCATTGATGACGCCGCGGGTGAGGCGTTTGATAAGTCGGCTAAATTGCTGGGTTTGCCCTATCCGGGTGGGCAAGCGTTGTCGCGTTTGGCAGAGGCGGGCGATCCCGCAGCCTTCAAGTTCCCGCGGCCGCTGTTGCACATTGATAACCTGGACTTTTCTTTTGCGGGCCTGAAAACCGCAGTGCTGGTTCAGGTCAAAAAATGCATGGTTTCTAACCCTGGCCCGGTTGAAAACTGGCCGCCTGCGCTGTTGGCTGATCTGGCAGCTTCTGCCCAAGCAGCTATTGTGGAGGTGCTGGTGAAGAAGTCGCTCAAAGCACTCAAGGCAACAGGACTCAAGCGCGTGGTAGTGGCCGGTGGTGTAGGTGCCAACAGCCTGTTGCGTCAACAACTCAATCAGGCGTGTGATCAACGCGGGGTGCGTGTGCATTACCCGGAGCTTGCCCTGTGTACCGACAACGGCGCCATGATCGCCATGGCGGCTGCCATGCGCTTGCAGTCGGGTGCGCAACAGGCCAGCACCACGTATGCTTTTGATGTCAAACCGCGCTGGCCGTTAGACGCGATCGTTGCATGAACTGTGTGTTGAGCGGTGACGGTGCGCGGTGTCAATGGTGAGCCCGAGGTCCCTGCTCATGACCGGATGGTTAAAATAGGCCGCGGGGCCGCGTCGTTTGCCCATTGTTTTTATCTGGGTCGTTGTGTGATTCAGTTAGCGTAAAGAAATCCCCATGTTTGTATTTTTCCGCAATGTTCTTGTTTGTTTGAGCGTGGCTTTGTGCTCGTCTCAATCGGCGCTTGCGCAAGCAACGGTGCAGCCCATCGCGATTGCGATGATTGAAGGCTTGAGTGGGCCGTTTGCCAACACGGGTGAAGCGGCTTTTCGCAATCTGCTGTGGGCAGTTGAGCGCGTGAACGCACAGGGTGGCGTCCGCTTGCCAGCGCGCGCGGGTGGTTCGCGTCCCTTGGCACTTGTGCGCTATGACAGTAAAGGCAATACCGAGGCAGCCTTGACGGCGCTGAGGGCTGCCATTGACGCAGGCGCGCGCATTGTGATGCAAGGCAATTCGTCGGCCACGGCAGCGGCGTTGATTGATGCCATCAATAAACACAACCTGCGTGAACCTGCGCAGCGCGTGGTTTTTCTCAACTATGCGGCCGTTGACCCCATCTTGACCAAAGAGAAATGCAGCTTTTGGCATTTCCGCTTTGATGCGGATGCCAACATGCGCATGCGTGCCCTGATGTCGGTGTTGCAAGCTGATAGCGACCTGAGCCAGGTGTACATCATTGGTCAGGATTACAGCTTTGGTCAGGCGGTGTCGCTTGAGGCCAAGCGGCAATTGAGCCAAGTGCGACCTGATGTGAAGGTTGTGGGTGATGAGTTGCATCCGGTCGGGCGCATCAAGGATTTCCTGCCTTACGCAAGCAAAATCATGGCCAGTGGTGCGCAGGCGGTGGTCACCGGTAACTGGGGTAATGACTTGACGCTGTTGGTGAAGGCGGCGCGTGAAGTGGGCTATCGGGGCAAGTTCTACACTTTTTACGGCAACGCCTTGGGTGCGCCTGCAGCCATTGGGGACGCCGGTCTGGGCAAGGTGTTCGCGGTGGCGGAGTGGATGCCCAATGTGGCAGATGCGCAAAGTGCAAAGGCCTACGAGGCGTTCAGAGTTCGTTTTCCGGATCCTTCGCAGCAATATTTCCACATGCGCATGCAGCTGATGGTCCAGGCTTTGGTGCAAGCCATGCAAGCGGCGGGCTCTGCTGATGCTTTGGCTGTGAGTCGGCGGCTTGAATTGGCCCAGGTGAACTTGTTCGGTCGTGAAGGACAGATGCGTGCCGCTGATCACCAGTTTCAACAGGAATTGGTAGTGGGCTTGATGGCCCGCCTCGGTCAGCCGGGTGTGGCTTTGGATGTGGAGGGTTCGGGTTATGGGTTTAAGGTGGTTCGCACCTTGGCTGCAGACACCGTGGCACAGCCCAGCGCCTGCAGCATGCAAAGGCCTGTTGATTGAGGTAGTCGGTGTCTGACTGGGCGGCTCTGGGGCGATAACTGGGCTGCGAGGTAAACATCTACAGCTTAGGCGTTTCTTAGGCCAGTATGGTCAACCCTTTCCCTTGAACAAGAGGCCGTTTTGCGGCCTCTTGTTGCCTTGTGCGCACGCGTCTATAACCCTGTTTCTTGCTTTTAGGATGGCACTTGCTTGGGCGCTTGTGGTGTGAGCGGCCAGCGTATGGGCGGCCTTTCCAAATTCGGCACCAATCCAACCTAAACTATCGCGTCATGTTGCAGCGCCTGCTGCGATGGCCTTTGTTTTTAGGAGGAGCCTGTGTACTCGTTTGCTTATCACCGCGCCAGTGGCGTTGAAGATGCGCTGCAGCGCTTGTCAGCGGACCCTGCTGCGAAATTAATTGCCGGTGGCATGACCCTGCTGCCCGTGATGAAACATCGGATGGCTGCGCCGTCCTTATTGGTTGACATAGGTGCGCTTAAAGACCTGCGCGGGATCACCTTGCAGGGCGATGTGTTGACGGTGGGGGCTGCCATGCGCCACCGGGAAATTGCCGAGGACGCCTTGGTTGTGCAGTCCGTTGCTGCACTGGCCCAATGCGCGCGCAGCATTGGTGACCCACAGGTGCGTTCGCGTGGTACCTTGGGTGGCGCGATTGCCAACAATGACCCGGCGGCTGATTTTCCCGCTGCGGTGCTTGGTCTCAAAGGTGTGGTCGTGACCGATAGGCGCAGCATTGCAGACGGCGCGTATTTCTTGGATATGTACACCACCGCGTTGGAAGAAGGCGAAATTGTGACCGCTGTGCGCTTTTGCAAACCCGTGCGTGCTGCCTATGAGAAATTTCCCAATCCCGCTTCAGGGTATGCCATGGCCGGCGTGTTTGTGGCGGAGTTTGATGAGGCTGGCAGCAAGCAGGTCAGAGTTGCGGTCACTGGCGCAGCACCTTTTGTTTTTCGATGGACGGATGCGGAGCGCGCGCTGAGCCAAGCGTTTTCTGTGCAGTCTTTGGCAACGCTTGAACTGCCTGCGCAGGGCTTGAACTCGGACCTGCACGCCAGCTCGGCATACAGGGCACATCTGGTGCGGGTCATGGCAATGCGGGCGGTCGCCCAACTCACTGGAGAAACAGTATGAACATCGAACTCGTTGTCAACGGACAGCCACGCGTCGCGCTGGTTGAAGAAAACACTTTGCTGGTTGATCTGCTGCGTGAGCAGTTTGGCTTGACGGGCTCCCATGTGGGTTGTGATACCAGTCAGTGCGGGTGCTGCACGGTGCACGTGAACGGCCAGGCCGTCAAGGCTTGCACCATGTTGGCCGTACAGGCTGATGGCTGCGATGTACTCACGGTCGAAGGGCTGACGCCGGCCGGTTCTGGTCAAACGCTGCATCCAGTGCAACAGGCTTTTTCCACCTGTCATGGCTTGCAATGCGGTTTTTGTACGCCTGGGATGATCATGGCCACGGTGGACTTGCTGAAACATTGCCCTCAGCCTAATGATGAACAAATTCGTGAAGGCTTGTCGGGTAATTTATGCCGGTGCACGGGTTACCTGAACATTGTGGAAGCGGTCAAAGTGGCCGCGCAAACGATGCGGGGTCAGCCATGAAGTTATCGCGTCAGGAAGATTTGCGTCTGGTGACCGGTCGAGGGAAATTCACAGCTGATTGGCATTTTGATGGGCAGCTGCATGCCTACATGGTTCGCTCCGATCACGCCCACGCCAAGATTGTGTCTATCGATTTGGAGCAGGCGCGTGCCGCGCCTGGCGTAGAGGCCATTTTGACGGCACAGGACATGGCCAACGCTGGCTTTGGTGCCATTCCCAGTGGCCCCGATTTAACCGGTGTGAATGGGCAAGCTCAGAAAAAAGCACCCATGCCTGTGCTGGCGCAAGATGTTGTGCGTTTTGTGGGCCAGCCTGTGCTTGCGGTCATAGCCCAAAGTCCACAGATGGCGCGTGATGCCGCCGAACTGGTGATGATCGAATATGAAGAGTTGCCTTTGGTCGTCGGTGTGCATGATGCGCTGCAAGACGGCGCACCGCAATTGCACGCTTCGGTGCCAGCCAACTTAGGCCTTGAATTTGAGAGCGGCGATGCGCGCGCGGTTGATCAAGCGTTTGAGCAGGCCACGCATGTGACTACGCTGCGCGTGAACAGCCAGCGCTTGGTTGGTAACCCCATGGAGCTGCGCGCTTGCCTGGCCGTTCATGATGCTGCGCGCAACAAGACGGTGGTCTACACACCAAACCAGGGAATGAACGGCATGCTCGCCTCTTTGGCTGCTGTGTCGGGGTGGCCTCTTGAAACGCTGGAAGTGCGGGCGCAAGACGTGGGTGGCTCGTTCGGATTGCGCAGCGGTGCAGGGCCAGAGCACGCCATCGTGATGCTCGCTGCTCGGCAGTTGGGTCGTCCAGTGAAGTGGGTGGCTTCGCGCACCGAACAGTTCATCAGCGAGTGGCATGGCCGTGCGCTCACCATCGAAGGATCTGTTGCGCTGGACGCTGACGGGCGTATCTTGGCCATGCGATTTAACGACTGGGTCGACCTTGGCGCCTACATCTGTTATTTTGCGGGTTTCATCGGAACCAACAACTTGTCAGTCACGATGGGCGGGGTTTACCAAGTTGCTGCACTGCACATGCGTTCGCGACTGGTGTACACCAACACGGTTCCGATCAGCTCCTACCGCGGTGCTGGCCGACCCGACATGGCTTATGCCATTGAGCGTTTGATCGACCAAGCGGCCGCCGAGCACGGATTTGATCCCATAGCTTTGCGGCGTAAAAATTTCATTCCCAAAGAAGCCTTCCCATACACCACTGCCAACGGTACGGTTTATGACTGCGGAGATTTTCACGGCGTGCTCGACCAAGCCCTTGTGCTGTCAGACTATGCGGGTTTTCCAGCCAGACGCCAAGCGTCTGCCATGCAAGGCAGGTTGCGTGGCATCGGTGTGGCCTGTTATTTGGAGTCATCCGGTATGAGCCGTGCGCCTAAAGACCAGGTCTCCTGCGAGTTTGACGCAGACGGTACCCTCACCTTGTTTGGGGTGACCGGACCCTCGGGCCAAGGGCATGAAACGGCGTTTGCAAAGATTGTGGGCGATGGGCTTGGCCTGAGCGCCGAAGGCATCCGCTACCGCCCGAGCGACCCGGGGCATGTGCTGGTCGGCAATGGGACCGGTGGCTCAAGGTCCCTCTATGGCGCAGGCAGTGCCTTCAAGCATTTGGTTGCGCGCATCATCGAGCAAGGTCGGCCACATGCGGCTTCTGTGTTGGGTGTCGAGGGGCAACTGCTGGACTACCAAGATGGACGCTACCGTGACAGGACAGCCAAGGCTGAGGCCAGCAGCATCAGTTTGCCCGAGTTGGCGCGTGCATTGGCGGGCTCAAAACCCCATCCACTGAACTGTCAGGCCGATGCCTTTTCGGGTGTCACGTTTCCAAATGGCTGTCACATCGCCGAGTTGGAGATTGATCCCCAGACCGGGACTTCGGAGGTTGTCGCTTACTTCGCGTGTGACGACCTTGGCTATGTGGTGTCGCCCCAGTTGGCGCAGGGACAGGTTCATGGTGGCGTGGTTCAGGGTGTTGGACAGGCTTTTGGCGAACACGCTGTCTACGATCAGGAAAGCGGGCAATTGTTGACGGGCAGTTTTGTCGACTATGTCATGCCACGGGCAGGGTGTATCGCCAATGTACACACGGCCTACCATCCAGTGCCCACTGCGCTCAACGCACTGGGTTCCAAGGGCGTCGGAGAGGCCGGTTGTTCGGGCTCGCTACCGGCTTTGGCCAACGCCATGATGTCGGTGTTGCTGCCCATGGGTATTGCGCCTATGGACATGCCGTTTTCGCCTGTCAAGGTGTGGCAAGCGCTGCGTGATACGGCGCCCACGCAAGGTCTTTGATTGGTCAGGGGTGCGCGCAAGCGGGGCAGGGCGTGCGCTGCGCGCCTGCGGCGCCCACTTCAAGAGTTGTTACAATCGTGCGTTCCGCTGTTACAGGTGGAAGGCACGCCATCTGCAGTTCCAGCGGATGGCGCAAGTTAAATATCACAGGAAAATTTCATGATTGCATCCTCTATCAAAGCCGAAGTCGTCAAAGACAACGCACGTCAAGTTGGCGACACCGGTAGCCCAGAAGTGCAGGTTGCACTTCTGACAGCGCGCATCAACGAGCTGACACCGCACTTCAAAACCCACGCCAAAGACCACCATGGTCGCCGCGGTTTGTTGCGCATGGTGAGCCGTCGCCGCAAATTGTTGGATTACCTCAAGAGCAAAGATGCTGATCGTTACTTGGCCTTGATCGCCAAGCTTGGTCTGCGCAAATAATTGTTCGATAAGAATGAGATACGCCTGAGTTAGGGACCTAGCTCAGGCGTTTTTTACTTCGGAGAAGACAAAAACGGAGCGAAGCTGTGTCATTCCAAGGCGCCATCAGCTGATAAAGGTGGTGGTGCGCTGGAATGGCATCGTGTTCTGTTGGGTTGGATCCGGGCTTGGGTAAGGTGGCCTGCACCTTGCACGCATTTTCCAAACTACAGGAGAAATTTATGACAATGTTTAAAAAAGTAAGCAAAACGTTTCAATGGGGACAGAACACCGTCACCATGGAGACGGGTGAAATTGCCCGCCAAGCTAGTGGCGCGGTGTTGTTGGACATGGACGGCACTGTGGTGTTGGCCACTGTGGTGGCGCGCACCGAAGGCAAGCCGGGCCAAGACTTTTTCCCGCTCACTGTCGACTACCTTGAGAAGTCCTATGCAGCTGGCAAGATCCCTGGCAGCTTTTTCAAGCGTGAAGGCCGCCCCAGCGAATTTGAAACCTTGACCAGTCGTTTGATCGATCGTCCGATTCGCCCGCTGTTTCCTGAAGGTTTTTTCAATGAAGTGCACGTGGTGGTTCACACCGTGTCACTCAACCCTGAGGTGGATGCCGATATTGCCGCATTGATTGCCGTTAGCGCCGCATTGTCTGTCAGTGGTGTCCCGTTCAGTGGCCCTATTGGCGCCGCGCGCGTGGGCTATGTGAATGGTGAATATGTTTTGAACCCTGGTCAGACAGCCCGCAAAAATAGCCAGATGGACTTGGTGGTTGCTGGTACCGAGAGCGCAGTTTTGATGGTTGAGTCCGAGGCTCAGCAGCTGTCCGAAGAGATCATGCTGGGCGCGGTCACGTATGGCCATGCCCAGGGCGTGATTGCAATCAACGCCATCCATGAACTGGTGCGCGAAGCGGGTAAGCCTGTTTGGACATGGGAAGCCCCGGCCAAGGATGAGGCGCTGATTGCATCGGTGGGTGCTTTGGCTAACGACACATTGGCTGCTGCTTACCAGATCCGTAACAAACAAGCACGTACACAAGCCTGCCGCGCTGCCTACGCCGGCGTGATGGCTGGCTTGAAGGCCCAAGGTTTGGAGTTTGATTCGGTCAAAGTAGAGGGCATGTTGTTTGACATTGAGGCGCGTTTGGTGCGCAGCCAGATTCTGGCTGGTGAGCCGCGCATCGACGGTCGCGACACCCGCACCGTGCGTCCCATTGAGATTCGCAACAGTGTGCTGCCTCGCACCCATGGTTCTGCCTTGTTCACCCGCGGTGAGACACAGGCTTTGGTTGTGACCACCTTGGGAACCGAGCGTGATGCGCAGCGCATCGACGCGCTGAGTGGCGACTTCGAAGACCGCTTCATGCTGCACTACAACATGCCCCCGTTCGCTACTGGCGAAACAGGTCGTGTTGGAACGCCGAAGCGCCGTGAAATTGGTCACGGCCGCCTGGCCAAGCGCGCTTTGATTGCGGTGCTGCCTGCGAAAGATGATTTCCCGTACACGATGCGCGTGGTGTCTGAAGTGACTGAATCCAATGGTTCGTCGTCTATGGCGTCGGTCTGCGGTGGTTGTTTGAGTTTGATGGACGCTGGCGTGCCTTTGAAGGCGCACGTCGCTGGCATTGCCATGGGTTTGATCAAGGAAGAAAACCGTTTTGCAGTGCTCACGGACATCTTGGGTGATGAAGACCACCTCGGTGACATGGACTTCAAAGTGGCCGGTACGACCAACGGGATCACCGCTTTGCAGATGGACATCAAAATCCAAGGTATCACCAAAGAGATCATGCAAGTGGCGCTGGCGCAGGCTAAAGAAGCGCGCATGCACATTTTGGGAAAAATGACCGAAGCCATGGCTGGTGCCAAGGCAGAGGTGTCCAACTTTGCACCACGCCTGTTCACGATGAAAATCAATCCTGAAAAGATTCGCGATGTGATTGGCAAAGGTGGTTCTGTGATTCGTGCATTGACAGAAGAAACTGGCACGCAGATCAACATCGATGAGGATGGCACCATCACCATTGCGTCTACCGATCCGGCCAAGGCGGAAGAAGCCAAGCGCCGCATCGAGCAGATCACCGCTGAAGTCGAAATCGGCAAGGTATACGAGGGTCCGATCACCAAAATTTTGGACTTCGGGGCTTTGATCAACTTGTTGCCCGGAAAAGACGGTTTGCTGCACATCAGCCAGATCGCGCACGAGCGTGTCGAGAAGGTCACGGACTACCTGACTGAAGGCCAAATCGTCAAGGTCAAGGTCTTGGAGACGGATGAAAAAGGCCGTGTCAAACTGTCCATGAAGGCGCTCATCGAGCGTCCGATGCAAGGCGCTGCAGCGCCCGAGGGTCAGGCTTAATCATGTGCGCTGGCCGGGCATGCGTGCTCGGTTCAGGCGCTGCAATTTGAGACATGCGTATGAAGGCCGTTGAAATTTCAAGCTTTGGGAAACCCGAGGTCCTGCGTCTGGGTGAGCGTACTCGTCCATCCTTCGGCGCTGGTGAGGTGTTGATTCGTGTCAGTGCCAGTGGGGTGAATCGCCCGGACATACTGCAGCGCAAAGGCTTTTATCCTGCGCCTGAAGGGGCTTCAGATATCCTGGGTTTGGAGGTTGCCGGAACGATTGTTGAAGGCGACGCCCAGGCCTTGGAGGCGGCAGGTCTGTCGGTCGGCGCGCGGGTTTGCGCCTTGTTGGCTGGCGGTGGCTATGCCGAGTTTTGCGTGGCGCCGGTCGGTCAGTGCTTGCCGGTTCCTCAGGGCTGGAGCGATGTCGAGGCGGCCAGTCTGCCGGAGACATTGTTCACGGTCTGGAGTAATTTGGTGGACCGCGGCCGGATGCAAGCTGGTGAAACCTTGCTGGTGCAAGGTGGCTCCAGCGGCATTGGGGTGACGGCCATTCAGTTGGCCAAGGCCATGGGTGTGCGTGTGCTGGTCACTGCTGGCAGTGATGAAAAGTGCAGTGCTTGTTTGGCCTTGGGTGCTGATGCTGCAATCAACTACCGCACACATGACTTCCAAGAAGAGGTGCTGCGCCTGACCGAAGGTCAGGGTGTGGATCTGATTTTGGACATGGTAGCTGGTGATTACGTGGCTAAAGAGGTGCAGTGCCTGCGTGAGGATGGTCGCTTGGTGATCATTGCAGTGCAAGGGGGGGTGCAAAGCAGCTTTAATGCGGCTTTGGTTTTGCGCAAGCGCCTCACCATCACCGGCTCGACGCTGCGCGTGCGCCCAGTGGCCTTCAAAGCTGAAATTGCCAAGGCTTGTTTGAATCAGGTATGGCCTCTTTTGGAGAAGCGTCAAATCAAACCAGTCATCCACAGTTTTTATGATGCGCAGGATGCTGCAAAAGCCCATGCATTGATGGAATCCAACCAACATATTGGAAAAATCATTTTGACCTGGGGTGCACATGAAGCGTAAATTGATCGCCGGCAATTGGAAGATGAATGGCAGCCTCGAGGCCAATGCACAGTTGCTCAAGGGACTGTTTGCGGGCGTCGGTCAACCAGCTTGTCAGGTCGCGGTTTGTGTGCCAAGTGTCTACCTGGCACAGTGCCAAGCATTGCTTGGTGGTGGACCAATTGACTTGGGGGCGCAGGATGTTTCAGCTCAAACTGCAGGTGCATTCACTGGTGAGGTCTCGGCCTCAATGTTGCGTGAATTTGGCGTACGTTACGCAATTGTTGGGCACTCAGAGCGTCGCCAGTACCACCAAGAGTCAGACGAGGTGGTGTCGGCTAAAGTGAAAGCGGCTTTGGCCTGTGGCATCACGCCGATCGTGTGCGTCGGTGAGACCTTGGCTGAGCGCGAAGCTGGGGCCACTGAGAGGGTGGTCAAGCGTCAACTGGCTGCGGTGATTCACGACAACGGTCACTGCATCAGTGAAATTGTGGTGGCTTATGAGCCTGTTTGGGCCATTGGTACAGGCAAAACCGCCACCCCGGAACAGGCGCAAGCCGTGCATGCGGTGTTGCGTGCGCAGTTGAAGGCGGCGTCTGACCATGCTGATCTGATCCCCTTGCTCTACGGCGGCAGCATGAACGCGGTAAATGCGCAGGCTCTGCTGGTACAGCCCGACATTGACGGTGGCTTGATTGGCGGCGCAGCTCTTAAAGTACAAGATTTTTTATCAATCATCGCGGCGTGTGGTGAATAGCAAGTCACGTCGGGTTTAAATTGGAGTAGCTCATGGATATGATGATCACGATTGTGTTGGCGGTTCAAATGATTTCGGCTATTGCCATGGTGGGACTGATCCTGATCCAGCACGGCAAAGGTGCGGACATGGGTGCGGCATTTGGCAGTGGCGGCTCTGGCAGTTTGTTTGGCGCCTCTGGTAGTGCCAATTTTCTGTCGCGCACCACAGCGGTGCTGGCGACAATCTTTTTTGCTAGCACTTTGATGCTGGCGTACTTCGGTACTGCACGTACTGCACCGAGTGCCGGCAGCGTCTTAGAGAATGCAACTTTGGTGGTGCCAGCACCCGGCGCGCTGGTGCCTTCGGCTCCAGCACCACAGGCCAAAGGTGCCGAACAGATTCCATCCAAGTAAAACAGTAAAAATCATCTCTTTCTTGCCCTGCTTCAGGGGCTATTTAAGGGTAAAATTATCTGCTTGCGGAAGCGGTACTTTGGCGTAGCCATTGGCCATTCTTCCGGTTTGGTCAATGCCGTCGTGGTGGAATTGGTAGACACGCTATCTTGAGGTGGTAGTGGCGAAAGCTGTGCGAGTTCGAGTCTCGCCGACGGCACCAGATTGTGTATGCTTGATGCGGCGCGCTGCATCAAGTCACCACGGATTGAAATTGCATCATGAATCTTGAACAGTACCTTCCAGTCCTTTTGTTTATCCTGGTAGGCGTGGCAGTCGGTGTCGCCCCCCAGGTCATTGGCTACATACTGGGACCGAATCGCCCCGACCCAGCCAAAAACTCCCCCTACGAATGTGGTTTCGAGGCGTTTGGTGATGCGCGCATGAAGTTTGACGTGCGTTATTACCTGATTGCCATTTTGTTTATTTTGTTTGATCTGGAAACCGCCTTGCTGTTTCCTTGGGCGGCCACTATCAAAGACCTGGATCTGTATGGATTTTTGATGGGGCTTGAAATCGTCACCATATTGACCATCGGGTTTGTGTACATGTGGATAAAAGGTGCCCTCGACTGGGAGTGATGCGATGATTGAAGGCGTTTTCAAAGAGGGTTTCGTCACCACCAGTGTCGATTCAGTGATTAATTGGGCTAAGACGGGGTCTGTTTGGCCCATGACGTTTGGCCTGGCGTGCTGTGCGGTAGAAATGATGCACGCAGCAGCAGCTCGGTACGACTTAGCGCGTTTTGGTGCCGAGGTTTTTCGTCCAAGTCCGCGTCAATCTGACTTGATCATTGTGGCGGGTACCCTGACCAACAAAATGGCGCCAGCTTTTCGCAAGGTGTATGACCAAATGGCGGAGCCGCGTTGGGTGATTAGTATGGGTTCGTGTGCCAACGGGGGTGGTTATTACCACTACAGTTACTCGGTGGTGCGTGGTTGTGATCGGATTGTGCCGGTTGATATTTATGTGCCCGGCTGTCCGCCAACTGCAGAGGCCTTGATTTACGGGATTTTGCAGTTGCAACAAAAAATCCGCCGCACGCAAACCATCGCGCGGGTGTAAGGGCTCCAGCATGACTAGTTTTTCTGTTTTGCCACAAGACACGCTTGATGCGGTAACTCAGGTCTTGGGTGACCGTGTCAAGTACATCGAAGTGAAGTTGGGCGAAGTCAACGTGACTGTCTCCCATGCGCACTACCTCGAGGCTGCTCAGTTGTTGCGTGACGCGCCAAGCTGCCGCTTCGAGCAGCTCATGGATCTGTGTGGCGTGGATTTCTCTCAGTACCCTGCTGGCACGCCTGATGGTTTGCGGTTTAGTGTGGTATGTCACCTTTTGTCTGTGAGTTTGAACCAGCGTGTGCGCTTGAAGGTTTTTGCGCCTGACGACGGCTTTCCAATCCTGCCCAGCCTGATTGGCGTATGGAGCTCGGCCAACTGGTTCGAGCGCGAAGCTTTTGATCTTTTTGGCATTGTTTTTGATGGCCATGATGACCTGCGTCGCATCCTGACAGACTACGGTTTTATCGGACATCCGTTTCGCAAAGACTTTCCGCTTTCTGGACATGTCGAGATGCGCTACGACACTGAGCAGCGCCGAGTGGTGTACCAGCCGGTCACGATTGAACCCCGCGAGATAACGCCGCGTGTTATTCGTGAAGACAATTATGGGGGGCTGCACAAGGCAGTTTGAGTCATGGCTGAAATCAAGAACTACACCCTTAACTTCGGGCCTCAGCATCCGGCTGCCCATGGCGTGCTGCGCCTGGTGCTAGAGCTCGACGGCGAGGTCATTCAGCGCGCTGATCCGCACATTGGCCTGTTGCACCGTGCTACAGAGAAGCTCGCCGAGAGCAAAACGTATTTGCAAAGCCTGCCCTATATGGACCGCTTGGACTACATGTCCATGATGTGCAACGAGCAGGCCTATTGCATGACGATCGAGAAAATGCTCGATTTGGACGTGCCCCTGCGCGCGCAGTACATCCGCGTGATGTTTGCCGAGATCACGCGCTTGTTGAATCACTTGCTGTGGGTTGGTGCACACGCCATTGACTGTGGTGCGATGACGGTCATGTTGTACGCATTCCGTGAACGTGAAGACCTGATGGACATGTACGAGGCCGTCTCGGGCGCGCGCATGCATGCCGCTTATGTGCGCCCGGGTGGGGTTTACCGTGACTTGCCTGAGACCATGCCGCAGCACCAGGCCAACAAAGTGCGCAGCGTCAAGTCAACTGCCGGTCTCAATGCCAACCGCCAGGGCAGTTTGCTGGACTTTATTGAAGACTTTACCGAGCGTTTTCCGACCTACTTGAGTGAGTACCACACCTTGTTGACAGATAACCGTATCTGGAAGCAGCGCACGGTAGGTATTGGTGTAGTGACGCCTGAGCGTGCCTTGAATTTGGGCTTTTCGGGTCCGATGTTGCGTGGTTCGGGTGTGGCTTGGGATCTACGCAAAACCCAGCCCTATGAGGTCTATGACCGGCTTGACTTTGACATACCGGTTGGCAAGACGGGTGACACCTACGACCGTTACTTGGTGCGCATGGAGGAGATGAACCAGTCCAACCGCATCATCAAGCAATGTGTGGACTGGTTGCGTGTCAACCCCGGACCAGTTTTGACTGATAACCGAAAAATTGCGCCACCAGATCGTGAAGCCATGAAGTCCAATATGGAAGACTTGATTCACCACTTCAAGCTGTTCACAGAAGGTTTTTGTGTTCCTGAGGGTGAGGCGTACTGCGCAATCGAACACCCCAAAGGCGAGTTTGGTGTTTACATCGTGAGCGATGGTGCCAACAAGCCTTACCGCTTAAAGATTCGTCCGCCAGCGTTTGTGCACTTGGCTGCGCTGGATGAAATGGGCAAAGGGCACATGATTGCCGATGCCGTGGCCATCATCGGCACCATGGACATTGTGTTTGGGGAAGTGGACAGATGATTTCCGAAGAAACCAAAGCGCGTTTTGCGCGTGAAGTGGCCAAATACCCGTCTGATCAAAAACAGTCTGCGGTGATGGCGTGTTTGAGCATCGTGCAACAAGAGGCTGGTTTTGTCAGCGAAGCCGCTGAGCAGGATGTGGCGGCTTACCTGAGCATGCCGGTCATGGCAGTGCACGAGGTCACCACTTTCTACAACATGTACAACCGGCGTCCGATTGGTCACTACAAGCTCAATGTATGCACCAATTTACCTTGCCAATTGCGCGCTGGTGCGAGCGCCTTGCAGTATCTGGAAAAGAAGCTTGGGGTTGCGATGGGGGAAACCACGCCCGACGGCATGTTTACCTTGCAACAAAGCGAGTGCTTGGGTGCTTGTGCAGACTCTCCAGTCATACTGGTCAATGACCGTTCTATGTGCAGCTTCATGACGCCCGAGAAAATTGACCAGCTGGTCGACGGCTTGCGCGCTGCAAAGGATTAGCCATGAATGTCGAAAAAATTCTCTCGCAATTTTCTGCCGATGGTCAAGAAACATGTTTTCATGGCCGCCACATTGAGCCGCAGATTTATGCTGATTTGAATGGTGCCAATTGGCAGCTGAAGGACTATGTCAGCCGGGGTGGCTACATGGCTTTGCGCAAGATTTTGGGGCAGGATGGCCATGAAGCCATGACACCGGAGCAGGTCATTGCCACGGTTAAGGAGTCTGCTTTGCGTGGTCGGGGTGGCGCCGGTTTTCCAACGGGTTTGAAGTGGAGTTTCATGCCTCGCCAGTACCAGGGTCAGAAGTACCTCGTGTGTAATTCCGACGAAGGCGAGCCGGGCACATGCAAAGACCGGGACATCTTGCACTACAACCCGCACATTGTGATCGAGGGCATGGCCATTGCGGCCTATGCAATGGGTACCACCGTGGGCTATAACTACATCCACGGCGAGATTTTTTCGACCTACGAACGCTTTGAAGCCGCCTTGGAAGAAGCCCGCGCTGCAGGCTACTTAGGTGCCAACATTCTGGGCAGTGGTTTTGATTTTCAGCTGCATGCTGCGCACGGGTTCGGTGCTTATATTTGCGGCGAAGAGACTGCCTTGCTGGAGTCGCTTGAGGGTAAAAAGGGCCAGCCGCGGTTCAAGCCACCGTTTCCCGCAAGCTTTGGCCTGTACGGTAAGCCCACAACGATCAACAACACCGAAACCTTTGCAGCTGTGCCATGGATCATTCGCAACGGTGGTCAGGCTTACTTGGCGTGCGGTAAGCCTAACAACGGTGGCACCAAGATTTTTTCAGTGAGCGGTGATGTCGAGCGCCCAGGTAATTTTGAAGTCCCTATGGGCACGCCGTTTGCGAAATTGCTTGAATTGGCTGGCGGTGTGCGCAGTGGACGTCAACTCAAAGCGGTGATTCCTGGCGGTTCATCATCACCTATCTTGCCCGCGGTCATGATGATGGACTGCACCATGGACTACGACTCGATCGCTAAGGCTGGTTCCATGTTGGGTTCAGGCGCGGTGATTGTGCTCGATGACAGTCGCTGCATGGTCAAGAGTTTGCAGCGCTTGAGCTACTTTTACATGCACGAGTCCTGCGGCCAGTGTACGCCTTGCCGCGAGGGAACGGGTTGGCTTTGGCGTGTGGTTGACCGCATTGAGAACGGTCACGGTCGGCCAGAAGATTTGGATCTTCTTGACGGTGTGGCGACAGACATCATGGGCCGCACCATTTGCGCCTTGGGTGATGCTGCAGCCATGCCTGTGCGCGCCATGATGAAACATTTCCGGTCTGAATTTGAGTACCACGTTGAGCACAAGACCTGTCTGGTCGGCGCTTACGTTTGAGCGAGTCCTAAGATGATTGAAATCGAACTCGACGGCAAAAAAGTAGCGGTTGCCCAAGGCAGCATGGTGATGCATGCGGCCGACAAAGCGGGCACCTACATTCCCCATTTTTGCTACCACAAGAAGCTCAGCATTGCGGCTAATTGCCGCATGTGTTTGGTTGATGTTGAGAAGATGCCCAAGCCCATGCCGGCCTGCGCTACACCGGTTTCTCAAGGTATGGTGGTGCGCACCAAGAGCGATAAAGCGATTGCGGCGCAAAAGTCGGTGATGGAATTTTTGCTGATCAACCACCCCTTGGATTGTCCGATTTGTGACCAGGGTGGCGAATGCCAGTTGCAAGACTTGGCAGTGGGGTATGGCGGAACCAAATCACGTTACCAAGAAGAAAAGCGTGTTGTTTTCCATAAAGAGGCTGGCCCACTGATCTCCATGCAGGAGATGAGCCGCTGCATCCATTGCACCCGTTGTGTGCGCTTTGGCCAAGAAATTGCGGGCGTTATGGAATTGGGCATGTCCCACCGGGGCGAGCACGCTGAGATTGAAACCTTTTTGGGCCAATCGATCGACTCTGAGTTGTCGGGCAATATGATTGACATCTGTCCGGTTGGTGCTTTGACCAGTAGGCCATTTCGTTACAACGCCCGTACCTGGGAGTTGTCGCGTCGCAAGTCCATCAGCCCGCATGACGCGACCGGTGCCAATTTGGTGGTGCAGGTGAAAAATGACAAAGTCATGCGCGTGGTGCCATTTGAGAATGATGCCGTCAACGAGTGCTGGATAGCCGACCGAGACCGGTTTTCTTATGAGGCACTTAACAGCCCCGAGCGCTTGACCTCACCCATGATCAAACAGGGTGGCGCTTGGAGCACAGTTGACTGGAAAACGGCCTTGGAGTACGTGGCCCGTGGTTTGAACAGCGTGCGTGGTGAGCACGGCGCTGGCGCCATCGGTGCGTTGGTCAGCCCGCACAGCACCGTTGAAGAGCTTTACTTGGCGGGTCAATTGGTGCGTGGCTTAGGTAGCGAGAACATCGATTACCGCATGCGGCACGCAGAATTCGAGTCTGGTCAGCCTGGAGCGCGTTATTTGGGTATGCCCGTGGCTGCGATAACGCAGCTCCAAGCGGCCCTCGTTGTCGGCTCCAACCTGCGCAAAGATCACCCCTTGTTTGCACAACGTTTGCGTCAAGCGGCACGTAGCTGTGCCACCGTCAGTGTCATCGGAAATCAGGCTATGGACTGGGCGATGCCTTTGTCGCAGAAGGTGGTTTTGCCGACATCAAACTGGGTTCAGGCATTGGCTGACGTCGCCGTCGTTGTGGCTGAGAGCCTGCAGACTGTGTCGCCACGCGATGGCCAGGCCACGGAGCAGGCCCAAGCCATCGCTCGCGAATTGTTGTCGGGTGAGCGCAAAGCCATTTTGTTAGGCAATGCTGCCGCGCACCACCCTCAAGCGAGCTTGTTGCTGGGCTTGGCGAATTGGATTGGTTCCCAAACCGGCGCCAGCGTTGGTTATTTAAGCGAGGCTGCCAATACGGTTGGCGCTCAATTGGTGGGTGCTTTGCCTGGGCAGGGTGGCTTGAATGCCGCGCAAATGACAGGCGGTGCGCTTAAAGCCACTTTGCTGTTCAACACTGAGCCTGAGTTTGACTCTGCTGCAGGTGTGACCGCTTTGCAGACCTTGCAGAGCAGTCAAATGGTTGTGACCTTCAGTCCGTTTAAAGCCAATATGGCGTTCAGCGACGTGCTTTTGCCGATCGCACCTTTCACGGAAACACCTGGCACATTCATCAATGCCGAGGGTCGTGTACAAAGTTTCCATGCGGTCACAAAACCCTTAGGGGAAACCCGCCCAGGCTGGAAAGTGCTGCGCGCACTGGCTGATGTACTGGACCTTGCGGATATGAATTTTGACTCTGCGCAAGCGGTCATGGCACATTTGAACCTGGCCGGCTCAGGTGCAGACCCCGCACTCGTGCATGCCGAGCGCTTGAGCAATGCCGCTGCGGCATCAGCCACCGCGCCCAATCCCGATGCGCAGCCCTGTGTGGCCGGCATTTACCAGTTGGACGGTTTGGTGCGCCGTGCAAGTTCCTTGCAGCAAACGGCAGATGCCAAGCTGCAATCCTCGCAGGAGGTGGCGGCATGATTGATCAATTTTTTAATTATGGGCAGGGTTTGGTCGCGGCAACTTGGTGGGTTGAGTTGGCTTGGCCTGTGCTTTGGTCATTGATCAAAATCTTGTCGGTGGTGGGCTTGGTTGCGGGTTCGGTAACCTATGCCACGCTGTGGGAGCGTAAGCTCTTGGGTTGGGCGCAAATCCGACTGGGTCCAAATCGTGTGGGTCCCTGGGGTTTGCTGCAGCCGATTGCCGACGCGATCAAACTCATGAGCAAAGAAATTGTGCGCCCGACTATGGCGGACAAGTCTTTGTTCTACCTCGGCCCTGTTTTGACTGTCGCCCCAGCGCTCGCTGCTTGGGCCGTTGTGCCTTTTGGTCCGGAGATGGCGGTTGCCAACCTGAATGCTGGTCTTTTGTTTCTGATGGCGGTTGCTTCCTTGGAAGTTTATGGTGTCATCATTTCCGGCTGGTCATCCAATTCCAAATACGCATTTTTAGGCGCACTGCGCGCCTCGGCACAAATGGTGAGCTATGAAATTGCCATGGGTTTTTGCTTGCTCGTTGTGCTCATGGTCTCAGCAAGCCTGAATCTGACCGATATCGTGCTGGGGCAAGCCAAGGGTCAGTTTGCACATATGGGTTTGAATTTTCTGTCTTGGAACTGGTTGCCTTTATTGCCTATTCTGGTGGTGTTTTTTGTCTCTGGCCTGGCCGAAACCAACCGCACGCCGTTTGACGTGATTGAGGGTGAGTCGGAAATTGTGGCGGGTCACATGGTGGAGTACTCCGGTATGTCATGGGCCATGTTTCAGTTGGGCGAATACGCCAGCATCTGGCTGATCTCGATACTGACCACGATCATGTTCTTTGGTGGCTGGTTGTCGCCCATCGACAGCGCAGTGTTCAATGCCATCCCCGGTTGGATATGGTTGGGTGTGAAGACGTTCGCTGTCTTGACCATGTTCATTTGGGTGCGGGTGACGTTTCCACGTTTTCGCTATGACCAGATCATGCGTTTGGGCTGGAAGATATTTATCCCTGTGACGCTGGTCTGGCTGGTAATCATTGGCGTTTGGATCCAGTCACCCTGGAACATTTGGAAGTAAGTCGAGCTGTTTATGTCTACCCCTATTTCAAACACGGTTCAAAAATCAGACGCGAGCGCGTTTTCGCTGAAGGATTTTCTGTCAAGTTTTCTGTTGACCGAGTTGTTCAAAGGCATGATGCTTACAGGAAAATACGCATTCAAAAGCAAGATAACGCTCCAGTATCCTGAAGAGAAGACCCCGCAATCACCCCGTTTTAGGGGGCTGCATGCGCTGCGCCGCTACGACAACGGTGAAGAGCGTTGCATCGCTTGCAAATTATGTGAAGCCGTTTGCCCAGCCATGGCCATCACGATTGAGTCCGAGCAGCGCGACGACGGAAGCCGGCGCACCACGCGTTACGACATTGATCTAACCAAATGCATATTCTGTGGGTTTTGTGAAGAGAGCTGCCCAGTGGACTCTATCGTGGAGACCCATATTCTGGAGTACCACGGTGAAAAGCGCGGTGATTTGTACTTCACCAAAGACATGCTCTTGGCCGTCGGTGACCGCTATGAGACCCAGATCGCTGCGGCTAAATTGGCTGACGCCAAGTACCGCTGATTTGCCGCAAGAAAGAAGTTCAATCATGAGTGCCACGACTGGTCTTTTCTATATTTTTTCAGTGATTCTGCTGTTCTCAGCATTCAGGGTGATCACGGCGCGTAACCCTGTGCATGCCGTGCTGTTTTTGGTTCTAACCTTCTTCCAAGCAGCGATGGTCTGGATGTTATTGAAGGCCGAATTTCTCTCGCTCACCCTGGTGCTGGTGTATGTGGGCGCGGTGATGGTGTTGTTTTTGTTTGTGGTGATGATGCTCGACGTCAACTTAGAGGTCGCGCGCGTCAATTTCTGGAAACACTTCCCGCTGGCAGCAGCGGTTGGTTTGGTCATTGTGTTCGAAATGGGTGCCGTGTTGCTGGGTGGATTTAATGTGGTTGATGCCCCGCAGGCGCTAGCAGCCTTGGGTTCGCCGCTTGTTGAAGTCTCCAATACCAAGGCGCTCGGAATGCTGCTGTACACCGAATACCTGTACCCCTTGGAGGTCGCAACGGCCATCTTGCTGGTGGCCATGATTGCTGCCATTGCCCTGACGCTGCGCGAGCGCAAGGACAGCAAACACATGGATCCAGGTCATCAGGTCCGCGTGAAAGCGCGCGACCGCATGACGGTGCTCAAAATGGAGTCAACCCGACCTGCTGAGAAGCCAGAAGCACCAGCTCCAACGCCAAAGGACCAAGCATGACGCTCACACTCGGCCATTTCTTAACGCTTGGCGCGATGTTGTTCACCTTGTCGGTGATCGGTATCTTTCTCAACCGAAAAAATCTGATTGTTCTGATGATGGCCATCGAACTGATGCTGCTCGCCGTGAACACCAATTTTGTAGCGTTCTCGCATTACATGGGTGATTTGCACGGACAAATCTTTGTCTTTTTCATATTGACTGTGGCTGCGGCTGAGGCGGCCATTGGTCTGGCCATTTTGGTGTTGCTGTTCCGCAATAAGTCGGGCATCAGTGTCGAAGCGCTCAATTCATTGAAGGGTTAATCAAGATGTCAGCAACCCTTTCAGCGTCGACACTGTTGGCCGTGCCCTTAGCGCCTTTGATTGGTGCTATGGCCGTGGGCTTGTTCGGCACCAAGTTTGGTGGTAACAGGATCGGCAGACGCATCGCGCACTCGCTCACCATCCTGGGCGTTTTTGTCGCCTTTGTGCTCTCGGCATTGACACTTCAGAGTGTTGCTTTCGAAGGCGCGCGCTTTAATCAGACCATTTACACCTGGATGACTGTGGGTGCTTTGAAAATGGAGATTGGCTTTTTGGTCGACGGACTGACGGCAATGATGATGTGCGTGGTGACTTTTGTATCACTCATGGTGCACATTTACACCATTGGTTACATGGAGGAAGACGAAGGCTACAACCGATTTTTTGCCTACATCTCGCTTTTCACGTTTTCCATGTTGATGCTGGTGATGAGCAACAACTTGCTGCAGCTGTTCTTTGGCTGGGAAGCCGTCGGACTGGTTTCTTACCTGCTGATCGGCTTTTGGTTCAACAAGCCCACGGCTGTTTTTGCCAATATGAAAGCCTTTTTGGTGAACCGTGTTGGTGACTTTGGCTTCATTCTTGGCATCGGTATTTTGGTGGCCTACAGTGGCACGCTCAATTACACCGAGCTCTTCGCCAAATCGGGTGAACTGGCGGCTATGACCTTGCCTGGTACCGATTGGATGCTGATCACGGTGGCGTGCATCGGTTTATTTATCGGTGCCATGGGTAAGTCAGCCCAGTTTCCCTTGCACGTGTGGCTGCCCGACTCCATGGAAGGCCCTACGCCTATTTCTGCGCTGATCCACGCCGCCACCATGGTGACCGCTGGCATCTTCATGGTTGCGCGCATGTCGCCACTGTTTGAACTCAGCGACACCGCTTTGAATTTCATCTTGATCATTGGTGGCATCACGGCGCTGTTCATGGGGTTTCTGGGCATTATTCAAAATGACATCAAACGGGTGGTGGCTTACTCCACCCTGTCACAGCTGGGCTACATGACGGTGGCCTTGGGTGCATCGGCTTATTCTGTGGCTGTTTTTCACTTGATGACGCACGCTTTTTTCAAAGCCTTGCTGTTCTTGGCCGCGGGCTCAGTCATCATGGGCGTTCACCATAACCAAGATATCCGTTGGATGGGCGGCTTGCGCAAGTACATGCCCATCACCTGGATCACCTCATTGCTTGGCTCCCTGGCACTGATCGGCACACCATTTTTCTCAGGCTTTTATTCCAAAGACGAGATCATCATGGCCGTGCATGCTAGCCATTTGCCAGCGGCGGGATTTGCTTATTTTGCGGTGCTTGCCGGTGTATTTGTGACAGCGTTTTACTCTTTCCGCTTGTACTTTTTGGTGTTCCACGGTAAGGAGCGCTTTGACCAAAACCCCGAAGCGCACCATGGTCATGCGCCGCATCATGACGAGCATCACCATGGCCAGGATAAGCCACATGAAACGCCATGGGTTGTGACGCTGCCTTTGATTTTGTTGGCAATTCCTTCGGTGCTGATCGGTTTCATGACGATCTCGCCCATGCTGTTTGGTGATTTTTTCAAAGACGCCATCTTCGTCAACTCCTCGCTGCACCATGCCATGGCGACATTGGCTGAAGAGTTCCACGGTCCAATGCAACTTGCAATCCACGGTTTGAGTGCCTTGCCTTTCTGGCTGGCCTTGGCCGGTGTGCTGAGTGCTTATTACATGTACATGGTGAACCCTGCCTTGCCGGCAGCCATCAAGCAACGGCTGCAGCCTGTCTACACCTTGCTTGAAAACAAGTACTACATGGACTGGTTCAACGAAAACGTGCTGGCCCCAGCTGCGCGCGGCTTGGGTACGGTATTTTGGCAAGTTGGCGATCAAAAAATCATTGACGGCGCTGTTGTCAATGGTTCTTGGCGTGTGGTGGCTTGGGTGTCTGGTTTTGCGCGCAAGCTTCAAACCGGCTACCTGTATGACTACGCCTTGATGATGGTCCTGGGTGTGGTGATTTTGATGACGTATTTCGTCTGGCTCAAGTAGGAGATAACTGAACATGGGTTTGTTGAGCCTGGCTATTTGGACGCCGATACTGTTCGGTGTGGGTTTGCTCGCGTTTGGTCGTGATGATCAGGCGCCTACCGTGCGTTGGATCGCCTTGGTGGGGGCAGTGATCAGTTTGTTGCTGACTTTGCCGCTGTATGCGCAGTTTGATATCGCCACCTCTGCGATGCAGTTTGAGGAGCTCGCCCCTTGGATTGAGCTCTTCAATGTCAATTACCACTTGGGCGTGGATGGCATCTCGCTGTGGTTTGTACTGTTGACTGCGTTCATTACGGTGATCGTGGTGATAGCGGGTTGGGAGGTCATCACCAGCCGCGTGAATCAATACATGGGTGCTTTTTTGATTTTGAGCGGCCTCATGATCGGTGTGTTCTGTGCTATCGACGGCATGCTGTTCTATGTGTTCTTTGAGGCTACTTTGATCCCGATGTACCTGATCATCGGTATTTGGGGTGGTCCGAACAAAATCTATGCAGCCTTCAAGTTTTTTCTTTACACCCTGCTCGGCTCATTGCTGATGCTGGTGGCCCTGATATACCTTTACACCGCATCGGACGGCAGTTTTGAGCTGTTGGCTTGGCACCAGTTGCCGCTGAGCGGGACCGCACAAACGCTGCTGTTTTTTGCCTTCCTGTCGGCGTTTGCGGTCAAGGTGCCCATGTTCCCCGTTCACACCTGGTTGCCCGATGTTCACGTAGAGGCGCCTACTGGCGGCTCAGCAGTCTTGGCGGCCATCATGCTGAAGCTGGGAGCCTATGGATTCTTGCGGTTTTCATTGCCTATTGCGCCCGATGCAGCCCACGAGTGGGCTGGTTTGATGATTGCCTTGTCGCTGGCCGCAGTGGTTTACGTGGGTTTTGTCACCTTGGTGCAAAAAGACATGAAAAAGCTGGTGGCTTATTCGTCTGTGGCGCATATGGGTTTTGTGACGCTGGGCTTCTTTATTTTCAATGCGCTCGGTGTGTCTGGTGGCATTGTGCAGATGATCTCGCACGGCTTTGTCTCCGCTGCCATGTTCCTGTCAATCGGCGTCTTGTACGACCGCATGCATTCGCGTGAAATTGCCAGCTATGGTGGCGTGATCAACACCATGCCTAAATTCACCGCTTTCGCTTTGCTGTTTGCGATGGCCAACTGTGGTTTGCCCGGTACGGCTGGGTTTGTCGGCGAATGGATGGTTATTTTGGGTGCGGTTCAATTCAATTTTTGGGTTGGTATGGCCGCAGCCAGCGCCTTGATCTTTGGTGCAGCCTACACCCTTTGGATGTTCAAACGTGTCTACCTGGGTGCGGTTGCTAATGATCACGTCAAAGACCTTAAAGACCTTAATGGACGTGAATTTTTCTTCATGAGTCTGCTGGCCATCGCGGTGTTGTACATGGGTGTTTATCCCAAGCCATTCACGGATGTGATGGACGTATCGGTGGCGGAGCTGCTCAAGCATGTCGCCCTGTCCAAGTTACCTTAATACTGCGCCAGTGCTTACCCGAAACAAGAGATACACATGATTGACAAATTCAGTTTGATCGCTGTTTACCCAGAAATAATTTTGTTGGTCATGGCTTGCGTGGTGGCCATGTTTGACCTGGGTGTGAAAGATAGAAGCCGAACCCCCACTTACCTGCTGAGCCTCTTAACGCTGGCTGTGGTGGCGGTTTTGCAATTTTTCTATGCCAGTTCAGGACAAACCATTTATGCTTTTGGTGACATGGTGGTCAGCGACGCCATGGGCAATTGGTTGAAATGTTTCGCCACCATCGCTTTGATGCTGACGCTGGTCTATGGACGTCCGTACGCGGCTGATCGCGACATGATGCGTGGCGGTGAACTGTTCACCATGAGCCTGCTCTCTTTGCTTGGCATGTTCGTCATGATTTCGGGCAACCACTTGTTGGTTATTTATTTGGGCATTGAATTGCTCACACTCAGCAGCTACGCGCTGGTCGCTTTACGACGTGATGATGCGGTTGCCACCGAGGCGGCTATGAAGTACTTTGTGCTCGGCGCACTGGCGTCCGGATTCTTACTTTACGGCATGTCCATGATTTATGGTGCCACCGGCTCGCTGGCCTTGAACGAGGTGATTGCGGTGATCTTCTCTGGTCAAATTGACCATCAGGTGCTGGTGTTTGGTTTGGTATTTGTGGTGGCGGGTCTGGCATTTAAGTTGGGTGTGGTGCCGTTTCACATGTGGATTCCGGATGTCTATCAAGGCGCGCCCACCGTGGTCACACTGCTGATTGCCGGTGCGCCCAAACTCGCAGCGTTCGCGGTGGTTGTGCGCTTGTTGGTCGAAGGTCTGTTGCCGCTGGCGTTTGATTGGCAACAGATGCTGATGGTCCTGGCTGTCGCGTCCTTGGCTATCGGTAATCTGGCAGCCATCGCGCAGACCAATATCAAGCGCATGTTGGCTTTCTCAACCATTTCTCACATGGGTTTTGTGTTGATTGGTTTGATGTCCGGCGTGGTTATTGGTCACCCGGAGGCCGCTGCCAACGCCTATGGATCAGCCATGTTTTATGTCGTCACCTATGTGTTGACTACCTTGGCAACTTTTGGCGTGATTCTGTTGCTGTCGCATCAAGGTTTCGAGAGTGAAGAGATCAGCGACTTTGCCGGCTTGAATCAGCGCAGTCCATTGTTCGCGGGCATCATGGCCGTGTGCCTGTTTTCTCTCGCGGGTATTCCACCGATGGTAGGGTTTTACGCAAAGCTGGCAGTTTTGCAGGCTTTACTGGTGGTCAATGACCCCGTGCACATTGGCTTGGCGGTGTTCGCTGTGATGATGTCCCTGATTGGCGCTTTCTATTACCTGCGGGTGATCAAGCTGATGTACTTTGACAAGCCAGCGACAATGGATGCTGTGACCGCGCCACTGGATGTGCGCACCGTGCTCACGCTCAACGGGGCAGTGTTGCTGGTGCTTGGGCTCTTGCCCGGCGGCCTGATGATGGTGTGTGCAGACGCCGTTGTGCGCATGCTCAACACTTGAGTACGCCTCCCAGTCGGACTTTGGTTTGAACGTTTTGACCAAGTCCTGCTGCGCCACTGTGCAGCGCAGCAATTGTGGCTGACGAACACCTACGCGAAGAACAACTGAGCAGCGAACAGCTGTTTAAAGGCAAGTTGCTGGACGCTCGGCGCGACACGGTGCGCTTGCCCGATGGGCGTTGTGCCACACGTGAATACATCGTGCATCCAGGTGCCGTGATGGTGGTGCCAATACTTTCTCAATCGGCAAGCGAGTGGCAGCTGGTTCTTGAACGCCAGTTCCGATACCCCTTGCAGCGCGTCATGTTGGAATTTCCAGCCGGTAAACTTGATCCTGGCGAAGATCCGTTTGCCTGTGCCCGGCGCGAACTGCGTGAGGAAACGGGCTACACCGCGCGTCAATGGGCCAGAGCCGGTGTGCTGCATCCGGTGATTGCTTACTCCACCGAAGCCATTGATATCTGGTTTGCCCGTGACTTGACTGCGGGGGAGCGCGCGCTCGACGCGGGAGAATTTTTAGATGTCTTCACGGCTTCTTCCACGACGGTTTTGCAGTGGTGCCGCGATGGCCTTATCACCGACGCAAAAACCCTCAGCGCTGCGCTGTGGGTGCAAAACGTGTTACTGGGCCATTGGGCCTTGGACTGGTTGGATGCGCCCACAATTGAATAAGTTGTTGGTGTGCAATGGTTATGTCATTTGTGCATGAGGCGATGAGACCTCCGTCTTAAGGGGGCACGGCGCCCTGTGCCTTTCTAAAATTTGGCCAGAGCCACCAATTTTTATGGAGTTTTGGAATGCATCATGACGCTTTGGCCAATTTGCGTGATCACATAGCTAAAAGTGAAGGTGCTGCTCAAAGTCCTCTGAGCGACTTTGTTTTTGCGTACTTCAGCAACACCGATCCGGCAGAGCTGCAAGCCCGCGGCCCCGCTTTTTTACTGGCACAGGCCAATGCCCATCTGCGCTTGCTCGATGCGCCCCGTGGCGTGAGTGGCGCCCATATACGAGTTTTCAATCCCAGCCTGGATGAAGATGGTTTTGTCAGTGAACACACCCTGGTCCAAATTGTCCAGGACGACATGCAGTTCTTGGTCGACTCGGTCACCATGGCGGTCAACAGCCTCGGTCACGTAGCACACTGGATTGTTCACCCTTTGCTTGCGTTGGCCTATGACGAGCGCCATCAACTCCGCAGTGCGATGGCAGCAGATACTCAGACCCAGGATGCTGGTTCTGTCGAATCCTTCATTTCGCTGGAGTGCGATCGCTTGGTCAGTGCCACCGATCGCGAGGCCTTGGCTCTGGAACTTGACCGGGTGTTGACTGACGTGCGTGCAGCTGTGAGCGACTGGTCACCAATGCTGGCGCGCTTGCAGGCAGTGCGGCAAGCTTCAAACGGCTCGCCACTTTCCCGCACGGGTGAGCAAGAGGGCGCTAGCTTTCTGCTTTGGCTTGAAGACCAAAATTTCACCTTTTTGGGTGCGCGTGATTATGAGCTAAGGCGTGAAGATGGCCAAGTCCGTCTGCACGCACTGGCCGACACCAGCTTGGGTGTGTTGCGTGGCGAAGTTCAGACACCGGTGACCCAATTGCCGGAGGAGGCGCAAGAATTTTTGGACTCTGATCAACTGGTCATGCTCACCAAGGCCATGACACGTTCAACCGTGCACCGCTCTGCCTGGCTCGATTGTGTGGCCGTCAAACATTTTGACCAGCAAGGACAGGTCGTCGGTGAAAGTCGTTTTCTGGGGCTCTACACCTCCAAAGCCTATGCGGCGCCAGTGCAGAGCATCCCGCAGATTCGCAGGCATACCCAGTTTGTGATGAATGCTGCAGGCGTTTTGCCTGACAGCCATGCTGCCAAGTCCTTGCAGCTGATTTTGGACAGCTACCCACGTGATGAAATGTTCCAGGTCGACAGTGCCACCCTGGCAGAACATGCGTTGGGTATTTTGCGTTTGCAAGAGGGTCAGCGTACCCGGTTATTTTTGCGCCGTGATCCCTTTGGCCGCTTCATTTCTGCCCAGGTTTTTGTGCCACGTGATCGCTACAACACGGAGTTGCGTACCCGCATTGCCCAAGAGTTGATGCGCACCCTAGACGGAATGTCGTTCGAGTTCACCCCTATGCTCACCGACCACCCTTTGGCCCGCATCCATTACGTGGTCAGAACACGGGGTTTAGCGCCTTTAAACCCTGACATTGGTGCGCTGCAAGCGCGCATTGCCTTGTTGGCACGACGTTGGGAAGACGATTGCAAAGAGGTGCTTCTACAGCAACATGGCGAGAGCAACGGACTCATGCTGGCCAAACGATTCGCACATGCTTTTCCGTCAACTTATCAAAATACTTTTTCCGTGATGGTTGGTGCCGATGACGCGCTCATATTGTCCGAGCTCTCGCCCACCAACACGCTGGCTGTGAACTTGTACCGTCCGCTGGACGGCGGCGCTGGCATGCTCCGTTTGAAGTTGTACAGCAATGCCAAGGTGGCTTTGTCAGACTCACTGCCGGTACTGGAGCGTTTGGGTGCACGCGTACTTGACGAACAGCCCTACAAAATTCACACCTTGGCAGGCGAGGGTGATTTGTGGGTTCATGACCTGGGTTTGTTGTTACCCCCAGAGGTGAGTTTTTCATCGGTCCAAAGCCGGTTTGAATCCTTATTCGTGCAGGTCTGGCGGGCTCAGGTCGAAAGCGACGATCTCAACAAGCTGGTTCTTGTGAGTAATTTGGATGCCCGCGCTATTTCGGTGCTACGCGCTTACAACCGTTATTTCAAGCAGCTCGGCTTTGCCTTCAGCCAGAGCTACATGGAAGCTACTTTGTACAAGCATGCCAGCATCACCCAGTTGCTGATGGACAGTTTTGACGCACGCTTCAACCCTGATCTCACAGGTGATCGTGAGGGGCATATCGAATTGCTGGCGCAGCAGATTGAAGCTCATTTGGCCGAAGTAGACAGCCTGGATGAAGACAAAATCCTTCGCCAGTTTCACAACGCCATGGGGGCAACCTTGCGCACCAATGCCTGGCAGACAACAGCCGGCGGCCTGCACAAGCCGCAGCTGAGCTTCAAGTTCAACCCGCGCAAATTGCCTGGCGTGCCAAAACCCCAGCCGCTGTTTGAGATCTGGGTCTACGCGCCGCGCTTTGAGGGCGTGCATCTGCGAAACGGGAAAGTCGCCCGTGGTGGCTTGCGTTGGTCTGACCGGCGTGAAGATTTTCGAACCGAGATTTTGGGTCTGGCGAAAGCGCAGCAAGTCAAAAATACAGTGATCGTTCCGGCAGGCTCCAAGGGGGGGTTCGTGTTGAAAAATATGCCGGTCGGCGTTGACCGCGATGCCTTGATGGCCGAGGGAATTGCTTGTTACCGCATGTTTCTCAGTGGCCTGCTTGATCTGACAGACAACTTGGTGCAAGGTGAAGTGGTGCCACCCGCGCAGTTGGTGCGCCATGATGCAGATGACCCGTATTTGGTCGTTGCCGCTGACAAAGGAACCGCTACTTTTTCAGACATTGCCAACAGCGTTTCCGCCGATTACGGTTTCTGGCTGGGCGACGCCTTCGCTTCTGGTGGTTCAGTGGGTTATGACCATAAAAAAATGGGCATCACAGCGCGTGGCGCCTGGGAATCGACCAAGCGGCATTTCCGAAACCTCGGTATTGACACCCAAACCACCCCCTTCACGGTTCTGGGTATTGGCGACATGTCGGGTGATGTGTTTGGCAACGGCATGTTGTTGTCCCAACACATTGCTCTTGTGATGGCTTTTGACCACCGTCATATTTTCATAGACCCCAGCCCCAATGTGGCGACCAGCTTTGTCGAGCGCCAGCGCTTGTTTTCCTTGATACGCTCAAGCTGGGGTGACTATGACCGTGCTGTGCTCTCGCAAGGCGGCGGCATCTACCCCAGAAGCGCCAAATCGATCAAGCTCAGCCCTGAGGCTCGAGCGCTTTTGGGTATTGAGGCCAAAGAAATTGCCCCAGTCGATCTGTTAAACGCCATGCTCAAGGCGCCCGTGCAGCTGATTTACAACGGGGGCATCGGCACCTACGTCAAGTCCACATTGGAAAGCCATGCACAAGTTGGCGATAAAAGCAGCGATGCGTTTCGCATCAATGCTTCTGAGCTGCACTGCAAGGTGTTTGTGGAAGGCGGTAACCTGGGTGCCACACAAAAAGGCCGTATCGAGTTTGCCCGTCTCGGCGGCCTGATTTACAACGACGCCATCGACAACTCCGCGGGAGTTGACTGTTCAGACCATGAAGTGAACATCAAGATTTTGCTCAATCGTGTGGTTGAAACAGGCGACCTCACACTCAAGCAGCGCAATGTATTGCTTGCGGCCATGACCGATGAAGTGGGGCAACTGGTGTTGGCAGATAACTATTACCAAACCCAGGCGCTCGATGCGGCCAACCACCGACCACGCTATTTGATTGACGGCCAGCAACGCTTGATTGAGTCGCTGGAGTCCAAAGGCCGGCTTGATCGTGTGATTGAGTTCTTACCCAGCGATGAAGAGATCGCCAGCCGCAAGGCGCAGGATGCTGGCTTGACCACGCCCGAAGGCGCTGTTTTGTTAGCCTATGCCAAGATGAGCTTGTTTGACCAGATGCTCACCACCAACTTGCTCGATGACCCTTACCTGAGTCGTTATTTGCACAGCTATTTCCCCACCTTGATGCGGGAAAAGTTTGCAACATCCATCGAGCAGCACCCCTTGAGGCGCGAGATCATTGCAACCTGTGTCACCAACACCATGGTGAATCGGGTGGGGTCAACCTTTGTCCATTTTTTGGCATCAGAAGCTGCTTGTGTTGGTGGTGACGTGGTTCGTGCATTCATGCTGGCGCGAGAGGTGTTCGATCTGGAGGCGCTGTGGGAGCAGATTGATGCGCTCGATGGCAAGGTGCCCAGCGTGCTTCAAATGGATTTATTGGCCCATCTGAATGGTGTTGCCCAGCGCGCCACTCGCTGGGTCATGCGCGCTGGCCCCAAGCCAGAGAGGCTGCAGATTTTGATTGATCGCTACCAGAGCGGCCAGCGTGAACTGCGCGACAAGTTGACCGCTGGTCTGCCAGAAGCGACCCGCACAAGCTGGCAGCTGGCCACGCAGACCTTGGCCCAGACTGGTGTACCAGAAGAGCTGGCACAGCGTCTCTGTGCGTTCGAGTACCTGTACCCGGTGCTGCAGATGGTGGACATGGCGCAAGAGATCCAAACCCCGTTGATGCAGGTGGCAGACGCCTACTGGGCAGTGGATGTGCAACTGAGTTTGAGTGCTTGGCGCACGCAGGTGGACCGCTTGCCAACAGACACTTTGTGGCAGACCCAAGCGCGTGCAAGTGCCCGTGATGAAGTATTTGCTACGGCCGTGCACATCACGCGCACCGTGCTACGCCGTTTTGACGATGCTGCAGCTTGGTCAATTGAGCATGCCAGTACTTTGGACCGATTGCGTCAGTTGCTGCAGGCCATCGCGTCCCAGCCCGCGGATCTGGCATCGATCATGGTGACACTGCGTGAATTGCGCCAACTGACGACGCTGCCGACGGACTAATCGTGAAACTGTAGTGCCGCCAAGCCTGCATACAGGCCATTGGCGGCCAGCAGCTCTGCGTGCGTGCCTTGTTCGACCAATTGGCCGTGGTCAATGACCAAGATGCGGTCGGCTTTTTGGACCGTTGCCAGCCGGTGCGCGATCACCAAGGTGGTGCGCCCGGTCATGGCTGATTCCAGTGCGGCTTGAACCATGCGCTCGCTCTCAGCGTCCAAGGCGCTGGTCGCCTCATCGAGCAGCAGCAAGGGCGGATTTTTCAGAATGGCCCGCGCAATGGCGATACGTTGGCGCTGGCCGCCACTCAAGCGTACGCCGCGTTCGCCTAAAAAAGTGTCATAACCTTCTGGCAGACTGACAATGAAGGCGTCTGCAAACGCGGCTCGGGCCGCAGCGCGCACCTCATCGTCACTGGCTTGGGGGCGGCCGTAACGGATATTTTCCAACGCACTGGAGGAAAAAATGACAGCGTCCTGGGGCACGATACCTATGCGCCGGCGCAAGGCTTCCAAGCTGATGCTTTGTATGGGCACGCCATCAAGGCTGATGACACCTGTACCTACATCGTAAAAACGCAGTAACAACTGAAACACCGTGCTTTTGCCCGCGCCGCTGGGTCCAACCAAAGCCACGGTTTGACCTGCCGATACATCCAATGTGAAAGCTTGCAGCGCCGCTTGTGTGGGGCGCGAGGGGTAATGAAAGCGCACGTTGTCAAAGCGCACGTGGCTACCTTTGCCCTCGGGCGGCAAAGCCAGGGGGGCTGCGGGTGAGGCGACGGGAGACTGGCTGGCCAGCAGTTCGAGCAGGCGCTCACTGGCACCAGCCGCGCGCATCAAGTCGCCATAGACTTCTCCCAAAATGGCAAAAGCGCTGGCCAAGATGATGACGTAAACCACGGTTTGACCCATGTGTCCAGCGCTGATGCGCCCGGCCATCACGGCTTGCGTGCCTTGGAACAAGCCCCACAGAAGCGCAGCCGCCGTGGCGATGATGATGAACGCGACCAAGATGGCACGCGCTTTGGAGCGGCGTACCGCAGTGTCAAAAGCTGCGTTCGTTGCCAGACCGAAGCGATGGGCTTCGCGGGCTTCAGCCGTGTAGCTTTGTACCAAGGCGATCGAGTTGAGCACCTCGGCCGCGATGGCGCTTGAGTCAGCCACGCGGTCTTGACTGGCGCGTGAAAGCCTTCTGACACGCCGGCCGAACCAGGCTGCTGGCAACACCACCAACAACAGAATTCCCAAGACCTGGGCCATCACCATCGGGTTGGTCCAGACCAGCATGCCCAAAGCGCCTAGGCCCATGACCAAATTACGCAGGCCCATGCTCAGGCTGGAGCCCACGACGGTTTGCACCAGTGTGGTGTCAGCCGACAGTCGGGAGAGCACCTCGCCTGTTTGAGTGGTTTCAAAAAAAGCAGGACTCTGGTTGAGCACGTGGCTGTAGACCGCGTTACGGATATCGGCACTGACGCGCTCGCCCAACCAACTCACCATGTAAAAACGGCCGGCAGAAAACAGACCCATGGCCACCGCGACACCAAACAAGGCCATGAAGTGACCACGCATGGCCAACATTTGCTCCCCTCGGTTGCCAGGCACCATGCCGTTATCGATCAAATTGCGCAGCGCCATGGGAAACACCAGCGTCGCGCTCGCTGCCAGCACCAAAAAACACAGGGCCAAGGCGATACGCCACCGGTAGGGACGCAAAAAAGGCAAGAGTCCCGACAGTGACTGTGGCTGACGTTTAAGTGATGTGGGTGTGCGCATCAAAGGTCCAATGGGGCGGCGTAGCCGGTCATTTCAAGATAGCCTTGGCCGATGGCGCGGCCACCGTCGCCAAGCAGGGTGCTCAAGCCTTCCCAGTAAATGGTTCCTGTAGTGCGGCGGCTGTCGAGCTCTTGGTCATCCAGCAAGGCGTCTATGGTGAAACGCCGCTTGCCCAGCGAGCCGGTGTCGAGCAGCAGCTCAAGTGACCAACGAACAGGGTAGTTGGCACCGCTGTGCGGGCTGTGCCAGGTGCGCTGAGGTGTCAGCACCAAGTCGGTCGGCTTGAACACGGTGAGTTTGCCGTCTGGGGTTCGCAAGGAACCCCCAGCCCAGATGCTTTGTCCAGCACGGTCGCGTAGGCGAAACGCCGTCAGCGCAGAGCCGTCATATAAGTTCATGCCCACCCAATCCCAGCCAACAGCCTGGGGATCCAAGAGTGCATCGCTCCATTCGTGGTCCAACCAGGCCCTCCCTGACACCTTGTGCGCTTGCCCTTTGAGCTTGAGTTGACCGCTGGCGTTCAACTGTGGCACGCTGTAGTAATGGCTGGCGTTTTGGGCTTGTGGCCCCTTGCGCGACCAACCAGACGCACCCTGCAGTAAAACTGGTTGACTCGGCGTCAATGCCAATGCAAAGTCAAAGTCCAAGCCCTTGACCTGTGCGCTGTACCCTGCATCGGTGCGCAGGAGTGACCAGTCCTGCAATTTGAGCGCGGTATCGTCTTGACTGTACGAGGCTAGATCAGTCTGTGCATGGCCTGAGATGCGGGCAATGCGCTGGTCATGGTGCAAACGACCTTGTTTCAAATCGGTGACAGCGGCATGGGCAAACACCAGTTGTTTGGCGGCAAAAGCCGATCGCATGCCCTGCGTCACGGGCACGCGCGAACGAAAAAAAGTAATTTGAAAGCCGAACACAGGCGCCACAATATGCGCCGACTGGGATGCCTTCTCCGATGCCAATTCCAGGGCGCCCGTCAGGTACCACCACTCGATGGCAGTCTGCGGATGTGCCCCATGGTCACGAGGGAACTGCATGGGTCGGATCTTTTGGGCGTCTTGATGCGAGTTTGACGCGCCAGCAGTCTCGGGTGTCCACCAGGCGGTTGACAAGGCCAGGGTAAGCCAGTGACGGCGCTGTAACGCGCGCTCATACAACCCGCTTAGATCCACATGCGGGTCCGGCATCACGGCTTTCTAACAGGGCAGAAAATTGCGGCAAAGTGCCACCGCACGCTCAGAGGTGATGACTTGTCCACTTGGCATCGCTCAGGCACTGCGTGCAGTGTTTGTCTGCGTCGCCCAAGAAGGACTGGAGGGAGCCTGGCTTGCTGCGCGCGCGTGACGCCAGTTGCTGCATGCTTGAAAAGTGGGTGCTGCTTGGTACCTGAAGCTGCTGCTTGGCTGGGCCAGCGGGCAGATGCATTCTTGCCATAAAGATTGAGTGCCCGCTGGGCTAATCCAGTTAAGGCAAGTGCGATCAAACAGTTGTTGGTACGGTGTGAAAAGTCCACCTCAATTTTGGAACTGGCAGTGTGCAGCCAAGTGCTGGTCATGGTTTTATCCGGATGCAATAAGTCATTTTCATTGTAGGCTCGCACAGAGCGCTATGAGCTTAAGACAGTCCTCAATGTGGCTGTTCGGGGTGTGGGCTGTGGGGCACATCACGGGCTTCATAGCACCGGTTGATCTTGGTTTGGCTGCATCACCAGTCTTCTTTAACGGCCAGCACCGCATCGTGGCTCGCCGCGGCGCGACCCGCAAGCCAGGCGGTCACGGTACCCGACACCACCACAGCCAGTGCCAAGGCCAGGAGTCGCCACCAGGGCAAGCTCAGATCCATCGTCCAGTGAAAACTTTGTGGGTTGATAACGTGTACCAGCACCAGTGCCACCAGCAGACCCAAGCCAAGACCAGCAACAGCGCCCAAGGTCGTCCAGGTCGCGCCCTCGATGGCAACCAGGGAAAGAATTTGACGGCGTGTGAGTCCCAGATGGGTTAGCAGGCCAAACTCTTTGCGTCGGGATAAAACTTGGGCGCTGAAGCTGGCCGCAACGCCGAACAAACCGATCACAATGGCCACGCCTTGGAGCCAGTACGTCACGGCGAAGCTACGGTCAAAAATGCCCAGAGACACGGCGCGAATCTCGGTCGAGGTACCAAATTCTAATAATTGTCCAGCGCCTGCTTGTTCGGTATTGGCCAGGGTGCGTAAGTTGGCTTCTACGCGCGCGGCGTCCTGCGGTGTATCCAGCCAAAATGCCAAGTCGTTGATGAGTCGGTCGTCACTCAAGTTGGCATAGTCGCGCTGATCCATGACGATGGCGCCGGTTTGGCGGGCGTAGTCGCGCCACACACCAGCCACAAAAAAACGTGGCTCAGAGACGGCGCTTGGCCGGTCTCTTGCGCTAAAGGCTCGGCCAAAAGTTTCAAAATAAGTGCCTGGCTTGGCATGGTGCAAGTCCACCAACGCTTCGCTGACATAAATGCCATAGGTGCCTTTGGGAACGGGCAAAGGGGGGGCCAACAAAGGCAACTCGCGCACAGGGTCTCTGAGCTCACGCACCATCAAGCTCACGGCTGGCAGGTTCGGCTGCAACAGCACGGATACCTGGCGTTGCGCTTGCAAAGTGCGCACGCCTTCGAGTTTGCCCGCCTGCTTAACAAATTCTGGTGTGAAGTACACCATGTTGCTCGAACTCAAGCTACGGGCACTGCGTAAATACAGATCCGCTGGTAAAACGGCGTCTAGCCATTGCGTGACAGAGTCGCGAAAGCTCGCCACCATGACCGTTAAGGCCACAGCCAGGCTCAGTGACGCGACGACACTGCTGACCGCTGATGAGACGGTGTCACCCTGGCGTCTGGCGCGCTCCAGTGCCAAGAGCGCTAAGGTGCGGTGGGCCAGTTTGGGGCTGGCCCATGCCAGCGTGGTTTCGATCAACCACGGCAGCCCCGTGATGCCACCGAACAACAGCATGGCCACTGAAATATAGGCGGCCAATGCGATACCCCAGACCGCAGGCATTTGCGTCAACAGCGCACCTATTACCAAAAACGACAGGCTTAGCCACGCAGAGTGGGTGTTCTTGAGCAGATGCCCAAGGCCCTTGAGGGTTTGAGCCAGCGGCAGTTTGCTAGCGGTGCGTGCGGGCCACCAACCGCCGAGCACTGCTGCACCGACGCCAAGCAGACCATACAACATGGCCGAGCTGGCCTGAAGGTGCAGCACTGGTGCAGCACCTGAAAAAAATCCACCGCCCAGATCACCACCCAGCAGGTGCAAGGCCAACGCCGCCAAGGCCGTTCCAAGACCGATACCGATGGTGCTGCCCAGTGCGCCCAAGAGTAAGGACTCGGCCAAGACCAGGCGCAAGCGGGACTGGGCAGACAGGCCCAAGACACCCAACAAGGCAAACTGCTGGGCCCGTTTGGCCACGCTGAGGGACAACACGGAAAACACCAAAAAGGCCCCGGTAAACAAGGCGATCATGGCCAGCACGGCCAGATTGACACGGTAAGCCCTGGACAAGTTGCTGATTTGTGACTGTGCGTCACCGTCCTCTGTGATGCTCAGGTGCGCTGGCCAATCAGCGCTTTGCTGCAAGGTGCGTGCAAACACTGTTGGGTCCATGCCGGGGTTCAACTTCAAGCCAATTTGGCTCAGCTGGCCCTGCATTGCAAAGAGTTCTTGCGCGGCGCCGATGTCCATCACGCCCAATGCTGGGCCACTGGCTTGTACGCGTCCAGCGACGTGAGCGAACACCAGAGCTTGGCCATTTTGCAGCGTCAGTTGCTGTGCTTGGGGTGAAGCGTGCAGGTGTTGAGGCAACAAAGCTTGTGCGGCTGTATTCAAAAAAATCTGGCCAGGAGCCAAAATTGACCAGCGCGCACGCGGATTGTTTGCCATTGAATCTGCTGGCTTGGCATTTGGGCTAGGCTGGGGCATCAGTGCTGGCGCGATATCAAAAACCTTCAGTACATCGACACCCACCACGCGTATGGCGGGTTTGCTATCAGACAACAGCACGTAACTTTGAATGTCCAAAACAGGCAAGGCCAGCGCAACGCCTGGTGTGTGCGCGAGCTTTCGGTACATCGATTCGTCCAAAGACCCTTGGAGTGCCCGTACTTGCAGATCGGCTTTTCCGTTGACCGAGCGCGCTGCTTGCGAAAATTCAGCCAATGCGTTGGCGTTGATCAGGTGGACCGAAAACGCCAACGCCACGCCCAAGGCGACAGCCAGAACCGCTGCGCCATTGCGCCATGGGTGATGTCGCAGTTCCTGCCAGGAGAAAATTTTTAACAAGGCCCACATGAGCGTATTGTCCGGTAGGACGCCGCTTGCTTATAGTTTCAATCGTGCTTGGATCGCCTGGTGCGATAGGATGACCGCTCGTTCCGCCAGTGGTTTGCTAGACAGACCCGCTGCATGAGGCGATTGTTTTGAATCAAGAAAAAGGAGGTGCTTTATGGCGACAACAAATACAAATTGGCGCTTTTTTAGGGCAGGCGGTTTTGATCAGGTTCGACTGGACACCGCAGCGGAGCTCTTGCGTATTGGTCAATTGGATCAAAAGCTGTGGGTGGCCTTGGCCTGCCCTGTGAAAGGTATTGAATTTGACAGTCGCGTGTTGAAGCTGGTCGACAGCGATGGCGACGGTTTCGTGCGGGCACCAGAATTGATCGCAGCGGTTGGCTGGGCTGAAGCCCGTTTGCAAGACGCAGAGGTTCTGGCTCAGAAGTTGGCAGGGGTGCCGCTGGCTGCGATTCGAGGGGATGACGCGGCCGGTGCGCGCATCACCGAAGCTGCGCAAGAAGTACTCGCTGACGCGCCTGACAACAATGGTCTGATCACGGTGCAAGCGGCCAGTGCTGCGAAGCTTCGCCGGGCTGAAAAGGATTTGGCGGCGTGGCGCACTCGAGGTGAGCAAGCCATGCCGCTGGGCGACGATACAGAGTCGGCGCATGCTGCTTTGACCGCGGTCCGCCAGAAAATTGATGACTGGTTTGTTCGCTGCAGCTTGGCAGCTTTTGATGCGCGTGCAATCGGTGCGCTTAGCGTCAGCGAAGAGGCGCTTTCTGCGCTGTCGAGCAAATCGTTGACCACATCAGCCGAAGGTATTGCGGAGATGCCATTGGCAAGCGTTCAAACAGGTGCAAGTTTGTCATTGGCCGAAGGCTTGAATCCTGCTTGGCATGCGCGCATGACTGCGTTTATGACGCAAGTAGTCGTGCCCCTGCTTGGGCAACAAGCGCAGCTGAGCGCAGTAGCTTGGCAGGAACTCCAAGAAAAATGGCTTGGCTATGAAGCTTGGTTGGCAGAAAAACCAGATCCATCTGCGCAGGCCCAAGGCCTGCAGGAACTCGAACAGCTGGCGCTGTATGTGAGCAGTCTGATGGATCTCGCCAATAATTTTGTGGCCTTTCGAAGCTTTTACGCGCGTCAAGGCAAAGCGACGTTCCAGGTCGGAACCTTGTATTTGGACGGCCGTGCTTGTGAGTTGTGTGTTGCGGTCAACGACGCTGCCAAACACGCCACCATGGCCGGTTTGTCCAATATGTTTTTGGCTTACGTGGACTGTGTTCGTGGTGATGAGAAGCGCAGCATTGCCGCAGCCTTTACGGCGGGCGATGCCGATCAGCTGATGGTCGGGCGCAATGGCATTTTTTATGACCGCTTAGGACAGGACTGGAATGCAAGCATTGTCAAAATGGTGTCGCAACCGATCAGTTTGCGCCAGGCTTTCTGGTCGCCCTACAAACGGGTTGGGCGGCTGATTTCTGAGCAGATGCAGAAAATGGCTGCCAGCAAGGCCAACGCTGCTAATGTCCAGCTCGCTCAAGCCGCCAAGCAAACAGAACAGAACGCGATCAACGCGAAGCCGCAAGGGCCAAGCGCGTTTGATGTGGGTAAATTTGCGGGCATTTTTGCGGCCATTGGCTTGGCCTTGGGTGCGCTTGGGACAGCTTTGGCAGCGACCATGGGCGGCTTGTTGAATTTGCATTGGTGGCAAATTCCGCTGGTGTTCACTGGCCTGATGTTGGCGATCTCAGGCCCCGCCATGCTGATTGCTTGGTTTAAGTTGCGAAGTCGCAACTTGGGGCCTCTGTTGGACGCCAATGGCTGGGCGGTGAATGCCAGAGCACGCATCAATATGGCGTTTGGCGCCTCACTGACTCAACGCGCTGCGTTGCCTGACAATGCGGAGCGGTCCTTGGTTGACCCGTACGCTGACAAGCCGACGCCTTGGGAGCTTTACGCTGTGGTGGCCGTGGGGCTTGCCGGATTGGCTTGGTTTTTTCTCTGACGTGAGGGCGCTGGCGTCGCATTCATTTCGCGTTTGAGTGCTTGCCCGAGCGCAAGCGCTCAAATCCTGAGATCAGGGAAAAGACCATCATCGCGCAGGTTAAGCACGCGGTCGGCGCGCACGGCCGCAGCGTGCGAGTGGGTCACCAGCACCATGGACGCACCGTGTTGGCGGGTTTGAGTGATCAAGGCATCAAGCACTTTTTCTGCGGTGTGCGGGTCCAGGTTTCCGGTGGGCTCATCGGCCAGTAAGAGATTGGGCTTGTGCACCAGCGCGCGGGCAATGGCAACCCGTTGTAACTGCCCGCCACTGAGCTCTTGGGGCAATCTGTCCCCCAAACCAGCCAAGCCGACGGCTGACAGCATGTCTTGTACCCGGCCAGGGTCAATTCGCCCGAGCAACATCAAGGGCAGATTGATGTTTTGCGTCACGCTCAAATGCGGTAACACGTGAAAAGCTTGAAACACAAAGCCAATGTGGCTGCGCCGCAAGCGGGCAAGGGCATTGTCGTTCAGACTGGCCAGATCATGGCCATCAAGGTGCACCTGGCCGTGGTTCCAGTGGTCCAGTCCGGCCATACAGTTGAGTAAGGTGGATTTGCCCACGCCGGACTCACCCACAATGGCAACAAACTCGCCACGCTGAACGGTCAGTGATACGCGTTGAAAAACTGGCGTATTGCCGTAATGCTTGCCCAAGTCTTTGATCACCAGGCTCATGGCGCAGGCCTTTCGTTCTCACGAAAGAAAGCGGCGGCCAATCGCAACACCTGATCTTGCGCGTCGGCTACATCGCAAGCGACGATTTGGCGCTCTACCATGCTACGCAACCACGTGATTTGCCGTTTTGCCAGTTGGCGAGTGGCAAAAATACCTCGGTCCCGCAACTCTGACATGGGCCACAAGCCCTCCAGCGCTTCCCAGGCTTGGCGATAGCCGACACAACGCATCGATGGCAGGTTGGCATGCAGGTCTCCTCGATTCCGCAAAGCACGTACCTCGTTCAGAAACCCCTGGTCCAGCATGGCTTCAAAACGCTTTGCAACACGCTGGTGTAACCAGCTGCGCTCAGTGGGTTCAAGTGACACCAGCAAGGTGTTTGATGGCTTGATGGCGGCGGTTTGTTGCTTGCGATGAAAGTGCGAGAGCGGTTGGCCTGTGATGCGAAAAACCTCCAAGGCGCGACTGATGCGCTGGGCATCGGCGGGTGCCAGTCTGGCAGCCGTGGTGGGGTCAACCGAGGCCAGTAGGCGATGCATGGCGGGCCAGCCCACTTGAGCTGCTTCGCCTGCAATGGCCAAGCGGACCTCGCTTTGTGCTTGGGGCATGTCATCGAGCCCTTGCTGCAGGACCTTGATGTACAGCATGGTGCCGCCTACCAGTACAGGCCACTTACCGCGTGCGTAGATCTCGCGCACCAGTTGGCTCGCGTCTATAACGAACTCTGCTGCGCTATAGGTTTGTGAAGGATCGCGGATGTCAATCAGGTGATGCACCACGGCAGCTTGCTCGGCGGCGCTGGGCTTGGCGCTGCCAATGTCCATGCCTCGGTAAACCAAGGCTGAGTCAACGCTGATGATTTCAATCGGGTGGTATTGAGCAAGCGCCAGGGCTGCAGCGGTTTTTCCTGATGCAGTGGGGCCTGCCAAGATCAGGTAGGGCGGCAGCGCAACAGTCTCGCTGGCCAACTGCAGGGGTTCCATGGATCTGTTCATGACTCAGGCGCGAGAAGCCACTTGGACGATGGGGTCGCCATGGTGCTGCACCAGGGTCCAAGCTGACAGGGCGATCAACACACTCCAGAACCACACCCCAAGTGTCAGCGGGGCGACGGTGCCATCCATGTGTATACCAAGCCAGTGACCCATGGCAAAAGCGCCAGCCATCATCAAGAAACCATTGAGCGCCGAGGCGACCCCCGCCGCATGAGGGAAGGGACCGACAACGCCGCTCTGGCCACAAGGTTGATGAATACCGTGACCGATCATGAAAAGGTATTGCGGCAGCAAGATAGCCCACACGCCAATCACCCCAGACATGGACAGCATGGCCATGACCGAGCCCCCGGTCAAGGACAAAATGCCTGCGCGGGCTACGGCCCCGCGCAGGCCAAAGCGTGCCAGCCATCGACGGCATAAGAACGTACCACTTAGGTAAGCCAATGAGTTGCTCAGCATGATCAGTCCGTATTGGGTGTTCGTCACGCCCAATACGCCGGTGAATACAAAAGACGAGGTGGCAAGAAACGTGAACAGTCCTGCATAAGAGGTCACGGTGAGGCTTGAAAAAGCCCAAAAGCTTGGATTTCTAAAAATAGCCATCCAATTGGCAGATAAGGCTTTGAACGACACCGTACGGCGCGCGGCTGGTGCCAAAGATTCTTCAAAACGCCACATGATCAGGGCCATGCCGGCAGCGCCAAACACCGACGGAGCCAACAGGGCATATCGCCAGCCCAGGTGCTCGGTCAGGAAGCTGCCCAGAGGCGCGCTGATGCAGGCAAACAAAGCCAGTCCGCTCAGGGCTTGACTCATCACCCGGGCGCCGTCGGCAGGCGCGTACAGGTCACGCAAAATAGCGCGAGCACACATCACGGCAGCACCCAACGCGGCACCTTGAGCGGTGCGCCAGATGATCAGCCAGTTTATGTTGTGGGCCAAGGCGCCAGCAGCCGAGGCCACCACGTAGATAAACAGACCAGTTAGCAAAATTGGACGGCGGCCGAAACGGTCGGACAGTGGGCCCCAAATCAGTTGGGACGCACCGAAGGCCAGCAGCAGCGCACTCAAGGTCAATTGAGCCTGCGCCATGCCGGCGCTCAGTCCAACGCTTAGCGCCGGAAGTGCAGGCAAATAGAGGTCTGTGGTGATGGGCTGCAAACCCAATAAAAGCGAGAGCACCGCCACCACCAGTATGGTTGACATCGGCTCAGGCCCTTTTTTTTTGTGCATGCAGCCAAGCGTACCAGAACCCCGTGGCGATTAGAGGGGATGGTCAAATGCGTAAGATAAGGGTTGACTTGGATAAACAGGGGCAAGGTATGGCTATCAGTTGGTTTACGGTTCTTAAATTGGTGCCGTGGGGTGATGTCATTGAAAACGCACCCAAAGTGGCGCAAGGTGCGCGCACCTTATGGAACTCTGTTGGGAGGAAAACGGATGCGCAAGCGGCTACAGGTTCCGGTCTTGATGCGATGAGGGAAAAGGCGGGCCCCCCAGCGAGCTTGCCTGAGCTGCAAGCGCAAGTGGGCAGCTTACAGGTGCAGGTGGCAGACCTGGAGCTTCAAAGTACCGATTTACATGATCAGATGCAAGTTTGCGCCAAGTTGCTTGCGTCCTTGGCTGACCAAAATACCCAGTTGATTAGCCGTTTAGAGATCAACCGCCGCCGTGTGCTGGGTTTGACTGTGGCGGTGGTGGGTTTGGCACTGTTGGCAGTGCTTACGCGGTGGTGACTTCAAAATCCCTGACACACAAGTCCACCCGCAGGGGCACAAGGCGCAGGTGATGCGCACAGCAGGCGCTGAAAAAGTTCAAACTGCAGCCCCAATCATCCACAAAAAAAGCCAGTGTGTTGGCACTGGCTTTTTTGCTTAGATGTTGTCGCTGAAGCTGCGTAATTTGTCAGATCGGCTCGGATGTTTGAGCTTGCGTAAGGCTTTGGCTTCAATCTGGCGAATACGCTCGCGGGTCACGTCAAACTGTTTGCCAACCTCCTCGAGCGTGTGGTCGTTGGTCATCTCGATGCCGAAACGCATCCGAAGCACTTTTGCCTCGCGCGGCGTCAGACTGTCCAGAATGTCTTTCACCACATCGCGCAGACCCGCTTGCATGGCCGCTTCAAGGGGTGCGGTGTTCGCGCCGTCTTCAATGAAGTCACCCAGGTGGCTGTCGTCATCGTCACCAATTGGCGTTTCCATGGAAATCGGTTCTTTGGCGATCTTCATGATTTTGCGGATTTTGTCCTCGGGGATTTCCATGCGTTCGGCCAGCACCGAGGCATCGGGTTCGTAGCCGAATTCCTGCAAGTGTTGGCGACTGATGCGGTTCATCTTGTTGATCGTCTCAATCATGTGAACCGGAATGCGAATGGTGCGCGCCTGGTCAGCAATCGACCGGGTGATCGCCTGACGAATCCACCAGGTGGCGTAGGTTGAGAACTTGTAACCACGGCGGTACTCAAATTTGTCAACCGCCTTCATCAAACCGATATTGCCTTCTTGAATCAAATCCAAAAACTGCAGGCCGCGGTTGGTGTACTTCTTTGCAATGGAGATCACCAAGCGCAGGTTGGCTTCGATCATCTCTTTCTTGGCGGCACGAGAAGCATATTCCCCTTCATTCATGCGCTTGTTGATTGCCTTGAGTTGGTCCAAGGGTACGACGACCCGTGCTTGCAAGTCCATCAGACCTTGCTGAAGCTCTTGAACCGGAGGAATGTTGCGACCCATGGCTGCACTCCAGGGCTTACTGGCGGCAGCATGTTTTTCAATCCACTTCAAGTCCAGTAGGTGACTAGCCGCGGGATTGTTGTTCTTATCGCGGCCGCTGAATTCGGCCACAAACTGGCCCTGAGGGTAGCCGCATTTGTCCACAATGATGCGGCGTAATTCACGTTCTTTTTTGCGCACGTCATCGACTTGACCGCGAACCAGATCACACAGTTTCTCGATCGTCTTGGCCGTGAAACGGATGGACATCAGTTCTTCGGACAATTGTTTCTGAGTCTTCAAATAGGCGGGTGTCCCGTAGCCTTCTTTGTCATAGATTTTGTGTATTTTCTCAAAGTAGTCGCGCATGCGATCGAACCGTATGATGGCTTCTCGCTTGAGTTCTTCAAGCTTTTTGGTCAGAGATTTGGAGCCCCCGTTGCCATCGTCATCATCGTCTTCGTCAAACTCATCAAAGTCTTCCTCGGCGACATAGTCGTCTGCCTCATTGGGATCGGTGAAACCGTCGACAACGGTGGTGATGACGAACTTGTCGGCGCGGATATCTTCACCGAGTTGCAACACCACGTCGATGGTGGCGGGAGAGCCTGAGATGGCCTCCATCATGTCCATCAAGCCGCCTTCAATGCGCTTGGCGATCTCGATTTCACCCTCTCGGGTCAGCAATTCCACAGTGCCCATCTCACGCATGTACATGCGTACAGGGTCTGTGGTGCGACCGAACTCGCTGTCAACCGTGCTCAAGGCAGCCTCAGCCTCTTCTTCTGCTTCTTCTTCAGTGGCCGCTGTCGGACCAGTGTTGTTGAGCAGCAAAGTTTCAGCATCAGGGGTTTGCTCGTAGACGGCAACGCCCATGTCATTGAGCATGGAGATCACAACCTCCATCGTCTCAGCATCCACCAGTTTGTCGGGCAGGTGGTCAGAAATCTCACCATGGGTCAGGTAACCGCGTGTTTTTCCGAGTTTGATCAGCGCCTTGATGCTCAAGCGGCGTTTGAGCACTTCTTCTTCGGATAGCACGGTCTCATCCAGGCCAAACTCTTTCATCAAAGCGCGTTCTTTGGCCTTGCTGATTTTCATGCGCAGAGGTTTGACTTTCTCAGCGCTCACCGTGGTTTCAGTGGTTTGCGCTTCAGGCTCGCCCTGCAGGTCGTCTTCGATGTCCGAGAGATCGGCATCTCCATCGCTACCATTGCCGAGTTTTTTCTTGGACTTTGCACTTGCCTTATCTTGGCCTTTTGCTGCTGCTTTGGGTTTGGCGGCAACTTTTGTTTTAGGCGTAGAGGCAGCGGCGCTCTTTAGTTCGACCACGTCATTCGCTTTGGCTTTTGTTTTGGCCTTGGCCGCGGGGGTGGCTGCCTCCCGTTCGGATGTCTCACGGACTGTGGGCTTTTTGTTGGCCGAAGCTTTTTCGGTGGTCTTTACGGTCTTTTGAGCAGGCATGTTTGAACCTCAGAGTGGCACTACAGCACCCCGGAACGATAAAAAATACCGCGCCAATGGCTGGTTAAAAAAATGATTCAGTTTGGCAAGATGTTGGGGCGATCATTTGGTGTGCAGTCCTTGCGGCGGCTTGGTCTGACGTCGATTTTGACGCCTGCTGACCGGTTCCGGAGGTGCTGCTGTCGCTCTTGCACAGGTTGAGAATCGGATTATACCATTGACAAGGCATCGGCCTTTGTCAGATGCCGGTAACTGCGGATTGATGGAAAATCAAGCGCTGAACTTCCCGCTTACCTCCGACCATGCCTATGTCCGTCGCCCCCTCACTGTCTGATCGCTTGTGGATGGGAACAGACGCGCCCCTACCTCCGGGCGGCGAGGTCGTTCTGGCCCACTTGGCCATGGACTTGAATGCTGCCCTTCACTTTTCCGAAGCGCATCTTGTCTTGAGTGTGGCGAGTCTCTGGCACCTGAATGGACACCATGGCCCGTGGCAGCGCTTTGAGTTGTGCGATGGCATGTCGCTGCGCCATGGCGATCACGCGGGGGTGGGGACGCTGGAGCTGTTGCTCGGTGGCGAGGTTTTGGCGGTATGGCGGTTCACACTGGGCTTGAACGTTCCCGCGTTGCGCTTGCTCAAAGCCTTTGAGCAGTTGCAGCAAATGCGTACCAGCGGGCAGACGGTGGCGCTGCAGGATCCTACGATTTGCCCAAGCTGTCACGCGCGTTTGCCTGAGGACAGCGACGAATGCGCTGTGTGCACACGCGCGTTCACAGTCCCACCATCGACATGGGTCCTGTTGCGTTTATGGCGGTTTGCCAAACCTTACAAGCTGGAGTTGATAGCAGGCTTTGTTCTGACGGTGCTGTCTACCGCTGCAGCCATGGTGCCACCTTATTTGAGCATTCCGCTCATGGATGAAGTGTTGATCCCCTTTCAAAATGGCCAGAAAATTGCGCCCGAAAAAGTCATGTGGCTGTTGCTGGGTTTGTTGGGTGCTGCTTTGCTGGCATGGGGTTTGGGTTGGGCGCGCACCTATTTGTTGGCTTTGGTGTCTGAACGCATAGGGGCGGACTTGCGCACCGCTACCTTCGAGCATTTGTTAGGGTTGTCTTTGGATTATTTCGGTGCCAAGCGCACAGGCGACTTGATGTCGCGTATCGGCAGTGAGTCTGACCGCATTTGTGTTTTTTTGTCGCTGCATGCGCTGGACTTTGCCACCGACGTGCTGATGATCGGCATGACTGCTGCTATTTTGTTGTCGATCAACCCATGGTTGGCGTTGGTCACGCTGTTGCCGCTGCCCTTTATTGCTTGGATGATCCACTTGGTACGTGATCGCTTGCGCACCGGTTTTGAAAAAATAGACCGTGTGTGGGGTGAGGTGACCAACGTTCTGGCAGACACCATTCCGGGTATTCGAGTGGTCAAGGCTTTCGCACAGGAAAAGCGCGAGGTCGCCCGCTTCAGGTTGGCCAACAAGCACAATCTGGACACCAATGACCGATTGAACAAGGTGTGGAGCGTATTTTCTCCCACGGTATCCTTGTTGACCGAAATCGGCCTGCTGGTGGTTTGGGCATTTGGCATCTGGCAGGTGAGTCAAGGCCATATCACGGTCGGGGTCTTGATGGCATTCATTGCCTACATTGGTCGCTTTTATGGCCGCCTGGATTCAATGAGCCGTATTGTTTCGGTGACCCAAAAGGCTGCGGCTGCAGCCAAGCGTATTTTCGATATTCTGGACCACGTGTCCAACGTTCCAGAGCCCGCCGTGCCGGTCAAGCTGGCGGTTGTGCGCGGTGGTGTTCGCATGGACAACATTGGGTTTCGTTATGGCAATCGGTCAGTGATTCGCGGGCTCAATTTGGAAATCCGTCCTGGCGAGATGATTGGCCTGGTGGGTCACAGCGGTTCTGGCAAAAGTACTTTGGTCAATCTGATTTGTCGGTTTTACGACGTGACCGATGGCTCGATCAAGCTCGACGGCGTGGATATCCGGCGCATGGCGGTGGCCGACTTCAGACGCCACATTGGTCTGGTGTTGCAAGAGCCCTTCCTGTTTTTTGGCACGATTGCAGAAAACATCGCTTACGGGCAACCAGGTGCGAGTCGCTTGGAAGTTGTGGCCGCAGCGCGCGCGGCGCATGCTCATGATTTCATTTTGCGTTTGCCGCAAGGCTATGACTCTTTGGTTGGTGAGCGCGGGCAGGGTTTGTCAGGCGGTGAACGCCAACGTATCAGCATTGCGCGTGCGCTTTTGATCGATCCCAAAATATTGATTCTTGACGAGGCCACTTCGGCGGTTGACACTGAAACAGAGAAAGAAATTCAACGCGCATTGGACAATCTGGTGCAGGGGCGCACCACGATAGCCATTGCGCACCGCCTGTCCACATTGCGCAAAGCTGATCGCTTGGTGGTGATGGACCGCGGTGTGGTGGTCGAGGTCGGACCGCATGATGAGTTGATGGCGCGCCAAGGAGCTTACTTTCGCCTGTATGAGGCGCAAGTGCGCAAGGCTGAGGCGCAAGGCGAGGGTCCTGATGGGACTGACCATGACAAGGTTTATTTGTCAAAGAATTTGCCGCAACCCTCTGCCCATACGGAGGGTGTGTCATGAATCAAATTGCAGCTACAAACGGCCATCAGCCCATGATTTCTCAACTCAGTCATGACGCACTGGGTCGGCTCACCTTGCGCCTGCCAAACGGTGAACTGCACAGCGGTGTGCTGCCGGTGCGGGCTTTTCCCCTTGAAGCGCCAGATGAAGGTATCTCGCTGGTTAGCGAGCATGGGCGTGAATTATTTTGGCTGGCGCACATCAATGATTTACCCGTGCAAGAACGTGGGTTGTTACACGCTGCTTTGGGGGTAAGGGACTTCGTGCCGGAGATACATCGTTTATTGAGTGTGTCCACCTTTTCTACGCCCAGTGTGTGGGTGGTTGAAACAGACCGTGGTTTGACTCAGTTGGTGCTTAAAGGCGAAGAAGATATTCGCTTGCTTCCGGGCGAGGGTATGCGTTTGCTTATCAACAGCGGTCACGGCGTGGTGTTTTTGATTCGCGATCTGCATGCGCTGGACAGCAAATCCAAAAAACTGTTAGAGCGGTTTTTGTAAGTTTTGATCAGACGCCACCATGGGTGCTGGAGGCGCTCATTACATGTGAACAAATGCAGTTCCAAAAACGCGACAAAGACAGCCTATTCCCATTAATTTTCGCATTCTGCCGTATAAAGTATGACGCCGTTGAATGGTTTGGATCTACCATCGCGCATCCGTGCAGGGCCTCCTTGGCGGAATGGCGATAGCTTCCCGGCCGGCGTTTCAGGCCGATTCACTTGTGTGAGCTCATGAAGACTGTTTTTTTTCGTATGTGCGTTGGCCTGGTCAGCGTTGGGTTGGCTGGTGCAACTTGGTCACAACAAAGTGGCTCGATTGAGTCTGCGTCCAAGGATAAACCTGTAGCTGTCGCGGCCAATCCTGCCAAAGAAGGCCGAGCCGATGGTGCGCCAGTGCAGCAGGCCAAAGACGGTAAAGCGGCATCTGGCCAAGGCGGCAAGCCCAATAACGCACCACCTGTTTCCGTGACCACGGTCAAGGTGCAGCAGCGTGATGTGCCGGTGGTGCTCAAGGGCACGGGCACGGTCGTGGCCCTGACCAGCGTGGATGTGCGCGCCCAGACCACCAACACCATCAGCAAAGTGCATTTTTCCGAAGGCCAGTTTGTGAAAAAAGGCCAGTTGTTGTTCACGCTTGATGCGCGGGCTGACGAGGCCAATGTAGCCAAAGCCAAAGCGCAATTGGCCAAAGATCAAGCCAGTTACGCCGATGCCAAGCGCCAGTACGATCGGGCGCGGGACTTGTTTGCTCAAAACTTTATATCCAAAGGTGCAGTCGACACCTCGCAGTCACAGACCGAAGCCATGGCTGCGACTGTGGCAGCTGATCAGGCCGCCCTTGCAGGTGCCGAGGTGGCCGTTTCTTACAGCCGCATCGCGGCACCGGTGGGTGGGCGCGTCGGAGCGGTGAATGTGAGCGTGGGCAGCCTGGTGCAAGCCAACACCGCCAACACCACTGCGTTGGTCACCGTCACCCAGCTCGATCCAATTGGTGTGGCCTTTAGTCTGCCTCAACGCAATTTGCAGGAGGCCTTGCAGGCCTTGAAAAAGGGTGGCGCTGCCATCACTGCCACGCTGGGCGATGCCGGCGGTGAGTTCAAAGGCAAGTTGACCTTTGTCGATAATGCGGTCGATGCCGCCTCGGGCACGGTCAAGGTGAAAGCCTCGTTTGCTAACAAAGACAACAAGTTGTGGCCTGGTGCCTTTGTGCAGGTTTCGCAGACTGTGAAGGTGCTCAATGATGCTTTGGTGGTGCCGCAGGCGGCCATTATCCAGGGAGTCAGAGGCACCATTGTCTATGTGATAGCTGATAACAAAGCTAACTTGAAGCCGGTAAAAGTGGTCTTCTCGGATGGCATTGATGCCGTCGTTACGGGTGTGAAAGCTGGTGATCGCGTCATCCTGGATGGCAAACAAAACGTGCGCCCCAATGGTGTTGTGATCGAACGCGAAGCGCCTGCCAAGGGTGGCTCAGGCAAGCCTGCTGCTAAGACGGGCGAGGGGTCTGGGAAGTCGAATAAAGGCCAGCCATCATGAACCTCTCGGAGCTCTTCATTCGCCGTCCGGTGATGACGGTGTTGCTGAACCTGGCAATTGTGATGGCCGGCGTGATCGGTATTCGCAGCATACCTGTAGCGGCGCTGCCCAGTTACGACACACCAGTGATCAACGTGTCGGCTAGCTTGCCGGGCGCCAGCCCCGAGACCATGGCCACTTCGGTGGCCTTGCCGCTGGAAAAGCAATTTCAGACCGTGCCAGGCTTGGCCACTATCAGCTCGACCAGTTTGCTGGGCTCGACCTCATTGACTTTAGAGTTCGCTGCCAACCGTGACATCAATGCCGCGGCGGTTGATGTGCAGGCAGCTCTGCTGCGCGTACAACGCTTGCTGCCTAACGACATGACCAATCCGCCGTCGTACCGCAAGGTTAATCCCGCCGACGCGCCGATCTTGTTGATTTCGATGCGCTCGCCTTCGATGCAGCCCTCAGATCTGCAAGACTACGCCGAGCATCTGATTTCGCCAACCTTGTCCACCCTGGACGGTGTGGCACAAGTCAACATTTACGGCTCCAAACGTTACGCTGTTCGCGTTCAGGTACGCCCAGACGCCTTGGCCGTGCGCAATATCAGCCTCGATGAAGTGGCCACTTCGCTGCGTCAGGCCAATGTGAACACCCCAGTCGGCACCTTTGACGGCCCCAAGCAGTCCTTGGTGTTGCAAGCCAACAAACAGCTGCGTAATGCCGCCGAGTTTGGTGATTTGATCATCAGCTCCAAAGGGGGGGTGCCGGTTCGCCTGCGCGATGTGGCGCTGGTGCAAGACAGCCTGGAAAACCTCAAGAGCTTTGCCACCTTCAATGGTGAGCCCACGATCACGCTGGCGATTCAGCGCCAGTCAACAGCCAATACCGTGCAGGTGGTCGATGCCATCATGGCAGCTCTGCCAGCATTGCAAAAACAGTTGCCAGAATCTGTGTACCTCACCCCGATCAACGACCGCTCCAAATCGATTCGTGAAGCCTTGCATGATGTGACGCTGACCTTGGTGGGAACCATTGTGTTGGTGGTTTTGGTGATTTTTCTGTTCCTGCGCCGGTTTGTGGCCACTGTGATTCCGGCCCTGTCCTTGCCCGTTTCTCTGGTGGGTGCCGTAGCCTTGCTGTGGGGTCTGAACTACAGCCTGGACAACATTTCCTTGCTCGGCTTGACGCTGGCCGTGGGCCTGGTGGTGGACGATGCCATCGTTGTTCTGGAGAACATCATCCGGCACGTGGAAGATGGCGAAGACCCTTTCCAGGCAGCTTTGCGTGGTGCGCGCGAGGTAGGCTTCACCATTATTTCGATTTCCACCTCGCTGGTCGCGGTGCTCATTCCCATCTTTTTCATGCCGGGCGTGATCGGTCAGCTGTTTCACGAGTTTGCCGTGGTTGTGGGTCTGGCGATTGTGGTGTCGGCTTTTGTGTCCCTGACCCTGGTGCCCATGTTGGCTAGCCGCTTCCTGTCGGATGAAGCGCACAAAAAGCCACCAGGCTTTGTTGTGCGTCTGTTCGAGCGTGGTTTTAACGCCATGCTGCGCGGCTACACCTTGGTGCTGGATGCATCCTTGCGTAACCGCTATGTGATTGTGGCTTTGGCATTGGCAACCTTCGGCGCCACAGCCTGGCTGGGCTCCATCATTCCCAAAGGTTTTTTCCCTCAGGAAGACATTGGCCAGATCATCGCCTCCACAGAGGCAAGCGAAGACATCTCTTTTGAAGCCATGGTAGCCCTACAAGGCCGAGTGGCGCAGCTGATCCGCCAAGACCCCAGCGTCTTGGCTGTCAACTCGTTCAATGGCGGCAGCAACGCGCAAAACACGGGACGCATGTTTATCACGCTCAAACCAATGAACGAGCGCGAACCCATGAAAAAAGTGATTGAGGGTCTGCGTAAAAATCTCAGGACCGTGCCGGGCATCAACGTGTTCATGCGCCCGATTCAAAATCTGCAACTGGGTGGTCGCCCTAGTAAGGCGCAGTTCCAGTACGTGCTGCAAAGCGTGCGTGCTGATGAGCTCAACGACTGGGCTATCAAGTTGCAAGATCGTTTGCGCCAAGATCCCTTGTTCCGCGATGTGACCAGTGACGCACAGATGCGCGCTCTGCAAGCACAGCTCAAAATCGACCGCGACCGAGCAAATGCCATGGGCGTATCGATGGACAACGTGCGCAACGCCTTGTTCAACGCCTTCGGTTCGCGCCAGGTCTCAACCATTTACCTGCCCACGGACAGCTATGCGGTGATCATGGAGGTGGCGCCTGAGGCCAAGCGGGACGAGTCGGCTTTGCAGAACATTTTTGTGCGCGCCAACACGGGGGTGCTGGTTCCACTGGCGGCTTTCACCACGATAGAGCGTACGGTCGGTCCAACCGCCATCAACCACGTGGGGCAGTTGCAGGCCGTGACGATCTCCTTTAATTTGGCCGCAGGCGCTGCGCTTGGAGATGCTACAGCCAAGATTGACGCCGCCTCAGAGGCGATCAACCTGCCCGACTCCATCATCACGGCTTACGGCGGTGACGCGGCCGTGTTTAAGAAGTCGCAGGGCAGCCAAATGGTGCTGATTGCGGCGGCTTTGCTGGTGATCTATGTGCTGCTTGGTGTGCTTTACGAGAGCTACATCCACCCGCTGACTATTTTGGTTGGACTGCCTTCTGCAGCAGTAGGGGCGTTGGCTACCCTGATGCTTTTTGGTCAGGATCTGACCTTGATCGCCACCATCGGTATCGTGCTTTTGATCGGTATTGTCAAGAAAAATGCCATCATGATGATTGACTTTGCGCTGGATGCCCAACGACACCGTGGTATGACGCCGCATGAGGCTATCCGGACGGCTTGTATTTTACGTTTCAGACCCATCATGATGACGACCATGGCTGCATTAATGGGGGCTCTGCCGATTGCTTTGGGTATTGGTGCCGGTGCCGAATTGCGTCAGCCCTTGGGTTTGGCGGTGGTAGGCGGCTTGGTGTTCTCGCAGGCCATCACGCTATTCATCACGCCCGTAGTTTATCTAATGCTCGACAAAATCAGCGGCACAGGTCCGGTTCTGACCCCTGAAGTACCGATGGCGCAAACCTGAGTCCAGAGGTCTTGCTTTGCGCCGCAACGGTGTTCGCATGGCCTGACCGTGTCCTAACCTGGCCAGGCCATGGCCTACTTTTCCTGGGGGTGCAGTGACACCAGGCTCGTCAGCGCGCCGACAACCTCCATTGTGAAGCCCGTCCTGCTGGTATCCGTTTTGTCATAGCCTTCGACAAGCAGGCGCTTTATGTAGATCAGGCATTCCCTGTGGCCCCAAGTTCCTTCAATCGTGTCGGCAATTTCGCGGTGCTGGCGCCCTAACTCCTGCAAGGCCAGGTTGATTTGAGTGACTTTGGGCACGCTTTCGAGTGTCACGGTTTCGTTGTTGCCGTCGTCATTGGGTTCCAGGCCCCTGTCATCCATGATTGCAAAGTCATTGCCGATATCCTGGGAGCCAGCGGACCTGTTTGCTGCGTCTGATCGTGCGCGCGACGTATTTTTTGGCTCAGTGTTGGCAGGCGTGACAGCAGCCTCGTTAAACGCAGCCCAGGCGGAATCTGAGTCACTCTCTTCGATGCTGATGCCATCTTCGGAAAAAGACCTGGGAGATCGCCTGCGTTCACGCAATCCAACTGGATCTTGCGTTTTAGCTACGCTGGTTTGCTTGGTTTGCTTGGTTTGACTCATGACTCAATATTCAAATATCTTTTGTTGCTAGCGAAGGCGGCTTAAACTTTGCATGGCGACTCGTCCCCTGAGGAGTCCGAAACCGAAGCACAGAAGCACCGTCTTGCCAGCACCTGATGCCCACATTTGCACCCAAGAACCTGCAATGAGATGCAGCTTTATCGCTCTGGGCACGACGGTTCCCGTTGAGGCAACCGCAGACCTCAAAATTTTACCAGTGCCAGTGCGCCGGTAAGACCCCGATGCAGGTGGTGTAAGCTTTTATTCGACCTGAAGGGGTCGTCGGTGTACGTGACCTCGCGTAAACTGACTTGCTATGTGGTTTTTTACTTGGTGAATCTTATGAAATCTATGAAGCTACTGCTGGTGATCGGTGCCTGCGCTGCGGGCGCCGCGTGGGCGCAGTCGGTGACTGTACGTGGGGCTGGTACAGGTCGCTGTGCTGATTACATTGAAATGCGTGGTTTGAACAATGCGAGCGACACCTACCAAGTAGGGGCTTGGGTGCAAGGTTTTCTCTCTGGCCACAATGCCTATGCCGGTGGGAGAAACCTGGCAGTGCTGGATGTCGGGAGTACCTTGGTGGAGCTTGATAGATTCTGCCAAGCTAACCGCGAAAAGGCGATCTCTGACGGCGCCATTGCGATAGCTGAAAGGCTTGGCGCTGCCAAGCGCGCAGTGCGTTGAGCCCTTGCCGATGGGCTGCTGTTGACGCAAAAAATGCGCACGCTGTCCTCCTACGTGGGCTCAACGCTCTCATCTGCACTGTTGGCAGGGTTGGGCGGGGTACCAATGTGGACACGGCCTTTTTGATGCGCTAAGACGACCTGGCGATGTCGCTCTGCAAAGCGCTGCTTCTGTACGTCACTGGTGTGGTCGATGCAGTGCGCGCAACTGACGCCTTTGACATAACTTGCTGTGGCTCGGTCTTCGGGACCAACAGGGTGGCCACAGGCCCGACACAGCTCAAAGTGCCCGGGACTCAGACCGTGGCCCACTGAGACGCGCTCATCAAACACAAAGCACTCGCCTTGCCATTGGCTTTCGGGTTGGGCGACATGTTCCAGGTATTTCAAAATGCCGCCCTCGAGGTGGTAGACCTCGTCGTAACCGAGCATACGCATCAGGGCGGTAGATTTTTCGCATCGGATACCTCCGGTACAAAACATGGCTACCTTGGGCTTGTGTCCGTCATTCTGGTGCAGCACGCCACCGGGCTGCTCTTGTCGGGACACCCACTGCGGCAGGTCAGAAAATGCCTGAACCTCGGGGTTGATCGCACCTTTGAAGGTGCCCATGTCAACCTCGTAATCGTTGCGGGTATCCACCACCACCACGTCATCACGAGCGATCAGTGCGTTCCAGTGCGCAGGCTTGACATAGGTGCCCGCCATCCGACTGGGGTTCACGCCGGGCACGCCCAAAGTGACGATTTCTTTCTTCAAGCGCACCTTCATGCGCACAAACGGGGGCTTGTCTGACCACGACTCCTTGTGTTCAAGCAAAAATAAGCGCGGGTCGCTACGTAAATAAGCCAGCACCGCGCGCACGCCCGCTTGCGGCCCAGCAACCGTGCCATTGATGCCTTCCTTGGCCAGCAGCAAGGTGCCTTTGACCTGGTTGGCGTTGCAGCAGGCCTGCAGCGGCACCTGCATGCTTTCGAAATCAGGCAGCTCTACAAATTTGTACAGGGCGGCAATCAGAAAGGCGGGCATGGTGTGTGGGGCGCTCGTTGCAGCTGAGAGCGGGCTTAAAAAACCACGCGCCTCGGGGGGGTGTTGCGGAGGGTTCAAGCAATGGCATCTCGCGGGCAAATCCTCGAACCGAATACCTGCATTTTAGGAAACTAAGGCAAGCTCTGCCAAGCGTGCAACAAGCAAGGTGCCAGCGTGGTGTTCCGCCTCGGCCTGCACGTGTCAGTTTCAACAATCGTATACCATATGCACCCTGATGAATCCTGTACTGCCTTGGATGAGCGCTTTGCCCGTGACGGCTGCTGACCTGTTGGTTGCGCGGCGTGAGACCTCGCTGGCCAAATGGGTGCGTGATGCGCTGTTAGCCCAAATTTTGGGTGGCGTGCTGGTGCCCGGTCAGCGCATCAACGAGCCTGATGTGGCCTCTCAGCTGCAGGTCTCGCGGGTGCCGGTGCGTGAGGCGCTGCGAGAGCTCGAAAGCTCGGGCCTGGTGGTCGCGCGTAAAAACGCCGGGGTGTTCGTGCGCCAACTCGAAGCCATCGAAATCCGTGACCTGTACCAATTGCGCGGGCTGCTCGATGGGTTTTGTGGTCGCGCCGTGGCGCACATGCAGCTGGCCCAGCGTGAGGCCTTGTTGGTGCAGCTGCAAGCATCGATCTGCGCCATGCAAGCCGCTGCCCTGCAGCAGCAGGTACAGACTTATTACGCAGAGAATCTGCGTTTCCATTGGCTGTTGGTCGAAGCGGTGGGCAACCGTGCCCTGAGTGAAACCTACCGTGGCTTGGTGCAAAAACTGCACCTGTCGCGCCTGAAAAATCTGTCGCAAGACGTTGGCATGCAAGCCTCGATTGCCGAGCACGAGCGCATTGTGCACACCTTGCGCCAAGCTGATGCACAGGCCTGTGAGACCCTGTTGGCCAGCCACGTCAGTGATGCGTACGATCGCCTGGTGTCTCAAACCGAAGCGGTGTGCGTCCAATGAAACGTCCTACCCGTTTAACCTTTTACCCTTCGCAGGCGTGCAGCGCCTGTTGATTTTTGAAAACCCAGCGCAGATTGACTGCAGAAAGAACCTATGGCACGCAATACCCAGGTCCAGGCCGACCACAATGCCCCCAATGTGACCCAGATTTTGGCCCAGTTCGTGGCAACACATCCTTCCCGAGGCTGGAGCGATGCAGTCGACCATGAGGCACACCGCACTATTTTGAATTGGCTGGGCTGCGCCGTGGGTGCTGCTCAGCATGATTCGGCCGATGCCGCAATGGCCGCGGTGCAGGTGTTGCAGCCAGCGCCTCAAGCCACGGTTCTGGGGCGTTCTGAGAAGGTCGATATGGCCAGTGCCGCGCTGATCAATGGCATCACCTCGCACACCTTTGACTTTGACGACACCCACCTCAAAACCATCATTCACCCAGCCGGCCCCGTGGCCTCGGCTGCGCTGGCGCTGGCCGAACACCTGGGCAGCAGTGGGCGTGAGTTGGTCGATGCGGTGGTGTTGGGTATTGACGTATCGTGCCGTGTGGGTAACGCCATGTATCCCGAGCATTACGACCGTGGCTGGCACATCACTGGCTCGACGGGCAGCTTGGGTGCGGCAGCAGCTTGCGCTCGCTTGCTGAAATTAGACGTGGCGAAAACCACCATGGCTTTGGGCATAGCCGCCTCGCAGCCGGTGGGCATGCGCGAGCAGTTTGGCACCATGACCAAGCCTTTTCACCCAGGTGGCGCAGCGCGCGCTGGCATGATGTCAGCCCTGCTGGCGCAACAGGGCTTCACCGCCAGCACCAAGGCGCTGGAAGCACCGCGTGGCTTTATGCAAACCGTATCCACTAAAAATGACTGGAACGAAATTACCCACGAGCTGGGACAGCGTTTTGAGATCTCGTTTAACACCTACAAACCCTTTGCCTGCGGCATTGTGATTCACCCCAGCATCGACGCGTGCGCACAACTACGTGCCCAGGGCGTCACACCAGACCAAGTTGAGCGCATTGAGCTCAAGGTGCACTCTTTGGTGCTCGAACTCACGGGTAAAAAGACCCCAGCTGATGGCTTGCAAGCCAAGTTCAGCGTGTACCACGGCTGTGCAGCCGGCTTGACCTTTGGCCACGCGGCAGAAGAAGAGTTCTCTGACGAGATCGTTACCCGTGCTGACATGGTGGCCTTGCGCGCCAAAGTGGTGGCCACGGTTGATGACAGCATTGATGAGGCCAGCGCTGATGTAACGGCAGTACTCAAAGACGGGCGTCAAGTCCATGTGTTTGTGGAGCATGCCATTGGGTCTTTGCAAAACCCGATGAGCGACAGCCAGTTAGAGGGCAAGTTCCACGGTATGAGCGACTTGGTGCTAGGCAAGGCGCAAAGTGATGCCCTGATCACAGCGTGTTGGCACATTGGTCAAAGCGCCGACGTGCGTGGTGTTTGTGCTTTGGCTGCGGCCAAGGTTTGAGTTTTTAAGGAGTACCCTTATGCACACATCTCTGTTTGAAAGCGTTCAGGTGGCTGCACCTGCACACCTTAAAGCCTTGGTCAACGCCGAGCTGCTGGCCCAGTTGGCCCCCAGCGGCGCCTTGCGCGCCGGTATCAACCTCAGCAATTTTTTGTTGGTCACCGGCCGTGGTGAGCAGGGTGAGCCCCAAGGTGTTGCGCCCGACATGGCTGCGGCCATTGCTGAAGTGCTGGGCGTAGACCCGGTGCTTGTGCCGTTCAAGGGGCCAGGTCTGCTGGCCGATGCAGCCCAGCAACATGTGTGGGACATCGGCCTGATCGGTGCTGAGCCAGCGCGCGCCAAACACATCACGTTCAGCAGTGCTTATGTGGAAATCGAAGCCACTTATTTGGTTCGTGAGGATTCACGCTTTCGCAATGCCTCAGAAGTCGATGCGACTGGTGTGCGCATTGCCGTGTCGCAGCGCACGGCTTATGAGTTGTGGCTGACCGAAAACCTCAAGCACGCTGAGCTGGTTCTGGCTGAGGGTTTTGACGGTGCGTTGGAGCGCTTCAATGTCGACGGTCTGGACGCGCTGGCCAGTTTGCGACCCGGTCTGATGACCGATGTGCAAAAGCTGCCTGGAACCCGTATTTTGGATGGCCGTTTCACCGCCATCCAGCAGGCCATTGGCACGCACAAGGGCAACGCAGCAGCGGCGCATTTCCTGCAAGCGTTCTCGCAGTACGCCATCACCAGTGGCTTGGTCGATGCATTGATCCAACACCACAAGGTGCAAGGCCTCAACGTGGCCCAAGCCGTGGCTGCTTAGTGGCCACAAACAGACCGCGCTGGATGACTCAGTTTCGTGCCAATCGGCGCTGTACAAAGTCCAGTCGGTCTTGTCCCCAAAACAGTTCTGCGTCCACGACGTAACTCGGGGCGCCAAAAACGCCACAGGCCAAGGCCTCTTGGGTGAAACGCTGGTAATTGGCTTGCACCTCAGGGGCCAGACTGTCTGCCAGGAGGGACTGAGGCAAGCCGCAGTCGCGCAGTAAGTCCGCCAATTGCTCAGCGTCTGCAATGTTGCGTTCCTGTGCCCATACAGCGGCCAAAACAGCGCCTGTGAGCGCCATGGCTGAGGCATCTCCTGCTTGCAACTGCGTGGCCACAATCAACAAAGAAGCCTGCGTGGCATTCACCGGGAAGAACTTGGGCTCAATATGGATAGGTATGTTCAGAGCCTCGCCAAATCGCTTGAGGTCCTGCAGTCTGTAAGCTTGTCGTTGTGGCGCACGTTGCGGTAGCGGTAGTCCGCCAGACACTGGAAACACTTGCGCTACCAGATCAACAGGCTTGACGCGGACTACGGCACCCGCTTCTTTGGCGATGGCGTGCAGGCGCGCATGACCGAGGTAAGTCCACGGGCTGCTGGCAGCCAGGTAATAGTCGATGGTATGAGGCATGTTGGGGGTTTTTCAAATAGGGAGCAAACGCAGACAAACGATGGCCTGAAGTTCATGGCCGCCGATGGGCGGGATGTTAAGGTATTTTGTTTTCGGGGCAGGCTATCTCGATAGCACCAGGTTTCACGCTGAGCGCGATGGGTAGCTCACCAAAGGGTTCTCCATCAAGGTGGACTTTGATCCCCGGTTCAGCCTCTATGCGCATGGAGCGTACCCGCGCCATCGTGACTTTGGGGTGCTTCAAATGGGCAGCCCTGTAAATGCCAGGTAGTTCTTTCAGTGCGGCCAGGCGCGACAGGTTGCCCACCATGCAGACATCAAGCAGTCCATCGTCCAAGCGCGCGCCAGGACAAATCTGCATGCCGCCGCCATAAAAAGGTCCATTGGCGAAAGCGGCGAATAAAAAATGCCCTTGAATCACTTGTTCACCAGCCTCCGTACGCAAGGTGATGGTCAGCTCGCAGTTGCGAAAACGCCGCAGTTCGTTGAGTGTGGCCAGCATGTAGCCGATTTCGCCGCGCATCCAAAAGCGCCTTTGCGTTGCCATGGTATGGGCGACTTGCGCGTCAAACCCGGCGCCGCCCGCGGCTGCGAAGTAGCGGGTTTTTCCATGCACATCAGCGGCCTTGATGACGTCTATCCTGCGCCTTTGACTGCCCATGGCAGTGGCCATCGCTTGCATGGGATCGTTTGGTAAATTGAGGCCACGTGCAGCGTCGTTGCCACGACCTGCAGGTATGAGTCCAGCGCTTAAGCGTTCATGGCTTGGGCATCGAAGCAGGCCATTGACAAGTTCCTGAAACGTGCCGTCGCCACCCACCCCAATGACGCGGTCGTGGCCTTGGCGCTTGGCCTCACAAGCTAATTGCTCGGCATGCCCGCGCGCCTGTGTTTCTACCAGTGTTGCGCCCTTACTGTTGCTCGAAAGCCAGGCTTTGATGCGCGGTATCAGTAAGCGGGCTCGACCACTCGCGGCCTTGGGGTTGACGATGATCAGAGGCGTTTGGGGCATTGGCTGATTGATAGGAGGTCAAAGCGACTGCATAGGTACATTATGGAATTTTCCAGCTTGGGCTGCTGCTACAGTCTGAGTCCTGCCGTGCAGTTCATGAGCCCACACCTTGACGCACATTGTCTAACTCATTTTTCGATATTGACATGCCAGATAACGCCACCCCCTCCAAACAAGCCCCAGTGTCCGATACGGTCTCATTGTCCGTAGACGAATTTTTGCCCAGCGAGATGTATTTTTTGCTGCGCGACAGTATTCTGCCTAGACCCATTGCCTGGGTTTCAACGATGAACATCGACGGCATCAGCAACATCGCACCGTTCAGTTTTTTCAATGTGTGTTGCCCGTCGCCGCCGGTCTTGGGTTTTTCCTGCGGTCCGCGGGGGGATGACCACAATGCCAAGAAACACGGGGTGAAAGACACCTTGCAGAACATTCGCGCTTCAGGTGAATTCGTTGTCAACGTGTCTCCAGAGGGCTTGTTTGAACAAATGGTCGACAGCGCCCAAGACATGTCCCATGGCATCAGTGAGTTTGAAACCTTGGGCATTGCCAGTGCAGCGTCTGATCTGGTCAAACCCCTGCGCGTGGCCAACAGTCCTGTGAGCTTTGAGTGCCGAGTCAACGCCATCGTGCCCTTGGGTAGCAATCACTGGGTGATGGGAGACGTGGTGAAGGTGCATATTCAGAGTGCGGTTTACCGAGGCGAGCGTGAAGGCAAGCGCCATCGGGTCGATTTGTTGGATGATCCAAGCACGCGACCGGTTGGACGTTTGGGAAGGGCGTTTTACAGCAGGCTCAGCGATGTGATGATGCGCCAGCGTAAAGACGGTCCTAATTAACCGAACTGCTTGCGTGGAAGTAACAGCTTGATGATGAAACTGACACCTCCCCGGTCCTTATGGATGCGAATTGGTGTCATGGCTTACGGTGTTCTGAGTTACCTCTTGTGTGCTGTTGTGTCACTTTACATGCTGGCCTTCATTGCCGGGATTGTGGTCCCAAGGAGCTTGTCGTCTGACCCTAGGATGCCGGTTGCGGGCGCCTTGTTGCTTGACATAGCGCTGATGGTTCTATGGGGCGTGCAGCACAGCGTGATGGCCAGAACGTGGTTCAAAGATGCTGTTAGCAGGTTCGTACCGCAGCCGATCGAACGCAGCACCTACGTCTTGGCATCGAGCATTGTTCTGGGTTTGTTGATGCATGGTTGGCAGCCCATCGGGGCAGTCGTCTGGCGCGTTGAAAGCGTGTTGTTCCAGGTAGCGCTATGGGCACTGTTTGCCTCAGGTTGGGTTTTGGTCATGGTGTCGACTTTGCTTACCGATCATTTTGATTTACTGGGCCTGCGCCAAGCTTGGCTGTGGTGTGTGGACAGACCTTACACACCGGTGCAGTTCACCCAAGCTTATGGTTATCGCTGGATTCGCCATCCAATGATGTTGGGCTTGTTGGTGTCGTTCTGGGCGACCCCAGTCATGACACTTGGGCACTTGGTTTTTTCTATAGGCATGAGTCTTTATGTTCTTATGGGCATACACTTTGAAGAACGTGCAATGGCTGCGACCATGGGTGGAGATTACGCCGCATACCAAAACCGCACCGCCAGATTGATTCCGAAAATTTACTGAGGCAGGCCAGCGCTATGCGGCTTGAATGCAATGCCATGAATCTATTGATCCGAAGCCTGTTGTTTGTTGTTTGCAGCTTGCCCATGTGGGTTGGAGCCACTGAATTGGCAGACCGCTTACAAACGCAGAATCATGTGCTGCTTGTGCGCCATGCCTATGCCCCTGGCTTCGGTGATCCAGCGGGATACTCACTTGAGCGCTGTGATAGCCAACGTCGCTTGAACCAGCAGGGCCGAGAGCAAGCCCTGAAAATAGGAAAGTGGTTGCGTCAGCAAGGCGTTCACGACGCTGAGGTCTACACCAGTGCGTGGTGTCGATGCACAGAGACCGCAGCCCTTCTGAAGTTTGGACAACCCGAAGTCTTGGCAGCCTTGGGTTCTTTTTTTGATCAAGCGTCACAGTCCCGTGCACAGAATTCAGAATTACAAGCGTTTCTCGCAAAGAAGAGCCGTACCAAGGGCATGAAGCCACTTATTTTGGTCACCCATCATGTCAATATCCGTGAATTCGTGGGGCAAAACGTCGACTCGGGGGACATGGTGCTGGTGCGCATCGATGCGCAAGGCCGGGCACTGGAACATCGCCTCTACCCCAGCCTTTGATGCAGCGATGCCAGCAGCGGGCCCGGTCACGGTATTTGCTGCGTTTTAAACGACAAGCGGTGCTTGTCCAGCTGCCTGTTGGTGAGCAGGCTCTGGCGATCGCGCCTTAGGCTCGATTGCTGCTTCAAAGCGCGTGCTCACGCGAGCGCCGATTACGCCAGAATCAGAACAATGAACGCCTTAGGTATTGGCCACATGCGCCACAGAGCGCAATTGCGCAAGACTCACAAAATCAAGTACGCGGGCATGGGTCGAATCCAGCACAACAGGTGGCGCCACACCGGCATCAAACGCTTCACGCCAACGGTGGGCGCACAGGCACCAGCGGTCTCCAGCTTTGAGCCCTGCAAAACGATACTCAGGTCGGGGTGTGACCAAGTCGTTACCCCTTTGCCGTGAGAAATCTAAAAACAATTGCGTGACTTTGGCGCACACCACGTGGCTGCCGTGGTCATGTGCGTCTGTTTGGCAGCAGCCATCCCTGTAGTAGCCCGTTAATGGGTCGTAGGAGCAAGCCAGCAAAGGGGTGCCCAGAACATTCAAGGGCTTGTCGTTCATTTTTCAACTCTCTAGCAGCGAACTGCTGATGGTCCATGACTTAGGCCGACGCATCACACGCCAGCAGCACTGACAAGCTGTGAGGGTAGATTCGCCGTCTTGGCTTTGGAAATTGGGCTTCATGTCTTTACTTGTAAATTATCTTGGCGCCGGTACTTGTATTGGCGCTATTGCCGAACGGTTTTTATGGACTTTGGCCAAACACCGCGCTTACTTTATTTCTTGCGGGCCGCCCAAAAGGCAGCGCCTTGAGCATCATATCTTGCACAAAGCAGCACGCCGCGCCGGACACTGAAGGTGTCACCCCTGTATCACGTGTTGTTGCATCACCAATGGTCAGCCAGTACGCGCCTTGAACGAGGAGGGCTTGCGTATCAAGCAGGTGTGTGCGCTTGGCTTGAAAAGTTCGCCTCCCAAGGTCTGATGAAAGCTTGGTCAAAGCCCTCTTTGAGTTTCAGCTTCCCGAATGGTTCAAAGCTCCCAGGGCTCATATTGCGGCCTTGGTCTGAGAAGCTGCACCAGCCCATCCCAGCAAGCTTTTTCTGGGGTACCGCCTGACAGGTGTCGTCGTCTGCCCTTGGCTGGGCACCGCTGCTGCCGTTGAGCGCCATGGTCAGACGCAGTGGTGCTGCCGTAGCAGGGCGTTTGTGCGGCTGCTTGGCCATCTTGCAAGGTTGACAGCGGCTAGGGCTGTTACCGGTCAACGCCATGGCCTTCAAGTGAAGTGAGTGGCTGAGAGATGTGTTGTTCCAAATACAAGCCAGCAGCGTTGGGTGGCCATGGTGTTTTAGCCAAGGCATGGTACAAAATGGTTATTCTTGCGATGGGATGAAAGGATGTGGCTATGGGTTCGTTACTCGGTTTTTTGCTTGCCTTGAGCATCAGTCTGCCAGCGTTTGGCTTGGGATTGAATGATCTCAGCCATAAGGATGCAGTTTCGGGTTTCAAAGAAGCGTTGACGCAGGCTTCGTTGAAGGCGAGCACCCAGCTGGGTGTGGCTGATGGTTTTCTGGGCAATGACAAGGTCAAAATTCCATTGCCTGATGCGCTAAAGCGCCTAGAGAGCGGGCTTAAGTTGTTGGGTATGAGGCGTCAATCTGATGAGTTGGTCACGGCCATGAACCGGGCGGCTGAACAGGCCGTGCCGCAAGCTAAAGCCTTGTTGTTAGAGGCCATCAAGGCCATGAGCGTAGCAGACGTCAAAGCTATTCTGACCGGTGGGGAGACAGCAGCTACCGATTACTTCCGGCGCACCAGCGGAGCGCAATTGGCGGCAAAATTTCTCCCCATCGTGACGCAAGTGACCAGTCAGGCGGGTTTGGCACAGCAGTACAACCGCATTGTCCAAAGAGCAGCCAAGTTAGGGCTGGTGCAAGCCGACCAGGCCAAGATAGAAAACTATGTGAATCAAAAGGCATTGGATGGTCTTTTTTTCGTGATCTCAGAGCAAGAAAAAGCCCTTCGCCGTGATCCGGTGGGTAGCGCGACTGGTTTGGCCAGAAAAGTCTTTGAACTGATCGGTCAATAAGCGCTGGCGCCAGTCTATAGCTTGCGCGCGTGAACTGGGGGCTCACCGGCTGAAGCATGGCGCGCTCCTGTGCACGACAATCGCCGCCATGAATTTGAATCCGAATCTTTGGCTGCGCCTGGTTCCGGCCTACGCCTTGGGCTATTTTTTGTCTTATGGCTTGCGCAGTGTGAATGCGGTGATCGCACCCGAGCTCATGCAAGACCTCGGCATCACGGCCAATGGACTGGGTTTGTTGACCTCGGCCTACTTTCTGGGTTTTGGTTTATTCCAGTTGCCTTTGGGGATGCTGCTTGATCACTACGGACCCCGCAGGGTCGAAGCTTTGCTGCTGCTGGTAGCCGCCATGGGCTGCCTTATCTTTGCGGGCGGACAGTCGCTGCAAACCCTGGCTGCGGGCCGAGTGCTGATTGGTTTGGGTGTGTCCGCGTGCTTGATGGGTGGTTTCAAAGCCTTCAGCCAATGGTTCCCGATCGAGCGCATGCCTTCTTTGACGGCAACCATCATGGTGGCCGGTGGTTTGGGTGCGCTGTCAGTCAGCTCGCCTGTAGAAATGGTTTTGCCCATATTGGGTTGGCGTGGTGTCTTCCTGGTGATGGCGGCGCTGTTGGTGTTGGCAGCTGCTTTTTTGATGACGGTGCCTGATCAACAGGTGGATGCGCCCAAGTCATCCTTGATGCAACAACTGTCTGCATTACGGGCGGTTTACAGCAACCGTATTTTTTGGCGTTTTGCACCGCAGGGTTGTTTTGCAGTGGGCGGCTTCATGGCGCTACAAGGTCTGTGGGCGGTTCCCTGGATGATGACAGTCAACGGTTCGACCCGTTCGGAGGCTGCAGGTGTCTTGTTTGTCATGGCGCTGGCCATGCTGACAGGATTTTTCTTTGTGGCAACCTGCTCAAGCTGGTTATCTCGGCTCGGCGTTCGTCCCATGTATTTGCTCACCTTCGGCATGGGGCTGGCTTTGCCGGCTGAGCTGGCCATCATCTTGAATCTGGCCAACCCGATGTGGTTGTGGCCCATACTGGGTTTCGCATTCAGTCTGAGCAACATCGCGTATCCCTTGCTGACAGCCGCTTTCCCGGTTGCGCTATCAGGTCGGGTTAACACGGCACTGAACCTCATGGCGTTCATTGGTGCTTTTGCCCTGCAGTGGGGTATGGGTGCTGTGATTGATGCCTTTGTCGTCACGGGCTTGGCACCGCCGCAGGCTTTCGAATTCACTTTGGGCCTGATGCTCACTTTGCAGACTTTGGCCTACCTGTGGTTTTTGGTGCCACTCAAGGCCAGATAGCGCGCAGTGATTAATGGCTCGCCAGCCGCGACAACTCGATCGCGTCAAGTTGTCCGTATACGGGTTAGCGATAGCCTCATGCCGCCTTAGCGAACGCTAGAATGCCGCAACGCCTCATCTGGACTGGCCACTGTGTTTGATTTAGCTGCTGCGTGTTGTTGGTAAATAAACATTGTTCACGGGGCGATCGGGCGATCGTCCGCTGCTTCAATGAATTGGAGATAGTGCGTGCTAAAACACATGAAAAATCGGGATGTCCTGTCGGGCCTTCTGTTCATATTGGTTGGGGCCTTTGTGGCGATAAAAGCTTACAACGATTACCCGGTGGGCACCTTAGCCCGCATGGGGCCCGGCTACTTTCCCTTGATTTTGGGTGTGGCGCTGGCGCTGGTGGGTGTGGTGGTGATTGCGCTCGCCCTCAACGTTCAAGGGCTCGATTTGAAGCCGAACTTTGGCGCGCGCACGTTTGTGGCCGTTTTGCTCAGTGCCTTGGTGTTCGGCTTGCTGGTTGAGCGTGTTGGTTTGATGCCGTCGGCATTGGCGCTGACATTGATTGCGGCAGCAGCCGAAAAGCGCTTTGTCTTGTCGCGCTCGCTTTTTCTAGGCTTTTCCTTAGGCTTACTGACCTGGCTTATTTTTGTCTTCGGGCTTGAGATGAACCTGTCTGCATTTGCTTGGAATTTTTGATCATGGATATTTTTTCAAACCTGTCCACTAATTTAGGCATTGGTATCAACGAAGCCTTCACACTTGCCAACCTCTGGTACTGCTTTATCGGCGTGTTCATGGGGTGTTTTGTGGGGGTACTGCCGGGCTTGGGCTCTTTGATCGCCATTTCTTTGCTTTTGCCTATCACCTACCACTTGCCTGCAACGGGTGCGCTCATCATGTTGGCTGGCGTTTACTTTGGTGCTGACTATGGTGGTGGTACCTGTTCTATTCTGTTGGGTGTGCCAGGACATCCCGCTGCCGCGGTAGATGTGTTGGATGGTTACCCGATGTCTAAGCAAGGACGCGGTGGTGTGGCCTTGTTCATGAAATGCGTGGCTTCTTTTTGGGGCTCTACGGTTGGCATCGTGTTGTTGATGCTGTTTGCGCCTGTTTTGTCGGAGTTCGCTCTGAAGTTCGGCCCCACAGAGTACTGCTCATTGATGTTGTTGGGCCTGATAGCTGCCTCCACGGTCGGTCAGGGCTCCCCGATCAAGGGTGTGGGTATGCTGATCTTTGGCATGATTTTGTCAATGGTGGGAACCGATGTGAACAGCGGCGCCTTGCGTTATGACTTAGGCCTGATCGAGCTATCTGATGGCATTGGACTGCTACCCCTTGCTATGGGCTTGTTTGCCATAGCAGAGGTGGTTAACGGGGCAGCAGGGCAAACAGCGATCAGCGTGGTGAAACAGAAATTTGGTTTGCGTGATCAATTGCCCACCCGTGAGGACTGGAAGCGTTCTTGGGCGCCCATGTTGCGCGGCTCGGCGATCGGCTCCTTTTTTGGCGCTTTGCCCGGGACCAGTGGCGGCATGGCCACGTTTCTGGCCTATTCCGTGGAGAAGAAAATTTCCAAACACCCAGAGGAGTTTGGCAAGGGTGCGATCGAGGGCATTGCCTCGCCCGAGGCTTGCAACAACGCTGGTGTGGGCACGGCCTTTATTCCAACGCTTACCCTGGGTATCCCGGGTGATGCCATCATGGCCTTGCTCTTGGCCGCCTTGGTGATTCAAGGCATTCAGCCTGGCCCTCAGGTGATGACATCAAACCCTGAATTGTTTTGGGGCTTGATTGTGAGTTTCTGGATCGGCAATGTGATTTTGGTGGTCCTGAACATTCCCTTGATCGGCTTTTGGGTGCGCATGCTGCAAATCCCTTATTCCTTGCTGTTTCCAGCCATTGTGCTGTTCACTGCCATTGGGGTGTACAGCACCAACAACACCAGCTTTGACGTTTACGCTCTGATCGTCTTTGGTGCTGTGGGTTGCGGCATGAGGCTACTTAAATTAGAAGCTGTTCCGCTGTTGATGGGCTTTATTTTGGGTCATGCATTCGAAGAGTATTTCAGGCGTGCTTTATTGCTGTCGCGCGGCGATTTCTCGGTGTTTGTTACCAAGCCCATCAGCGCCACGGCCTTGATTTTGTGCGTGCTCATTTTCGCCTGGTCAGCCCGGTCTTATCTGAAGGAGCGTGCCAAAAACATCGCTCCAGAGAAGGTGGCGTCTTAAGGCTTCGCTGCGCAGGCGGCCTGGCAGCTCGGCGCTGCGGTGTAACTGCAGTGCTGGAGATTGCCTTTTGGGGTCATTCACAGGTGATTTCAAAACAGCTCTCAGCATGCCATGAACCAAGGTATTCATGGGAGCTGACTGGGGTGTGACAGGACCCAATGCATCTCAAAAAGAATACTGCCTTGGCAGCGCCTGCTTGGCTCAGGCTTTTGCCAAAGCTTCCAGAGAAAACCCTGCGATGCGTTTGTAGTTGTCTGAGATGGCGCGCAACTCCTCCTGACTGATTAAATCATCAATATTGTCAAAAGGTTTGCCCCCACTGAGTTCGTCGACCTTGATGTTGATGAAGTCGGGCGGGATGGAGCGGTTGGTTTCCACAATTTTGGCAGTTGGTGCCAGACGCAGTTGCTCGTAGGTCTTGAGCGCGGCCATTGGGTCGGTATGGGCCGCTAATTGTTCGGCCAGTGTGCGCGCATCAATCAAGCCCTGTGCTGAGCCGTTGGAGCCACGCGGGTACATTGGGTGTGCAGCGTCGCCCATTAAAGTGATTCGGCCAAACGTCCACTGGGGCACGGGATCTTTATCGACCATGGGGTATTCGAGAATTTGCTCGGCATTGGCGATGAGCGCGGGCACATCCAGCCATGGAAATTTCCAGTCCTTGTAGATGGCCGAAAAATCGGACAGCTGACCCTGCTGGTTCCAGTCATTCATGGCGTCAGCTTGGCCTTGGATCTCGGCCATCCAGTTGATCAGTTGGTTGCCTTGCGCATCCAAGTTGTCCACGATGGGGTAGATCACCATTTTTCCGGTCTCAATCGAGCCCACACGCATATAACTTTTGCCCGTCAAGATGGGGCGATGACGGGTTACACCACGCCAGGTATTGATGCCGGCAAAAGCGAGTTTTTCCTGTGGGTAAAACTGCTTGCGAATACCAGAGTGGATGCCATCACAGGCCACCACGATGTCAGCGTGTACGCTCGCGCGCTGTTGTCCGGCGCTGTCAACAAAATGCACCGTGGCACCGTGCTCGTCTTGCTCAACCCCCACGCAGCGGTGGGCGGTGTGTACACGCGCTGTACCGAGCCGTTTACAGGCTTCGTCAAACAAAATGCGGTGCAGCTTGCCGCGGTGAATACCCAACTCGGGTAGCGCGTAGCCAGCGTGCCGTCCGCGCGGCTCTTTGTAAATGAACTGGCCATAGCGGTTGAAAAACACACTCTCCAGGTTTTCAATGCCCACAGCCTCAAGCTGCGTTTGTAAACCCAAGGCGGTGAGTTCGCGCATGGCGTGGGGCAGCAAGGTGATGCCTACGCCGAGCTCACGAACCTCAGCAACCGACTCGTACACATCACACTGCAAACCCTTTTGATGCAGTGAAAGCGCAAATCCCAAGCCGGCGATGCCGCCACCAATGACTGCGATGACGGGAGTGTTGTTTGCGCTCATTTTCTGTGTTGCTCTCAGTTGCCGGTGATGGTGTTGCACTCGTTGACCTGTCCCCAGAGCGGGTGATTTTGCTTACCCCGATTTTGCATTGCAGTTTGGCCAGAGTAGGCAGCAGCCATAGCCGCTTTGTCCAAGGAGGCGTCCAGCAGGTCGTGATGCATGAAGGTTTGCATGCCGGTGTTCATGCGTGAACCAAAAGGGTCTCGGCATCCGAATGGGCCAGCCAGCTGGGCGCACATCCTTGCAGCACACAACAAGAGCAACAGCTGAAAGTGGCGCAGCGCTCAAGGGGCGTCATGAAAGTCGCTTGTTGTGGTTGATACGCGAGCAAACGAGGACCTGCTTTTTCAGCGGATTTTGAAAACAGTTTCGGCGTTGGATTGAAAAAATTTCTTTTTGTCTTCAGCCGACATGGTCATGTTATCCATTGCAATGACTTCGTCTACCAGGTACTGGTAGGGATAATCCATGGCGTAGAGCACGCGGTCTACACCCAGAACGGATTGCGAGAATTTGATCGCCGGCTCCCAGGCCACACCACTGTTGGTGATATAGAAGTTTTCGCGCAGGTAGTCACTGGGCTTCTTTTGGATGGGCTTCATGCTGTCGTAACGTTGTGACAGCACGGTGGCGCGGTGCATGTAATCGAGCCGGTACATCCAAAACGGCAAGGCCTCTCCCATGTGACCAATAATGACTTTGAGCTTCGGGAAGCGATCAAAGACACCCGAGGTGATGAGACGCATGGCGTGCAGGCCGGTTTCGACGCCAAAACCGTAAATAGCACCGTCAAGCCCGCACTCCTGAAAGGGTTGGATCATGTTGGCGGGCAGGGAGTTGGGGTGCAGGTAAATCGGCACGTCGTGCGCTTCAGCTGCGGCAAAAATATCCCAGAACTTGCTGTCAGAGAGGTACTCGCCTTGGGTGTGCGAGTTGATGATCACGGCATTCATGCCGAGTTTGGTAACGCCGCGCTCGATTTCCTTGGCTGCTGCCGTTGGATCTTGCGGTGCCACAGCAATCATGCCAACAAAGCGGCTTGGGTGGCGGCGCACGGCCTCTGCGAGTTGGTCATTGGCGACCTGGCTGAAAGCAACCGCGCTTGCTTTGTCCATGACCTGCACGCCGGGCGCTGTGAGGGCAATCACTTGAATATCGATG
>CAWUSQ010000006.1:0-110482 GCA_963925275.1 uncultured Rhodoferax sp.
CGTTTTTGCCAGTAACTTGCTGACGAGGGTGGAATTCTCTAGCTTGGCGATGCGGATGGCGATGTCGTAGCCCTCCTCCAGCAAGTCAACCACGCGGTCTGAGAGGGTGATGTCCAGTTTGACTTTCGGGTTCTCCGCCATGAAGACAGCCCACAGCGTGGCCAAATGCAAGATGCCAAATGTGAGCGGTGCGTTGACCCGCAGCAGGCCGGTTGCAGCCTCACTTCGGGAGGTGATCTCTGCTTCGGCTTCCTCCAGCGCCTCCAGCAGCTCCTTGCTGCGAGCGTGAAAAACCTGTCCTTCTTCGGTCAAAGACAGTCTGCGCGTGGTTCGGTGCAACAAGCGCACGCCCAGCCGTGTTTCCATACTGACGACATAGCGCGACACCGCCGCTTTTGACAAGTCCAGCGCCTTAGCCGCTTTGACAAAGCTGCCTGCTTCAACGACGGCGTTGAAGGTCTGCATCTCTAAAAAACGGTCCATTATTTCTCCTGGTAAGACAATAAATATCAATTACTGGTATTTATCTTAATTGGTGAGTTTAATAAAGTACACCCCTTGCCTCGACAGCAAACCGCTAAAGCGAGGCGATGACTGCACATTCGCAGCCGAAACTTCAGGAAATCAACATGTCTAAATCTATTCAAAATACCTCGCCTATTGAGAACGCCTTGTCCTTGCTGGGACGCTTGCTGTTCGTCGCACTGTTTCTGCCTGCCGGCATCGGCAAGCTCACAGGCTTTGCCGGCACGGTTGGCTACATCGCGTCGGTCGGTTTGCCTCTTCCTGCAGTGGGTGCTGCGCTGGCTTTGGTGGTTGAAATCGCCGGTGGTTTGGCCTTGCTCGCGGGTTTTGGAACACGCATTGCGGCGGTCGTGCTGGCGGTATTTACCTTGGTGGCCAGCTTCTTTTTTCATAACTACTGGGGTGTGCCGGCAGAGCAGGCCTTTGTGCAGCAACTCTTGTTTTTCAAAAACATCGCCGTTGTGGGCGGTTTGTTAACGCTGGCTGCGCATGGCGCGGGTGGCTGGAGTGTTGACGCCAGAAAACAAGCCTAATCAATCAAGCGCCAATAAGCCGATCCGTCATGACTTTCAAAACCAAAGCCCCTGTGTTGTTCATCTCCCATGGCGCACCGACATTCGCCCTAGAACCCAGTCAGTTGGGGCCTCAACTCAACGCGTTGGGACAGACGTTGTCAAACATCCGAGCGGTGTTGGTGGTGTCGCCGCATTGGCATACACGGGGTGTCAAGGTGATGACGGCATCTGCGCCCGAAACGGTTCATGACTTTGGTGGCTTTGCGGCTGCGCTTTCGCAACTTCAATACCCGGCAGCTGGCGCCCCCGAGCTGGCCCGCGAAGTGGGTGAGTTGCTGGCGCGCTCAGGCTGGCCCGCCGGGACGGATGAGCGCCGTGGTTTTGACCACGGTGCTTGGGTTCCGCTGATGCATCTTTTACCGAACGCCGATTTGCCGGTTTTTCAGGTCTCCATGCCGCACGATTTGACGACGGCTTCAGCTTATCAATTGGGTCAGGCATTGGCCCCAATGCGCGACAAAGGTGTCTTGGTCCTGGGGTCCGGCAGCATGACGCACAACCTGTACGAATTCAGGCAATTTTCCACCAAGCCGGAGGACTATGCGGTCGAGTTCACGCAGTGGGTGCGGCAAACGGTTCAATCCAAAGATGTGCAGAAATTAATTGACTACCGTCGGCTGGCCCCCCATGCGCTGCGCGCTCACCCGACTGAAGATCATTTTTTGCCCTTGTTGGTTGCCTTAGGGGCCAGCGCCAACGATGAAACCGTCGATGTGTTGAACGGCGGCATTGACCACAGCGTCTTGTCGATGGAGTCTTATGCTTGGGGGCTTTAAAAAAAACTATCCAGCAAAGAACGAGAAATCATGAAAAACCTTGACATCACACTGGGTGAATTGCAAATTAACACTGCATTTGAGTTTTTGAATCACTCACCAGGCCTATGACAGGCTATGCAGAAATACTGTCTACCAAGCCTGTGTGGCTACACCCAGCCCTGTCGCCACACGTCATCGTTGCGCAGTTCGCGCCAGGCAATGATCTGCGTGGCTTTGGAATAAGCCGCTTCAATTTCCACGAACTCAACCGGATCGGTGGCTAAGACTGGTTGTATCACCCGGGTGACCAGAAAGTGTTTTTGTTTGGCCACAGGCGTCACTGCGGTCCATTTGGTGAGGTGTAATTTCTTGGGGTTCAGGGGGTTCATGGGGTCTGGTGGTGGTTGAGAGCATCGGAGTACTTCAAGGCGTTTTCTTCAATGCTTGCGCCACCGCCTGCCCCAACTCAATCACGGCCAGCGCGTAGTAGCTGCTCCAGTTGTAGCGCGTTACCACATAGAAGTTTTCGGTTCCCGCAACGTAGCTGGGGGTATCGTCGCCGTTGAACAGCTCTACCAGAGCCCATTTGCCAGGGTAGGTTTTGGCGTCATCGTCATCGATGCGCACGCCCAAAGCCGTGAAGGCTTCTCGATTGAATGTGGGCAAGATATCGGGCGCCAAGAGAGTGGCTTTGTCCACTGTGGCTTGATCAAACCGCAGGGCGAAGTGGGTGGGCTGGCCAGTTTGCCAGCCAAAGGCTTTGAAGTAGTTGGCCACTGAACCGATCGCGTCTGGCGTGCTGTGCCATAAATCGACCTTGCCGTCACCATCAAAATCGACTGCGTATTTCAGCCAGCTGCTGGGCATGAACTGGCCAAGCCCCATGGCGCCAGCATAGCTGCCCAGCAAGGTTGTTGGATCGCGCTTGAGTTGCTGGCAAAGCTTTAAATACTGGCCGAGCTCTTGTCGAAAGTAAGCGCTGCGCTGTTTGGCGCGTGGGTGGCTGGTTGGAAAATCAAACGCCAAGGTTGCTAAAGCGTCCAATACCTTGTAGCCGCCAGTGTGCTGTCCGTACAAAGTTTCTACGCCGATGATGCCCACGATGATTTCGGCCGGCACACCATATGTTTTTTCGGCGCGTTGCAGCGTTTGCAGATGCGCTTGCCAAAAAGCCGATCCCGCAGCAATGCGTTGGGGTTCTATGAAACGCCTTTGGTATGCAGCCCAGTTTTTGATCACGCCCTTGGGCGCTGGCCTTACTGCCTTGGCGATAGCAGGGATGTAATGGGCTTTGGCTAAGGTCTGGCGTACCCAAGTCTGGTCGAGTGACTCTGACTGGGCGATGGCATCGGCTGCTAAGCGCACATCGAGGCGCTTGGCGTAGTTGTGGGCGGACTTTCCCGCTGTTGTGTGCTTGGTTGCGGTGTTGGTGTTCTTTTTGGCAATTTTGGGCGTTTTGGCGTTGGGTGTTGCAACCGAGTCGTTGGCCACCACCAGTGTGGGCACGCAGGCCAGTGCCAGTGTCACCAGCAGGCGTGGCACGAGATGTTGCAATGGGCTAGAAACAGTCATGGGCTGTGTGGGGCGAACCGCGTGCCAGTGGGCTGGTCCAAGCGCAGTTTCAGTTGGAGTTGTGACAAGTCCCGTCGCAGTGTAGCCAGTGTAGGCTGGTGAGCTGCGTCAAGTTGCGATCCGTAGCGCAAGGCTTCAAGCCGCAAGAACCAATCAACCCAGCGCTGTGTGGTCGCCGATTCTGGTGCACGAGCTTTTGTTAGCGTTTGCAAAAGCGCTGCCATCTGCCTTGGCGTGCTGTTAGCGGGAACCTGCAAGCCTGCGCCCAGCAAGCGTTGGCGTGCACCTTCAAGCAGGCGCAACCAAGGTGCTTGCTTGTGCCGTTGCCAGCTCGCCAGGCCAGCGCCCGCCAGGCTGGATGCCACCACCACGGCGCACAGCAAAGTGACCAGGTCTTCCCAGCTCGGTGAATCAAAACCCAGCAGGGCCAGTAATTGAAGTTGCTTACCCTGTTCGTAATTCAAAACCCATTGGTTCCAGCTGTTGTTTGTGGCGTCCCACAGAAGGCGCAAGCGTTGAGTCAGCCTCGGACTCAGATTGCCAAAAACGGCTTGAGTGAAACCGCCAGTGCCACTGCTTTGGCGTTCTGCACCAGTGGTGCGTTCGGGTGCGACGGCCGTGGTGGGGTCAACCCGCTGCCAGCCCACATCAGCAAGCCAGACTTCAACCCAAGCGTGGGCGTCACTTTGACGCACGGTCCAGAAATCGTCCAGCGTGTTTTGTTCTGCGCCCTGATAGCCGGTAACGATGCGCGCAGGAACCCCGAGTGCGCGCATCATCACCACAAAGCTTGAGGCAATGTGTTCACAAAAACCAGCTTTACGGTCAAACCAAAATTCGTCGGCACTGTGCTCGCCAAACCGGCCGGGCTGAAGGGTGTAGCGGTACCCATCATTGCGCAGAGTTTGCATGGCTTGCTGCACCCAAAAGCGCGCCGCCGGTGCAGAGCTGGCTTTCTGCATGTCTGGTGGTGCCTGGGCTTGTAAAGTTTGAGCCCATTGCACAGTGCGTGGATTGGAGCCCTTGGGCAGTGCCAGATAAGGCTTTAGTGCCGCCTTTGAAAGGGATTGTCCGTATTGAAAGCGGGTGTAAGCCTGCGCCTGATAACGCATGACGGTTCTGACGCCACGTGGACTTAGCCACTGCAGGTCTGCGCCCATGCGTACGCGTTTGTCACCGAGGTCAGGCGCTTTGGGGGTTGCATCCAAGCTCAGCAACCAGGCTTGTTGATGGGGTTGCAACGTGAGCTCGTAGCGGATCTCTGGGCCTTGCACCGTCAGGCCGAGCTTTTCTGCGCTTTGGTAGCTGGGGTTGGCGCGCCAGTTGCGTCCGTCAAAGTCGGAGAGCACAGGACCACGAAAGTACAGCTGGCTTTGGGGTGGTGCAGGCGTTTCAAACTGCACCCGAAACGCCACACTGGTATCAAGTGCGAGTGAGGCCATCGTGCCGACCTGCATCTCAGCCGATAAACCGCTTTTGGCGCTCAGTGCATCATTGGGCAGACCCCAAAGCGGCGCCATGCGCGGAAACAGCATGAACAGGATGATCATGACCGGTGCGCCCAGCAGCGTCATGCCAGCGGCTAGTCGTGCGGAGTGCTTCAAGGGCGCTGGACTCACGGGCATGTGGGCATTGATCAGCGCAGTGAGCAGACCCAACAAGCCAATCAACATGCCCATAGCGGTTAATAGTGATTGGGAATAAAAGAAGTTGGTCAGCATCAGAAAGAAGCTGAGAAAAAATACAACGAACGCGTCTCTCCGAGCGCGCAACTCCAAGGTTTTTAGTGCGAGTAGAACCACGATCAAGGTCACGCCGGCATCTCGCCCAAAAACGGTTTTAAAACTCAGCAGTGTGGCAAGCAGGGCCAACAAGACCAGACTCACACGCCACCAACGTGAGGGCATGGCTTGTTGACGCCAGGCCAACACACCTCGCCAAATCATCAGCAAGACGCTCAGGGCGCTGCACCACAGGGGTAATTCGCTGTACATGGGGGCCACAACCCAGGCGATCACCACCAACAAAAACAGGGTGTCGCGCGTTTCACGCGGCATGTCGGGGATGATTTGCAGCCTCATGCCAAAGCCAATGTGCGCAAGCAAAGCGCCAGATGGGCAGGGCCGCTTGAGGGTGCCAATTCTTGCTGTTGTAGGCGCAGGCCGTAGCGCAGGTTTTGCCGTTCGGCTTCCAGTAGCCAGGCGCACAGTCGGCTGAGTTGCGCCTCCAAAGAGGATGCGCCGGTGAGCTGAAGGCTTAGCCAGAGGCTGGGACGCTGCTTGCTTTGAGCCTCCCGACTGATGAGTTCACCGCTGCGCGCGACTTTTTTCCACACAATACTTTTTAAGGGGTCGCCAGCGCGATAAGGACGCAGCAGATCGAGTTCTTGCGCTGCTTGGGTGGCGGCCAACTCGTGCACGCCGACGCCATCTTGAGCGCTCAGGGGCAAGGCGGGTGCCCTGGCTTCAGCTTGCGGATAGACCAGGAGTTTGGCGCCAGGGCGCCACAGTGACCATACCCTGAAGCAGCCAAGTGGAAACAGGGTGCTGACCAATACCGTTGGCAAGGTGTGCAGACCTCGGTGCGAGGCCTTGAAACGCAAGCTTGCTTGGGTGTGGCCTTGTGCCTCAACGTTCAGCCATACGGGATGCCCGTGGTCGTTCCAGCCCAGCGCAATGGCGTAGCGCCCACGTTTTTGATGGTTGTGCAGGCTGACTGCCACGCAGGCCTCCTGGCCCGCGTGCACGGCCTCAGGTGCCTTCAGGTGCAGATCAAGCCCACGCAGCGTCCCATGGCCCACATGCATGGCGACCAGGGCACAGCCGGTGATTAAAAAAGTCAGCACATAGCCAAGGTTCAGCTGGTAATTAATCGACGAGATCAAAAGCAGCAGCAAGGTGGCACCCAGCATCAGACCTGGCCCAGTTGGCAGGATGTACACATTGCGTTGTGTGAGGCGAATGTGGTCGCTCAGTGGCAGGCGGCTTAGCCACCAGCGCTGCAGGCGCGCACGCAGACCGGACGACGGCTTGATCAAGGTAGCGGCACCGCTTGAAGCATGGCGCCGACCTGCTCATGGGCGCCCAAGCCGGCATCATGCACGGGCGTGAGTCGGTGTGCAATGGTGTGCGCCAAAATGGCGCGCACATCGTCAGGGGCCGCGTAATCGCGACCAGCCAAGAGGGCGTTGGCTTTGGCTGCACGCAACACGGCAATGCCCGCACGAGGGCTTAAGCCTTGGATAAACCATTGGCCGCTGCGCGTGGCCTCCAGCAGGTCTTGTAGGTAGTCGAGCAGTGGTGGTGCTGTATGAATGGCTTGAACCTGGCTTTGCAGCGCACGCAGTTCATCGGCGTCAACCAAGGCTTTGAGGGATTCAATCAACGCACGGCGTTCAGTGCCAACAAGCAGTGCCCGCTCAGAGGCTCTGTCAGGGTAGCCAAGCGCTATGCGCATCAAGAAGCGGTCGAGTTGGGATTCTGGCAAGGGGTGTGTGCCTTGCTGCTCAAATGGATTTTGGGTGGCAATCACAAAAAATGGTTGTGGCAAAGCGTAGGTGTGCCCTTCAATCGAAACCTGTTTTTCTTCCATCGCTTCGAGCAGCGCACTTTGTGCCTTGGGACTGGCTCGGTTGATTTCGTCAGCCAGCAAAACCTGCGTAAACAGTGGACCCTTGTGAAACTCAAAACGCGCTTGCGTACGCTCAAACACCGACACGCCCAGCAAATCGCTGGGCATCAGGTCACTGGTGAATTGGACTCGGTTGAACTGCAAGCCAAAAGTGCGTGCCAAGGCGTGCGCCAGTGTTGTTTTTCCAACGCCAGGTACATCCTCGATCAGCAGGTGGCCGCCGGCCAGTAGACAAGCCACGCTGTCATGAATTTGCGCCGATTTTCCGACAATCACCGTGTTAAGCTGATCAACCAGGGCACCGAGTTTTTGTTGTGTGTTCATCCGATAACGTTACCAAATATTTCAGTATAGAAACCGTCAGCCATGCCAATGACCGCATACTTCAGGCACCCTTTTTGTTGCAAGCGCCCGGTAATGGCTGGTGAGATGCGAACGGCGTTTTTCGGGCTTCGCTGGCCACGGCACTGCGCGCGCCGGAATAAAGCCATGAAATTTTCCTTTTCCTTTTACAACCGTGTGTCGCTGGCGGCCACATGTGCTTTGGGGCGTCATCGCCCGACGCGCACGGCTGCTTTTGATTTCGATGTGCGTGATGGTAGGGGCACCGAGGCTGTCGGCTGCCACGGGGGGGTCATGTGATGGCTCTGGTCGCTCAAGGCGTGCAGGCCCTTAAGAGGGTTTTGCTTTATGTTTGATGTGCCTATGGTTGACATGCTGACTTGGTTGCAAACCATGGTTCGCCCCAGTGTCTTGCTGGAAATAGGGGCCTTGTTGGCGTGTGCGCTGGCGGCTTGGCTACTGGTGCGCTCGCTGGCGCATAGTTTGCACAGACCCGAGTCCAACACGGTGTTGTTTGGGCGGCGGTTGTTTGATGGCGTGCTTTTTCCCTTGATGTGGTTGATCCTGGGCTTTGTCGCCCAGCTTGCTTTGGCGCGTGTCTACCCGTTGGTGGTTTTCAAAATGGCAGTGCCAGCCTTGCTGGTCTTGGTGCTTATCCGAGTAGGTGCCAAGGTTTTGCAGGTAGCCTTCAAAGACAGGCCAGCGGTGCGGGTGTGGGAGCGCTCCATTTCCTGGCTGGCTTGGATGGCGTTTGTGTTGTGGGTCAGTGGCTTGCTCCCATTTGTCACCAAAGAGCTTGACCATGTGGGTTGGCATGTGGGCACTACCTACCTGAGCTTGCGCCAAATCGTTGAGGGTTCAGTGACCGCTGGTTTGGTTCTGATTCTGTCGCTGTGGTTGTCCTCGGCTATTGAAGCACAGCTGTTGCGCAAGGCGAGCAGGAGCGAGCTGAGCTGGCGTATGGCCCTGAGCAATGCGCTGCGGGCTTTGTTTGTGTTTCTGGGACTCTTGATGGCTCTGTCAGCGATTGGCATTGACCTGACTGCCTTATCGGTTTTGGGTGGTGCGGTGGGTGTAGGAATTGGTTTTGGTTTGCAGAAGTTAGCGGCCAATTACGTCTCAGGCTTTGTAATTTTGGCCGAACGCAGCATGCGCATTGGCGATACGGTTCAGGTTGAAGACTTCACAGGGGTCATCACCCAGATCAATGCGCGCTACACCGTGATTCGCTCCTTGACAGGGCGAGAGGCGATTGTTCCCAACGAGCAGCTGATCACCAGTCGGGTTGAAAACTTGTCCTTGGCAGATCCCCATGTTTGGCTCAGCAGCAAAATACAAGTCGGCTATGGCAGCGATGTGGAATTGGTTATGCAGCTGTTGCAACAAGCTGCGTTGATGCCGTCTCGGGTGTTGAGAGAGCCCGAACCGGGTATCCATTTATCCAGTTTTGCCGCCGATGGCTTGGAGTTCACAGTGGGTTTCTGGATCGCAGACCCGGAAAACGGAACGGGCAACGTCACGTCTATGGTGAACCTTGAGATCCTGCGCCTGCTGCGTGCACATCGCATTGAAATTCCTTACCCTCAGCGGGTGATCCATGTTGCCTCAGGTCCAAGGCTTGACCTTGGCTCGGGCGCTTAAAATAGGTCAACTGAAGTGCACATCAACGCGCCGCTAACGGCGTGACGGGTTGATGGCACTGATTTGATTTTCATTCCTCAGGAGAAGCCATACATGAAAGCACTGGTCGCCGTCAAACGGGTGGTGGATTACAACGTGAAAGTCCGTGTCAAGTCGGACAACAGCGCGGTAGACACAGCCAACGTCAAAATGAGCATGAACCCTTTTGATGAAATTGCCATCGAAGAAGCGGTTCGGCTCAAGGAAAAGGGCGTCGTGAGCGAAATCATTGCCGTGTCCTGTGGTGTTGCACAGTGTCAGGAGACCTTGCGCACCGCCATGGCGATCGGCGCTGACCGTGCCATCTTGGTCGAAAGCAACGAAGACCTGCAGCCCTTGGCGGTGGCCAAGTTGCTGAAGGCTTTGATGGACAAAGAACAACCCGGCTTGGTCCTATTGGGTAAGCAAGCCATTGATGATGATTGCAACCAGACGGGGCAAATGCTCGCCGCGCTGGCTGACTTGCCTCAGGTCACCTGCGCCAGCAAGATCGAAGTCCATGCAGCCGATGGCAATGCCCAGGTCACGCGCGAGATTGATGGAGGGCTTGAAACCCTGCGGGTTAGCTTGCCAGCGGTGATAACTGTTGATTTGCGGCTCAACGAGCCCCGTTACGTGACCTTGCCAAACATCATGAAAGCCAAGAAAAAACCACTTGAAGTGCTCAAGCCTGAAGATTTGGGTGTCGATGTTGCGCCACGCATCAAAACGCTGAAGGTCAGTGATCCGCCTAAGCGCTCAGCTGGCGTCAGGGTGCCCGACGTCGCCACCTTGGTCGATAAGCTCAAAAACGAAGCGAAAGTCATCTGAATCACGCTGTCATTGAGCGGCATGTGACCACACAGAACGCCATGGCCACCCCTCTCAAATGCCCCCAATGACCAGCAGCCAAAGTCAAAGATCAAGGAAACCATCATGACCACACTCGTTATCGCCGAACACGACAATGCAAGCCTCAAGCCCGCCACTTTGAACACCGTCAGCGCCGCCATTCAGTGCGGTGGCGACCTGCACGTGCTCGTGGCAGGTTACAACGCCTCTGCTGCAGCCCATGCGGCGGCGCAGATCAAAGGCGTCAACAAGGTGCTGCACATTGAAGATCCAGCCCTGGCCCACGGTATCGCTGAGAACGTCAGTGCACAAATCGTGGCACTGGCTGGCGCTTACAGCCACATTCTTTTTGCAGCCACTGCCTCAGGTAAAAACATTGCCCCCAGAGTAGCTGCAAAGCTCGATGTGGCGCAGGTGTCTGATATCACTCAAGTGATTAGCGCTGATACCTTTGAACGCCCTATTTACGCCGGTAACGCCATGGCCACCGTACAGTCCGGTGACGCCATCAAGGTCATTACCGTGCGCACAACCGCTTTTGATGCTGCTAGCGCAGGTGGCCAAGCGGCTGTAGAAACCCAAGCAGTGGTGGGTGTTTTTGAGGGCACCACGTATGTCGGCAGTGAAATTGCCAAAAATGACCGCCCCGAGTTAACAGCGGCCAAAGTAATTGTTAGCGGCGGGCGTGCCTTGGGCTCAGAAGAGAAATTCAAGGAAGTGCTCACGCCTTTGGCAGACAAACTGGGTGCAGCATTGGGAGCAAGCCGTGCCGCAGTGGACGCGGGTTACGCGCCCAACGATTGGCAAGTGGGTCAAACCGGCAAAATTGTGGCACCCGATCTGTACATCGCAGCGGGTATCAGTGGGGCCATCCAGCATTTGGCGGGTATGAAAGACTCCAAAGTGATTGTGGCTATCAACAAAGACCCTGAGGCGCCTATTTTTGGCGTGGCAGATTACGGACTGGAAGCCGATTTATTCACCGCTGTGCCCGCGTTGACGGCCGCGCTGTAAGCCTGCCGATCAGACGTTTGGCTGATCGATTCAGCGCGTTTGATCCTAGGTTGCTGCCCTGAACCATTTACTCGGAGGATTGAGCATGCATTACGTTGCCCCGCTTAAGGACATGTTGTTCAACATCAGGCATCTGGCCGGTATTGACCAGATTGCGGCCATGCCTGGCTTGCAAGACGCCACCTTTGACACGGCGCAGGCGGTGCTTGAAGAGGCTGCAAAATTTTGCGAAGGTGTGCTGGCGCCATTGAATTGGGAGGGTGACCAAAATCCGAGTCGCTTCACGCAGGGTGTCGTCACGGCTGCGCCAGGTTTTAAAGCGGCTTATCAGCAGTACATTGAAGCGGGTTGGCAGGGTTTGCAACACCCCGCGGATTTTGGTGGACAAGGCCTGCCCAAGACCATTGGTGCCGGCGTGGGTGAGATGTTGAATTCAGCAAACATGAGTTTCGCTCTGTGCCCACTGCTCACCGATGGCGCCATTGAAGCGTTGCTCACTGCCGGCTCAGATGAACTCAAAACGGTGTATCTGGAAAAACTGATCAGTGGGCAGTGGTCGGGCACCATGAACCTGACGGAGCCCCAAGCTGGCAGCGACTTGGCGGCGGTACGCAGCCGCGCAGAGCCGCAGTCCGATGGTTGTTACAAGGTGTTTGGTACCAAAATCTACATCACCTGGGGTGAGCATGACATGGCCGACAACATCGTGCATCTGGTGCTGGCCCGGGTCAGCGGTGCGCCCGAAGGCGTTAAGGGCATCAGCCTGTTTGTAGTGCCTAAATTCTTGGTCAATGAAGACGGCTCGCTGGGCGCAAGAAACGATGTTCACTGTGTCAGCATCGAGCACAAATTAGGGATCAAGGCCAGCCCAACTGCGGTGTTGCAGTACGGTGACCATGGCGGCGCCATAGGCTACCTGGTGGGTGAGGAAAACCGTGGCTTGCAGTACATGTTCATCATGATGAATGCCGCGCGTTATGCGGTGGGCATCCAAGGCGTGGCGGTGGCGCAGATGGCCTACCAAAAAGCGGTGGACTATGCGCGTGAACGGGTGCAAGGGCGTCCGGTTGATGGTTCTATGAGCACAGCAGCAGCCATCATTCACCACCCTGATGTTCGGCGTATGTTGATGACGATACGTGCCCACACCGAAGCGTGCCGGGCGCTGGCGTTTGTAGCTGCTTCGGCTTACGATGCAGCGCACCACCATCCGCAAGCGCAGGTGCGCCAAGAGAACCAGGCTTTTTACGAGTTCATGGTCCCTTTGGTCAAAGGTTACAGCACCGAGATGAGTCTGGAGGCCACCAGCCTGGCGGTTCAAGTCCATGGTGGCATGGGGTTCATCGAGGAGACCGGTGTGGCGCAGTTGTACCGAGACGCCAAAATTCTGACCATTTACGAAGGCACCACAGCCATCCAAGCCAATGATTTGGTGGGACGAAAAACCGTGCGCGACGGCGGTCAAACGGCCAAAGCCTTGGCTGCTCAGGTACAAGTGACGCAAGATCAGCTTCTAGCAAGCGGTTCTGCGGATGCCGTGGCCTTGGCGGGCCGTTTGGCGGCGGCACGGCAGGCCTTTGTGGATGTCGTCGATTTTGTGGTGGCGCAGACTGCTATCGCACCCAATGCTGTGTTTGCCGGTAGCGTTGCCTACCTGATGCTATCGGGTCAATTGATGGCAGGCTGGCAAATGGGGCGCGCCTTACTGGCCGCGCAGGTGGCTGTCGGGCGAGGTGAGGATGTGGCTTTCATGCAGGCCAAGATTGCCACCGCTCGTTTTTACGGTGACCACGTGTTAAGCCGAGCGGTGGCTTGGCGAGCGACCATCGTGGACGGCGCTGACAGTGTCATGGCGTTGCCGCAGGAGGCGTTTTAGATCGTCTCTTGACGGTTGCGTGGGCATCAGGCTGGCCAGGTCGATCCGTGCTCAGGCACCTGGGCGCGCCAGCCCAACGCATGTTCAATGCGCCAGCGCAGGGCGTCAGCAGGCCCTTCATCACCATGTACCACATAGGCTTGAGATGGTGCGCTGGGCATACTTCCCAGCCACGCTAACAGTTGGTCTGCATCGGCATGTGCTGATGCAGATTGCAGTTGAATCACCTCAGCTTTCAGCTCAACGTCACGCCCGTGGATGCGAATACTGGCCGCGCCACTGGCCAATTTGGCACCGCGTGTTCCCGGCGCTTGGTAGCCCGTCAGCACGATCATGTTGCGGTGGTCGCTGGCATAGTGCGCCAGGTGATGGAGCACGCGGCCACCGGTGGCCATGCCGCTGGCCGACAAGATCACCATTGGGCCATGCCGATTGGCCAGCGCGCGCGACTCATCGGTGCTGCTGACCATGGTGGCGCTGTGGGTGAGCGCTTGCGTCTGCTGACGGCTTAAACGGTGCGAATCCATGTGGTGTTCATACAAATGCGTGGTGTTCACAGCCATGGGACTATCTAAAAAAACGGGCAAGGCTGTTGGCAACTCGCCTTTGATCTTTAGCAGATTGATCGCGTGCAGCAATGCTTGTGCCCGTCCAACAGCGAACACCGGAACCACAGCCACACCACCGCGCTTGCTGACTTTTTGCAGTGCCGTGGCCAACTCCGCCAGTACATCCTCTTTCGGATGGATCCGGTCGCCATAGGTGGATTCGATCAACACAGTGTCGGCCTGTGGCGCTGAGTCCGGTGGGCTCATGATCAAATCATCGGGACGACCAAGGTCGCCCGAAAACAGAATGCGCCGCCCAGCAACTTCGACCAGCACGCTGCTCGCACCAAGGATATGTCCTGCCCTGCTCAAGGTCACTGTCCAGCCTTTCATGGGGCTAAAAGGTTTGCCAACTTCGTGAGCCTGAATCTTTGACAAGGCTAGCAGCGCATCCTGGCGGGTGTACAGGGGCATGGCGGGGGCATGTTTGGATAATTTGTGGCGATTCAAGAATGCAGCATCCTCTTCCTGGATGTGGCCACTGTCGGGTAACAAAATGCGGCACAGATCCCGCGTACCGGCGCTGGCAAACACATGCCCCGCATAGCCTTGCTTGACCAACAGTGGAAGGTAGCCACTGTGATCGAGGTGCGCATGGGTCAATACCACCGCATTAATTTGATCTTGCCCGATGGGCAGAGGATTCCAATTGCGCAGACGCAGCTGTTTATAACCTTGAAATAAGCCGCAGTCGACAAGCAGAGCGTTGTCACCATGGCGAACCAGGTATTTGGATCCTGTGACGGTAGCTGCGCCGCCTAGGAAGGTGATGTTGACAGACATGCTGTGGACTCCTTGCGCTAAACAAGCTTATTGCATGGTCCTTTATAAGCGCTACCCACGGGCTTGTCGAGCCAATCGTCCAAGGCGCGCGCCAAAAGGACGTCGCCTCAGGCCTGCTCAAACACCGGTTTGTCACCTTTTTCAGGTGTACTTCAATGCCGGTAGTTTATGTACTGTGTGCTTCGATCAGGTCTTCGCAAAGCGCATGGGCTTCCTCAAAATTGAGGGTATCAAGGGCTGCCTGCAGGGATGACCTTGCGCCACCGAGCGAGGTCCCATGGCGTTGCTGCAGGGCTTCAAATGCATCAAGCGCAGACATATTTGATTGGCTGAGCAGCGACATCATTTGCTGCAATTCCTGTACGAATCCATGGGTATTTGTTTCGGAAGTACTGGCGAGAGCCTCGGTTTCGGGGCTTTTGCTCGCGTCGTTGGTTTGATCGTTTTCTATGGCGTTGAGCAGTGCGGTGATGGCAGGGTGCGCCCAGGCAATGGAATGCTCCAGAGTGCGCACTTGCTCTGGTGCCATGGTGGCGCTCTCAGCCAGTTTCAGGTCCCGCTCAGCCTGGGCAAAGTGCCCCGACAAAGCAGGTAAACCCAACATGCCGGCAGAACCCTTGAAGGTGTGGAGTAGGCGCAATGCATCGTCTTTTTTCCTTTCTTCATGCCAAGCGGTCAATTTTTTACAGACCTGCACGAGTTCCTTGGCAAAGGTCTTCAGCATGCGCTGGTACACCGCGACCTTGCCACCCATGCGCTCCAGTGCAGCGGGCAGATCAATGCCTTCGTGCGCAGCCAGTGCAAAAGTCTGTTCCGACAGACCAGATGCAAGGTGCTTGCCGCTGACTTTAGAGGACGCACCGGCGTAGGCTTGGGGGAGCATGCGCGAGCCTGTGGCGCGCAACAAGGTGGCTACCAGTTCCGTGATGTTGTAGGGCTTGCCGATATAGCCGTTCATACCAACCGACAAACACCTGTCTCGATCTGAGGCCATGGCATTGGCCGTGACGGCGAGGATGGGCAGGTCCTGGAACTTGGGAATTTGGCGGATGGCCATGGTGGAGGCAAAACCATCCATCACCGGCATCTGGATGTCCATCAAAACCACATCAAACGGTGGGGAGGCGCTCAGCACGGCCTCTAGACCAAGTTGCCCGTTATCGGCCACTGTGACGACAGCGCCTTGATCTTCAAGCAAGCCCTGTGCGACTTCTTGGTTCATGGGGGAGTCTTCCACAACGAGCACGTGCAAGCCCATTAACGCAGGTTGGCGCTCGGTTTGCTTGCCTGCGGGAGCTGCATTTTGGGCTGCCAGTAGGGCTGCATTGGCCATAGACGCGGTCGCAGTGCCTGTAGCTATATGAAACGATTGATGCGCTAACAAGGGTTCAGGCAGGTGATCTACCTGCAAGGGGCTCAATTCGGACGCGTCTTTTGCAAGCGGCAGGGCAATGGTAAAACCGAAGGTACTGCCTCGCCCGAGCTCACTGTGAACCTCAATGTGCGAGCCCATGAGCCCGATCAGCCCCTGGCTGATGCTCAGGCCCAGCCCACTGCCGCCAAAGCGCCGTGTGGTGGATGCCTCTGCTTGTGTAAAGCCTTTGAAAATCTTGCTTTGACTCTCTGACGAGATACCAATGCCCGAGTCTTCTACGCTAAAAGCAAAGTCTACTGACGCGTCGCGTCGGTTGCCAATCCGTATCCGGATGCTGACCTGGCCTTTTGATGTGAATTTGATGGCGTTGGAGCCTAAATTGAGCAGCACCTGGCGCAAACGCTGCTCATCCCCAAGCACAGCGTGCTCAAAGTGATCGCAAGACACCAGTAGCGTAATGTTTTTGTCGTCGGCGTTGGCTTGCAGCAAATCTGCCACGTCTTGGGTGAGCTTTTCGATTCGGAATGGCTGGGGATCAAAGACCAGCATATTGGCTTCGATCTTGGAGAAGTCCAAGATGTCATTGAGCAAGTGCAGTAAGAACTGGGCCGCAGACTGCGACTTACTGGTAAACCCACGTTGTTTGTCTGATAAGTCCGTCGTTTGCAGCAGCTGCAGCATGCCCAGAACTCCATTGAGTGGGGTGCGAATCTCGTGGCTCATGTTGGCTAAAAACTGGCTCTTGGCTTCGTTAGCTGCCTCGGCTGCGCTCTTGGCCTGAAGTAGACTGGTTTCCAGCTGTTTTTGCGATGTGATGTCGGTGCAGATGAAGGTATAGCGCTTGGGTATACCCTCGGTGGTGAGCATAGGCACGATGGTGGCGGCGACCCAGTAATGATGGCCATCCTTGGCCCGGTGGCACACCTCGCCGTTCCAGACCTCAGCGGACGTGATGGCGTTCCACATGCGCTCAAAAAAATCGCTGTCGTGTCTTTCTGATTGCACGATGGTGTGACTTTTTCCAATCAACTCGTCGGAGCTGTAGCCACTAACCTGGATAAATTTTTCGTTAGCGTAGATGATGCTTCCCTGCTCATCCGTGATGCTGACAATGGCGTGTTGGTCGATCGCAAACTGCCTAGCGATACGGTCGTTCAGGGATTCTTGTAACAAATTTTTGATACGAAGCTGTTCAGCGTCGAGCCTGACTCTTTCACTGATGTCGCGCAGGGAACCGAGGAAATGGCTGATGCCGCCCACACTGAATGGCACCACCGTCAATTCGACGGGGAACTCTTCACCACCTTGTCGCAGTGCCGAGATCTCAATGCGCTGGCGCAGAATTGGCCCTTCTCCGGTGGCGCTCAGGTGCGCCATGCCCTTTGCGTGACCTTCTCTGTAACGGGTGGGGATGATGAGGTTGGCCATGCTCTGACCGATAACCGCTTCACGGGGCCACCCGAATGTGCGTTCTGCCGCTTGGTTGTATTCAATGATGAGGTTTTTGGGGTCGATGACAATCAGTGCATCGAGCGATGCTTCCATCAGCGCCGATTTGCGTGAATTGGTGTCATTGAGTTCGTTAAGCTGTTTTTTCACCTTGAGTAAAGCGTGTCTGAACCGTGCCAGGTTGGTGAATATTTTGGCCGTTTGTCCTTGGTATTTCTCCGGCTCGATGGTGATGTCGGTTTGGCCGCTACCTAGCCGCTCAAGTAGCTCGTTGATGAGGCTAAATTCCTTAGACGAATGGCGCGTGATCAAAATAATCCAAACCAAGAGCGCGAGCGCCACTGCAGACAAGATAAAGCCGAAATGCTGCACCCACCCATCGATTTGGTGACTTTGTGTAAGCAGCGCGTTTGCCGCGCTTTGGCGCCGGTATGTGCTGTAGTCGTATAAGTTTTTCTGCGTTTCAACCAAGACAAGCGTCGTGTCGAACAAAGACCCCTGGGACAAGCTTGGCTTGTCGACAAGCTTGTTCAGTGTGTCCAACATGGCTGAACGAAATGATTGCAAAGACGATTGAATCTGACGCTGGTAAAGGACACCGCTTTCATCCAGTGGATAGGCTGTTTTCTCGGCACCTGGTGAGAAAGGGGCTGCGGCGACCAGTGCATCAAATTGCGCAGTGAGGGCCGCACTCTTTAGTTTGAGTTGCCTGGTATCGGGACTTTCTTTTGATTGAGCATGCAACTGACGCAATGTGCCATGAACATCGGAAATAGCTGTATGAAATTTGGATAGGTCAGCGTACTCTGTTGTTTTTACCTTCTCCAATTCGTCCATCACGCGCTGATTGGCTATCGACTGGTAAGTGGTAACACCCAAGACCAGCAGCGTCAGCAGTGCAGACGCAATCGCCACAACATGCAGTTTTAGAGTAAATGAGAGATTTTTCAGCATGTTGCAGACTTTACAAGTGATTTCACCGTTTGGCGGCTAGCGCAGATCAAAGGGCGAGCGCTTTGATCCACGTAAACCTGTATTCCAATTATGAAACCAGTTTTCAAACGCCGCTGCGCGCATGGGCTGCGCAATAAAGTAGCCTTGCGCATCACGGCAGCCCAAGGACAGCAACATCCGTCCCACTTCAATGGACTCAACGCCGTTGGCGACGACTTCTCGTTCAAATGCAGCTGCCAAGCCGATGACACCCTTCACAACACCCAAACTGTTCGCATTGGTAAGTACATCGCTGACATAACGTTGATCAATTTTGATGATGTCACACGCAAGCTCTCGCAAATACGACATGGATGCGTATCCAGAACCGAAATGATCCAAAGCAAAACGTACATTCAGTGCCCGACAAGACTGGATGGCTGCTGATATGGTCTGAACGTCCGCTAAGATGTTGTTTTCACTGATTTCTATTTCGAGGGAGTTTGGCGCAAGCTTTGGATGGGCTTGTAGCATTTTCGCCAAGCGATCAGCAAAATCTGCTTGGGCCAAATGCCAGGTGCTGATGTTGACGCTGATCGGTAGCCATATGTCGGCTTCTTGAAAACGTTCGATCTGAGACAAGGTCTCCTCGATGGCCCAGTCCCCCAATTCCGCAATCAGCGGGGTGTTTTCAATTTCAGGTAAAAATTCCGCCGGCAACAGCACGCCCAGATTTGGTTGGTCCCAACGAAGCAATGCTTCTAAGCCGGTGACTTGGCCAGTTCGTATAGAAATTTTCGGTTGGTAGCGAAGGATCAACTCACCCCTGGTCAGTGCCTGATGGACCTGTGCCTGGCGAGACTGAGGATTTTGATCCTTCAGCTTATCGATGTCACTGAACAACTGATAACGATTTTTGCCAGACTGCTTGGCCACGTACATGGCTTGATCTGCATGGGCCATCAAAACATCTTGGTCTTCGCCGTCGCGGGGGTACATGGCCACCCCAATGCTTGCAGACACTTGCAGTGTGGCGTCCCTCACCAGTATCGGTTGGTTGGCTGCTGTCAACAAGCGGTGCAACATCTTTTCATAGTCTGTGTCGGCTCCGATATCAGCGACAAGCGCAACAAATTCATCACCACCAACGCGCGATAGTGTGTCGCCGTCACGTAAAGCGCCGCGCATGCGCTTGGATAAGCCAACCAACAAGTCGTCACCATAAGCGTGGCCGTAGGTGTCGTTGACCGATTTGAAGCCATCCAAATCAAGGAAGCACACGGCCGTTGACTTGCCGCGTCGCTTGCTTTGTACCAGGGTCTGTTGCAAGCGGTCGGTCATCAATGCACGGTTTGGCAAACCAGTGAGTCCGTCAAAGTTGGCCATCGACTCCAAACGTCTTTGGTAGTCTTTGATCTCACCGATGTCGGTGTAAAGAGCCACATAGTGTGTCGCGCTGGCTTGGTCATCAAGCACGGCGCTGATGTTAAGTAAATACGTGCGAGATTCGCCCAGTTCTGTCAACCTGAGGACCTCACCGCTCCACTGGCCCTTTTCGAGCACTTGTTCCCAAATTTCTTTGTAGTTAACTGTGGCGCCGCGTGCCAGAGTCAGGCTACTGAATTGCGTACGGGTAAGCGCGTCAACGGGGAGCCCCTTTAATGACTTGAACGCTGCATTGGTATCCAGAATGAAACCTTCCGCGTCCATCATCAAGATGCCGTCTCTGGAGTGCGTGAATACGCTTGCAGCTAAGCTTAATGCGGCCTGTGATTCCAGAAGTTGATCGGATTTGTGCTTTAAATGAAGTTGGGTCTTGACACGTGCACGCACCACGTCAGGTACAAATGGCTTATGAATAAAGTCAGCGGCCTCTAAACTCAGGCCTGCGATCTCGTCCCCGGGGTCATTATTGCCAGAAACAAAGATGACTGGAATCTGGGCGGTTCGCAGGTTCGCCTTCAGGCGCCGGCATACCTCGTGACCGTCCATGTTGGGCATGACAACATCAAGAAGGATCACATCGGGCAATGATTTTTCAATTAAATTGAGTGCCTGTTGGCCGTTTGTTGCCATCAGGACGTCATGCTCATCGCAAAAGATTTGATAAATCGAGTGGACGTTGGAGGGTTGATCGTCCACCACCAAGATGCGCTTTCGCCCAACGTCAAGGCTTTTATCAAAGCCGCGAAAAAGGTTCGAAGGATTGGGCGTTTTCTGACTCATGGTTTCAGTTTGACCTCGGGCAGTCGGGCCATGCGTGCTCACTTGAGCACAGTGCGCTTGCGGGTTTATGCGCGCTGGGTCCACAAAGCGCATAAACAAGCCCGTAGCTGGCATACATTGTTGCGGAGTAAAGCCACCCTGGTTGCATTGACGCAGGCGCTGCATTTTCCCAAGTATGGCCAAGCGCAGTGGCGTGAGCGCGCATTGCGCGTAATGCGGCAAAAAACAAATCAGTTGACCTCATAGGGTGCCAGTCATTCTCGTTGCGAGTTTGTTTGGACAGAGTGCTTGGTTTGACCTAGCTTGGAGCAGCGCGGTCAGTTCTAAGCAGCGGAACACTCGACAGATTCTAAGGTCGTTTTCATCTTTGTTTGGACGTGTTGCCAGCCTGGGGCCACTGCTTGGTGCAGCTGTTATTGCCGTGCATCCCTGAAGGGTTCGACCGGGCGGGGGGCAGGGGCTCACCGAACGGCCTAAAAAATAGGCCGTTGGTCAAGAGGACGAACTCAACTAAAGAAGTTCTTCAAGCGGTCGGTCCAGCTCTCGCCGGCAGGCGAATGTTTGCCTCCGCCGCTTTGCAAGGACTCATCAAACTCGCGTAGCAGCTTGCGTTGGTGTTCGGTGAGTTTGACGGGTGTTTCCAGAACAATGTGGCAGTACAAGTCACCAGGGTAATTGGAGCGCACCCCGCGAATGCCTTTGCCGCGCAATCTGAACTGTTTGCCTGTTTGTGTGCCCTCTGGGATGTCAATGGCTGCTTTGCCAGCCAATGTTGGTACCTCAATCTCGCCGCCGAGCGCTGCGGTGACCATGCTGATGGGCACCGAGCAGTGCAGGTCGTCGCTGTCGCGCTCAAAAATCTCGTGTTTTTTCAGGCGAATCTCAATATAGAGGTCGCCCGCTGGACCGCCGTTGGTGCCGGGCTCACCATTGCCCGCGCTTCGAATGCGCATGCCGCCATCGATACCCGATGGAATTTTGACTTCCAATGTTTTCTGTGTTTTGGTTTTGCCCTGACCATGGCAAGCGGCGCAGGGGTCGGAGACCACTTTGCCGGCACCGCGGCAGGTAGGACAGGTTTGCTGAACACTGAAAAAGCCCTGGCGCATTTGCACTGCGCCGGCGCCGCCACAGGTCTGGCATGACTTGACCTGGGTGCCGGGTTTGGCACCACTGCCATGACAGACCTTACAGCTGTCCCAGCTGGGGATGCGGATCTGTGCCTCTTTTCCTTTAGCTGCTTCTTCCAGCGTGATTTCCATGGCGTAGCTGAGATCGCCACCACGGTAAACCTGTTTGCCTCCGCGCCCACGCGACTGACCGAACATGTCGCCGAAAATATCGCCAAAGGCTTCAGAAAATCCGCCATAGCCTTCGCCGCCGGCGCCGCGCATATTGGGATCAACGCCAGCAAAACCGTGCTGATCATAGGCGCCACGCTTTTGCCCGTCGGAGAGCATCTCGTAGGCTTCTTTCCCCTCTTTAAATCGTTCCTCGGCGGCTTTGGCGGCATCGCCTTGGTTGCGGTCAGGGTGGTGCTTCATCGCGAGCTTGCGATAAGCTTTTTTAATCTCGTCGTCTGAAGCGTTCTTGGGAACCCCAAGGACCTCGTAGTAATCGCGTTTAGACATGGTGTTTACCAGCAGGTTTTCAATGCAAACGCCGCGGTGACGCACCCAGGGGTGGTCAACGCGGCGAGTGCGGAGGGTGAAAAATTCAAAGTGCGCGCTGCGCTATCAGGGCTTTTTCACTTCTTTAACTTCAGCGTCGACCACGTTGTCATCGCTCGCAGCGCCAGTGCCTTGCTCGGCGCTGCCCGATGCGGCACCTTCAGCAGCCTCTTTGGCTTGCATATCGGCGTACATTTTTTCACCCAACTTCTGGCTCACGGTCATCAGCGCTTCGGACTTGGCATCGATAGCGGCTTTATCGTCATCTTTTAAAACCGCTTCGAGGTCTTTGATGGCAGCTTCGATGGCTTCTTTTTCAGCGGCTTCGATCTTGTCGCCGTATTCAGTTAGGCTTTTCTTCACGCTGTGAATGCTCGCTTCGGCTTGGTTGCGGGCTTGTACCAGTTCCAGCTTTTTCTTGTCGTCCGCGGCATTGAGCTCGGCATCTTTCACCATTTGTTGGATCTCGGCCTCAGACAAACCTGTATTGGCCTTGATGGTGATTTTGTTTTCTTTGCCAGTGCCTTTGTCTTTGGCTCCAACGTGCAAGATGCCGTTGGCGTCGATGTCAAAAGACACCTCAATTTGCGGCAGTCCACGCGCTGCTGGCGGAATGCCTTCGAGGTTGAACTCACCTAGCAGCTTGTTGCCTGCAGCGATTTCGCGTTCACCTTGGAACACCTTGATGGTCACGGCCGGCTGGTTGTCTTCTGCGGTTGAGAACGACTGTGCGAATTTGGTCGGGATGGTGGTATTTTTGGTGATCATTTTGGTCATGACGCCACCGAGGGTTTCAATGCCCAAAGACAAGGGGGTTACGTCAAGTAAGAGCACATCGGTGCGGTCACCAGCGAGCACTTGACCTTGGATTGCAGCACCAACAGCCACGGCTTCGTCCGGGTTCACGTCTTTGCGTGGCTCTTTACCAAACAAGGCTTTGACTTTTTCTTGAACCTTGGGCATGCGGGTCATGCCGCCGACCAAAATCACGTCGTTGATGTCAGCAACGTTCACGCCTGCATCTTTCAACGCGGTGCGGCAAGGCGCAATGGTGCGCTCAATGAGTTCTTCGACCAAGGACTCGAGTTTGGAGCGCGACAGCTTGATGCTCAAGTGCTTCGGACCAGTGGCATCGGCTGTCACATAGGGCAGGTTGATATCGGTCTGGGCGCTGCTTGAGAGCTCGATCTTGGCTTTCTCGGCGGCCTCTTTGAGGCGCTGCAGTGCCAGAACATCTTTGGACAAGTCAACGCCTTGTTCTTTTTTGAACTCGGCGATGATGAAGTCGATGATGCGCTGGTCAAAGTCTTCGCCACCGAGGAAGGTGTCGCCGTTGGTTGACAGCACTTCAAACTGCTTTTCGCCGTCCACATCAGCAATTTCGATGATTGAGACATCAAAGGTGCCACCGCCCAAGTCGTATACAGCGATCTTGCGATCACCTTTTTCGGTTTTGTCCAGCCCAAAAGCCAGGGCAGCTGCCGTTGGCTCATTGATGATGCGTTTGACTTCGAGGCCGGCGATGCGCCCAGCGTCCTTGGTGGCTTGGCGCTGAGAGTCATTGAAATACGCAGGCACCGTGATGACGGCTTCGGTCACGGCTTCGCCAAGGTAGTCCTCGGCGGTTTTTTTCATTTTCCGCAGAATGTCAGCGCTGACTTGTTGGGCTGAAATTTTCTTGCCACGCACGTCAACCCAGGCGTCGCCGTTATCGGCGGCCACGATGGCATAGGGCATCAGGTCGATGTCTTTTTGAACTTCCTTTTCGGCGTACTTGCGGCCGATAAGGCGCTTGACTGCGTACAAGGTGTTCTTGGGGTTGGTAACCGCCTGACGCTTGGCAGATGCGCCAACCAGTGCCTCGCCGTCTTCCAGATAGGCCACGATAGAAGGTGTGGTGCGGGTACCTTCGGAGTTTTCAATGACCTTGGCTGTATTGCCTTCCATGACAGCCACGCAGCTGTTGGTCGTGCCCAGATCGATACCAATGATTCGTCCCATGATGTTTCCTTAAAAAGTTGGTCTGGACGGCTGCCGGTGCGTTTGCGCTGACAGCAAGCGGTCCGCTAGAGTTTTAAATTCCGATGAAGTTCACATGTGGACGGCTTGAAGAATTTCAAGCCGCTTTGCAAATTTATTTGGGTGCGGCCACGGTAACCAGGGCAGGGCGCAGGACCCGCTCGGCAATCATGTAACCTTTTTGTAAGACAAGTACCACGGTATTGGCTTCTTGTTCACTGGGCACCATGCTGATGGCTTGGTGCACGCTGGGGTCAAATTTTTCGCCAGCGTTAGGCTGGATGGGGAGAACTTTATTGCGCTCGAGTGCCGCGACCAATTGTCGCAGCGTGGCCTGGGCGCCATCGCGAATTTGTTCCAATGTGGCCTCGTTCACGGCCAGTCCTGCTTCCAGGCTGTCGATCACGGGCAACATGCTTTCGGCAAAGCCTTCGAGTGCAAACTTGCGCGATTTGGCAATTTCATCTTCGGCGCGCCGACGCGCATTTTCGGTGTCGGCTTTGGCACGCAGGTACTGGTCAGCCAAATCGACATTTTTGGCCTGTAAATCGGCGACAGTGGCTTGACACTGTGCTAATTCGTCCAAGGGTGCGTCCTGGCTGTTGGCGTTGCTCTGGTTTTGCTCAACGGCTTGAGCGCCGTCTTCGGAGGTGGGTTGGTCGTTCTGTTCGGGCATGCGGATAGGCTGTGTGAAAGTAACAAGTTTGTCAAATGGGGGCGCAGATGCGCAGTTCAAGGTTAAGTGGCAAAAAAATTGCCACAAGCGCACTAAACGGGGGCAAAGCCGACCTAAAAAAATGCGGCGCCCGGCTGACAAGACCGGCGAAAAGCGCTTGTTGGTTGGTGACGAAAGCGTCTGATCAGGCCAGTGCCAGCAGGTCTACTTCAAATTTCAGTGTGGCGTTTGGAGGAATCACCCCGCCTGCACCGCGTGCGCCATAGCCCATCTCAGGCGGGATGATCAGCGTGCGCTTGCCGCCAACGCGCATGCCCGCAACGCCCTCGTCCCAGCCGCGAATCACCATGCCAGCGCCCAGACCAAAGACGAAAGGGTCGCGCCGATCCTTGCTGGAGTCAAATTTGGCGCCTTGGACGCCGTCGTTAAAGAGCCAGCCGGTGTAATGGACCGTGACGTTTTGACCCGCCGTAGCGATTTCGCCTTCGCCAATGGTGTTGTCTTCGATGATGAGTGTGGTCGGTGTGTTGGACATGAAATTCCCAAATGGTTCAAAAAGCGGCTATTTTCCACCAAGCTTGGTCGACTTGTTTGGGGGCGCTTTGCCGGCATCAGCTACTTGTTGTTGAGCGGGAAGCCATTTTTCGGCAAAAGGCTGCAGATCAGCCATGCGTTTGAGGAGTTCGGCACCGGCCGGGGTGAGCTGGTAGCCGACTTTGCCGCGGTCCAAAAAGCCTGCGTTGCGAAGGTCTTTGATCCGGGTATTGAGCGTGTTGGGCGTCACACCACCCACGCTGTCTTGCAGCAATCGAAAAGTTTGGGGATGCCCATCCTTGAGTGCCCAAAGGACACGCAAGGCATAGCGGGACTCCAGCAGGCTTAACAATTGGCTGATTGCAGCTTGCTCGGTGGCTTTCATCAAACGTGTCTCCCCTCAGCGATTTTGATCTTGGTCAGGCTGGCTTGTCGCTACAAAAAATCGTCGTAGCGGCCAGATTTTTCTGCACTATACCGCAAGCGAAAGGTTGCTATTTAATTCATAGCTTCGTGGCGTCACAGGTTTGCAGCGCCTGTTCCATCGGACAAGTCTTTTGAAAAAGGTCGAAAGTCGTCGCTACGTTGGCAATGGTCAATCTTTGTGTGCATCAAAGCGTTACGCGAGCGACTCTAATCAAAGGCACAATTCTGACTTATGCAGAATCTACAAAATATCGAGTTGTCCTTGTTGGATTTGGTGGCTATTCGGCAGGGTGGGACTGTCGCGCAGGCGCTGGACATCGCCGTGCGCACCGCTCAACACGCCGAATCTCTGGGTTTCAAGCGCTACTGGTTGGCCGAGCATCACAACATGCCAGGTATTGCCAGCTCGGCCACGGCGGTGCTGGTTGGCCACATAGCGGGGGCCACCAAAACCATGCGCGTTGGCTCGGGCGGCGTCATGTTGCCCAATCATGCACCCTTGGTGGTGGCAGAAGCCTTTGGCACCTTGGCCGAGCTCTATCCGGACCGCATTGATTTGGGTCTGGGTCGCGCGCCCGGAACGGACGGCCTAACCATGCGTGCATTGCGTCGTGATCGGGTCGAGTCCGAAGATGATTTTCCGCGTGATGTCGCGCAATTGCAGCGTCTGCTGGGACCACTGGAAGCCGGTCAGCGGCTGATTGCCAATCCTGGGGTCGGAACGAATGTGCCGATTTGGCTCTTGGGCTCGAGCTTGTTTTCGGCCCAGTTGGCCGCCCAGATGGGCTTGCCGTTTGCTTTTGCATCCCATTTCGCGCCCCGTTACTTGTTGCAGGCCTTGGCGGTGTACCGCCAGACCTTCAAAGCCAGCGCACAGCTGTCTAAGCCGTATGTGGTGGTGGGTGTACCCTTGATTGCCGCGCCGAATGACGCAGAGGCGGATTTTCTTGCCAGTAGTACTTACCAGCGTGTTTTGGGTATTTTGCGTGGTGACCGACGGCCTTTGCCCCCTCCTGTACCGGACTTCATGGCGGGTCTGCATGAGCAAGAGCGTGCAGCCATTGCCGATTTTTTGGCGGTCGCTGTCATCGGTGGCCCGCAAGCGGTGCGCGAGGGCTTGCAGGCCATTGTGCAGGCCACCGATGCCGATGAATTGATGTTGGTCAGCGACGTGTTTGACCCTGCTCTGCGGCTACGGTCTTTGGATGTTGCCGCCCAAGCCTGTTGGTCGTGATGGCGTTGACCTGCATGCGCTGTGCGCTATGCGTGATGTCTTATGCCTGAATCCCCCGCTTTAAACGCTGGGCACGAACCACGGCTGGTGCGTTTGCTGCGTGCGTTGTTGCATGGGCAACGCGTGGCGGTGTTGGCCTGCGTGGATGATGATGGCCGTGCGTGTGTCTCAATGGTGCCGTTTGCCTTTGAGCCTGATCTGGGGTGTCTGGTGATTCACGTGAGTGCATTGGCCGCCCATACCCAGTTCATGTTGGCCAGGCCAGACGTTGGCCTGATGGTGTGCGCGCCTGAAGTCATCGGTCAGCCGGTGCATGCCTTGCAGCGGGTGAGTTTGCAGGGCAGGTCAGAGCGATTGCCAGCGCAAACCCCAGCGTGGCAGGCTTGTCGACAAGCCTATCTTGCGCGGTTTGAAGAGGCCCGCCCGATGACGGAGCTAGGAGACTTTAGTTTTTTCAGCATCACGCCGGTGTCGGCCCGACACATTGCCGGCTTCGGTGCTGCCCGCACGGTAGGCGCCGAAGAACTACGCCATGTGTTCACGCCGTGAGCCTAGATTGGGCTGCTGATTGAGGGGGCGTCGTACAGATACGGGTACCTAGCTCAAGAAAAAGCATGAACAAAGCGCAGCGTTCCAAAGCGAAAAAACAACAGGGTCACGCCGGCTTTGAAGATGGTTAACGCGGGCGTTTTAGCGGCGGAAATATCCATGATATCGACTGGAAACAACCAAGCGCCAATCATTATCAGGAGGAGACCAAACAAGGCGGATAAGAGTTGCATGGGAGTACTCACTTTGGTCCAATATTCAACATGAACTAATTCTGCGCCTGAGGTCTTGATACAGGTGTCAATCAAGTGTTGCAAAGTGCAACAAAGGTGTGGATGTGTGACGAGCGACTGGCTGCCCGCTCGCCTGGTTGCTGCCCGGGCCAAGCTGCCCCGTTGAAGACCTCCCCCTTTCGCGTCTACGTGCTAACCAGGCTGCTTAGGCTGGTGCCTGCCAACAGATGATGTCGACGGCCAGAACGCGCAAGGGCATGGAGCAAAGGCGCAGGTCAGCTGGTAAAATGGGCGCTGGCCCCTCCTGTCCTGTTCTTTTTGGTTCCCAAACGGAATTTTGAAGCGGGGCGACCTTGGGGGCAAAGGGCGAGCAAGCTGTTGTGCCCCAGAGTCCAGCGCGGTTGATGCCGCGTTTTTTTGTTGATGTTTGATTTTTGCGGATAACCATGGTTCAAATTACTCTTCCAGACGGTTCACAGCGTGACTTTGAAGCTGCTGTGACCGTTGCCCAAGTGGCGGCATCGATTGGCTCTGGTTTGGCTAAAGCGGCTTTAGCTGGAAAAGTGGATGGAAAACTGGTGGACACCAGTTTTCTGCTGGAGCAGAACGCCTCTTTGGCGATCGTCACCGCGCGTGATGCAGATGGCCTTGAGGTCATTCGGCACTCCACGGCGCATTTATTGGCTTACGCTGTCAAGGACCTGTTTCCCCAGGCGCAAGTCACCATTGGGCCTGTGATCGAAAACGGGTTCTTTTACGACTTCGCGTTTGAGCGGCCTTTCACATTGGAGGACTTGGTACGCATTGAGAAGCGCATGAGCGAGTTGGCGGCCAAAGATGAGGCCGTTGAGCGCCGTGTTTTGCCGCGTGATGATGCAGTGCACTATTTCAAGGGCATTGGCGAGCATTACAAGGCCGAGATCATTGCGAGCATCCCTGCGCACGAAGATGTGAGCCTTTACCGTGAAGGCGCGTTTGAAGACTTGTGCCGTGGGCCACACGTGCCCAGCACCGGCAAGCTCAAACACTTCAAACTGATGAAGGTGGCTGGCGCCTATTGGCGTGGCGACCATCGCAATGAAATGTTGCAGAGAATTTATGGCACCGCTTGGGCCACCAAAGAAGACCTGCAGCAGCACCTGACCATGCTCGAAGAGGCGGAAAAGCGTGACCACCGGCGACTCGGTCGTGAGCTCGACTTGTTCCATCTCGATGAGCACTCACCTGGCACCGTGTTTTGGCATCCCAAGGGCTGGTCCCTGTGGCAAGAAGTTGAGCAGTACATGCGACGGGTTTACCGAGACAACGGCTACCAAGAGGTGAAGGGCCCGCAGATCTTGGACCAAGGTTTGTGGGAGAAAACTGGCCACTGGGACAAGTACCGCGACAACATGTTCACCACCGAGAGCGAAAAGCGTCACTACGCGCTCAAGCCGATGAACTGCCCTGGGCACATTTTGATCTTTAAGCAAGGTATCAAAAGTTACCGCGATCTGCCATTGCGTTACGGTGAGTTTGGTCAGTGTCATCGCAACGAGCCAACCGGTGGCTTGCACGGCATTATGCGGGTGCGTGGCTTCACGCAGGATGACGGCCATATTTTTTGCACCGAAGAGCAAATCCTGCGGGAGTGCGTTGACTACACCGCCTTGCTGCAAAAGGTTTACAGTGATTTTGGGTTCCGCAACATCATTTACAAGGTTGCTACCCGACCCGCTGTGCGCATTGGCTCCGATGAAAGCTGGGACCGCGCTGAAGCCGCGTTGATCGAAAGTCTGCGTGCTTCGGGTTGTGATTTTGAAGTGACGCCAGGTGAGGGCGCTTTCTATGGACCCAAAATCGAATACACACTCAAAGATGCGATTGGACGCCAGTGGCAGTGTGGCACCATGCAGGTCGATTTCTTCATGACCGAAAGGCTTGATGCTGAATACGTGGGTGAAGACGGTGCCCGTCACCGCCCAGTCATGCTGCACCGCGCTATTGTGGGTAGCTTGGAACGCTTTTTGGGTATCCTGATTGAAGAGACTGCTGGTGCCTTACCGACTTGGTTGGCGCCAGTCCAAGTTCAGGTGCTCAATATCACGGATGCCCAGGCTGAGTATGTCCAAACTGTGGTCAAAACGCTGAAGAATCAAGGATTTAGGGTTGGGTGTGATCTGCGCAATGAAAAAATCACGTATAAAATACGGGAGCATTCGATGCAAAAGGTGCCTTATCTAGTCGTCGTCGGCGACAAAGAGATGGCAGCTGGTGCTGTTTCGGTGCGTGCTCGGGGTGGACTAGACCTCGGTGTCATGTCTGTGGAAGATTTTTCAAAAGCCCTGTCCAAAGATGTGTCTCGAAAATCAGGCCTAGAAGGCGTCTGAGTCTTGTCTGTCGCTTGCACGCGCGGGCGGCTGAAGCCACAAATTTGTGGCATATTGTTGTGAAGGATTGAGTTATCGCTACCGAATTCCGTGATCGCCGTCAGCGCGAAGAGCGCAAACACCGTTTAAACCGTGAAATCATGTCCCCAGAAGTCCGTCTTACGGGCGTTGAGAATGAGCCATTAGGCGTTGTGAGCCTCATGGAGGCCTTGCGAATGGCCGGTGACCTGGATGTGGACTTGGTTGAGATTGCAGCGACTGCTAACCCGCCGGTATGCCGCCTGATGGATTACGGTAAGTTTAAGTACCAGGAACAAAAGAAGGCTGCTGAGGCCAAGGCCAAGCAGACTGTGATCGACATCAAAGAGATCAAATTTCGACCCGGTACCGATGATGGTGACTACAACATCAAGATGCGTAATATCAAGCGTTTCTTGGCAGAGGGCGACAAATGCAAGATCACTTTGCGCTTTCGCGGTAGGGAGATCACGCACCAAGAGCTGGGCATGGCTTTGCTCAACCGGATTCGTGATGAGTTAGCTGATTTGATTTTGGTAGAGCAGTTTCCAAAGCTCGAAGGGCGCCAAATGATCATGATGATCGCGCCAGGACGTAAGAAACCAGCGAAAGCGACAGCTGCTGCAGAGAGCGCGGCGTCGTAAAGCTTTGACTGCGTTGTTGGACCGCCACCGTGCGGTTTGAGCAATGTGGTCAGGGGTGTCAGTTTTTAAACTGGCACCGACAAGTATGGGGTTAGCGCCTCGTGCTTAAAAGTGGCTCGGGGCCATCAAGGCTGCAAGGAGTTTGCAGACGCCTCACGAGCACAATGAAAAAGGAGCATGAAAATGCCCAAAATGAAGACCAAAAGCGCGGCGAAGAAACGCTTCCGCGTCCGTCCTGGTGGTACCGTTAAACGCGGCCAAGCCTTCAAACGTCACATTCTGACCAAGAAGACCACCAAAAACAAACGCCATCTGCGTGGTGCGACTGCTGTGCATGCGACCGATATGGGTCGTATGGCACAAATGTTGCCCAACCGTGGCCTTTAATTAACGACGAACAAGGAGTAATCTCATGCCTCGCGTCAAACGTGGTGTAACGGCTCGCGCCCGCCATAAAAAAGTTCTTGCCCTAGCTAAGGGTTTCCGTGGTCGCCGTGGTAATGTTTTCCGGGTCGCTAAACAAGCGGTCATGAAAGCTGGGCAATATGCCTACCGTGACCGCCGTACCAAAAAACGTGTCTTCCGACAGTTGTGGATCGCTCGTATCAACGCGGCAGCGCGTCAATGCGGTATGACCTACAGCCAGTTTGCCAATGGCCTGAAGAAAGCCAGCATCGATATCGATCGCAAAGTTTTGAGCGATATTGCTGTACACGACATGGCCGCATTCGCCGGAATCGTAGCGCAAGTTAAGGCTAAGTTGGCAGCTTAATTGCGCCTCAAGACGCTGTTCTTCGGTAAGGTCCTTGCAGCAGAGATAAGGGTTAGTGCTTGAGAGAGCCCTAGCCCTTTTTTCATGAAAGAGCACAAATAGTTTTATGAACGACTTAGACACCGTTGTAGACAATGCCCGCTTAGTTTTCTCCCAGGCGCAGACGGCTGCGGACCTGGAGAACGCCAAGGCCCAGTTTTTAGGTAAATCTGGCCGCATCACTGAGATGATGAAGGGTATGGCGGCCTTATCTGTCGACCAAAAGAAATCTTTAGGCGCTGCCATCAATGTGGCCAAGCAAGCCATTGAGGCAGCTTTGAATACGCAGCGCAAGGCGCTGGCCAACGCCGAGCTGAATAAGCAATTGCAGGCGGAGGCTTTGGATGTCACATTGCCAGGCCGTCAACGCGGCACCGGCGGCCTGCATCCGGTTTCGTTAACCCTTGAGCGCATTGAATCCATCTTTGCTTCCATGGGATTTGAGGTTGCCCAAGGCCCGGAAATTGAGTCGGACTGGTTTAACTTCACTGCGCTCAATACCCCTGAAGATCATCCTGCTCGTTCAATGCACGACACCTTTTATGTGGAAGGCGGCACAGAGCAAGCGCCCAATTTATTGCGCACACACACCAGCCCGATGCAGATCCGCTATGCCGTGCAGCACGTTAAAAAATACCGTGCACTGGCCGGTGGTGCAGACACTGACGGCGGACTTTTCTGTGGCGAAATGCCTGAAATTCGGGTGATTGCGCCTGGTCGCACTTACCGCGTGGACAGCGATGCGACCCATTCGCCCATGTTTCATCAGTGTGAGGGTTTGTGGGTGGGTGAGCGCGTCAGTTTCAAGGATTTGAAATACGTCTTCACCGATTTTTGCCGAACTTTTTTTGAGTCAGATGATCTGGTTTTGCGTTTCAGGCCCAGTTTTTTCCCGTTCACCGAGCCCAGCGCCGAGATCGATATTCAGTTTCCCAGTGGGCCGTTGGCAGGACGTTGGCTTGAAGTGGCCGGCTCTGGTCAGGTGCACCCCAATGTGATTCGCAACATGGGCCTGGATTCGGAGCGTTACATTGGTTTTGCTTTCGGCATGGGACCTGACCGCTTGACCATGTTGCGTTATGGTGTCAACGATTTGCGCCTGTTCTTCGATGGCGACATCCGGTTTTTGTCACAGTTTCGCTAACGCTGCTGAAATCCTTGCCCTTCATTGTTTTTTATTTGAATCCGCACCGAATCAACGTCTATGCAATTTCCTGAATCCTGGTTGCGAGAATTTTGCAACCCACCCCTGAGCACCGAACAATTGGCGGACACGCTGACCATGGCTGGCTTGGAAGTTGAAGAGATCAAACCCATGGCGCCTCCCTTCAGTGGTGTGTTGGTGGGTGAAATAAAAACCGCGGAGCAGCATCCGAATGCCGACCGGCTGCGCGTTTGCCAAGTTGATGTTGGCGCGGCAGAGCTGTTGACCATTGTGTGCGGTGCGCCAAACGCGCGAGTTGGTATCAAAGTGCCCTGTGCCACGGTAGGTGCGGAACTTCCTCCTGGGGACGATGGCAAGCCTTTTTTGATTGAGGTTGGCAAACTGCGCGGTGTGCAAAGTTTTGGTATGTTGTGCTCGGCTCGGGAGTTGAAACTCTCGGAGGACCATGGGGGCTTGTTAGAGTTGGCCTCAGATGCACAGTTGGGTCAAAACGTCCGTGTGCACTTGAACCTAGACGACGCCTTGTTCACACTCAAGCTCACGCCAAACCTGGCACATTGTTTGAGTGTGTTTGGTGTCGCGCGTGAACTCTCCGCACTGACCGGTGCGCCCTTGAATGCGCCGCATTTTCAAGCCGTCGCCAGCGACATGGCTGATACCTTGCCTGTTGCTGTCACAGCACCCGATCTTTGTGGGCGCTTTTCTGGTCGCATTGTCAAAGGCGTGAACCCCAAGGCCAGCACACCTCGCTGGATGGTTGACCGATTGGCCCGTTGCGGCCAACGCAGTGTGACGCCACTGGTTGATATTTCTAACTACGTGATGTTTGAGTTGGGCCGACCCACGCATATTTTTGATTTGGACACCATTCATGGCGGTCTTGAAGTGCGCTGGGCAAGGACGGGAGAATCGTTGAAGCTGCTCAATGGCAACACCGTCACACTCGATGAAAAAGTTGGCGTGATTGCCGATGCGCAAGCTGTTGAGTCTTTGGCCGGCATCATGGGTGGGGATGCAACCGCAGTGTCTGATGACACACGGGATGTGTATGTAGAGGCCGCTTTTTGGTGGCCGCGTTCGATTGCGGGTCGCTCACGCCGCTTTAATTTTTCTACCGATGCTGGGCATCGGTTTGAGCGTGGCGTGGACCCCGCCACCACCTGTGAGCACTTAGAACGCATCACACAGCTGATTGTGGAAGTTTGCGGTACGCCCGATACGCTGATTGGACCAATCGACGACCAACAGGTGGCTATGCCCAAAGCACAAAGCGTGCAGGTTCGCGTGGCTCGGGTGAGCAAAGTGCTTGGTATGACTCTTTCGCAGGCGCAGTGCGTGCAGGCCTTGACCGCATTGGGCTTGAGCGTCGAGGAGGGCGCCGGCGTCTTGAGCGTCACCACACCCTCTTACCGGTTTGATTTGCAGATTGAAGAGGATTTGATCGAAGAAATTGCCCGGGTTGTCGGCTATGACAAGCTGCCGCCCACGCCCCCTGTGGCGCCGATCACAGCAAAGTTGTTGCCCGAAGCCAAGCGCAGCACCTTTGCGATCCGCCGAACCATCGCAGGGTTAGGCTATCAGGAAACCATTAATTTCAGTTTTGTTGACGAACGCTGGGAGCATGAGCTCGCCGGTAATGCCAACCCCATTCGTTTACTTAACCCCATTGCCAGCCAGATGAGCGTCATGCGCTCGTCGTTGCTGGGGTCTTTGATCCAGGTGTTGAAATTCAACCAAGATCGAAAGGCGCAGCGTGTTCGGGTATTTGAACTCGGGCGTGTGTTCTTACGTGACGCCAGTGTTCTGAATTCAGACACCACCGTGCAAGGCTTTGATCAGCCGATGCGCTTGGCTGGTTTGGCTGTCGGCGATAGTGACGCACCTGGATGGTCTGCCAAAGCGCGTGCGGTCGATTTTTATGACGTCAAAGGCGATTTAGAGGCCTTGTTCGCCCCGCAGCGTCTGAGTTTTGAAGCGGCTGCACATCCCGCGCTTCATCCCGGACGCAGCGCTCGCATCGTGCTTGGCGGTAAGCGCATTGGCTTTCTGGGTGAACTGCATCCCAAATGGCGTCAAAGCTATGAATTGGTGCATGCACCGATTGTGTTTGAGATCGAGCTAGAGGGGGCCTTAAAGCGTCTGGTGCCTGCATTTGGCGGTGTCTCTAAATTCCAGGCTGTTGAGCGTGACATTGCGGTGTTGGTCAAGGAGTCGGTGACGCACGATGCTTTAATGCAGGTAATATGGTCCACCCCTGTTCAAGGGGTGCTGCGTCACGCAGAGTTGTTTGACATTTATCGGCCCCAGGATATCAATGAAAAAAGCATGGCGATCCGCTTGACGCTTAATGGGGAGACGCAAGCCTTGACCGAGGTTCAGATTGAAACGGCTGTTGCAGCCATCATTGAGCAACTCGGCGCTAAACTTGATGCGCGCCAACGCGCTTGATCACAATAATTTTGGCCGGAGAGACCAACATGGACATCACCGTTGAATCCTTGACAACACCCGCCTTGACCAAAGCGCAGTTGGCTGAGTTGCTGTTTGAGCAAATCGGTCTGAACAAGCGTGAATCCAAAGACATGGTGGACGCTTTTTTTGATTTGGTTTTAACCAGCTTGGTGGATGGTGATGATGTCAAGATCAGCGGATTTGGTAATTTTCAAATCAGAACCAAGGCAGCTCGCCCAGGACGCAACCCTAGAACGGGCGAGTTGGTTGCGATTGAAGCGCGTCGCGTTGTGACCTTTCATGCCAGCCAAAAACTCAAAGAGCACATCCAGCAACGTGGCGCCCCCTTATTGCAACGTTGACATGCCTTGGTCTGTTCATACTCATAGAATGGCCTGCTAAGTATCTTGGCGCCTGTTTAAACCTCTATGGAGCAAACCCTCCCATCTATTCCTGCTAAGCGTTACTTCACCATTGGTGAGGTGGCAGATTTGTGTGGTGTGAAGCCGCATGTACTGCGCTATTGGGAGCAGGAGTTTAGCCAGCTCAGTCCGATGAAACGGCGTGGAAATCGACGCTATTACCAGCACCACGAAGTGTTGATGATTCGTCGTATCCGGGACTTGTTGTACGACCAGGGCTTCACGATTGTTGGTGCGCGCAACAAAATGCAGGAAATTACACAGGCTAGACGGCGGGGAAACGGCGAGAGCGCCAACCTGGTGGATGGCATTGAGGTGATTGAATTAACCGAAGCTTCGTTGGCTGGTTCTGGTCAACTGGGCGCGTATGCAGCGACAAGCCCTGATGTTGAAACTGCATTGCACCAAGTGAGGCATGCGTTACTAGAAATAAGGGAAATGCTCACCGGAGATTTCTAAAAATGGTGAGGCGCCTAGTTATAATTCGTACTTCGGTGTGTGGCGCAGCTTGGTAGCGCACTTGCATGGGGTGCAAGGGGTCGAAGGTTCGAATCCTTTCACACCGACCAATCAAAATACGGGTTACAGTAGCGATGCTGTAGCCCATTTTTTTTCCGAAAAGGGCTGCTACCCTGGTCTCGGGTAAGGCATTTGTGGTGTGTTGTTGGTATTAAAAAAATATAGAGGAAAACATGCAAGAAGCAAACATAGGCGATCTCCATCTTTCATTTGATGGTAAGCGCTTGGCTGTGGCAGGACTCAATGCGGAACAAGCTCAGGCCAGTTTGGATGGTTCGGAGATTGAACAGTTGTACAGATTCCTTGGCTCTATCGTGGGCATAAGCCCCAATCAACGGCAGAGTTTCCGCTTGGGAGCACGGGCATTGATGGACTTAGGGGTGACCCTTGTGCGAAAAGGGCGCATGTTTGGTGCAACTGCGCAGGATCTGAGCGTCACAGGTATTTCATTGCAGCTCAATGACGAGGAAGTTTTAAATATTCCTCAGCTTGAAGAGATTGAGGTTGTCCTTGAATTGGGCGACCAGACCCTGACCCAAACGGCCATTGTGCGTCGACAGATTGGAAAAGCTTATGGGCTTTTTTTCCCGGCATCGATGAAGGGCGAGCACATCGAGCCGTCGGCTGAACTGGTGGCGCTGCTGCTGGAGTTACAACGGCGCTCGCTGATGAAGATGGTAGGCACCAAGTCCGCCTACCCATGACTAGCATGCCCGAAGATCAAAGCCATAACGCATCAAATTAATCTTAAGATATGTCGCGTGACTGCTTGGGCACAAAAGGTATTTTGTACCCACCAGTTAAGCAGCTCGAACGAAAGACGTATGACTTTCTCTGAAAACCTTAAAAAACTTCCAGCGGTTGAGCACTTGAGCTCGCTGGAATTGCTCAATAGCGCCGGGCAGCGTATTGCAAGCATTGAGAATAAACCCGGTAAGGCGGGTTCCTTGGCGGTCTATGCTTACTTGGCTCAAAGCCATGGCGGCATCAGCGTCGCCGCAGCGCAGGAGGGGCTTGTATTGTTTGCAGAACACGCCGACGACGCGCGTGCCCATCCAGGAAACCACCCAAACATCGATCGCCTTTTTGAAGTGCTGTCGACAAATCAGGCCCTGGGGGTTCGGTTGATTGAGCGGTCTAGAAATTGACTGGATGCTCAATCGGACGTCAACCTTAAGGGTAAGTGCATGTGCGCGATTACAGTGGTACCCGTTGCGGCGATTCCCGCCGGTTTATGATTTCGTATGCAAGTTTGTCCGGTCTAGGGTCCAAAAAATGAGATCGCGCCCAAGGTAAATACGCACCCTCTCTACTGTTTATAAAGTTATCAGGGATACATGGAAAAGAAGCAAGCGATCGTTCCGTCCATCGGAAAAAATAAAGTCACTTCGGCAGCTGGTGTTCAAAAGATTAAGCGCCCTGACGTGCTTGATAGTGCCATGCGGGTGCTGCGAGTGCAGCACCCTTTGGTGGCTGACTTGCTCGATACCGTTTGGGGATCACCAGCCGGCGAGGCCTATCTTGCGCGCTTGTTGAAAAGTGGGCGCAACCCAGATGATGATGATGCTGTGCCATTCAGTGCGGAGGTGATGGAAAATATTGTGACCTTGTCGGATTTCCACCTTGTCGACAACACAAAACCATCAAACAAACCGGCTGACGTAGAAAAAAATTCTGGTGAATCACGCAAATCACCGTCGCCCAATGATGTGTTGCTGGAGCGTCGAAAGTTTCCGCGAAAAATGGCATCTGATCAAGTCGAAGTTATAGAAAAAAATTCAGAGTCGGTGTGGGCAGCTTTTAATCAAATTTTCCAGGGGAAAGTAGACCTCAAGAAGCCTAATGTCCAGAAGTATCCAACGATCTTGGAGCAACCTGTCGATGAAAGTGGCCAGTCTTTAGGGTCGGCTTCTGCTGCTTCGGCGTATGACCAGCGCGCGAACCAAGCTGCTCAAGCGCTGCCCCCTGCAGTGCAGGAGCCGCAGAAGCCGCAGAAGCCGCCAGTGTTCGAAAGCACACAACCCATGACAGAGGAGTTGCTCTCCCAGTCGTCTGCTGAGCACGCGGCGCTGGCACCAAAGGAGCAGGCCCCCAAAGAAAATAGTTTTGACTTTTCCTTTGCCCAGTCCGATGCAGATCAAAAAAATGCAGCCTTGGCCGAGATTGGACGCCTTCATCCCAAGATTGCGCAGGGCATCGCGCAGTTATGGGGTCAGCCAGCCTGCGTCGAGTATTTGCAGCAGTTGGTTTTTGATGGGTATGACCACGCAGACAATCGCTCCCGAGTTGGGTTTAAAACGGAGGTGATTTCCGCCATCATGACCTTGATGACGCTACACCCTGACGATTAAAAGATGGTTTCCCCTGAATAGACCCGGTTCGGATCCCTTGCTCGTGGCCGGTCATTACGCATCACCATGTGGTCGGCGGCTACCGGCTTGCAGCAGCCGCGCTGCCGTTCTGCTGGCTGAAGCTCAATGTCTTGTCGTGCGCTATGCAGGCAAGGTCTTGGATACTAAAACGGCGTCAAAATCGGTCTCAATTTGCAAACCCGAGGTGCTCGATGGATGAGGTTGATTGTCTGGTAATCGGTGCTGGTGTTGTGGGCTTGGCTGTCGCCAGGGCGTTGGCGCTCAGAGGGCGAGAGGTCATCGTGTTGGAGTCACAGGCCGGCATTGGAATGGGAACGAGTTCGCGCAACAGCGAGGTGATTCACGCGGGCATTTACTACCCCGCTGGTTCATTGAAGGCGCGTTTGTGTGTTCAGGGTAAAAATTTGCTTTACGAATACTGCAAGGACAGAGGCGTCGATCACCAGCGTTGTGGCAAATTGATCGTCGCCACCTCGCAGGCGCAAATGGACCAGCTACACAACATTCAGCGCAAGGCAATAGCCAATGGTGTCGATGACCTGGTGTTGCTGGATCGGGCTGCTGCATGCGCCTTAGAGCCAGCATTGCAATGTCATGGTGCCTTGCTGTCTCCGAGCACCGGCATTGTCGACAGCCATGGTTTGATGCTCAGCCTGCAAGCTGATTTGGAAAATGCCGGTGGTCTGGTAGCACTGCATACGTCTGTCGTTTCGGCACAGCTCGGACCTGACGCGATCTGCGTCACGGTTGCGGATGGCTTGCAGCTACGGCCTAAGGTTCTGGTGAACGCCGCGGGACTGTTGGCGCCCGATTTGGCCCGGCATTTTGAGGGTTTGAGTCCTGCGCACCTGCCGCAAGCCTATTACGCAAAGGGCAATTACTTTTCTTTAACGGGTAAGTCGCCGTTTTCTCATCTGATCTACCCCGTTCCTGAACATGCTGGTTTGGGTGTACACCTGACCCTTGATCTTGGGGGGCAGGCCAAATTTGGCCCCGATGTGCAGTGGGTGGACTCCCCCAACGACTGGCTGGTGGATCCGCAGCGTGGCGAGGTGTTCTATGCGGCGGTGCGGCGCTACTGGCCTGCACTGGCAGACGGTGCACTGATGCCAGCGTATGCTGGCATCCGACCAAAAATAAGTGGGCCAGAAGAAGCTGCCGCCGATTTTCTTATCAGCGGTCCAGAAGACCATGGTGTAGCGGGCCTGGTCAATCTGTTTGGCATTGAGTCGCCCGGCCTGACCAGTTCATTGGCCATCGGCGAGCTGGTGGCTAACATGGTTTGAGGCTCGCCAGCGTCGCTCGCAGGCGACGTGTCAGCGGGCCTGTTTGATCAATTTAGCAGCTTGGGTGACCAGACTTGGACCCTGGTAAATCAGACCTGTGTAAATTTGCACCAAGTCAGCGCCGGCTTTGATTTTGCTCAGGGCATCGTCAGCGCTCAAAATACCGCCTACGCCGATGATCGGAAAGCTGGCGCCCAGTGCCGCGCGCAGCTGGCTGACGACTTGATTACTTGCGCCCAGCAAAGGCGCGCCTGACAATCCACCTGCTTCCTGTGCATGGGGTAGCCCTAGCACAGCGTCTCTTGACAGTGTGGTGTTGGCCGCGATCACGCCCCAGGCGTTATTCGCCTGGCCTGTGCTGTCGGCGCCATAGCGCTTCAAAGTGGTGGCAATCTGAGAGATTTGATTGATGTCCAGATCGGGAGCGATTTTCAAAAAGATGGGCGTGCGCTTACCTTGCTGTTGGGCCAGTTGTTCACGCCGTTCAGACAAGACACCTAACAGGGCATCGAGCGCTTCATCACTTTGCAGGCTGCGTAGATTTTTTGTGTTCGGGCTTGAAATGTTGACGGTTACATAGTCCGCATAGGGGTAAACGCCATTCAAGCAAGTGAGGTAGTCGTCCGCGGCACGTTCGATTGGCGTCAGGGCATTTTTTCCGATATTCAAGCCCAGCAGCATGCGAGGCTTGTTGCCATGAGGTGCTTGGCTAGTCAGGTTCAGGTTGGATCGTTTGACGTTGGCTACAAAGGTATCCAAGCCCTCATTGTTAAAGCCCAATCGGTTGATCAGCGCACGGGCTTTGGTCAGGCGAAACATGCGTGGCTTTGGGTTGCCAGCTTGAGCCAAAGGCGTCACGGTGCCGACTTCCACAAACCCAAACCCCATGGCAGCCAGGCCGTCAATGCAGCGCGCATTTTTATCCAGACCAGCAGCGAGTCCGACGCGGTTGGGGAAACTGAGACCGGCCACGGTGATGGCATCTTCAACCCGTTGGGAGGCGTAGCCACACTGCAAAGGTGTGCCCTGGGTGCGCGCGAGCGCATCCAATGTGAGCTCATGGGCTGTCTCAGGGTCCATGCTGAACAAAAAAGGACGGGTAAGCGCGTAAGGGACGAGAGCCATCAGATAATTCCCAGTGTCAACAAGTTAAGTGAAGGATTTTCTCAGATGATAAGCACTGCTAAGCAAACAACACACATCCTGTCAAACGACGAACTCAAAATGCTGGTCGGCCAGGCTGCTTTGGCTTATGTGGAGCCCGGCCAAATTGTTGGCGTCGGCACAGGTTCCACGGTTAACAAATTCATTGATGCGTTGGCTGCAAGTGGTCTTCAAATTGCTGGTGCCGTTTCGAGCTCAGAGGCCAGTACTGCGCGGCTTGAGGCCTTGGGTATTCAGGTGTTTGATGCCAACGATGTGCCCGAACTGTCTGTGTACATTGACGGTGCTGACGAGATTGATCACCAGGGCTACATGGTTAAAGGCGGTGGTGCTGCTTTGACGCGTGAGAAAATTGTCGCGGCTACTGCGCGTCAGTTTGTGTGCATTGCGGACGCCTCCAAGTTGGTACAAACACTGGGCGCGTTTCCTTTACCTGTTGAGGTTATCCCGATGGCCTCGGCCAAAATTATTCGGCAGTTTGCCGCCATGGGTGCGCAAGCGTGCCTGCGGTTGAAAGAGGGTAGGACTTTGGTGACGGACAACGGCCAACATATTTTGGACGTCACGGGTTTGAAGATCTCAAACCCGCTTGACTTTGAATCCAGCGTGAACCAATGGCCAGGCGTGGTCACGGTTGGCGTTTTCGCACATCAAAAAGCGACCGTGTGTCTGCTGGCGACAGCACAAGGTGTGCAGACAATCCGTTATTGATTCGTCGGTAAGCAAAGCCCGTAGATGGTGCTTTTCACCAAGGCTATGGGTCAACCCCCGCCGCTTTGGTCTGGACCACTGAGGCCTTGTTTCGCGTAGCCGATAGGCTCTTGGCCAGTTTCACGGGTATGGGCAATGGTTCTGCTCCGATGTGCGATGCCAGAAGCTCTGCGCACAACATCGACAAACTCATGCCTCGTGAGCCCATGCCGACACAGAGCCACAAGCCCGCTTGCGCACTGCCTGCAACGGGGCCGACCAGAGGCAGGTGGTCATCGGTCGCACACCGCATACCTTTCCAGCTCTGTAAGCGGCCGGCTTCAAGTGCCCTAAGCATGGTGTCGGCCAAGGCCGGATTTAACACACGTAATTTGTCAAGATTGCGAAGGTGGTTGTCTCGATCACTGCGCTCGGGTTGCGTGGCCTCTTGGTAGCTGGCCCCAACAAACCACGCCGCACCTGAGCGTGTCGGCACATGTCCTGTTGCGCTTCCCTTGCCGTTCATCGCTTGGCTGGGCCATTCGGTGAGGTCGTCTGCAGTGTGTGTTGCCCAACTCAAAAGGCCACGCAGACCACGGGTTTGTGGAACCAGGCTCACCGGCAGCTTGATCGAATCATCTTCTTTTGCCAGGCGCTGAAGCAGGCCTGCTGCGTCCAAAGCGTTGGCCAGCACCACGTGCTCGGCCTCGCACAGAATATCGCCGCTGGCATCGAGCAGCTGCCAGGAAAATTCCCCGCGCCGCACAGCATGAACCGCTGTATTTGTTTTCAAAGCAATGCCGTCTTGTGCGAGCCAAGCGTTGACCAAAGCAGCGGGTTTGAGCCAGCCAGCCGGGCGGTGCAGCAGAGTATGGTTACCCGGGTCGTTAGCTTGCGTCGAAGCACCTGTGAGAACAGGTTCGCACCAGGCCGCACCCTGAGTGGACCAGTTGGCCGGTGTTGTCGCGCGTGCATCAAAACGGTGTTCAAGCACACCGGTGTGTGCCCAGTCCTGTCCCGGCTGCAACAGGCATTGAGCTTCGTTAAAGGTCAGTCTGACGCCGGCACGTGACAGTTGAGAAAGTGTGCAGTCATCGCTGGAAACGTGTGCAACCAGAAGGCCAACGGGCAGGCCAGATGCACCTGAGGCCGGTTTCGGTTCGCGTTCAAGGACGGTGACTTGCCAGCCTCGTCTGGCCAATGCTGCTGCGACGCTGGCGCCAGCCAGACCTGCGCCAAGTACCGCGCAGCGTGTTGGCGGCGTGCGCGCGGATTGCGCTTGTTCGTCATCTCTGGAAAGAAGCCACTCGGGTTCGTAGGCCGTGATCACCGCTTTGACTGAACCCATTTGTCCATTTATGCTGCCAAACCCGGTGGCGTGCAAAGCGTTCAACCAGACTTCAGACAAGGCGATGCCACGGGTTTGGAGGGTGAGTGCTGTGCCCCTGCGACAGCAGCGGCGAATGCCTTTGAGGGTGTTGAGTGCTTCGGCATCAACCGGTAAATGGCAGAGTTCGATGGCATCGGCCTTGAACGCTTGCTGACGCATCAAAGCCATGCTGTCGCCAACACACAAAGTTAGATGAACCCTGCCTTGGTCGAGTACAAAGCGGTGAAAACCATCCAGGAAACCGAACCAATTCTGAGTCAGAATCTCGACCAAGGGCGCTAGCAGGGGGTCGGTGTGGGCTGCTTGCTGCAAGTGTGCGGCATGGGGCACTTGCTGGCTAAACGCCACATAGTGGAGCAGGCGCGGTGCATGTGCATCTTGGCGCCAGCGTTGCCAAACCTGCAGAAAGGGCAAGCCGTCTCCAAAGTCGGTTACCAGCAAGCGCCAGCAATCCTGTCCCTGCCAGCTACAGTCCTGCGTGGTTCGATCGGGTTGATCCTTGCTTGGCTGGGTTGCCGACTGCACGCCCGTCCTATTCCTTTGGCGGGACGTAGCCTTGTACGGCATCGGCACCGCCACCGAAGAAATGGTTCTCCATCTGACGAGCGAGGTATTGGCGTGCCCGCGCATCGGCCAAATTCAATCGGTTTTCATTGACCAGCATGGTTTGTTGCTTGAGCCATTGTCCCCAAGCCTCTTTGCTGACACTCTCCCAGATGCGTTTACCCAAGTCGCCGGGATAGGGTGGCAGATCCAGTCCCTCCGCTTCCATGCCCAGTTTGATGCAATTTACAGTGCGCGCCATGTAGAACCTTTGATATGCTTTTGAATAGGCCTAACTTTAGCAAGCTTTTACACAGATCGGCCGTCTGCGTTAAAATTCACACCATGGCAAAAGCAGATACAAAAACCAAAATCGAGGCCGATGGCCTGCGATACAAATCCAAGGTGTCAGGGTCACCTTTCACCGCGGCTACCTCGTTTGGTGCCGCGACCATGTCGTGTTTTTTGTGCGGTAAGCATAGAGCACGATCACAAATGGTTTCCAAGAAAATTCTTGGTAAATCTCAGGCGGTGTGCGCGCCGTCGTGCAAAGCGCTGGACGAAGCGATCAAGTGAATGCACCTCACCTGGATTGACCACTCGCCCAGGCGGGTGTTTCTGGGTCTTGCAGTAGGGTGTCTGATCCTGTTGGGCTTTGGTCTTTACCTGCAGCATGTTGTCGGCCTCAATCCCTGTCCGATGTGCATTGTGCAACGGTATGCCATGCTGGCCATCGTATTCGTTGCGGGTCTGACTGCGCTGAGCGCGCGCCATAGGGTGCATGTGGCGGGCTCGGTGTTGCTGTTACTCAACGCAGGGCTCGGTGCATTTGTAGCGGCCAGACAGAGCTGGTTGCAATGGTATCCACCCGAGGTTGTGTCCTGCGGCCGTGACTTTTACGGCATGATCGAAAACTTTCCGATCGGCCGCGTTGTGCCGATGATATTCAGGGGCAGCGGCGATTGTTCCAAAATTGATTGGGTGTTTTTAGGCGGCTCGCTTGCCAACTGGTCGTTTGTTTGCTTTTTGCTGATTGCTGGTCTGGCTGTGCGCCTTGCCATGCGCCCAGCTCAGACCCCGTAACACCCCCCACGGCCTAGTTGATTTTCTTAAGCAAGACTTGGCTTTTTCGGTCCCAGTTGTACTTTCGCTTACGCGCATCGGGCAGACACTCTGCGTCTACCAAAACAAAACCGCGTTTGAGGAACCAATGCACGGTTCGGGTGGACAGTACGAAGATGCTGTCGAGTCCCGCGATTTTGGCGCGTTGTTCAATGCGTTTAAGTACACGCTCACCGTCGCCCTGGCTTTGTACCTGAGGTGAGACGGTCAGCGCCGCCATTTCACCTGTTTTAGCCTCTGGGTAGGCGTATAAGGCTGCGCACGCAAAGATCACGCCATCATGTTCGATCACGGTGTACAAGCCCACATCACGCTCGATTTCGGTGCGACTGCGTTTGACCAGCGTACCGTCTTTCTCGAACGGCTCAATCAGCTGCAAGATACCGCCGACATCATCCGATGTGGCCTCCCTGAGGCTCTCCAACTTTTCGTCAACCACCATGGTGCCGATGCCGTCGTGAACGTACACCTCCAGCAAAATGGAGCCGTCCACAGCGAAGGGGATGATGTGGCTACGCTCTACGCCGCCTTTGCAGGCTTTGACGCAGTGCTGTAGGTAAAAACCGATGTCAGTGGGATGATTAGCTTGCGGCAAGGACGCAAGCAGGTGTTCAGCGTTCACCAATGGCAACTCGGTGTCAATTGGATTGTCTTCAGCAACCGGACGTGACACATCGGTGGGTATGCCTGCAATCTCAGTTACAAAAATCATTTTGTCGGCTTGCAGGGCAGTGGCCACAGAGGTGGCGACCTCTTCCATGGTTAGGTTGAAGGCCTCGCCAGTGGGGGAAAATCCAAATGGTGACATCAGAACCAGCGCACCCATGTCCAAAGAGCGGGTTATTCCGGACGTGTCAATTTTGCGCACCACCCCAGAGTGTTGGAAGTCAACGCCGTCCACAATACCCACAGGCCGCGCTGTTAAGAAGTTGCCCGAAATCACCCGCACCGTGGAGCCCGCCATCGGGGTATTAGGTAAGCCTTGGCTGAAAGCAGCTTCAATTTCATAGCGCAACTGGCCCGCTGCTTCTTGGGCACAGTCCAGCGCCACCATATCGGTAATGCGCACGCCAGCGCTGTAACGTGGCGTATGACCTTTTGCTAAGAGTTGCTCGTTGACCTGGGGCCGAAAACCGTGCACCAGTACCACGCGCACGCCCATGCTTTGAATCAGCGCCAGATCTTGAGCCAGGTTGGGAAGTTTTCCGGCAGCGATCGCTTCGCCGCACACGCCCACCACAAAGGTCTGGTTGCGAAATTTATGGATGTAGGGTGCAACCGAACGAAACCATGGAACAAAGGTGAAATTAAATACAGATGGCATGGTGGCGTATTCGCGGTCTGTGTACAGGGTGAAAAGTGTATCAGTGGTGTCGCAAGCTGGCGATAGGCGCGCTTTTGGCGATTTTTCTTTGACTTATGAACGGCACCCTATAGGCTGCCACCGGATAATTGCAGAAATGACCGTCTTGAACATTGATTTTCCGAACACGCTGCCGGTCTCACAACGACGTGAAGAGATCATGGCAGCCATGGCGGCTCACCAAGTCATCATCGTCTGTGGTGAGACTGGCTCTGGCAAAACCACCCAATTGCCCAAAATTGCACTGGCACTAGGCCGAGGTAAGTGCAACTATGGACCTGGTCAGCGCGGTCGATTGATCGGTCACACCCAGCCCAGACGTATTGCAGCGAGCAGCGTTGCCAAGCGCATCGCTCAGGAGTTGCACTCGCCCTTGGGTGAGGTAGTGGGCTACAAGGTGAGATTTCAAGACAGGTTGAGCAAAGACGCTTCAATCAAATTGATGACTGACGGTATTTTGTTGTCGGAGACGCAAAGTGATCCCTTGCTGCAAGCCTACGACACGATCATTATTGACGAGGCGCATGAGCGCAGTCTGAACATTGATTTCCTGTTGGGATACTTGCGGGAAATTTTGCCACGTCGGCCGGATTTGAAAGTGGTCGTGACCTCGGCCACGATTGACGCGCAGCGCTTTGCAGATCATTTCGCATCCGCCCTGGGACCGGCGCCCGTGATCACGGTATCTGGGCGCATGTTTGCGGTGGAGCAGCGCTGGCGACCATTTGAAGAGCGGCGCGACTACGATTTGAATGCTGCCATTGCCGATGCCGTGGATGAGCTGTGGCGTGATATCTACCAAGGTGGCGACATTTTGGTTTTTTTACCCGGCGAGCGAGAGATCCGTGAGGCTGCTGAGCACTTGCGCGGTCACCTCAGCCATTTGGTTCATTTGCGTCACGCCGAGGTCTTGCCACTGTTTGCTCGTTTGTCACAAGCCGAGCAAGACCGCGTGTTCGATACGCACAGCGGCTTGCGCATCGTATTGGCCACCAACGTGGCAGAGACCTCACTCACCGTACCTGGCATTCGTTTTGTGATCGATGCCGGCACCGCCCGCATGAAGCGTTACAGCTTTCGAAGCAAGGTGGAGCAATTGCTTGTAGAGCCTATCAGCCAGGCTGCTGCCAGCCAGCGTGCCGGGCGATGTGGGCGCGTGGCCAACGGTGTGTGCATTCGTTTGTACGATGAAGCCGATTTCTCCAGTCGGCCACGTTTTACCGAGCCGGAAATCTTGCGCAGTTCACTCGCCGGTGTGATTTTGCGTATGAAGTCGCTGAACCTCGGCGTGGTCGAAGACTTCCCTTTTTTAGAGCGACCATCTGGACGCGCAGTGGCCGATGGTTACCAACTGCTACAGGAACTTGGCGCGGTTGATGACAACAATGTGTTGACACAAGTCGGCCGAGAGCTTGCTAGATTACCTTTGGACCCGCGTGTGGGGCGTATGATTCTCGAAGCCCGCCAGCGCGAGGCGCTCGACGAGGTGTTGGTGGTTGCTGCGGCTTTGAGCGTGCAAGATGTTCGCGACCGCCCCATGGAGGCGCAACAGCAAGCTGATCAGGCACATGTCAAGTTCGATGACGAAAAGAGCGAGTTTTCCGGTTACATCAAACTTTGGCGGTGGTTGGATATGGCTCGGGGCAGGGTGCCTGGTCATACCGGTGACAGTCCCGCTGTACCGACCCATAAATTGTCGAACCGCCAGTACGAGCAACTGCTGCGTCAAAACTTCGTTAATGTGCGACGCGTGCGTGAGTGGCGTGACATTTATTCGCAGTTACTCACCGTGGTGGGGGAGCACAAATGGCGCATCAATACCCTGCCGGCAAGCTATGAGCAAATGCATTTGTCTGTGTTGGCTGGCTTGATCGGTAATGTGGGTTGCAAGCTGGAGGCGGCGGGCGCACCCGGCGAGTATCTGGGTGCACGCAGCATCAAGTTTTTTCCACACCCAGGCGCGCACCTGGTGAAAAAACCAGGTCGTTGGATCGTTGCCGCAGAGTTGGTAGAGACGACACGTTTGTTTGGTCGAGGCATTGCGGCGATCGAGCCGGCCTGGTTGGAAATCGTGGGTGCACACCTGCTCAGAAAGCAGGTTTTAGACCCGCATTGGGAAAAGAAAGCAGCAGAGGTGATGGCCTTGGAGCGCGCCACACTGTACGGTATCGTGGTGTACAGCGGGCGGCGTGTCAACTACGGTCGCATCGACCTGTCAGGTGCGCGCGAGATGTTTATCCGAGAGGCTTTGGTCGGCAACCAATGGGATACGCCCTTGCCCTTTCTTGCCGCAAACCAAAAACTCGTAGCGCAGGTCGAAGAACTTGAACACAAGGCGCGGCGGCAGGATGTATTGGTCGATGATGAATTGATCTATGCGTTTTACGATCAGCAGGTACCAGCTGATGTGTGCAGTGGTCATGGTTTTGAGACCTGGTACCACCGGGCCGTCAAGCTCAATCCCAAACTTTTATTTCTGGTACGTGAAGAGTTGATGCGCCACGAAGCGGCGGGCATCACGACACAGGCTTTTCCAAAGACAGTACGCTTAGGTGGTGTCGACTGTGCCGTGACTTATTTGCATGAACCTGGCGACCCACGTGATGGTTTGAACGTCGCCGTACCAATCTTTGTTCTCAATCAGGTCAATGAACATCGCTGTGACTGGCTGGTGCCAGGTATGCTCAAAGACAAAGTCCAGGCCCTGCTGAAAACACTGCACCAGCGCCCTCGGTCACGTTTGGTTCCGCTGGCTGAGACGGCTCAAAAAATGCATGCGACCCTGATCACGCCGGAGATTTTCGGTCATGGTGACTTGGTTGATGTGTTGGTGAAACTGGTGCGTCAGGCTTCATCCATCGATGTGGTGCGCAATGACTTCAAGCTTGACATGCTGTCACCGCATCTCTTTATGAATTTCCGGGTCGTGGACGAGCATGGGCGGCATTTAGGAGAGGGGCGAAACCTGGCTGCTCTGAAAACAGAATTGGGTTCGCGGGCACGGGGCGCTTTTCAGGCTCTGGCCAGTTTGAAGTTGGCTCAGGTCGCTCAGCCTTTGAGCACCCAGACATCGGCGCCAAACTCGCCACAGGCGCGTCCCCAAGGCAGCCCTGCAACGAAACTACCGTTTGATGCCACGGTCCCTACGGTGCAGGCTGCAAGTCGGTATACCTCGTGGACCTTCGGGGAGTTACCAGAGTTACTGGAAGTTCGCAAGGCGAGCCAAATCTTGATTGGTTATCCAGCACTGTTGGACAGCGGTGACAGCGTCACCATCGAAGTGTTCGATGAGCCAGAAGTGGCTGCCAAGCGACACCGTAATGGCTTGCGCAGACTGTGCGCCTTACAGGTCAAGGACGCTTTGAAATACCTCGAGAAAAATATTCCCGAGCTGCAAAAAATGGCGGTGACCTACATGCTGGTTGGCCGTAGCCCAGATGGTTCAGGTGGCGGAACGCTGGAAGATTTGAGAGGCCTGATTTTGGAAGTCGCGATGGACCGTGCGTTTTTGATGGATCCACTTCCTGTTGATGCCACCTCATTCAAGCGCCGCGTCGAAGATGGGCGCGCTCGCCTGACCCTGATTGCAAGTGAAGTGGCGCGGCTGACGGCTACCATCCTGACCGAATACGCCGCGGCGGCACGTAAGCTTAAAGAGGCTCGCAACGCACCGCAGGTCAGCGCAGACATCGTGCAGCAATTGGCGCAATTGATGCCCAAGGGGTTTGTCAGTCAAACACCTTGGTCTTGTCTACAACACTACCCGCGCTACCTCAAGGCGATCACGGCCCGATTGGATAAGTACCGCACGGACCCAGCCCGAGACGCTGCTAAATTGGCTGAATTTCGTCCGCTTGAGCAGCGTTACCTGCGCCAGTTGGCCGAGCGCAAAGGTATTGTTGATGAGCGCTTACAGGAATTTCGCTGGCTTCTTGAAGAGTTACGAGTGAGTTTTTTCGCGCAGGAGTTGCGTACGCCGCAACCGGTCAGCGTAAAACGGTTGGAAAAAGCCTGGGCTCAATTAGCCTGACAGGCACATTGATATGAACCAGCTGCGCACCGCCCAAGCCACTGCCAACCGCGTCTTGATTGCCGGCGGCGGCATCGGTGGTTTGGCGTGCGCCTTGGCGTGTGCACGCGCTGGAAGTGAGGTGGCTGTTTTTGAACGCTCGGCTTATCCGTCTGAATTGGGCGCCGGCATTCAACTCGGGCCCAACGTCATGCGTGTGCTGCAAGCTTGGGGCCTGGAGGACGCGTTACGTGAAACGGTTGTTTTCCCTGAGCGTTTGCAGATCAGAGATGCGGCTACTGGCGCAGCGCTAGGGGTGCTGCGTTTGGGCTCCCACATGCTCACCCGTTATGGCGCACCCTATGGATTGGTACACCGTGCCGATTTGCACCAACTGTTGCAACGGGCTTTGGCGCAAGAGCACGGTACAGATGTCCGGTTCAGTCACCAAGTCAGTGATTTCACTTGCACAAGTCAAGGGGTGAGTGTGGGCTTTGAGGACGGCGCCAGGGTTGTGGGCGACGTACTGGTCGGCGCAGATGGTGGCTGGAGCACGGTGCGCCAACACCTTCTTGCCGATAGCCAGCCACTGCCCACCGGTCAGTTGGCGTACCGCGCACTGGTGCGTCAAAGCCAGCTGCCGGCGGCCATGCGCACCCAACAGGTCACGGTATGGCTAGGAGCGGGCCTGCATGTCGTGCACTACCCGGTGCGTTGCGGCGAGTGGCTCAATGTGGTGGCCATTGTTGAAGGTGTGCCTGTTGCTGACCTGTCGGCTTGGGACCACGGCGCCAATGCCTCAGACCTGCATTGGCGCTTGCATGGTCAGTGCGTCGCGTTGCGTGACCTGATCGCAGCCATTGCCGATTGGCGCTTGTGGTGTTTGAGCGTTCGAGCGCCCATGCGCGGCGCGCATGAGCAGGCAAGAGGTCGGGTTGCGTTGCTGGGTGACGCGGCGCACCCGATGCTGCCTTATTTGGCTCAAGGGGCAGCCATGGCGATTGAGGACGCACAGGTCTTGGCCGAGGCCATCAGTATGGGGCCCTCTGGTGCTTTGATTGAGCAGCGGCTTCTGTCCTATGCCGCCAAACGCTGGCATCGCAATGCCCGTGTACAGCGCCGAGCCTTGCGCAATGCCCAAATTTTTCACGCCAGCGGGGCCTTGGCCTGGGGTCGCGACCTTGCCATGCGCGTTGCGGGCGAGCGTTTGCTCGATATGCCTTGGTTGTACGGACATCGGGCGCAGTGAGCGGGATTTCCAAGCAAGGTTGCGACTCGGCTTGACGTGCTACGCGAGAAAAGTCTTTTTTTGAATGTTCCCCTGAGCTCGCATATCACCATGGGATAAAAAAATAGGCTTATTTACAGTGCCGCTGCATGCCCCATACACCGAACAGTCCAGTGGTCGAGTCAACCGGCTTGCAGGAGCTGGCTTTGAACCAGAGGACGGTGGTTCTGGGTATGGCCCTAGCTGAGATGCCCAAGACCATGCGCTTGTGTTGCGTCTGTTGGAAATTGTTTTTTTATCAGATCAAGTGGTGAGGGTGATGACACGCGGCATGCCTGGCAATGCGGCTTTGGCTGTGCCCAATGGTCACACAAGCTGCTGCCTGTGGCACCGCGGCGTCGACTGCGCAATTGACTCGGGTTGTCGGTGGGCAACGCATCGGGAGGGTTCGTCACGAATGCGGGCAATGTGAGTGAGTCTGCCAAAGCCTGAGCAAGGCATTGACGACTTTTCAGTCAGTGACTAGTTATCGACGCTCCTGAGGCGTGCGGCATGACGAGCGTTTAGTCGACCATCCCTAGTAGCAGGTATTCCATGAGCGCTTTTTGAACGTGGAGGCGGTTTTCGGCTTCGTCCCAAACCACACTCTGAGGCCCATCGATGACCTCTGCTGCTACCTCTTCACCCCTGTGCGCGGGAAGGCAATGCATGAACAATGCATTGGGCTTGGCGACAGCCATCATGGCTTCATCGACACACCAGTCGCCAAATGCTTTTTTTCGTGCTTCGTTCTCCGCTTCATACCCCATGCTGGTCCAAACATCGGTGGTCACCAGATCGGCGTCGCGACAGGCGTCCATGGGGTCATTGAAGGTTTGGTAGTGGTCGGTGATGCTCCTGCCAGAAACCCCTGCCACTTTCTCGTCAATTTCATACCCAGTGGGCGTGCTCACGTTGACCTTGAAGTCGAGCAATTCTGCGGCCTGCAGCCAAGTGTTGGCCATGTTGTTGCCATCCCCCACCCAGGCCACCGTTTTTCCCTGAATAGGCCCGCGGTTTTCGATGAAGGTGAAGATGTCTGCCAGGATCTGGCAGGGATGAAATTCGTTGGTCAGCCCGTTGATAACGGGAACACGCGAGTGCTCGGCAAAGCGCTCAATCTTGCTTTGCTCAAACGTGCGAATCATCACCAGGTCAACCATGCGGCTGATGACGCGCGCGCTGTCTTCAATGGGCTCGGAGCGGCCTAGCTGAGAGTCGCCGGTGGTCAGGTGCACCACGCTACCACCCAATTGGTACATGCCGGCCTCGAAACTGACGCGGGTACGGGTCGATGCTTTCTCAAAAATGAGCGCCAAGGTGCGATCCGTTAGCGGCTGATGTCGCTCATAGGCTTTGAATTTTTTTTTGATGACCGAAGCACGGTCAAACAAATAGGTGTACTGGCGGGCGTTGAGGTCCGCAAACTGCAGGTAATGACTCATGAGCGGTTGGATCGGCGCGGCTGGCGACGCTTAAGTATGGGTTAAAAAGTTTTGAATCAGAGGACAGAGTATGCCGATCACGTCATCGGCTTCGCTCTGGGTCAAAATCAAGGGTGGCACCAGTCGGATCACGCTGTCAGCTGTGACGCTGATGAGTAAACCGTGGTCTAGGCACTGCTGCATCAGCACACCACAGGGTTTGGACAACTCGATACCAATCATCAAACCCTGGCCACGAATCTCTGTGACGCCACCATTGCGCATTTCGGCGGCCAGCGCGGCTTTCAAACCTTGGCTCAGATGTTGACCCACACGCTCTGCATGGGCTAGCAACCCATCTTCCTCAATGATGCGGATGGTTTCCACGCCAGCGCGCATGGCTAAGGGGTTACCGCCGAAGGTTGTGCCGTGGGTACCAGGGCTGAAAATCGTAGCTGCGCGTGGTCCTGCCACGACGGCACCCACGGGCACGCCGGAGCCCAATCCTTTTGCCAGTGGCATGACATCTGGTGTGATGCCTGCCCATTGGTGGGCAAACCATTTTCCGGTGCGCCCCATGCCGCATTGCACCTCGTCAATCATCATGAGCCAGTCGCGCTCATCGCACAGGGCTCGTACCTCACGCAGGTAATCCAAGTGCATGGGTCGCACACCGCCTTCTCCTTGGACGGCTTCGAGAAACACAGCCGCCACATTAGGGTTGTTCGCCGTGGCTTGGCGCAGGCTCTGGATGTCGTTCAATGGCACCCTGATAAAGCCGTCCACCATTGGGCCAAAGCCGGCTTGAATTTTTGCATTGCCAGTAGCGCTAAGGGTGGCAATGCTGCGTCCGTGGAATGCCTTCTCATAGACCACAATTTCCGGCCGTTCAATGCCTTTATCGTGGGCAAATTTGCGTGCAAGTTTGATGGCCGCTTCGTTGGCCTCCAAGCCCGTGGAGCAAAAAAACACATTGCTCATACCAGACAGGGCAACCAGTTTTTTGGCCAACACTTCTTGATCTGGTATGTGGTAATAGTTGCAGCAATGGATGAGCTTGCTGAGTTGATCCTGTAAGGCAGGCACCAGTTTGGCGTGGTTATGCCCAAGGGTGTTCACAGCAATACCGCCCAGAGCATCCAGGTAACGCTTGCCGTTGACATCCCACACATGACAGCCTTGGCCATGTGATAACGCAACTGGTAAACGCCCATAGGTGTTCATCACGTGGGGAGATTGCGGCTGCCCGACTAAAGGACTTGGACTCATCTTGGAGGTCTCCGAAAAAAACAACGCAGCCCAACCAGGGTTGGTCCGTCGATCTGAGATTTTAGTCCGCTGGCGGCATGCTAAAACCGTGCTTCAAGACTGGCGGCGCAGGCAGCAGAATGTTGGGCCTGTGGCAGTTTGCTGAACCTGACTTTTCAGGGGGCGTGAATCCGGCCTTGGTGACTTGTTTGGTGTAGGCGACCCGCAGCTTGTACGCTTGGGGCATTCGATTGTCCATTTGTAAGCCCGCGGGCGCTGTATGCGCACGTTTCGATTGGTTTGGTTCGGAGCTCCATCAGCGTGCACTGGCGTTGTTTCGGCGCACAGTGTGTGTCACTGAGGGTGCTCTGGTGCAATAGGATGCGGGAACAAAAAAGCCGTTCTACAGAACGGCTTTTTTGCTTTGCTGACAGCGCACCCGATACAAACGGCGTAAGCTCAAACCTTGGGGTTAAAGCTTACGTGCGGTTTGCCTGATCGGTCAGGCGGCTACCGCCAAAGCTTTCACTTTGGCTGACAGGCGGCTCTTGTCGCGAGCAGCCTTGTTTCGGTGGAAGATGCCTTTGTCGGCAACAGAGTCCACCACTGACTGCATTTTTGCAAACAGTTCAGTGGCTTTGATCTTGTCGCCAGTCAAAACGGCTTTTTCAACATTCTTGACCACGGTGCGGTACTGTGAGCGCAGCGACGTGTTGGCTGCGTTGATTTGAACGTCCTGACGAACGCGTTTACGGCCCGACGCCAGGCGCGGGTTCTTTTTCTTGGGTTTTGTAGATGCCATTGTTTAGGTTCCTTGAGTCTGTGGATGTTGCCAGCAAAGCGCACCATTCTAGCAGTTTGTTTTCGTTCGGCCTCTGTCCCAAAGTGATTCGCAGCGCAAGGCAGACCCTGAACAAGGGGCGGCTTTGCGTCGCACTGCGTAAAGGGACCGGTACACTCCCGTTCCGTGAGCTTATTTAAATCCGCCTCTGTCGTTTCTTTGATGACGCTGATCTCGCGCATCTCAGGTTTGGCGCGCGAACTGCTGATCGCCTCGACTTTTGGTGCGTCGGCTTTGACGGACGCTTTCAATGTGGCGTTTCGCATCCCCAATCTGTTTCGACGGTTTTTTGCTGAAGGTGCGTTCAGTCAGGCTTTTGTGCCGGTCTTGGCTGCAACGCGTCAACAAGAGGGCGATGCTGCAACTGCCGTGTTGGTCGATAAGGTGGCCACTGTTCTGGCCTGGTCCTTGCTGGCATTGAGCTTTTTAGGAGTTTTGGGTTCTGGGGCCTTGGTTTGGATGATGGCTAGCGGTTTGAAGCAGTCGCCAGAAGGCTACAAGGTGGCTGTGGTCATGACGCGCTGGATGTTCCCCTACATCGGGTTCATGTCCATGGTGGCTTTAGGCGCTGGTGTGCTCAACACCTACAAGCGTTTTGCAGTGCCCGCTGCCACCCCTGTGTTGTTGAACATCTGCATGATTGCCGCGGCTTGGTTGGGCGTGCCGTGGTTTGAAACAATGGGCTTGGAGCCTATTTATGCTTTGGCCGGAGGTGTGCTCCTGGGCGGCGCATCGCAGTTGCTGCTTCAGTGGTGGGCCTTGAGTCGAATTGGTCTGCGCCCGCATGTAGGATGGCGCTGGTCTGAAGTACGGTTAGCTTGGGCCGATGGAGGGACTCAAAATATTTTGAGGTTGATGGGGCCTGCGATGTTGGGTGTGGGCGTGGCCCATATTTCGGTCTTGATCAATACCCAAATTGCTTCGCATTTGCGCCCGGGCAGTGTGAGTTGGATCACCTACGCTGACCGTTTGATGGAGTTTCCGACTGCAATCCTGGGTGTCGCCCTTGGTGTTGTCTTGATGCCCCAACTGGCCGCAGCCAATGCCAGTGGCGACGCCCAACGTTATTCAGGCATGCTGGATTGGGGTTTGCGGCTGGTGCTGGTTCTGGCGGCCCCCTGTGCGGTGGGTTTGATCTTGTTGCCAACGCCCTTGGTGGCTGTCCTGTACCACTACGGCGCTATGACGGCCTTTGATGTTCAGCAAGTGAGTTATGCCTTGATGGGCTGGGGCGTTGGTTTGATTGGTTTGGTGGCGCTCAAGGTACTAGCGCCTGGCTATTATGCGAAGCAAGACATCAAGACGCCGGTTCGTGTGGCTATAGGCGTTTTGGTTCTGACCCAAATTTTTAATGTGTTGTTGGTGCCTTATCTGGCGCATGCCGCCTTGACTTTGTCAATCGGTTTGGGTGCCATGATCAATGCTGGATGGCTGTTATGGGGTTTGATGCGCAGCAAGAGCTACCAACCTTTGGAGGGCTGGTTACGTTTGTTGATGCAGGTTGCATTTGCCTGCTGCGTCCTTGCTGTTTTTCTGTGGTTCGCTGGTTCGTATGTCGATTGGACGGCTTTGCGTGCGCGCTCAGGCTATCGGGTAGGTTTGTTGGCAGCGGTTTTGAGCGTATCTGGCTTGCTTTATCTCGGTGCGCTGAAGCTGGTTGGCGTTCCATTGCGTGAACTTGTCAAGCGTTAGACAATGGTCGTATGAAATTGAATTTGAAGCTGCCCACGCCACTGGATTATTTCTCTACCCTGGTAGCCTCCGATCATGATTTTCCCTTGCTTGAGGCAAGTGCCAGTTTGGCCCAGGATGACTATCCTGAGCTCAGCTTGCAAAAGGTGCTTGGTGAAGTGGATTTCTTGCTCGCACGTTTACTCAGGCGCTTGCCTGCCAGTGCTCAGTCCATGCAGCGATTGAAGGTGCTCAACCAACTGCTTTATCAGGACATGGGTTTTGCGGGCAACTTTAACCACTACGCTGATCCCGACAACAGCTATGTGCACCGCGTTTTGGAAACGCGCCAGTGCATTCCGGTATCCATGGCCGTGATTTGGCTGGAACTGGCGCGTGGTATCGGGCTTGAGGCTTATGGCGTGTCTTTTCCGGGACATTTCATGCTCAAGGTCCATTTGAATGAGGGGCAGGTTGTCATTGACCCATTAACTGGGCACTCGTTGAGTCAGGAGGCCTTGCTCGAGCAACTCGAGTCCATGGTCGGCCTGAGTGACGGCAGCGACAGCCTGGCCTTGACTTTGAGTCATCATTTGCACGCAGCAAGCCCCCGGGCCATCATTGCGCGAATGCTGCGTAATCTCAAGGAGATCCACAGCGCTGAAGAGGATTGGCCGCGTTTGCTTGCGGTGCAGGATCGCTTGTTGGTGCTTTTGCCGCAGGCTTGGTCTGAATACCGAGACCGTGGCATGACGCTCGCTGTAGCCGGTTTGTTGGAGCCCGCAGTACGCGACCTTGAGACTTATCTGGCCCATGCTGGACCCACTGCGGACCATTTGGTCGTAGCGGCACGTGTGGCTGATCTAAGACGGACCGCGCACTGATGTGCCAGTTCCGTCATGATTGATCTCTACAGTGCGGCGACACCCAATGGGCACAAGGTGTCCATTGCTTTGGAGGAGTTAGGCCTGCCTTACCGTCTTGTCACGCTAGATTTAGGGCGTGGTGAGCAAAAGACAGCCGCTTTCAGGGCCATCAATCCTAACGGGCGTATTCCAGCGATCGTGGACTGTGACGCCGATGACTTTGTGGTGTTTGAGTCAGGCGCTTGCCTGTTGTACCTTGCTGAGAAAGCCGCAGGCCTGATACCTCAAACTGCCAAAGGCCGTTCATTGGTCATCCAATGGCTCATGTTTCAAATGGGCGGCATTGGGCCGATGATGGGGCAGGCCAATGTTTTTTACCGCTATTTCCCCGAAAAAATTCCCAGCGTTATTCAACGCTACCAAGCAGAAACAAGGCGGCTGTTTGGGGTTCTGTATGCTCGGTTGGCTGAGCACGCCTATTTGGCTGGGGACTATTCGATTGCCGATATTGCCAATTGGGCTTGGGTGCGAACGCACCACTGGTCTGGCGTGGAAATGACTGGCCTGGTGCATTTGCAGCGCTGGATGGCTGAAATCAAGGCGCGTCCGGCAGTGCAACGTGGTCTCCAGCAGCCACCATCGCCGCTGAGCGCGCGCCAACCCGACGAAGCGGCTACACAGGCGTTTATTCAGCAAGCGCGCAACATGCTGGAAACCGGCTCATCCCAGGTTCCAGGAGGCTAATGATGAAACTGTACGTCTCTCCTGGTGCGCCCAACCCACGCCGTGTCACGATGTTTCTGGCAGAAAAAGGCATCAAGGACATTGATGTGGTATCGGTCGACTTGAATGCGCTGGAGCACAAAGGTGATGACTATCTGCGCATCAGTCCCCTGGCCAAGGTGCCCGCGCTGGCGCTCGATGATGGGCGGGTGCTAACTGAATCACGCGCGATTTGTACCTACCTGGAGGGTATGTATCCAAAGCCAAACCTGATGGGTTTGGATGCGCAGGAGCGCGCCTTCATTGAAATGGCAGATCGGCGTGTGGAGCTCGATCTATTGGCCAGTATTGCCAACTGTGTGCGTCATACCCATCCCGGCTTGGCCGTTTTGGAGCAGCCACAGTTTGCTGATTTTGGCCAGGCCCAAGGTCAAAAAGTTCGGCGATTGGCCAGTTGGTTTGACCATCATTTGCGCCGGCATCCCTGGATGGCCGGCGAGCGTTTCACCGTTGCCGACATCACTGCTTTTTGCGGTTTGGAATTTGCTCGTTTGATGCGGTTTAACTCCGGGCGAGAGGGCTTTGACGCCTTGCAAGCTTGGCGAGATCGCATGGCACAGCGCCCTAGCGCCGCCACCAAGCCGCTGAGCCTGGATGGGTGACGCTGCCACGCTGCCATTGACGTTATGGCTTCTTGTTTGACGGCGGGGGCTGATCAAGCGGTGGGCAAGCCCGTACACAGGGCCGGGCCAGCACGATGAGCAAGGTGACCGCGCTGATCCAGGCTGACAAACCCCAGTGCCCAGACGCCAGTGGGCACTTGCCGCAGGAACTTGTTATCGGCGGCCATGATGGCCTGGGTGACTTACTTCACAGTCACCGCAGCATCGTCTCCGCGCGGTGCAATACGGCCGATTTGGTACACCTTTTCGCCGGTGTCGCGCAGGGCTTGAGCGCAGGCTTGGGCGTGCGCTGCGTCAATCACCACGACCATGCCGATACCATTGTTAAAGGTGCGGTTCATTTCGAAGTCATCAATGAGCGCAGTGGTTTGAAGCCAAGCAAACAGCTCGGTCTGTGGCCAGCTCCCTTTCTCTAGGTGGGCTGCCAGACCGTCTGGCAGCACGCGGGGAATGTTCTCTAGCAGACCACCACCCGTGATGTGCGCCAGTGCCTTGATGGGGTGAGCGGCCAGCGCCTGTAAAACGCTCTTCACGTACAAACGGGTCGGTTGCATGATGGCTTGCTTGAACGGCTGGCCGTCAAGCATGTCTGGTAGGTCGCTGCCTGCACGCTCGATGCACTTGCGCACCAAGCTGAAACCGTTGGAGTGCACTCCGCTTGAAGCCAAGCCTAGAACCAAGTCGCCCTCGCACACATTTTTCCCCGTGAGGATCTTGCTTTTTTCGACCGCACCGACCGCAAAGCCTGCCAGGTCGTATTCCCCTGCGGGATACATGCCCGGCATCTCAGCGGTCTCGCCGCCGATCAAGGCGCAGCCCGAAAGTTCGCAGCCATGAGCAATACCACCAACCACGGCCGCTGCCGTGTCGACGTTTAATTTGCCGCAAGCGAAGTAATCCAAGAAAAACAGTGGTTCAGCGCCTTGCACCAAAACATCGTTCACACTCATGGCCACCAGGTCAATGCCGACGGTGTCATGCATGTTCCATTCAAATGCCAGTTTGAGTTTCGTTCCAACGCCGTCAGTGCCGCTGACCAGAACCGGTTCTTTGTATCCCTTGGGAATTTCAAACAAAGCGCCAAAGCCACCGATACCAGCCAAAACGCCCTCGCGCATGGTTCTCTTGGCCAACGGTTTGATGCGCTCTACCAGCGCGTCGCCGGCGTCAATGTCGACACCGGCGTCTTTGTAGGACAAAGGGGAGGGCGGGTTAGCAGCAGAGCTCATGAACGGCACCAATCAAACAGAGGCGAGTGAGGAAATGACAGGCCTGCCCTCATGGTTCTTTTTTTTCGTCCCATGGTAAAGCGGTAAGCCCGATAGAATTTGACTAGATTTTAAGGCTACCGCTCCGGGCGACTTCAATGCAATTTACCACCACACAAAAAAGAATCACCGCTTGGGGCATGCTGTTGCTTGCTTTTCTGCTGCTGCTGTGGCTGTTGGCGCCGGTGTTGACGCCGTTTGTGGTGGCTGCGATCTTGGCTTATGCGCTGGCCCCTTTGGTGGACCGTCTGCAGCGCTTGCTGCCTTCTCAGGTTCCACGTGCCCTGTTGGTGGTCATGGTGGAGCTGCTGCTGGTGGTGGTGGTGCTTTCGGTGGCATTGCTGCTGGTCCCCATTCTGGCCAAGCAGATGCCTTTGTTGCGCGACCAGGTTCCGCCGTTGTTAGACCATTTCAAAGAGTTGGTTCAAGCCCTTGGCCTGCGTTTGGGGGTGTCGGTTCAATTTGATTTGGACAGTATCAAAGCGTTTGTGATGGAGCAACTCAGCACCAACGCTCAAGAAAGCCTGGGTCAATTGTTGGCCTCTGTGAAGTTGGGTGGAAGTGTGGCGCTTGCCCTCTTGGGCAATGCGGTCTTGATTCCAGTGGCCTTGTTCTATTTGTTGGCAGATTGGACGCGGGTGGTTGCCTCGTTCCTCAACCTGATTCCGCCAAGGTTTCGCAGCGTGACAGATGGTTTTACTGCCGAGGCCGATGCGGTTTTGGGGCAGTATTTGCGGGGCCAGTTGCTGGTGATGCTGGTGTTGGCCGTCTATTACAGCGTGAGCCTGTCTTTGTTCGGCCTTAAATTGGCGCTGCCAATAGGTGTTTTCACGGGTTTGGCTGTTGCAGTGCCCTATGTTGGCTTTGGCTTGGGCCTGGTGCTGGCCACATTGGCTGGGCTTTTGGAATTCTCGGGCACGACAGGTCCTGGTAGCGTGCTGGTGATGGTTGTGGTGGTCTACGGACTGGGACAGTTGATTGAAAGTTTTGTTCTAACGCCACGCCTGGTCGGTGAGCGCATTGGACTGCACCCTCTGGCCGTTATTTTTGCCTTGCTCGCTTTTGGACATTTGTTAGGTTTTGTTGGTATTTTGATGGCCTTGCCAATCAGTGCCGTGTTGCTTGTTGCCTTGCGTCGTTTGCGTGGTGCCTACATGGACAGTGATCTGTACAGGGAGCCCTCTTGCGGCAAATGACCTTGGACATGGGCCTGGCGCAAAGCCCCCGATTGGCAGACTTCTTCGTTGGTGCCAACGAAGCTTTACTGGCCCATTTGCAGCTTTGGCTTGGCCCTGAAGGTGCCCAAAACGTTAGGCGATCTCCTTTGCCGACTTACTTTTGGGCAAGCAGCGGCTCTGGAAAAACCCATTTGCTCCGAGGTGTGCAGGCTCGTCTTCAGGACCAAGGCGAGTCGGTAGGTTGGCTTGACACCAGCGTAGCGGACAGTGCGGTTTTCGATGCGTCTTGGAGTGCCGTGTTGATGGACGGTGTGGACATGTTTGACCTGCGCCAGCAACAAACGGCATTCCAGTGGTTCATTGATGCGCAAACCCAGCAAAAAGCGGTAATCGCCGCTGGTTGTCTGCCCCCAGCGGACCTCAAACTTCGTGATGATTTGCGCTCTCGTTTAGGCTGGGGCCATGTGTTTGCGCTACAGCCCTTGGATGACAGTGCGCGGCTTGAGGTGCTGCAGCTTAGTGCGCACACGCGAGGCCTGAAGCTCAGCGTTGAGGTGGCCAATTACCTCCTGGCTCGGTTCAGCCGTGACTTGGGCAGTCTGATGCATTTGCTCGACAAGATTGACCAATACGCTATGCAGTTACAGCGGCCCATCACTATCCCTTTGATTAAATCCATGATGGACAATGACCAGTAGAAACTCAATGTGATGAAACTAACGCTCTTTGACCTTGACCACACCTTGATTCCGATCGATTCGGACTATGAATGGGGTGTGTTCACCACGGCTTTGGGCTGGAATGATGCAGCTGAATTCAGTCGCTGCAACGAGGTTTTCTATGAGCAATATAAATCGGGTACCTTGGATATTCGGGACTATGTGCGGTTCGCCACCGCCGGCTTGCGGCGCCAAGGTCCGCAACAGTCTGCACAGGCCCATGCCGCATTCATGCGTGAGGTGATCGAAAAAGCGATAAGGCCACAGGCTAGAGCATTGGTGCGAGAGCATCAAAAAGCTGGCGACAGCGTGGCGGTTGTAACTGCGACCAATGAATTTGTAACCCGGCCGATTGCGCAAGCATTTGGCGTAAATGAGTTAATCGCCATCAATCTGCAACGCGACCCACAAAGCGACTGGTTCACAGGTGAGATTGATGGAACGCCCTCGTTTCGAGAAGGCAAGGTTGCTCGGGTGCAATCTTGGTTGTCTGATCGTCATTTGAATTGGGATGATGTGCAGACCACGTTTTATTCAGACTCGATCAACGACATGGCGCTACTCGAGCGTGTGAACCATGCGGTTGCAACCAACCCCGATGATCGCTTACGGGCGATCGCACTGGCGCGTAACTGGCGCATACTCGATCTTTTTTAGCCACTTGGCTCATCAGTTGACTGACAGGGCGTTGCCCATCGACAAGGACAAGGACAATAACAATGATTAAACGGTTAATCAGTAAACTTTTAGGGCGCTCTGTTGTCGCTCAGCCGCTTTTCGGCGTGCGTCAGGAAATCGGCGTTGATGTGCATGGCATTGATCTGCGCCTGGTCGATGAACGCGCCTTGAACGTTGTCAAGACCCTGAAAAAAGCGGGTTTCGAAGCCTACATTGTGGGCGGAGCGGTGCGTGACTTGATGGTGGGTTTAGCCCCTAAAGATTTTGATGTAGCCACCGACGCCACGCCCGAGCAGGTCAAAGCGCTGTTTCGCCGAGCCTTCATCATTGGTCGGCGTTTTCGCATTGTGCACGTGGTCTACGGTCGTGGACGCGAGCATGAGGTGATTGAGGTTTCGACTTTTCGCGCCTATCTCAATAACGCCGAGGCTGAGCAGGTCAGTGGCAATGAAAAATCCAGTAAGAGTGCTTTGGCTGGGATGCAGCATGCGGTCGATGCCAGTGGTCGCGTGCTGCGTGACAACGTGTGGGGGCCGCAAGAGGAAGACGCCGTTCGACGTGACTTTACTATCAACGCAATGTATTACGACCCTGAACGTCAACTGGTGGTTGATTACCACCAAGGCATCAAGGACACTAAGAATCGCGTGATCCGCATGATCGGCGACCCCGCCACACGTTACCGTGAAGACCCCGTGCGCATCATCCGCGCTGTGCGTTTTTCTGCCAAGCTCAGCGCCTTGGGCTTCAAAATTGAGCCCAAAACAGCGAAACCTTTGATTGCGTCGCAGTCCCTACTGGCCCAAGTACCGCAAAGCCGTCTCTTTGATGAGATGCTGAAATTGCTGCAAACAGGACACGCCATTGCCTCAATCGCGCAACTCAACACACTGGGGTTGGAACGCGGCATTTACCCTTTATTAGATCTGGTAGTTGAGCGTGCGACGCAGCCCCTGGTGCAACTCGCTTTGAAGGATACCGATCGCCGTGTTGGTGAAGGCAAACCCGTGGCCCCGAGTTTTTTACTGGCCTGCGTTTTGTGGGCGGATGTTTACGAAGGCTGGACGCGGCGCATGAAAAAGCAGGTGCCCGCAACCCCGGCCTTGTTAGACGCCATTGATGACGTGTTCAACGCCAGCATTGGCGATGTCTCTGGGCGCGGCAAGCTCGGTGGCGACATGCGGGAAATCTGGATGATGCAGCCGCGCTTTGACAAGCGCGTTGGCGCCGCACCGTTTGGTTTGGTGGAGCAGGCCCGTTTTCGTGCTGCCTTTGACTTCATGCGCTTGCGCGCTGAAATCGGCGAAGTCGACGAGGTTTTGGCTGACTGGTGGGAGGAGTTCAGTTTGGCCAATGACAGCCTGCGTCAGGATATGGTTGACGGTGCGCGCGTAGAGCAGCAGCAACGCGCCAAGTCTTCAAGGGCACCGCGAGGCCGAAAAATGACAGAGCAGGGTTCTGCGGTGCTTGATGAGGGTACACGGTCGGATGAATCCACGGTTAATGAACAGTCCTTGGATGACGGCGACCCCCAAGTAGCCGACGCACAAGGCGATGGTTCGCCACCACCACAAAAACGTCGTCGCAGGCGCCGCAGCGCATCGGCCAAGCGTCAACCTGATGCAGGCGCTGAGGCAGCTTCGGAAGATCCCGCTGCATCATGACCCTGGCCTATGTGGCTGTTGGCGCTAACCTAGGCGATGCACAGGCGACTGTGCGATGGGCGGTGCAGGCGCTGGCGGATGTGGTGCAGACCAGGCTGCGTGCTTGCTCTAGCCTTTACCGCAGTGCACCTGTGGATGCCGGTGGCCCCGATTTCATCAACGCGGTGGTTGCAGTGGATACCGATTTGACTGCTCCAGCATTGCTGGCCGCTTTACAGGACCTCGAGCAGCAGTCTGGTCGCGTGCGCACACACCGTAATGCCCCCCGCACGCTCGATCTTGACTTGCTGATGTTTGGCCAAGCCCGCATGGACAGCGCTTCACTCCAATTACCGCACCCGCGCATGTACCAACGTGCTTTTGTCTTGTTACCACTTGCCGAGCTTGATGCGCAACTGGTCAGTTCTGCCGATCTGGATGCTGTCAGTCAGCAGGTGATCAGCCGAATTTAGTGGTGCTAGGCGGTGTCGACAGCCTCCAGCGATTCAGTCAGCCGTTTGCAAGTGGATTCGCCATAATTGGGCATCCAAGGTGTGAGTCCACTTCACTTTTCAAGTCACGGAGCTATTCATGAGCAGTTACGCTGAGTTCTATCAACGATCACTCACAGATCGCGACACATTTTGGTCAGAGCAAGCGCAATTGGTCGATTGGCAAACACCACCGACACAGGTTTGCGATTACAGCAATCCACCTTTTGCCCGTTGGTTTGTAGGCGGTCTAACCAACCTGTGCCATAACGCTGTTGATCGACATTTGACCGAGCGAAGTGAACAGGCTGCTTTGATCGCCGTGTCGACTGAAACAGGCCAAGAGACTGTCTACAGCTTTGGGCAGTTGCACCAGGAGGTGCAACGCATGGCCGCTTGCCTGCAATCGCTGGGCGTTAGCAAGGGTGACCGGGTGCTGATTTACATGCCCATGATTGCTGAGGCCGCGTTCGCCATGTTGGCCTGTGTGCGCATCGGCGCCATTCATTCCGTGGTTTTTGGTGGCTTTGCTTCAGGGTCGTTGGCTTCCAGAATTGAAGACGCTTCGCCTAAGGTGATCGTCAGTGCTGATGCCGGTTCACGCGGGGGCAAGGCCGTTGCGTACAAACCCTTGCTGGACGAAGCGATGCGGCTATCAAGCCACAAGCCCGATGCTTTGCTGCTGGTTGACCGGGGTCTGGCGCCCATGAATTTGATTGCGGGACGCGATTACCTTTGGGCCCAAATGCGTGAACAGCACATGGATGCAGTGGTGCCATGCGAATGGCTGGAGTCAACGCATCCCAGCTATACCTTGTACACCAGTGGCACCACCGGCAAGCCCAAAGGGGTACAGCGCGACACCGGCGGTTACTGTGTGGCGTTGGCTGCCAGCATGAAGCATATTTTTGCTGGGAAAGCTGGAGAAACCTATTTCTCAACCAGTGACATCGGCTGGGTGGTGGGGCACAGTTACATCATTTATGGCCCCCTGATTGCAGGCATGGCGACCCTGATGTACGAGGGTTTACCGGTCCGTCCGGACGGCGGGATTTGGTGGAAGTTGGTTGAAAAATACAAGGTCACTGTGATGTTTAGCGCGCCCACAGCGATTCGGGTACTTAAAAAACAAGACCCTGCCTTTTTGTCGACCTACGATTTATCTAGTCTGCGGGCCTTGTTTTTGGCTGGAGAACCTCTGGATGAGCCTACTGCACAGTGGATCAATGGTGCCTTGGGCAAAGCCATCATTGACAATTACTGGCAAACGGAAACTGGCTGGCCGATTCTGTCATTGTGTAACGGCGTAGAGCAAGCGCTTAGCAAATTTGGCTCGCCAGGCAAAGCAGTGTACGGCTACAACGTCAAGTTGCTAGACGATCAAACGGGTGCGGAGCTGACGGAGCCGAATCAAAAAGGCGTGGTGGTCATTGAGGGGCCCTTGCCGCCAGGTTGTATGCAAACAGTATGGCGAGATGATGCGCGTTTCGTTGAGACTTATTGGAAGAGCGTGCCTGGTAAATTGGTTTACAGCACCTTTGACTGGGGTGTACGAGACCAGGATGGTTATTTTTTCATTCTTGGGCGCACAGATGACGTGATCAACGTCGCAGGCCATCGCCTGGGGACCCGTGAAATTGAAGAGAGTATCTCCGCACACCCCAATGTTGCAGAGGTGGCTGTAGTAGGCGTAGCCGACCACTTGAAAGGCCAAGTTGCCATGGCTTTTGCGGTGGTCAAAAACAGTACCTTGCTTGTCAGTGAGTCGGATTGCCTGAAGCTCGAAGGTGAAATCATGAAATTAGTCGACCAAGACCTCGGAGCCGTGGCTCGGCCGGCTCGTGTGCGTTTTGTCACGACGCTGCCCAAAACCCGCAGCGGTAAATTGCTGCGCCGTGCAGTGCAGGCGGTATGTGAGGGCCGAGACCCGGGGGACTTGACAACCATGGATGATCCCGCGGCCTTGCAACAAATCAAAGATTTGATGGGTAGTTAAGCTCGGCGGACTGGATGCGGTAGGCATGTATAGCCCAATGCGATGCCATTTCGATGGCACAATAGTGGCTTGCAGCAGGCCCTTCCAACGCCAGAGTCGCATCCGCCAATCGGTTAAGCCGAGCCGCGGAAGGTTAATTAACAGTAGCTTTAACCAGCTAAAGTTTCCTTAAGGGAAATGAAAGTCAGCGCAACATGAGTGATGCCAACTCGGTGTACCAGGCCTACCAGGCCAATACGTATTTATTTGGGGGCAACGCCCCGTACGTCGAAGAGATGTACGAAAACTATTTAGCCAACCCAGGTAGCGTCCCAGACTCTTGGCGTGGTTACTTCGACGCTTTGCAAAATGTGCCAGCGGGCGACGGCAGCAATGCCAAAGATGTACCCCATCAACCTGTGATCAACGCCTTTGCCGAGCGCGCCAAGGCGGGCGGCACCAAAGTACTGGTTGCTACGGGCGCCGACTCTGAACTCGGGCGTAAACGTGTTTTTGTCCAGCAGTTGATTGCCGCCTACCGCAACATCGGCGCACGCTGGGCTGATTTGGATCCTTTAAAGCGCCGAACGCGCGACGATATTCCGGAGCTTGAACTGTCGTTTTATGGCTTTGTTGACGCCGACTTGGAAACGGTCTTCAATACCAGCAACACTTATTTCGGCAAAGAATCCATGTCATTGCGCGATTTGCTCAATGCTTTGCGTGAAACCTATTGTGGCTCCATCGGCGCGGAGTACATGTACATCACGGACCAGACGCAAAAGCGCTGGTGGCAACAAAAACTCGAATCGATACGCAGCCGCCCACAATTCGACGCAGATAAAAAACGACATATCTTGGGGCGTTTGACAGCCGCTGAAGGGCTGGAGCGCTTTTTGCACACTAAATACGTGGGGCAAAAGCGCTTTTCTCTGGAAGGTGGAGAGAGTTTCATTGCCGCCATGGACGAGCTGATTATTCAGGCTGGCTCCCGCGGGGTGCAAGAAATTGTGATTGGTATGGCCCACCGAGGGCGCTTGAATGTGCTGGTAAATACCCTGGGCAAATTGCCTGCTGACCTGTTTGCCGAGTTTGACCATACGGCGCCTGAGGACCTGCCTGCCGGTGATGTGAAATACCACCAAGGCTTCAGCTCAGATGTGAACTCCCCTGGCGGTCCGGTTCACTTGACTTTGGCGTTTAACCCCTCGCACCTTGAAATTGTGAATCCAGTGGTCGAGGGCTCGGTGCGTGCCCGTATGGACCGGCGCCACGACCCTGAAGGGCGTCAGGTACTGCCGGTGCTGGTGCATGGTGATGCCGCTTTTGGGGGACAGGGCGTTAACCAGGAAACGCTTGCATTAGCGCAAACCCGTGGTTACACCACTGCCGGCACGGTTCACATCATCATTAATAACCAGATTGGGTTCACTACCTCAGATCCCCGAGACATGCGCTCGAGCACGTTTGCCTCGGATATCGTGAAAATGGTGGAAGCGCCGGTGTTGCACGTCAATGGTGATGATCCGGAGGCTGTGGTGTTGGCGGCCCAACTGGCGCTGGAGTACCGCATGGAGTTCCATGAGGATGTGGTGGTCGACATCACCTGCTTTCGCAAGCTCGGACATAACGAGCAGGATACGCCGTCATTGACCCAGCCCTTGATGTACAAAAAAATCATGGCTCATCCGGGTACCCGCAAGTTGTACGCCGACAAACTCGCAGCGCAGGGCATGGGCGACACTTTGGGTGATGACATGTTCAAAGCCTACCGTGCGGCCATGGACGCGGGCCGTCACACTGTCGACCCGGTTCTGACCAACTTCAAAAACAAGTACGCGGTGGACTGGACACCTTACTTGGGTAAGCGTTGGACCGATGCAGGTGATACCTCCATTCCGTTGTCCGAATGGAAACGTTTGGCTGCCAAGTTGACGACCCTGCCAGACAATATCAACCCGCACAATTTGGTGAAGAAGGTCTATGACGACCGAGCGGCCATGGGCAGAGGTGACATCAAAGTTGACTGGGGTATGGGCGAGCACATGGCGTTTGCATCCTTGGTGGCCAGTGGCTACCCGGTGCGTATGTCAGGAGAGGACTGTGGGCGTGGCACGTTCACCCACCGTCACGCCGTGATCCACGATCAAGCGCGGGAAAAATGGGACGTTGGTACCTATGTCCCCTTGCAAAACGTGGCTGAAAATCAGGCGCCTTTCGTGGTCATCGACTCACTGTTGTCGGAAGAGGCTGTGCTGGGCTTCGAATATGGGTATGCGTCCAACGACCCACACACACTGGTGATTTGGGAAGCTCAGTTTGGCGATTTCGCCAATGGCGCTCAGGTGGTGATTGATCAGTTTATTGCATCGGGTGAAGTGAAATGGGGTCGCGTCAACGGCATCACGCTGATGCTTCCACACGGTTATGAGGGCCAAGGTCCTGAACATTCGTCAGCCCGAATCGAGCGTTTCATGCAGTTGGCGGCAGATACCAATATGCAAATCGTCCAGCCCACCACGGCCAGCCAGATCTTCCATGTACTGCGTCGTCAGATGGTGCGCAACTTGCGTAAACCGTTGATCATCTTCACACCGAAATCGTTGCTTCGACACAAAGATGCCACTTCGCCGCTGTCAGAGTTCACTAAGGGAAGTTTTCAAACTGTAATCCCAGACCAGGGTGATTTGAAGGCCGAAAAAGTCACGCGAGTGGTTGTGTGCTCGGGTAAGGTGTACTACGACTTGGCCAAAAAGCGCGAGGAAAAGGTATACGACGACGTGGCCATCTTGCGCGTGGAACAACTGTATCCATTTCCTCACAAGGCTTTTGCGACAGAACTCAAAAAGTATCCCAACGCTACAGAGCTTGTGTGGACGCAGGACGAGCCTCAAAACCAAGGAGCCTGGTTCTACGTGCAGCACTATATTTTTGAGAACATGTCCGAAGGTCAGAAGCGCGCTTACTCGGGCCGAGCGCCGTCGGCTTCTCCCGCAGTGGGTTACGCACATCTGCATCAGGAGCAGCAAAAGGCCTTGGTCGATGGTGCGTTTGGCAAGCTTAAAGGCTTTGTGCTCACCAGATAACCCTAGAGTTTCTTTGTATCCGGTGGCGCTTGATCTGCGCCACCGTTGACCCAAGCAATTATTTTGGAAATAGAACCATGGCATTCATAGAAGTAAAAGTCCCTACGCTCTCGGAATCTGTCGCTGAAGGCACGTTGCTGACCTGGAAGAAAAAGCCCGGCGATCTCGTTCTAATCGATGAGATTCTGATCGAAATTGAAACTGATAAGGTTGTGCTGGAAGTCCCCGCGCCAGCTGGCGGTGTGATGGCACAAATCATCAAATCTGACGGTGAGCAAGTCACCAGCGAGCAGGTGATTGCGCGCATAGACACCGAGGGTGTCGCTCAGGCTAGCCCACTTGAAGTCAAAGCTGCTGTGCCGGCAGCGGCTGTGGCGCCACCCTCGACTTCGATGTCGGGCGTGGCTATGCCAGCAGCTGCAAAATTGATTGCTGACCATCAGTTGGCCAGCGGGTCAGTCCTTGGCTCTGGCAAAGATGGTCGTATCACTAAAGGTGACGTCCTCGGGGCTGTAGCTGCCAACCAAGCTGCGCCTAGGCCCGCGACGGCGGCGCTCATGCCCGCCAAGCCGGCGCACACCTATTTGCCACCGGTTTCGGTGTTGCCGGTTGATTTAGGTGACCGTCCTGAAGAGCGTGTTGCAATGAGTCGTTTGCGTGCCAGGGTGGCTGAGCGCTTGCTGCAGTCGCAAAGCACCAATGCCATTTTGACCACGTTCAATGAAATCAACATGGCCCCTGTCATGGAGATGCGCAAACGCATGCAAGAGGCGTTCGAAAAAGAGCATGGCGTCAAGCTTGGTTTCATGAGCTTTTTTGTCAAAGCGGCTGTGCATGCTTTAAAGAAGTTTCCCGTTCTGAATGCGTCAGTCGATGGCAATGACATTGTCTACCACGGCTACTTTGACATTGGCATTGCCGTTGGCTCGCCGCGAGGGCTGGTAGTACCAATTTTGCGTAATGCCGATCAACTCAGCTTCGCACAAATTGAGAAAAAAATTGCTGAATTCGGTGTCAAAGCCCGCGATGGCAAGCTCGGCATTGACGACATGACGGGCGGCACCTTTTCCATCAGCAATGGCGGCACCTTTGGTTCGATGATGTCAACCCCCATCATCAACCCACCTCAGAGTGCCATTTTGGGTGTCCACGCGACCAAAGATCGCGCCATGGTCGAAAACGGCCAGGTTGTGGTTCGGCCGATGAACTACTTTGCATTGAGCTATGACCACCGCATCATCGACGGGCGTGAGGCGGTGTTGGGACTGGTTGCCATGAAACAGGCGTTGGAAGACCCAGCTCGTCTGCTGTTTGATATTTAAACCCAATCAGGCTCCCGCTTGCGTGCCAGGGTGTATGCCGCTGCTCATCCCTGGGGTACAGGGGTGCGCCTGATACCTGCAAGCACCCAACTATTTATTTGTGCCCCTTCTTGGGCACGTTGACCATCAGGAGACAATCATGAGCAAGCAATTTGACGTCATCGTGATCGGTGGTGGCCCAGGCGGCTACATTGCTGCTATTCGCGCGGCCCAGCTGGGGCAAACAGTGGCTTGCATTGACGAATGGAAAAATGCCAAGGGCGATCCAGCACTTGGTGGCACTTGCACCAATGTGGGTTGTATTCCATCCAAGGCCTTGCTTCAGTCATCTGAACATTTTGAGCAGGCGCAACACCATTTTTCACATCACGGCATTGGGCTTACTGGCTTGAGCATGGATGTACGAAAAATGCTGGCCAGAAAAGACAGTGTGGTCAAGCAGAACAACGACGGTATCTTGTACCTGTTTAAGAAAAATAAAGTCAGTTTTTTCCATGGCCGCGGCTCTTTTTCCAAAGCCGTTGAAGGTGCCTATGAAATCAAGGTGCAGGGCAGCAGTGAAGAAACATTGCTTGGCAAACAGATCATCGTGGCAACGGGTTCGCGTGCCCGCACGCTACCTTTGGCAGCGTTTGATGAGAAAACCGTGCTGTCAAATGAGGGTGCGTTGGCGTTGACAGAAGTGCCCAAAACGCTTTGCCTTATAGGCTCTGGTGTGATTGGTTTAGAAATGGGTTCAGTCTGGCGGCGATTGGGCGCCGAAGTCACAGTGCTCGAAGCGTTGCCGACCTTTTTGGCTGGCGTTGATGAGCAGGTAGCACGGGAAGCTCGAAAAGCCTTTGATAAGCAGGGTTTGAAAATTGAACTCGGCGCCAAAGTCGAGACGATAACGGCCGCAGAAAAAGGCGTGACCGTCAGCTATGCCAACGTCAAGGGTGAGGTGCGCACGCTTGAGGTCGATAAATTGATTGTTTCGATTGGTCGAATCCCCAATACGATCGGATTGAATGCGCAGTCCGTAGGCCTGGCACTCGACGAACGGGGCGCTGTTGTGGTCGATGATCAATGTCGCACCAATCTCCCCGGTGTTTGGGCTGTCGGTGACGTTGTACGCGGCCCGATGCTGGCCCACAAGGCCGAAGAGGAGGGCGTGGCCGTAGCCGAACGCATTGTTGGTCAGCATGGTCATGTGGACTTCAATTTGATTCCATGGGTCATTTACACCAGCCCTGAGATTGCCTGGGTGGGGCAGACTGAGCAGCAACTCAAGGCTACTGGACGGGCTTACCGAGCCGGTAGTTTCCCGTTCTTGGCCAATGGGCGTGCCCGCGCCTTGGGTGATACGACTGGGATGGTCAAAATGTTGGCTGACGCCCAGACAGATGAGATTTTGGGGGTTCACATCGTTGGGCCCATGGCGAGCGAGTTGATCGCGGAGTGTGTGGTGGCGATGGCCTTTCGGGCCAGTAGCGAAGACATCGCAAGGATTTGCCATGCCCACCCGTCGCTCAGTGAATCGACAAAAGAAGCTGCCCTGGCAGTGGACAAACGCACCTTGAATTTCTAATGATGGGACATCGGTGCTGTCACCTGCTTGGTGACGTGTGTACAGGAATGGCACCGACCTAGGACATTATCTTGTCAGTCAAACAAGCATATGAGGCCGAATTGGCTGTTCGTGGGTACAAACCTGACCCTGCTCAGGTACGTGCTGTGCTGGCTTTGGATACCTGCGCCCGTGAGTGGAGCCAGTTCAAAGAGCGTCGTTCCAATGCTTTCAAAAAGCTAATCAACAATCCAATCACGCCCAAGGGGGTGTACCTTTTTGGTGGCGTGGGGCGTGGCAAAAGTTTTTTGATGGACCTGTTTTTCAATGAGGTTCCTCTAAAGCGAAAGACCCGACTACATTTTCACGAGTTCATGCGTGAAGTGCACCGTGAGTTAGCGGCGCTCAGAGGCGTGGTAAACCCCTTGGATAGGTTGGCCAAGCACATGGCTGATAAGTACAGGTTGATTTGTTTTGATGAGTTTCACGTTTCTGACATCACGGACGCAATGATTTTGCACCGCCTGCTGCAGTCGCTGTTTGACCGCGGTGTTGGGCTGGTGGCGACATCCAATTACAAACCGGACGATCTGTATGCGCAGGGGCTGCACCGGGAGCGGTTTTTGCCCGCCATCGCTTTGATCAATAGTCACTTGCAAGTTATCAATGTCGATAACGGTATGGATTACCGCAGTCAAACTTTATCGCAACTGGCAATGTTTCACACGCCGCTGGGGGAGCATGCAGATGCTGCCATGGCCAATGCGTTTGAGAGATTGATTGAAACGCATGAAGAAGATCCCGTGCTGCGCATCGAGTCACGAAGGATTCAAGCCAGACGTCGGGCAGGCGGCGTTGTATGGTTTGATTTCAGAACACTGTGTGGTGGACCGCGCTCACAAAATGACTATTTGGAAATGGCATCGCAATTCCACACGGTATTGCTCAGCGATGTGCCCGTCATGCCGCCTCGCATGGCAGCGGAGGCCCGACGCTTCACTTGGTTGGTCGATGTACTGTACGACCGCAGAGTTAAGTTGATCATGTCAGCTGAGGTGCCTGCAGATCTGCTCTACACAGAAGGTCAGATGGCACATGAATTTGCTCGAACCGTTTCTAGACTTCATGAAATGCGCTCGGCCGAATTTTTGTCACAACCGCGACGCGACGTTGACACGCGCTTGACATGATCACGTCGCGGTTAAAGAGAGCGCTGGCCTTTGCCCTGTTGATGGTGTGCGCGCAGCTCGCGCTGGCGCAGCGGGTGTTCATCAATGAAGTCGACACCCTGGAGCGTGCGCGCATTGCGCAAGAGCGTGCTGCTGTTGAAGCGGAGCATCAAAGCGAGCAACGTGCGTGCTACCAATATTTTGCTGTCAACAACTGTCTGGATAAGGCCCGCGAGAACAAGCGAAAAGCCTTGGGCATCTTGCGTGAGCAAGAAATTGAGCTCAATGATGTACGCCGGCGTCATGCCGCAGAGCGAGCGGCGCAACGGCGCCAGCTCAAATTAGAGTCCCTTGAAAAGGCGGCACAAACAACACCTCAAAAAGCGATCGTCCCTACGCAGTAAACAGGTCTGATGCAGCGGTCACCATGCCGCAGTTCTCGGTGTCGTCAGTCAAGAAGCAAAGCCTCGACTTTGACGATAGCCAGGGAGATGTTGTCCCCACCGCCCTGCGCTCGACTGCGCGCTTTCTCAATCAAAAATTCTGTCGCCTCACGTGGCTCCAGGGTGTCCAAGACGTTGCCAATTTCCTGGTCGCTGAAGTAGTGCCACAAGCCGTCGCTGCAAATCAAGAGAACGTCACCCACCTGCAGTCTGTCAACGTGGTGGCAGTCAATTTGAGGGTCTTCGTCTGCACCCAGGCAACCCAGTAGGATATTGGACTTGGGATGGTCATTGGCTTCGTCTGCGGATAGCTCACCGCGATCGACCAGCATTTGGACGTAGGAATGGTCCAAGGTGCGTTTAACCAACTGTTTCCCATGGTAGTGATAAATACGTGAATCACCAGAATGAATCCAATGGCAATCGCCACTCGGATTGATGATGAAGGCAGCCAGCGTGCTGTGAGGCTCTTGTTCGGCGGAAATGGCGGTCAGTCGAATCACGGTGTGCGCCTCGCTCACAATCTGTCGCATGGCAACCCCCGTGTCATCGGTCTCTGGATCGTAGCGCTCAAACAACTGCTTGGCCGTCAACATGACTTGGTCAGAGGCCTTGCGCCCCCCGCTGCGTCCGCCCATTCCATCGGCCAAAACAGCCATCACACAGCCCTTGCTGCGAGCATGCCCGACCAGGCTCACTTGGTCTTGCTGGTATTCACGGTCACCTTTGTGAATGCCGGTGGATGCCGACAGGCGATAGCCTTTGCCAGTCATAGGCTCACCACAACTTCCACCAAGTTGTCTTCGTTTCCTTGCCGCCAGCGCTCAAATAAGTCGATTGTGGATAGTTTTTTAACAATACCCGCTGTGCGTCATCGCGCATCTTCTCCATGCCCAAAGCGTTATAAGAGCGCATCAAAATAAACAGCGCTTCTTCCAGAACCGGCACGCCGTCATAGTCCTTGACTGCAATCTGTGCGCGATTGATGGCGGCCACATAGGCCCCTCGTTGGAAGTAATACCGAGCCACATTCACCTCTGATTTGGCCAGCGTATTGACGATGTAGCGCATGCGCGCTGCGGCATCTGGCGTGTAGCGGGAGTTGGGGAATCGGTTTGTCAACTCTTTGAAGGCCTCAAACGAATCCTTGGCGGCTTTTTGATCCCGCTCGGAAAGATCCTGTCGGGTCAGTCCAGAAAAGAGCCCCAGGTCGTCATTGAAGTTGGCGATACCTTTGAGGTACAAAGCATAGTCGAGCGCTGGGCTCGCAGGATGCAGTTTCATGAAGCGCTCGAGTGTCGCTACAGCCAAAATAGAATCCCCATTTTTATACTGGGCGTAGGCTTTATCAAGCTGGGCCTGTTGAGCCAAGGGTGTGCCGGCTGCGCGTCCCTCGAGCTTTTCAAACAGCGGCACGGCTTTTTCGTAGCCTCCGCTGTTGAGCTCGTCTTTGGCTTCAGAGTAGATGCGATTGGGGGTCCAGCCGGCTGTAGGGTCAGTCGCGGTCGTGGAACACCCGCTCAGAAAAACAACCGAGCAGCCGAAAGTCCAGGCGCAGACGTAGGATAATTTGATTCCTGGCATGTAGGACAGCTTTCTTGAAAAATTCCCAACAGATTATATCGACGCCCACCGAGATAGATGAGTTTGATGGTGCGGCCGATTTATCTCCTGATCTGGAGTCCCGATCCTGCACCGTTGGCGCGCAGCTGCACGGCAAACGACTTGACCTTGCGCTGGTCAATGTGGCATTGGAGTTCTCTCGTAGCTACTTGCAACAGTTGATTGATTCGGGTGATGTTCAGGTCAATGGGGAAGTGGTTCGCAAAGCGGCCAGCAAAGTCAGGGCCGGCGATGTATTGGTTCTTGGCTTGCGACCAACGCCGCAAAGCCAGGCCTTCAAAGCTGAGCAGATTGCACTTGATGTGGTGTACGAAGATGCCGATGTTTGGGTCATCAACAAAGCCGCAGGTATGGTGGTGCACCCTGCGCCCGGAAATTGGTCGGGTACATTGATGAACGCTTTGTTGGGCCGTGATGCACGGGCCTTTGATATGCCCCGTGCAGGTATCGTGCACCGGCTAGACAAAGACACCAGCGGTTTGATGGTAGTGGCGCGCACGCGCATGGCCATGGACGCACTGGTTGCAGCCATTGGCGCCCGAAGCGTTAAACGCCAGTACCTGGCTTTAGCCCATGGTCGGTGGCAGGGGGCACTGTCGCTGTGCATTGACAAGCCTATCGGACGAGACCCTGCAAACCGGCTGCGCATGGCCGTGGTTGACCTGGGTAAACACGCCGGCAAGGTGGCTCGAACGGATGTGCAGTGTCTGCATGATGGGCCGGAGTCGAGCTTGGTTCGCTGCACCTTGCACACGGGGCGCACCCACCAGATCCGGGTTCATATGGCTTGCATTGGTCACCCTTTGGTGGCCGATGTGGTGTACGGCGGACGTCTGGCGGCGGGTTTGACCCGGCAAGGACTTCATGCCCGGCACTTGGCTTTTGATCATCCGCGTACCGGGCAGCGCCTGAGTTTTTTGGCGCCTGTTCCTGTGGATCTTCAATCGGCGATGACCCATTGGGGTCTCAAGTACAATGTAAGTGCTTTTTAAGCAATCCTTTTTCAGGTTGTGATCAGACGCCTTGTCGGCGACCATGCCGACCCCTTAAGCGTCATTCCGTTGCCTAGCCCCCGTGGCTTTATTTTGGAATTATCCGGACATGAATGCGGTGGATGCAAAGCGCATCCTTGAAACAGCTCTAATTTGTGCACAGCAGGCGATGACTGTGGCGGAGCTGCGGGTGCTTTTCGAGGATGCGTTTGATCAATTTGGGATCGAAGAGCTGCTGGAACAATTGCAGACAGATTGGTCGAGTAAAGGCGTCGAGTTGGTTAACTTGGCAGGCGGCTGGCGCTTTCAAAGTCGGGTTGATGTGATGCCCTACTTGGAACGTTTGCACCCTGAGAAGCCACCCCGCTATGCGCGCGCCACATTGGAGACTTTGGCCATCATTGCGCACAAACAACCTGTCACCCGTGGTGACATTGAAGAAATCCGAGGGGTTGCTGTCAATTCCCTGACGATCAAGCAATTGGAGGATCGTGGTTGGGTAGAAGTGGTCGGACACCGTGACACCATTGGTCGACCGGCCCTGCTGGCTACCACACGACATTTTTTGGATGACCTGGGTTTGGCTTCGTTGTCACAACTCCCTGTTTTGAGTCTGCCCTTGAGTGGTCAAGATGCATTGGACGCGTTGGCTCGCTCAGGGCTCAATGTCACCGAATCTGATGCCGCCAGTCAAGTAGACGAATCACCTGAATTGAATTGGGCAGAAAAATCGCCCCCGGAAGATAAAAATGCATAATAAACTGTCTGCCGATGGGTCGCCTTTAGCGGCTTCATCAGAGCCCTCTTCGACCACCGCGGAGCCGCAAACCATCCGCTTTGAAGATGTGGTGTCGGGTGAGTTTGACGCCCAGCAAGCGCAGGATTTACCCCTTTCTGCCAAGCGCATCTTGCCGCCACAGCCTGAGTCACCCAAACTCCACAAGGTTCTGGCACAAGCAGGTATGGGCTCTCGCTTAGAGATGGAGCAGTTGATCTTGGAGGGGCGAATCACCGTCAACAATGAACCAGCGCATATCGGGCAGCGGGTTCAGTTTGGCGACCACGTTAAGATGAACGGCAAGCCGATCAAGATGCGCATAGATCCCCCTCCCGCGCGCGTGCTGGCTTACCACAAACCGGCTGGCGAAGTGGTCAGCCATGATGATCCACAAAACCGCCCCACGGTATTTCGTAAACTGCCTCGCCTGCCGGTTGGGAAATGGCAGTCAGTAGGGCGGCTTGACCTCAATACAGAAGGCTTGTTGCTGTTCACCAATTCGGGTGAGTTGGCCAACAACCTGATGCACCCGCGTTTTGGGCTTGAGCGTGAGTATGCGGTCAGGGTGCTTGGAGCACTCAGCGAGGAAGAAAGAAAACGCCTGCTTGAAGGGGTGCGTTTGGACGACGGCATGGCGCAGTTCGGGGCTATCGAGGATGGTGGCGGAGAGGGGTCCAATTGCTGGTACCGCGTGACGATCTCAGAGGGACGTAACCGGGAGGTACGGCGCATGATGGAGGCGGTAGGACATGCGGTTAGTCGCTTGATTCGTATCCGCTACGGCGCTATGGTGCTTCCGCGCGGGCTCAAACGTGGCGCATGGCTTGAGCTTGACGAAATCGATATTCGTCAACTGACGCGCGCTAGCTTGGTTGATGGCCGCGGCAAACCCGATGGCTCCGCTCAGCCGGTGCGAGAGCAGGGTGCCAGCTCACCCGAGCGATCAAAAGAAAAAAATCAAGCTGGCGACCGGCGTGGTGGCGGACGCAATCGCGCCGTGCCGGCCAACCAGCCCGATCCCATGAAAACATCGCTGGGTTATATCGGCGCGGACAGTTTCTCGCGCCAGCGCCAGGAAGCGAACCGCAAAACGGGTGGCGGATCAGGCTCTCGTGGTGCACGTCGTGCCACCGGAAAAAGGCGCTAATTGGCGTCTTTCAAGTTAAACTAGCGGGCTTTGGCCTTATGCCACCCGTTTTTATTTCAAAGGAAACATAAATGACGATCGAACGTACCCTGTCCATCATCAAGCCTGATGCTGTTGCCAAAAATGTGATTGGCCAGATTTACGCCCGATTTGAAGCTGCTGGCTTGAAAATCGTTGCTGCCAAATTAGCACACCTGTCTCGTCGTGAAGCCGAAGCCTTTTACGCTGTGCATGCCGAGCGTCCATTTTTCAAGGATTTGGTTGATTTCATGATTTCTGGCCCTGTCATGATTCAGGCCTTGGAAGGTGAAAACGCGGTTCTTAAAAACCGTGAGTTGATGGGTGCTACGGATCCCAAGAAAGCTTCGCCTGGCACGATTCGAGCCGATTTTGCTGACAGCATTGATGCCAATGCAGTGCACGGTTCAGATGCAGTGGAAACAGCGGCCGTGGAAGTGAGCTTCTTTTTCCCTGGCATGAACATTTACACACGCTGAAGCTGAATATGACGGTCAATTTACTCGACTTTGACCTCGAGGCGTTGACCGTCTTCTGCGAGCGACTGGGCGAAAAGCGCTTTCGTGCTGTTCAGCTCTTTCGATGGATTCATCAAAAAGGAGCCGCAGATTTTGACGCCATGAGTGACTTGGCAAAGTCCTTGCGTGAAAAGCTCAAGGGCCAGGCGCATGTGCAGGCCTTGTCGCTTGTGGCTCAGCATGAGTCCAAGGATGGCACCATCAAATGGTTGTTTGATGTGGGCAGTGGTAACGTCATTGAATGCGTTTTCATTCCTGAGGATGACCGAGGCACTTTATGTGTGTCCTCTCAGGCCGGTTGTGCCATTGGCTGTCGCTTTTGTTCAACCGGACATCAGGGTTTCAGTCGCAACTTGACGACTGGTGAAATCATTGCACAGCTTTGGTTTGCTGAACATTTCTTGCGTCGCCATCTGGGTCGCCAGGATCGGGTGATCTCTAATGTCGTCATGATGGGCATGGGTGAGCCGCTACAGAACTACAAAGAACTGGTGCCTGCGCTGAAGGTCATGCTCAATGATCATGCGTATGGACTGTCGCGCCGTCGGGTGACTGTCTCGACCTCGGGTATTGTCCCGATGATTGACCGGCTGGCCATGGATTGTCCGGTTGCCCTGGCCGTGTCGTTGCACGCGCCCAGCAATGATTTGCGAGACCACCTGGTCCCTCTCAATATCAAATACCCGCTGGAAGAGCTGCTGGCGGCTTGTTTGCGTTATCTTGAACACGCTCCGCGGGATTTCATTACATTTGAGTACTGCATGCTCGATGGGGTGAACGACATGGATGAACAGGCGCGCGAGTTGGTACGTTTGGTTCGTCAGGTCGGCGGTGAGCGTTCATGGTGTAAATTTAACCTGATCCCTTTTAACCCGTTTCCTGCGTCTGGGCTAAAGCGCTCTGAGGCAAGCCGGGTGCAGGCATTCGCCGCCATACTGAGCGCGTCGGGTTTGGTGACAACTGTGCGCAAGACGCGAGGAGATGACATCGACGCAGCCTGTGGACAACTGGCGGGCGACGTCAAGGATCGCACGGGTGCCTCAGAGCGCATGGCGCGCAAGCGCACGCTCATGATGACGCGGTTGTAGCCTGATCGAGAGGATAAATTTGTGAAAAAGAGCAGTTTTTTTGAGGTCTTGATGCAGCGTGGCGCTGGTTTGTTGTTGGTTGGTGCTGCCTGTGTCACTTTACTGAGTGCTTGCGCCACGGCCAACAGTGGTACTGGAATCGACAGCGCGCAGAGTGACATCGTGACTGACTCTGACCGCAGTCCTGAGAGAAAACGCGCAAGTATTCGACTGGAGTTGGCCCTGGGTTATTTCCAGCAGGGGAAAACCACGATTGCTTTGGATGAGGTTAAGTTGTCCCTGGCAGCGGACCCCAATTATTTTGATGCATATAACCTGCGTGGACTCATTTATATGGGCTTGAACGACGCTGCGTTGGCGCAAGCAAGTTTCAACAAAGCCTTGAGTTTGAGACCCAAAAATCCGGATGTGCTGCATAACTTGGGTTGGTTGAAATGCCAGCAGGCGGCCTATGATCAAGCATTGAATTATTTTTCTCAGGCACTGGCGGACCCCGAATATGGTGGGCGAGCCAAGAGTTTGATGACCCAAGGTTTGTGCCAAATTCGCGCAGGCTTAAAGCTTGAGGCTGAAAAAAGTCTGCTCAAAGCTTATGAATATGACGCAGGTAACCCTGTGACTGGCTTCAATTTGGCCAGCCTGTTGTACCAGCGACGGGACTATACGCATGCGCGTTTTTACATTCGTCGTTTGAACAACAGTGAATTGGCCAATGCGGAGTCTTTGTGGTTGGGCATTCGTATTGAAAAAAAATTGGGTAACGCATCTGCGGTATCTCAATTAGGTACGCAACTGGAAAAGCGTTTTTGGGAAGCGCCAGAAACAGCGGCGTGGCGTCGAGGAGCATTCGATGAGTGAACACACTACTGCAGGCGAGCCTTTGTCTCAGGCGAAAGCAGACGCCGTGACTGTGCACAACGCACAGAGCCCGGGCGCTGTCTTGCGCGCAGCGCGGGAGTTGCAAGGCTTGCATGTGGCGCATTTGGCTGCGATGCTCAAGGTGCCACCACAGCGATTGCAAGCGCTGGAGGCTGACCACTTTGAGGCCATGCCCGACATGGTGTTTGCACGCGCTTTGTATGGCAGTGCGTGCCGTTGTCTCAAAATTGATCCGACGCCAATGTTGGCGTTGTTGCCTTTGCCCGGCGCCAAGCAAATGCATGGAGACGATGAAGGTTTGAATGCAACCTTTAAAGACTCGGGGGCAGGCGGCAAGCTGTTTTCAATGGGCTTAGGCGGCAAACCAATGACCTGGGCGCTGCTTGTCATGCTGGTGGGCATTTTGGCGGTGATCTTCTGGCCGAAAGCCAAGCTTGATGCACCGCAAACATTGCCCCAGCCACAGCTTAATGCACCGTCGCCCGCGGCAGTTCCTGCTGCTGAGACCAGTACGCTAGGTGAAGAGGCGGCCTCTGTGCCCGCCGTCAAAGCACAGGAGACCGCGCCTGCGACCGTTCCGATTGCAGCCACGGCAATTGCGGTGGCGCCGCTTGCGGCACCTCTGACGCCAGCGCCGGCTGTTTTAAGCCTGAAGTTGTTGGGTGACGTCTGGCTGTCGGTGACGGATGCCAATGGGGTACAGCAGGTGAACAAAACGGCGCAAGCTGGTGAAACATTGAACATTCTTGGTGCGTTGCCTTTGTCTGTTGTTTTGGGTCGCGCCAATATGGTGGAAGTCAGTGTCCGTGGACAACGCTTGGACCTGGCGGAATGGAGCAACGGTAATGTGGCCAGATTTGAGGTCAAGTGATGAACGATTTGTCAGCTTTGAACCCTTCAGTGTTTTCCGCTAAACAGACCCGTCAAGCCAAAGTGATTTGGGGGTCCCGCACGGTGACCGTGGGTGGCGATGCGCCAGTGCGTATTCAGTCCATGACCAACACAGACACCACAGATGTGATCGGTACGGCCATTCAGATCAAAGAATTGGCGCTGGCTGGCTCTGAGCTGGTGCGGCTGACCGTCAACACGCCTGAGGCGGCACAAGCCGTAGCCCCTATTCGCGAGCAGCTTGACCGCATGGGTATTGATGTTCCCTTGATTGGCGACTTCCACTACAACGGTCATCGTTTATTGAGCGATTACCCAGACTGCGCGCAGGCTTTGTCCAAGTACCGCATCAACCCCGGCAATGTGGGTAAGGGCGATAAACATGACCGGCAGTTCGGTCAGATGATTGACGCGGCCATGCGCTGGGGTAAAACCGTTCGCATCGGTGTGAACTGGGGTAGCTTGGACCAGGAGTTGCTGGCGGTGCTGATGGATGAGAATCAAAAACGTGCCAAGCCATGGGATGCCCGTCTGGTCATGTACGAGGCGCTGATCACCTCGGCTGTCGGCTCGGCTGAGCGTGCTGCAGAGATGGGGTTGCACCGTGACCAGATCATCTTGTCGTGCAAAGTGAGCGGCGTGCAGGATTTGATAGCGGTCTACCGTGAGTTGTCCAAGCGATGCGATTACGCGCTGCATTTGGGTTTAACCGAGGCTGGCATGGGGCCTAAGGGCGTTGTTGCATCGACAGCGGCTTTGTCGGTGTTGTTGCAAGAAGGCATTGGCAACACCATTCGGGTGTCGCTCACACCGCAGCCCGGTGAGTCGCGTACGCAAGAAGTGGTGATTGCCGCTGAGATTTTGCAGGCTCTGGAGTTGCGCTCTTTTGTGCCTAGTGTCACGGCATGCCCTGGCTGTGGGCGCACCACCAGCACCAGTTTCCAAGAATTAACCCAGCAAATTGAGCGCTTTTTGCGCGACCAAATGCCCATATGGCGCAATCGTTTCCCGGGTGTGGAGAAGCTCAAAGTGGCGGTGATGGGTTGCATTGTCAATGGCCCCGGTGAGAGTAAGCAGGCTGATATTGGAATCAGCTTGCCCGGAACGGGCGAAGCACCGATTGCCCCGGTGTATATAGATGGTGAAAAGCGCATGACCTTGCGCGGCGAGTCGATTGCACAGGAGTTTCAAGAAATTGTAGAAAACTACGTGCAAGCCAGATTCGGAACCCAGGGCGCTCCTGATTCGTCTTTGTGAAAATAACATTAAAAACATGACTGAAGAGCATTTTATTAAAGCAAAGCATGAGCGCCTGACTGGCGTCAAGGGCATGAATGACCTGCTGCCTCCAGACTCCGCGCTGGTTGAATGGTTTGAGGCCAAAGTTCGCACGCTGATGGCCCGTTACGCCTACCGCAACATCCGAACCCCGATTGTTGAGCGGACCCCTTTGTTTGTGCGGGGTTTGGGTGAAGTGACTGACATCGTAGAAAAAGAGATGTATTGCTTTGAAGACCGCCTCAATGGCGACCCGTTAACACTGCGCCCAGAAGCTACGGCTGGCGTGGTTCGGGCAGCGCTTGAGCACAACATGCTCTACGACGGTGGCAAGCGTTTGTACTACATGGGTCCGATGTTTCGCCATGAGCGCCCCCAAAAAGGTCGTTACCGCCAGTTTGACCAGATCGGCGCTGAAGCGCTGGGCTTTTCGGGCCCAGAGGTGGACGCTGAACTGATCTTGATGGCATCGGCCTTGTGGCAGGAGCTCGGTTTGCCTGATGTGCGCTTGGAGCTCAATAGCCTGGGCCAGCCCGCTGAGAGACTGGCCCATCGGCGTGCGCTGATCAGCTATTTTGAGCAGCATCTGGAGGTCTTGGATGAAGACGCGAAGCGCCGCCTGCACACCAACCCCTTGCGCATTCTGGATACAAAAAATCCACGTATGCAGGACATGGTTCTCGCGGCTCCTAAGTTGTTGGATTACTTGGGGAAAGAGTCATTGGCTCACTTTGAGGCACTGCAAGCGATCTTGGATGCCAACGATGTGGCGTACACAGTCAATCCGCGGTTGGTGCGGGGCATGGATTACTACAATTTGACGGTGTTTGAGTTCACCACTGACCGCCTGGGCTCCCAAGGCACGGTGTGCGCAGGGGGGCGGTACGACTATCTGTTTGAACAGCTTGGTGGTAAACCGGCTCCCGCGGTTGGATGGGCTTTGGGAGTTGACCGTGTGCTTGAGCTGGCCAAGGTCAGCGGCTTGCCTGAGGTGGGCCCTGTGCTGGACGCGTATGCGATCCTGACTGACGTCACGGCCATGCCACTGGTGCTGCGCACGCTTGAAAACCTTCGCAAACTGGGGCTGCGTGTTCAATTGCACCCCAGTAGCAAAGAGGGCATGGCCAGCATGAAGAACCAATTCAAACGCGCTGACATCAGCGGCGCACGATACGCTTTGGTGTTTGGTGAAGAGGAGCTGGCTTCGGCTCAGGTGACTGTCAAACCATTGCGCGACGTTAAGCTGACACAGGTCAGCTATTCGTTGTCAGAAATCCAGACTTGGGCTGCGACCCTACAATCGACCGATTAACCGGACTACATCTCCCCCAGACCTTGCTATGGCCAATCATTTAGATCTCGAAGAACAAGAGCAGCTTGATCAAATCAAGCATTTCTGGAAACAGTATGGCAACGCGATCACGTGGGCCCTTATTGTTGTGCTCGGCACTTTTGCCAGCTGGAACGCTTACAACTATTGGCAGCGTAGCCAAGCCGCCCAGGTTGCCGTCCTTTTCGACGAGCTTGAGCGTACGGTCCAGTCTGGCGATGCAGCCCGAATTGACCGGGTATTTGCCGACATCAAGGATAAATTTGGTAAGACCATGTATGCGCAACAAAGTGCGTTGTTGGTCGCGCGCCATTATGCGAGCTCGGCTAAACCCGAGCAGGCTCAAGCAGCGCTGGCCTGGGTGTCGGAGTCCAGCAGTGATTCTGGCTACCAGGCCATTGTTAAATTGCGTATGGCAGGCTTGTTGATGGATGCTAAAAATCTTGATGCGGCGATGCAGCAGTTAAGTGGCAACTTTCCGGTGGATTTTGAGGCACTGGTGGCCGATCGCAAAGGCGACGTTTTGATGTTGCAGGGCAAGCCCGACCAAGCACGATCTGACTACGAAAAAGCTTACCGTTTGTTTGACGCCACATCGCCTTATCGCCGCATGGTGGAAGTCAAGCTCAATTCGCTAGGCGTTGATATGCGAAATGACGCCAAGACGAATGCTGTCGCCAGCAGGTAAGGACAGGATGATCATGATGCAAACTCGTCTGTGGATTGAGCGCACGCTCGTTGTGCTTGTGATGTTGGGCTTGACTGCTTGCGGTAGCGCCTCAATTCGCCCAAAACCAGGACCTTTACCGCCTAATCCTGCTCTGCTGGGCATGAAGCAGGTCTGGAGTGCGCAGGTGGGCGTGGTGGATTTTGCGATGCACCCCCATGTGGACCAACAGCATATTACGGTGGCAGGTGGCCAGGGTGTAGTAGCCCGATTGGACGTCAAGACTGGGCTGACGCAATGGCGCGCGACGCTCAACACGGCTTTGTCAGCTGGGGTCGGCAGTGATGGGCGTTTCGCCGCTGTGGTCAGCCGCGACAATGCGCTGATCGTGCTTGATAAGGGCCAAGAAATTTGGCGTACAGGTATTGGTGCGCAAGTGTTCACGGCGCCTTTGGTGGCGGGCTTGCGCGTGTTTGTACTGGATGCTGACCGTAATTTAACGGCTTTTGATGCACAGACAGGACGCCGACTTTGGCAAACTAAACGCCGTGGTGATGCACTTGTGTTGCGCCAAGCTGGCATTTTGACTGCGGTAGGTAACACTTTGGTGATGGGCGTATCTGGCCACTTGTTGGGCGTCAACCCTTTGAATGGCAACGTGGTCTGGGATGTGACGCTGGCCTCGCCACGGAGCACCAATGACATTGAACGTTTGGTCGATGTCATTGATGGTGTCGCGCGTTCTGGCAACACACTGTGCATGCGAGCCTTTCAGTCAGCCGTCGGTTGTTTGGATGCGGCCAGTGGCACCCTACTTTGGTCAAATTCTGCCAACGGTTTTGTCGGACTAAGTGGTGATGCGCAGCAGGTATACGGCGTCGAGGAAGACGGCCAGCTTCGGGCTTGGTTCACTGCGGATGGCAAGTCCGCATGGAATTCAGACGTTCTGCGCTATCGCCAGCTCTCTGGCCCTCTGCTGATTGGACGCTCGCTTGCTGTGGGTGATGAATCTGGCTTGGTGCATCTGCTTTCCCGGGTTGACGGCAGTGTCGTCAACCGCGTATCAACCGATGGCTCTGCCATTGGGCTTGCCCCTATTTTGGCGGCCAATACCTTGGTGGTGGTCACCAGCAAAGGCGGGGTGTTTGGCTTTCTGCCCGACTGAACCCGCTTTTGCACAACGATGAAATTGAATGAAACCTGTATTGGCCCTGGTTGGTCGCCCAAATGTTGGCAAATCGACACTGTTTAACCGCTTAACCAAGTCGCGCGACGCCATTGTGGCGGATTTCGCTGGCCTGACGCGAGACCGGCACTACGGCAACGGCATTCAAGGTAAACACGAGTACATCGTGATTGATACGGGTGGCTTTGAGCCAGATGCCAGCTCAGGTATCTACAAAGAAATGGCCAAGCAAACGCGTCAGGCTGTAGCTGAGGCCGATGTGGTTGTGTTCGTGGTTGATGCGCGTGCGGGTGTGTGCACGCAAGATCATGACATTGCTAATTACCTGCGCCGCTTAGGAAAGCCCTGCGTGCTGGTAGCTAACAAAGCAGAAGGCATGCTCGATGGGGTAAAGCTGGCTGAGTTTTACGAGTTGGGATTGGGGGAGGTGATGCCTGCCTCAGCCTCCCACGGGCAAGGTATTCGCACCCTGGTCGATACGGCGCTGGAGCCCCTGAACCTGCCAGAGGATGGGGAGGGTGCGCAGGGCGACCCAGATGCCATTCGACTGGCAGTGGTTGGCCGCCCGAATGCAGGCAAGTCCACCTTGATCAATGTGTGGCTGGGCGAAGAGCGCCTCGTGGCGTTTGACTTACCTGGCACAACCCGTGACGCCATTTCGGTGCCGTTCGAGAGGCAGGGTCAGAAGTTTGAGTTGATTGATACCGCGGGTTTGCGCCGGCGAGGTCAGGTGTTTGAAGCCATCGAGAAGTTTTCAGTGGTGAAAACCCTGCAGGCCATCGAAACGGCGAACGTGGTTCTGTTGCTGATTGACGCAACCCAGGGAGTGACGGATCAGGATGCGCACATTGCTGGCTATGTGCTGGAAAATGGCCGTGCCGTTGTTTTGGCTATCAATAAATGGGATGCGGTAGACGACTACCAACGCGAGTTGGTGAAGCGTTCTATTGAGACTCGACTTGCCTTTTTAAAGTTTGCCAACCTGCATTTGATTTCGGCTCAAAAACGCCAAGGACTCGGCCCCGTGTGGGGTTCAATCACCCAAGCTTACAAGGCTGCCAACTGCAAAATGCCAACGCCTATGCTCACGCGTTTGCTCCTCGAATCGGTACAGTTTCAAAGTCCCAAGCGCGGCGGCATGTTCCGTCCCAAGTTGCGCTACGCGCATCAAGGTGGCATGAATCCGCCGGTGATCGTGATTCACGGCAATTCACTTGAGCACGTCACGGACGCCTACAAACGCTACTTGGAAGGGCGTTTTCGCAAAGAATTCAATCTGGTGGGTACGCCGCTGCGCATTGAAATGAAGACCTCTGCTAATCCGTTTGCTGACAAGGAAAAGTGATGCGAGCTGGTCGGTTTGAGTTTTGTGGGTTTACACCACTTTCCAAGCAGATCGAGCAGTCCCCTGTGGTATCGTCTGATCCCTATGAACATTCCGAACACGGAGCATATCGTGAACAACAAAAGCCAATTACTACAAGATCCATTCTTGAACGCACTGCGCCGCGAACACATTCCGGTGTCGATCTACTTGGTCAATGGCATCAAACTTCAAGGTCAAATAGAGTCTTTTGATCAGTACGTTGTGTTGCTGCGCAACACGCTGACTCAGATGGTCTACAAGCACGCTATTTCGACTATCGTGCCAGGGCGTGCTGTCAATCTTGCCAGTGCAGAGGGTGACAAGCCTGACGCAGCCTGATCCCATCGGCGCGCCGACCTTGCTGGTGGGCGTTGACTTTGGCACTCCTTATTTTGATGGCGGACTCGAAGAACTCGGCCTGCTAGCTCAAACCGCTGGACTGTGTCCGGTCGCGCGTTTAACCTGTAAACGTCGCGCACCGGATGCGGCCCTGTTTGTGGGTAGCGGAAAAGCCGATGAAATCAAGCAGCTCGCCATACAAACTGGTGCCCAAGAGGTGCTGTTTGACCAAAGCCTGAGCCCAGCCCAACAGAGAAACTTGGAGCGTCATCTGGAGCTCCCGGTGAACGACCGAACATTGCTGATTTTGGAGATTTTTGCGCAACGCGCGCGCAGCCACGAAGGTAAGCTACAGGTCGAACTGGCCCGGCTGCAGTACCTCAGTACCCGTCTGGTGCGCCGGTGGTCTCATCTGGAGCGTCAAAGCGGGGGTATCGGCATGCGAGGCGGCCCTGGAGAAAGCCAGATTGAGCTTGACAAGCGCATGATTGGCGACTCCATCAAGCGCATCAAAGAGCGTCTGAGCCGCGTTAAGAAGCAGCGCAACACCCAGCGTCGCCAACGCCAGCGGCGCGATACCTTTGCGATTTCACTGGTGGGGTATACCAATGCTGGTAAGTCGACCCTGTTCAATGCGCTGGTGAAAGCGCGTGCCTATGTGGCCGATCAGTTGTTTGCCACACTGGACACCACCACGCGCCAGCTCTATCTGGCTGAAGTGCAGCGATCGGTGTCTTTGTCGGACACGGTTGGCTTTATTCGGGACTTGCCGCACGGTTTGGTCGATGCCTTCCAAGCCACGCTTCAGGAGGCCATTGATGCAGACTTGTTGTTGCATGTGGTCGATCTGTCGAGCCCGAACCACGTAGAGCAGATCGCTGAAGTGCAGCGGGTGTTGGTTGAAATTGGTGCCGATGAGATCCCTCAAGTGCTGATTTTCAACAAACTTGACGCGATCAGCCCTGAAGAACGGCCTGACATTCGAGTTGATGCGCCAGTTGATTGGTATGAAATCGACAACAAGCCCGTGCAGCGGATTTTTGTTAGCGCCAGGCAAGGCTTGGGTTTGCCGGCGCTGCGTGAACTGCTGGCACGCCATGCCCAAGCCTTGAGGGGGCCAGAAACAAGCCCCGATCCCTTGCTTGATTTCCCTGCAAATTATGAGGCTGAGCACTGATTCGGCACAATACAGCCTACTTGATTAAAGTTGAAGCGATGAAACTCAAATTTCCTACTTTCGGACCGCTGCGTCGACCAGCGGGCGTGTTTAACCTGAACGACCCCCGTTGGGGGCGTGGCGAAGATGGCGGCGATAACGCCCAGGGCGGCGATGCGCCAAAGCCAGATTCGGGGCCAGCAGAAGATCCGCCGCGCCCACCTCAGGACCGTGGTCCCAACCGTGCGGGTCAATCTGGCCCGCCTGACTTGGATGAATTGTGGCGTGACTTTAATAAAAAACTCGGTGGAATGCTCGGTGGTGGCGGGCCAGGGGGCTCGCGCAAACGCGCCGGTGGCGGTGGTCAGGGCTCCGGTGGCGGCGACGGTAATTTCCAACCAGACATGAAAAGCGCAGGCATCGGCGTGGGTTTGATTGCCGCCGTGGCCGTGCTGATTTGGCTTGGCACTGGTTTCTTCATCGTGCAAGAGGGTCAGCAAGCCGTGATCACGCAATTTGGCAAGTTCCACTCCACGGTCGGTGCGGGTTTTAATTGGCGTTTGCCGTACCCCGTCCAGCGTCATGAGCTGGTGTTTGTGACCCAAATTCGTTCATTGGACATCGGGCGCGATACCGTCATCAAAGCCACCGGCCTGCGCGAGTCGGCTATGCTGACATCTGATGAAAACATTGTTGAGATCAAATTTGCGGTGCAATACCGTTTAAACGATGCGCGCGCTTTTTTGTTTGAGAGCAAGAACCCTACCGAGGCCGTGGTGCAGGCAGCTGAAACTGCTGTGCGCGAGGTGGTTGGCAAGATGCGTATGGACAGCGCCTTGTCTGACGAGCGGGATCAGATTGCACCACGGGTGCGCGCTTTGATGCAAAAAATTCTGGATCGTTACAAAGTTGGTGTTGAGGTGGTCGGCATCAACCTGCAGCAAGGCGGCGTGCGTCCACCTGAGCAGGTTCAGGCGGCTTTTGACGATGTGCTCAAAGCTGGTCAAGAGCGCGAACGTGCCAAAAATGAAGCGCAGGCGTATGCCAATGATGTGGTACCGCGTGCAGTTGGCGCGGCCTCCAGGTTGAAAGAAGAGTCTGATGCCTACAAGGCACGTATCGTGGCGCAGGCTCAAGGTGATGCGCAGCGTTTCAAATCGGTGCTGGCGGAGTACCAAAAAGCACCGCAAGTCACGCGTGACCGCATGTACATTGATGCCATGCAGCAGATTTTTGGCAATGTCACCAAAATCATGGTTGATACCAAGCAAGGGACCAACCTGTTGTACCTGCCCTTGGACAAAATCATGCAAATCACAGGCCGAGGCAGTGAAGAAGCCAGCGCCGTGCCGGCGCCAGTCGGCAGCAGCAACACACCATTGAACGCAGGATCGGCTGTCTCGGATTCGCGTACGCGGGATACGGCCCGTGCGCGTACCCGTGACACCCGCTAGGAGCCCAAAATGAATCGTCTAGGTTTTATTGTTTCGAGTATCTTGTTTTTGCTGGCCTTGGCCAGCTCGACCTTGTTCGTTGTTGATCAGCGCCAGTTTGGCGTGGTTCTCGCTTTTGGTCAGATTAAAAATGTGATCACCCAACCGGGCTTGAATTTCAAGTTGCCGCCACCGTTTCAAAATGTGTCTTACATCGACAAGCGGCTGTTGACTTTAGACAGTACGGACAACGAGCCCATGCTGACGGCCGAGAAGCAGCGTGTGGTGATTGATTGGTTCGTGCGTTGGCGTATTTCTGAACCTACAGAGTACATCCGCAATGTGGGCACCAATGAGGGCGCTGGAGCCAGCCAGCTCAACCGCGTGGTTCGCAATGCGTTCCAGGAAGAGATCAACAAGCGCACAGTCAGTGAGTTACTTTCCAGCAAGCGGGAAGCTTTGATGGAAGACGTGAAGGCTGAGGTGATTAGCCAGGTGCGCGGAGAGAAACCGTGGGGTGTGGATGTGGTGGACGTGCGTATCACGCGCGTTGATTATGTGGAAGCCATCACCGAATCGGTTTACCGTCGCATGGAAGCCGAGCGTAAGCGCGTGGCCAATGAGTTGCGCTCAACCGGTGCGGCTGAGGGCGAGAAAATCAGGGCTGAAGCAGATCGTCAGCGTGAGGTTACGGTGGCGAACGCCTACCGTGATGCACAAAAAATCAAAGGTGAGGGCGATGGTGAAGCGGCCCGAATTTATGCGGATGCGTTTGGGCGTGATGCTCAATTCGCCAAGTTCTACCGCAGTTTGGATGCCTACAAATCAACGTTTGCCAATAAGAGTGATGTGATGGTGGTGGACCCCAGTAGCTCAGAGTTTTTCAAAACACTGCGCGATGGCTTGCCTCAGGCAAATCCGGCGAAAAAATAATCGGACGATTCATGGACAGCACCACGTTCTGGCTGGCCATGGCTTTGGTCTTAATTCTTGAAGGGCTGATGCCTTTGCTTTCGCCATCAGTTTGGCGAAGCACGTTTCAGAGCATTTTGAAGTTGCAAGATGGCCAGTTGCGGTTTTTTGGCATGTGCAGTGTGCTCATTGGTCTGGTGCTGATCTTGTCTCTAACCTGAGCGAGATCGAGTCAATCGGCCGCGCCAGGCCGGTAGAATCACGCTTTTAACAGTCTGTCCCTATTCCATGTCTGCCTGGCTCTTGCCGGATCATATTGCCGATGTCCTGCCCTCCGAGGCGCGACACATCGAAGAACTGCGTCGCGACCTGCTCGATACGGCCCGTTGCTACGGTTACGAGTTGGTCATGCCGCCCATGTTGGAGCATCTTGAGTCGCTACTCAGCGGAGCAGGCGAGACACTGGATTTGCAAACTTTCAAGTTGGTAGACCAGTTGTCTGGGCGTGCCCTGGGCTTGCGCGCAGACAGTACGCCTCAGGTGGCACGCATTGATGCCCATCTGCTCAATCGCCAAGGCTTGACCCGCCTGTGTTATTGCGGCCCGGTGCTGCACACGCGCCCCGCTGCACCGCACGCCACGCGTGAACCTTTGCAATTTGGCGCTGAGATCTATGGCCATGCCGGTGTAGAGGCGGACATTGAGGTGTTGACCCTGGCACTGGACTGCTTGAAGGCTGCGCATGTGCAAGCCCCCAGTGTGGATCTGGCTGACACCCGTTTGGTGCGCACCATGTTGAGCGGCGTGACACTCAAACCGGAGGTACAAGCGGCCTTGTATGCGGCATTGGCCGCCAAAGACAGAGGCGAATTGCTGGCCCTAACGCAGCCATTGCCGTCAGCTGTACGTGAAGGTTTGTTGTCACTGACACAGTTGTACGGCGATATTTCGGTGCTCGATGAAGCGCAAAAAGTGATCGGATCCTTGCCCGGTGTTGTTGATGCCTTGCAGGGTTTACGCCAATTGGCGCTTGCCTTGGATGATGCACGGGTTACCTTCGATCTGGCAGATCTTCGAGGCTACGGTTATTACACCGGTGTGCGGTTTGCGATTTATGCAAACAGCGCCAGTGATGCGCTGGTGCGTGGCGGCCGCTACGACGAAGTGGGTGCCGTTTTTGGCCGCCGCAGACCCGCAGCTGGCTTTAGCCTTGATGTTAAAAATTTGGTGCGTGCGGTGGCAGCAAAGCCTTTGCAAGCCGCGATTCGAGCGCCATGGCGTGATGACGACAGCCTCAGTCGTGCTGTGGCCAGTCTTCGTGCACGCGGTGAGATTGTGGTCTGTGTTCTGCCCGGCCATGAAAGTGAGATAGATGAATTCCATTGTGACCGTGAGCTAATCAACGCGGCAAATCAATGGGTTGTTCAAGCCCTGTAACTGAAAGTGAAGCGAGAAGCATGACTGCAACAAAAGGACGTAACGTGGTGGTCGTCGGCACTCAATGGGGTGACGAGGGCAAAGGTAAGTTGGTTGACTGGTTGACAGAAAGCGCGCAGGGGGTAGTTCGCTTCCAAGGGGGACACAACGCGGGGCACACGCTGGTTATCAATGGTGTCAAGACGGCCTTGCACCTGATTCCAAGCGGCATCATGCGCCCCGGTATCAAATGCTATATCGGCAACGGGGTGGTATTGTCCTCGGCGAAGTTATTTGAAGAAATTGCTGGATTGGAAAAAGTGGGCGTGGAAGTGCGCTCGCGTCTGCGCATCAGCGAAGCCTGTCCACTGATTTTGCCGTTTCACGCGGTGTTGGATGTAGCGCGTGAAGCGGCCAGAGAACAAGGTGGCAGCGAAAAAATAGGAACCACTGGCCGTGGCATTGGGCCAGCTTATGAAGACAAGGTTGCGCGGCGGGCGTTGCGCGTTCAGGATTTGAAATACCCCGAACGCTTCGCAGCCAAATTGAGGGTGCTGTTGGCACTTTACAACCACACTTTGATTGAGTTTTTGAATGCCAAAAACTTCGACTATGGTGAACAGTTGGCACCTTATTTGCTGGATGGTCAAGTTCAGTTTCAGGCTGTTTTTGATGAGGCCATGCGTCACGCAGAACTGCTCAAGCCCATGATGGCTGACGTATCACGCGAACTCAATGATGCCCACGCAGCTGGTGCCAACCTGTTGTTTGAAGGGGCACAAGGCACTTTGCTCGACGTAGATCACGGCACGTACCCATTTGTGACCTCTAGCAATTGCGTGGCAGGCAATGCCGCTGCCGGCTCTGGGGTAGGTCCGAGTTTGCTGCATTACGTGCTAGGTATCACCAAGGCGTACTGCACCCGCGTTGGTGGTGGTCCGTTTCCAACGGAGTTGGATTGGGAGAAAGAAGGCACCCCGGGCTACCACATGAGCACCGTAGGGGCCGAAAAAGGAGTGACAACTGGGCGTAGCCGGCGCTGCGGATGGTTTGATGCCGCATTGCTCAAGCGTTCGGCTCAAGTCAACGGTTTGACCGGACTGTGTCTTACAAAACTCGACGTTCTGGATGGATTAACCGAACTCAAGCTGTGTACAGGCTACGTGCTCGATGGCGAATTCACTGACATTTTGCCCATGGGTGCAGAGGACATAGCGCGCTGTGAGCCAGTCTACGAAATCATCGATGGATGGAGCGAAAGCACGGTGGGCGTCACCGAGTTCAATGAACTGCCTACAGCGGCCAAGTTGTATCTGCAGCGCATTGAGCAAGTTACAGGGGTGCCAATCCACTTGATTTCTACCAGCCCTGATCGTGACCACACGATCATGATGCGCCATCCATTTTTGGCTGATTGACCCCCTGATACCGTAGGAGTAAACCCATGCTGACCGAAGACGGAAAACACCTGTATGTGAGCTATGACGAATACCACAACCTGATTGAGAAGCTGGCCATCAAAATCCACCAATCTGAATGGGAGTTCGATACGATTTTGTGTTTGGCGCGCGGCGGCATGCGCCCTGGCGATATCCTTTCTCGTATTTTTGACAAACCCTTGGCTATCATGTCGACAAGCTCTTACCGTGCCGAAGCGGGTACAGTGCAAGGGCAGTTGGACATCGCGCACTACATCACCACACCCAAAGGCAGGATCGCTGGACGCGTGTTGCTGGTGGACGATTTGGCCGATACTGGCCACACCCTGCACGCCGTGATCGACCAGATTAGAACCAATTACACGCCCATCACCGACATGCGCAGTGCTGTACTTTGGACCAAAGGTGTTTCAACGTTCACTGCTGACTATTGTGTCGAATACTTACCAACCAATCCGTGGATTCACCAGCCCTTTGAAGGCTATGACAGCATGCGTGCGTCGCAATTGCTGGAAAAGTGGAGCGTTTGAGTTTGTCTTGAAATCAAATTGAAAGGCGTTATGAGCGAGGCTGTGAATGATCAAAAAAATTCTGCCATCACGCAGCTGATTCACCACCCTTACGCGCCACCCGCCGGTTTTTCTTCGCCTCAGCCGGGCGTCTTCAAAGCGTCAAGCGTGTTTTTCCCAAGCGTTGCTTGCATGCGCAGTTTTGAGTGGAAAGACAAAAGCGCATACACCTATGGCTTGCACGGCACGCCCACCAGTTACCTGCTTGAAGAACGCTTGTGCAGCCTTGAGGGTGCCCGCCAATGTCTTCTGGTGCCCAGTGGGCTAGCTGCCATCGCAACGACTTGCTTGGCTCTCTTGAGTGCGGGTGACGAAGTGCTGGTCCCCGACAATGTTTATGGACCGACCAAGGCGCTGGTGGAGGCGGAGCTCACACAATGGGGTATCACGCACCGCTATTACGACCCCATGCGGGTCGACGATTTAGCGGACAAGCTCTCGGACAAGACCCGTTTGGTTTGGTTGGAGGCGGCAGGATCCGTTACGCTGGAATTTCCTGACTTATTGGGGCTCGTGCGTTGCTGCCGCGCTGCGGGGGTAAGGTGTGTATTGGACAATACCTGGGGCGCAGGCTTGGCTTTTTCAGCGTTTGATCTGACGCCCTCGGCGCCCGATCGACTGGGCGTGGATGTGTCCGTTCACGCACTGACCAAATACCCCAGTGGCGGGGGTGACGTTTTGATGGGAAGCATCACAACCGTTGATGCGGCCTTGCATTTAAAGATCAAGTTGTGTCACATGCGCTTGGGCTTTGGGGTTGGCATGAACGATGTGGAGACGGTGTTGCGCTCTCTGCCCAGTATATTGTTGCGTTACCAGGCGCATGATGCATGTGCCCGTGAATTGGCGCAATGGAGTTGCCAAAGACCAGAGTTCGCCCAAGTCCTGCATCCCGCTTTGCCAACTTCGCCAGGACACAGGCATTGGCGTGCCCTGTGTGGCGACGCTTCAGGGCGTGCTGCAGGCTTGTTCAGCGTGGTGTTTAAGCCGACGATTTCGCAGAGGACAGTTGATCGGTTTTGCGATGCTTTGACATTGTTTAAGATTGGTTACAGCTGGGGCGGGCCAATCAGTTTGGTCGTGCCCTATGATCTGCGCCACATGCGCTCGGTTTGGCCAGCGCACCTGCAGCGCGGCGCATTGGTACGTTTCTCGATCGGGCTAGAGGCCTTTGAAGATCTGCGCGCAGACCTTGCTCAGGCGCTTCAAGTCATCACGCTTGACTCTTGACAGCGACCAGCCGCTAAAATATGGCCTTAACATGAAAGATGACATTGGCAACACCTAACTACGGCTACGAAAAGCGTCAAAAAGAATTGGCGAAAAAGAAGAAAAAAGAAGAAAAACTGCGCGAAAAAGCATTGCGTAAAACCAGTGATGGAACCGCCGCAGAGTCTGGGCCGCAGGATGAGGCATCCAACCCCGACGAGCAGACTAAAGACGCTTGAAGCCCAGGCCGCCCAGGTACGGCTTGCTCATTGCTCGCGCAACAGCGCCTCAGCCAGCTCAGCCATGGCACTTTGGGAGTGGTCGCTTGGTGTGACAGTGCGCGCAGTCTCAAACTGTGGGAAATTGCGTTTAATGGATTTGAGGTAAGCCGGGTCGTAATGATCCAATAGCAAATCTTGAACCACCTGTGAAAAATTCCCTTGTCGAGCCTGTGTCTGCCAAGCTTTAACCACTGCGGCGCCTCGTAAGGGTGCCAGTACGCCCAGGCGGTTGCAAAAGTAGTCAACATCCTCGGTCATGAACCGGTAGTCCTCAAGCAACAGCGCCAAGCGAGCAGCATCGCTTAGCTGAAGGTTCAAGCATGCACTTTGCCGCATGGCCAAAACCAGAGCAGTCGGAACGGTCAGGTTGCCAACTTTCTTGCTCTCGCATTCAACGTAAACCACACGGCTTGGATCCATGTGGCGCAAGCGATCCCACACTCTGGTATCAAACTGCTTTTGGCTTGGTTGCGACTGGCCAGGAATTGCCCCCAGCACCGAACTGCGGTGGTTGGCCAGCGCCTCCAAATCAATCACTTGCGCGCCTTGGGCATGCAAGGCTTGCAGCAAGCGTGTCTTGCCAGAACCGGTAGGGCCGCACACAACGCGAAAGCGCAACTGGGCTAACAGGTGGCCAATGTCTTGCAGCATGGCTGCACGAAATGCTTTGTAGCCGCCTTCAATCAGATGAACTTTGAAGCCGATCTGGCTCAAGATCAGCGACAGCGAGCCGCTACGCTGGCCACCCCGCCAACAATAGATCAATGGCGCCCATTGACGCGACTGCTCCAGCAATTCACGCTCAATGTGTGTTGCAATATTTCTTGCGGCGATGGCCCCGCCGAGCTTGCGAGCCTCAAACGGATTGACCTGTTTGTACAGGGTACCAATTTTTGCGCGCTCGGCATTGTTTAAGGTCGGCCAGTTGACCGCGCCAGGCAAGTGGTCTTCCTGAAACTCGTCTTCACTACGGGCATCGATGACCGCGCTGAAAGCGTCAATTTGGCGCAGCACTTGAACCGCGCTGATCGGCGTCAGACTCATTGAATTAACTTCCTCAATTCAGACCATATATTGGCCAAGATGATAGGGTGGGCTGCCTCAATCGGGTGAATGCGATCAGCCTGAAAAAACGCTTGGCTGTCAGGGCCATCGGCCACGCCCTTGAGCATGAAGGGTACCAGCCCGGCGCCCTGCGCACGGGCGACTTTGCCAAAAATATTTGAAAAGCGTTGTGCATAGTCGCGCCCGTAATTGGGCGGAACCTGCATGCCAATCAGCAGCACCTTGGCGCCCTGTTTTTGCGCAGCCTGCGTCATGGCCTGCAGATTGACTTGGGTCTGGTCTACAGACAAGCCCCGCAGTGCGTCATTAGCACCCAGTTCAATGATGAGCAAGTCCGGTTGATGGCGCTGCAATAGACGGCCAAGCCGAGACCGTCCGCCTGAGGTGGTGTCGCCGCTGATACTGGCATTGACGACTTGGGCAGTGCTTTTATTTGCCTTGAGTTTGTCTGTCAGCAGTGCCACCCAGCCAGTACCGCGGCGCAGCCCGTACTCCGCGCTCAATGAGTCCCCCAGTACCAAAATGGTGGTGGTTGAAGTCACTGCGAGGGCAGGGCTTTGTGACCCTGCGCCAGCAAAGGCGGCTGCTAACGCGATACAGTGACGGCGGGTAAGTTGAACCCTAAGCCAAGAAAGTTTCATGTCAGATTGCATTATTTCCGTTGAGCATGTTTACAAGTCCGTCACGGATTCGAGTGGAACCCTTGATATCTTGCGTGATATTGAGCTGCGCTGTGAGCGTGGGCAGACTCTTGCCATTGTCGGTGCATCCGGGTCGGGTAAAAGCACCTTGTTGTCAATCATGGCCGGGCTTGATACGCCCAGTCGTGGCACGGTCCAGTTGGCTGGACAGGATATGTTTGCCATCAGCGAGGACGACCGTGCTGGCGTGCGTGCGCAGCAAATTGGTTTCGTGTTTCAAAGCTTTCAACTTCTTGGCAACCTCACGGCTTTGGAAAACGTGATGTTGCCTTTGGAGTTGGCTGGTCGACGTGATGCGCGTGCCGCGGCCACACGGATGCTCGAACGAGTGGGTCTTTCCGAGCGTCTGAGGCATTACCCACGTGTGCTCTCTGGCGGTGAACAACAGCGTGTTGCATTGGCGCGTGCTTTTGTGGTCGAGCCCGCTGTGCTATTGGCCGATGAGCCCACGGGCAGCCTGGACTTTGCCAATGGTGAGGCGGTCATGGAACTGATGTTCGAGCTCAACCGTGAGCAGGGCACCACCCTGGTGTTGGTTACCCATGATCCGGTAGTAGCCGGTCGTTGTCAGAAAAGTATCACCATCGAAGCTGGGCGTATCGTCTCGAGCTTGAGCCTGTGAACGATGCGGCATTGACGCCGCCTGCCCAGTGCCTTGAGAGGGGGCTCAACGCCTAGCCAAAGAGCCGCGTCAGGCTTTGGGTATCGTGGCAGCGCCTGATGCCGGTAAATCGACCTTGGCCAATCTTTTAGCAGGGCAATTTTGGCCCTTCGTTCAGATGGTGCCGATGGCCGGCTTTCCCCCGCAGATAAGAAACCGCGTCGGCTGGCGAGCGCCAAGCGTACAGAGGCCAGCGACGTATTCGGTGGCGCTGGCCATGTCAAGCTGATAGCCAGGCACGGGCTGTGTGCTCGAAGCTGATCTGAAGCCAAGAGCTCGATTGCTGGCACCAACGAACCTAACGAAGACCGCATCATCCAATTTCGCCACCGTGCATACCATTTAAAGTATTGGGTTTGAAGATGGCCGGGTTCAAGCGTTACGGATGCGCGCCAGCGGCGGTTTTTTGGAAAAGTAGTTGGCGATAGCCCGCATCAGCGCATCTGCCAATTTGTCTTGGTATTCGTCGCTGTTGAGTTTGATCTCCTCTTCCGGGTTGCTGATGAAAGCGGCTTCGACCAGCACACTCGGAATGTCTGGCGCTTTCAAGACGGCAAAGCTGGCTTGCTCAACGCGCGGTTTGTGAAGTTTTCCCACGCGTTTGATCTCGCCGAGCATGGCGCCACCCAGCTGCAAGCTGTCTTTGATCTGCGCGGTGGTGCTCATGTCGAGCATGGCGTGCGTGACCTGCCCGTCGCGCGCTTGGATGTTTAAGCCACCAATCAGGTCAGCTTTGTTCTCCTTGTCCGCCATCCACCGTGCGGCGGTGCTGGAGGCACCGCCTTGACTCAATGCAAACACGCTGGCCCCTTGGGGGTTGGGCGTGAAAAAAGCATCTGCATGCAGGCTGATGAACAGGTCCGCTTGCAAACGCCGTGCTTTGTCTACGCGCACATGCAGTGGCACAAAATAGTCGGCGTCTCGCGTCATGAATGCTCGCATTGGGTGGCCGTCGGCAAATGCCTTGTTTATACGGTCACGCAGGCGATGAGCCAGGCGTAGCACCACGTCCTTTTCAAAGGTGCCACCTGGCCCAATAGCGCCAGGATCCTCGCCGCCATGACCAGGGTCCAGGGCAATGATGATCAAGCGGTCGTTTGCAGTGGGCGGGCGTGCCTGGATGTAGGCGCCAGGTGTGCGTGGTGCATCGCTTTCACTCGATGTGGTGCGACCTTGCTGCGCCACAGCAGGGGGCTGAGCCTGAACGATTGTCTGGTCTAATTTTTCCTTGATCAACGCTTCTAGAGGATCCGTCTGTTCAGCCGCTGGTAAGGCCAACGCTTTGAGTCGCTCAGCGATCAGCACGTCCAGTGGATCTGGCACGCTGGCAGGATACAGGTCCAATACAAGCCGATTGCCGTAAGCAGCAACCGGCGGCAAAGAAAAAACCTGAGGTCTGACTTCACGTTTGAGATCGAGCACCAGTCGGACAACATCGGGATTAAATTGACCTACTCGGACCCGCTGGATGTTGGGGTCATCCTGGCCAACCTTGGCCACCAAAGCTTTCAACGCCGGGTTCAAAGCAATGCCTTGAAGGTCTACAGCCAGTCGTGGTGGATCGGCAACAAATGTTTGGCTATAGCGTAGTGGCGTATCTGACTCGATGGTGACGCGTGAGTAATCGGGCGCTGGCCACACCCGAACCGCAAGAATGCTTGCACCATGGGCCAGGTGGTATGGCCCCAGTAACAAGACCAAGGCGCCACCTTGAAACACGTCGCGGCGCTTCATGGGTCGTCCTGTGTTGACAGTGCAGACAGCATTTGAAGGCCGCGCGGCGTTCGAGCGACAAGTTCAACGGCGCGACGCTCGCCGTCTTGCATTTGCAGGTGCAGCTCTAAATCCGGCTCGGGCAAAAGCAGCCCTGCTTTTTCTGGCCACTCCACCAGCTTTAAACCAGGGCTTGTGAAAACATCCCGAAAGCCCGCTTCAATCCATTCGTTGGCATCTACAAAACGGTAGAAATCAAAGTGCCAGATGGCCCAATCGTCCAGCTCGTAAGACTCCACCAGCGCGTAGGTGGGGCTCTTGATGCGGCCGCTCACCCCGCAGGCCCGTAGCAAATGTCGAACCAATGCGGTCTTACCGACGCCTAAATCACCCTGCAGGCTGATGAAACTCTCACGCAAGGCAGGCAATGATGCCAGCCTTTGGGCAAAGGCCTGCGTCGCTTGCTCGTCATCCCATGTGGTAGTTTTTACAATAGGCAGGTGAGTCATTCGAAAAAACTTGAAAAGAGCAATCAGTTGGTGTCGCAAATCCAGGAATGGGCCCGCGCCCTTGGATTCTCGCAAATTGGTGTGACCGGCGTTGATTTATCTGCTGCAGAAGCCGGATTATCGGCATGGCTGGAGCAGGGTTTTCATGGTGACATGCGCTACATGGGCGCTCATGGGCTCAAAAGAGCGCGCCCGAGTGAATTGGTTCCAGGCACGGTCAGCGTGATCACGGCGCGCATGGACTACCTGCCGCAGATCACCCCTGATGACTGGCAGGCCATTGAGTGGCGTGCGCTCGAGCGCCCCTTGCAAGGTCAAATTTCGGTGTATGCCAGGGGGCGTGACTATCACAAAGTCATGCGCGCACGCTTGCAGCAGCTCGCTACGCGCATCAGCGAGGCCTTTGGCCCCATGGGATACCGGGTTTTCACTGATTCTGCACCGGTTCTGGAAGTCGAGCTGGGTGCACGCAGTGGCCTGGGTTGGCGCGGCAAACACACGCTGTTACTCGATCGTGATGTTGGCTCCATGTTCTTCTTGGGTGAGATTTATGTGGACATGGCCTTACCAACGACGCCAGTGATGTCAGCGCACTGTGGCAGTTGCAGCGCCTGTGTGGACATTTGTCCGACCCAGGCCATTGTGGCGCCGTACCGGCTCGATGCCAGGTTGTGCCTGTCGTACCTGAGTATTGAGCACGCCGGCGCTATTCCTGTGTCCTTGCGCCGCGCAATGGGTAACCGCATTTACGGCTGCGATGACTGTCAATTGATCTGCCCATGGAACAAGTTTGCCAAACGCAGCGTGTTACCAGACTTTGATGCTCGCGCTACCTTGCAGGCACCAGACCTGTGTGAGTTGTTCAGTTGGAGTGAGGTGGAGTTTTTGCGACACACCGAGGGCAGTGCCATTCGGCGCATTGGTCATGAGCGCTGGTTGCGCAATGTGGCCGTCGCGCTGGGCAATGCACTGGGAAGCACCACAGCCGACTTGCGGCAAGATAGCTCGAATGCGCAAGTGCTGCGGCGTCAGCGGGATCTACTGGAAACCACTTTATCCAAACGCATCGATGACCCCAGCTTGTTGGTTCGAGAACACGTGCGCTGGGCCTTAGACCAAAGCGGGCAAGAACTGGTCAACGGTACTCCGCCAACAATGTCACAATAGCAAAACAAAATTCGCTGGAGCTCGAACCATTGAAAACCATATTAGTCGTCGATGATCAGTCTGACATCCGTCGTTTGCTGCGCATTGCTTTGATGCGTGAGTTTCATATTCTTGAAGCTGAAGAAGCTGAAGCGGCAATGGTGATCGTTCGGGCTACGCCACCTGATTTGGTGTTGCTTGATGTGATGATGCCCGGGCCAATGGATGGCCTTGATGTGCTTCGTTTGATCAAAAGCGATGCCACAACCCGGCACATTCCTGTTGGCATGATCACCGCTCGCGGGCAGTTAACCGATACCCAAGAGGCAACACTCGGCGGTGCGGACGCTTATTTCGTCAAACCCTTTAGCCCCATTCAAGTAGCAGCCTGGGTCAGACAACGTTTAGGCTGAGCTTTTGTTGTCGCACCAAGGTGGCAGCCAGAAGTTAAATGCCGAATGCAAAAACCTGACGGTTAGAGGAAATGTTGCTTGAAATTTGATGTGCTTGATTCAGAGGGTTCTGTAGCTGGTGCACGGCATTACCAAAGAGCACTTTGGTTGATCTGGCTGGTCGCTGCGCTGCTGATTGGCGTCATCTGCTGGTATGTCAGTACGGTGACGGCACAAGACCGCGAGCGTCAAATCAAAACAGCAGCCAACGACCTGGGCAACCTGACCCGCGTCACTCAAGAGCATGCTGATCGAACTTTTCGCAGCGCTGATCAAGTCATTCGTTTTGTTCAAGAAGGTTACCTCAAGCGTGGTAACTCACTGGATCTCCAGGATTTAACGCGCCGTGGAGTGATTGATGCGGAAATTTTCAATCAGGTTGGCATCATCGATTCCAAAGGTATTTATGTGCTGGCCAACCGTCCAGTCTCGGGTAAGCTAGATTTGTCTGACCGCGAGCATTTCAGGGTCCATGTCGCACAAGACACGGGCAAACTGTGGATCTCCAAACCTGTTGTAGGTCGCGCGACCAAACGCTGGTCGATTCAACTCACCAGGCGGATCAACCGCGCAGATGGTAGTTTTGGCGGGGTCGTTGTGGTATCGATTGATCCTGCATATTTCACACAGTTTTATCGTGAATTGAAGCTCGGTCATGAAGGCGTCATGGGTTTGATCGGTATGGATGGGGTGGCTCGGGCGCGAAGGGCTGGTGACAAAGAAGAATTCGGAACCGCAGTGGGTGATGCCCCGCTGATCAAAGCCATTGGCAAGGGTGAATTTGTTGGGGGGTATACCCGGCGCTCATCTGTTGACGGTGTTGTGCGGCAGTATCACTACCGAAAAATTCCCAGCTATGACCTCGCTGTCGTGGCGGGCATCGATATGCAAGACCTGTTGGTCAAACATTACCAAGCGCGCACGGCCCTTTGGCAACAAGCGGCTTTATTGATTTTCTTAACGTGTGCGTTGGCCGGGGCCTTGGCTCGGTATTTGGTGAGTATCCGCAGGGTCATGATTGCCCGATTGGCCTCGCAAAGACAGGTTCAGGAACGAACCGAGCAACTTGACGCTATTTTCTCGCTTAGCCCTGACGGCTTTGTTTCTTTTGACCATGACAAACGTGTCTCCTACGTCAACCCCGCATTTTCCAACCTAACTGGTTCGACGGACATAGATCTCAAGGGCTTGGATGAACGCGACTTTTCATCCTGGTTGGCGCTGAGGTGTGTAGGGGGAAGGCGTTTCCCAGGTTTTTCTGCATTGCAGACTGAGGCCCATAAAGCGGGTTTGCCAGCGTTGAACACTGCGTTAAAGCACCAATTGATTGAGATTGCAGGCCAGCATCGCCGCGTCTTGCAGATTGAGCTGCGAACCCAATCGGGCGCGGCGGTTTCGCAAATTTTGTACCTGCGCGATGTCACCATTGAGGCAGAGGTCGACGTCATGAAGAGTGAATTCATCGCCGTAGCGGCGCATGAGTTGCGCACGCCGATGACCAGTATCTTGGGCTATACCGAAATTCTTCTTGAGACAGACAACGACGCTGCGGCTCAACGCGAGTTTCTAAACATCATCCTTAATCAGTCCAATCTCATGGTTCATATTTTGGACGATTTACTTGATTTGGCACGTATCGAAGCCCGACGAGGCCAAGAATTCCGATCGGTCATGTTGTCGGTCAATGAGTTCATTCATGAGACCGTCAAGTTGCTTCCCTTGGCGCCGGAGCGCAATTCGCCCATCTTGATCTTGCCCGCAGAGTCCTTTTTTGTCATGGGGGATGCGCGCAAACTTCCACAGGCTTTGCTCAATGTACTGACGAACGCGTACAAATACTCAGCCGTCGGCAGTGAGGTTGAGGTGCGTGCGCGGCTGATGACGGACGTGGATGGTAAATCCATGGTTTGTATTGATGTCACAGACCGTGGTATCGGCATGACGAGCGAGGAAATGAGCCAGGTGTTTGTGCGTTTTTACCGCGCTGACAAAAGTGGTAAGTACCCAGGTACCGGTTTGGGCATGAGCATCGTTAAAGAGGTCATGGACTTGCACGGTGGCCAGGTGCACATAGACAGCACCCCATCTAAAGGCAGTTGCTTCTCTCTGTGTTTGCCGTCGGTTTGAACCCCATCTGTGGGGTGGCGAGTCGGTATGTGAACCGGTTGCCTTCGTGGCACGCTGGTTCAGCTCGGCAGCAGGGGCAGTAGCACCCCAATGGCATAGGGCAAGCTGGCGATGCCCAGAACGGTCGAAAGCGTGACCAAGCCAGCAATGTAGGGACCATCGTAGCCCATACGCACCGCCAAGACATAACAACTCGAAGCCGTGGGCACTGAAGAGAAGGCCAGCAGCATCGTGGCTTGTACGCTTGGCAAGTGAAACAGGTAGGCCAGTACCAAAGCCCAAAGGGGCAGCAGGATGTGGCGAATGCTCAACAATGCGCTCGTGAGCACGCGCGATTTTTGTAAAGCACCAAATTGCAAGCCAGCACCAGCGGCCATCAGTCCCAAGGACAAGGCGGCGGACCCAATTCGACTCACCGTAGGATCAAGAAAATCGGGGATCGATAAGCCGGCCAGGTTGGCGATCAACCCTGAACCAGTTGCAAGGATCAAAGGGTTGCGAACAAGTTCCCGCAAAAATCCACGCTCACCATGTCGCGCCATCGGCCAAACCGCGCCAATGTTCATCAGTGGAACTGTCACCCCGATGAGCAGTGCGATCGCCGCCAGGCCGGGAGCGCCAGCCAGCTTGTGGGCCAAGGCCAATGCAATATAGGAGTTAAAGCGAAATGCCACTTGGGCGCTGCCAGCGAAGTCCCTGGCACCGATGTGTTGACGCAGACCTGGCAAATAAGGCAGGGCATAGGCCATGGCAATGCCGCCAAGCCCCAAAGACCATCCGGCCAACACCAAGTTGCTGGTGTTGGCTAAATCCAGTGGGCTCTTGATGATGGAGTGAAACAAGAGCACGGGGAAAAAGAAAAAGTAAACCAGCGTTTCCACCTGGCTCCAAATCGAACGGTTTAAGGACGTGAAGCGACAAACCAGGTAACCCGTCAGGATCAGCGAGAAGTCTGGAAACAGCAGTTGAAAAAAATTCATGCGAAGACGAGGGGGGTGCAGTCTGAAAATTTGCCACATTGCCTGTGAATGTAGGCGGCAAGCTATTATCGATGCACTGCTATGCTTACCCACATGAGGCCAAACGTGCACGTAACAAATGGGGCTGACTTAGAGGCGACGCGAGCGCTGATCGATCGCTTCATTGAAGCCCTATGGCTGGAAGAAGGTCTGTCGGACAACACCCTGGCCGCGTACAGAGGCGATCTCACGCTGTTTGTGCGTTGGGCTACAAGGCAGTCGCCTAACAAGGTGACATTGCTTGGCACAGACGATGCTGCCATCAATGCCTATATGGCGGACCAGCATGCCACCACAAAGGCGAGTACGGCTAATCGTCGACTAACGGTTTTCAAACGATTTTTTCGCTGGGCAGTGCGTGAGCGCATCCTGCTCGCCGACCCCACTTTGAAGTTACAGTCGGCGCGCCAAGGCTTGCTTTTGCCTCAATCTTTGACCGAGACACAAGTTGTGGCCTTGCTGGCAGCGCCCGACACCGCTACTGCCCAAGGGGTGCGGGACCGGACCATGTTGGAACTGGTTTACGCCAGCGGCTTGCGCGTCAGTGAATTGGTGGGCCTTAAGGTTTTCAATGTCAGTCTGAGCGAAGGGGTTGTGAGGGTTTTTGGCAAAGGCAACAAGGAGCGCCTGGTACCGTTTGGCCAGGTGGCGGCACAATGGCTTGAGCGCTACCTGGCACACGAACGCGTCGATTTGCTGTGCGGTCGTGCTAGCGATGCCTTGTTTGTCACCCACCGTGGCAGCCGCTCCGGCGGTGCTATGAGCCGTGTGATGTTTTGGTTGCTTGTAAAGAAATACGCAATAGTCTCTGGTATCACCCAGTCCTTGTCACCACACACCCTGCGGCATGCTTTTGCGACCCATTTGATTAACCATGGCGCAGACCTTCGATCAGTGCAATTGCTGCTCGGTCATGCGGACATTTCCACCACCACCATTTACACCCACGTTGCACGCGAACGACTGAAGCATTTGCACCACCACCACCACCCGCGTGGCTGATCGCTTGGTCTGCGTCAGGCTCCCAGTGCTTTCAACTCCACTTCATCAAACCCAGCTTGACGTCTCGCTGAAAGGTTGAATGGGCCTTTGAGCGTTGGGGCCTTATAGGTGTGCGCCAGATCGGCATAAGCCGCTACAGGATCCAAGCCACGCGATTGACAGACCTGACGGTACCAGTGATTGCCCACGGCGACATGCCCGATTTCATCCCGCAAGATGATGTCTAAAATTTTCGCCCCATCTTGATCGCCAATGGAGACCAGTTTTTTCCTGATGCTTGGTGTGACGTCCAAGCCACGAGCTTCCAGCGTGCGCGGCACAAGTGCGAGTCGCGCCAGAAGGTCGCTTTTGGTGCGTTCTGCCATGTCCCACAGGCCGTTGTGTGCGCACAGGTCACCGTAACGCATGCCCAGCGTCCCCAGGTGCTGCGCCAACAGTCGGAAATGCAGTGCTTCTTCACGTGCTACTTGCATCCATTGTTGGTAAAAGTCCGGCCCTTGTCCGGCAAATCGCCAAACCATGTCTAAAGCGAGGTTGATGGCGTTGGCCTCAATGTGGGTCAGCGCATGAATCAGGCTGGTGTGTCCTTGTGTAGAGCCCACGCTGCGTTGATTTAAGGCGCTGGGTTGTACCAGTTCAGGATGAGTTGGGCGGCCTGGCAGGCCTTGGGGCTGTTCTATAGCTGCATCCATGTCGAGCGTCAAACTGGCAATATTCAATGCTTCAAGCTGCGCGCCCTTCACATGGAAATTGGGCTCAAGCAGCAGTTGCAGTGCGTATGCACGCAGGTGGTGGGTGTCGGTTACTTTGATGGGCATGAGGCTGTTTGGGGGTGGGGAGGATGCTTTGCTCGCTTGGCACCTACAATTTTAGGTAACAACACGCAATGCAAGCAAAGGACCAACATGGCAGTTTATGAAATTGATGGCGTCGTGCCAGAAATCGCCGATTCCGCATGGATCGCTGACAGCGCCCAGGTCATTGGACGTGTCACGATTGGCGAACACGCCAGTGTCTGGTTTGGTGTGGTAGCACGCGGTGACTCTGATTTGATTCAAATAGGTGCGCGCAGCAATATCCAGGATGGCAGTGTTCTGCATGCAGACGCAGGTGTGCCTTTGCATATTGGTGAGAACGTGTCTGTGGGGCACAAAGTGATGCTGCATGGTTGCACCATTGGCGATGGGAGCCTGGTTGGCATAGGTGCGGTGGTGCTCAATGGCGCAAAAATTGGTCGCAATTGCCTGGTAGGCGCCGGTGCGCTGGTGACAGAAGGCAAAGAGTTTGCGGATGGCAGCATGATTCTGGGAAGCCCGGCGCGCGTTGTTAAAGAACTGAGCGTGCAGCAAATCGAAGGTTTGCAACGCATCGCGCAACACTACGTTGACAATGCCGAACGTTTTCGTTCCGGCTTAAACAGAGTTGCCTGAATGAAAAAAAATTGCTTGGGAGTTTTGTTTGTCTGAGATTCATAAATTTTTGTTTGATGGTCTGCCTGTGCGCGGTGTTGTGGTGCGACTGACCGACGCCTGGACTGAAGTGCTTAGCCGTCGAGCCGCGCATTCGACGCATGGAGGTTTCCCTGAGCCCTTGCAAAATCTGTTGGGTGAAATGACAGCGGCTGCCGTGCTGATGCAGTCCAGTATCAAATTTAACGGTTCCTTGGTATTGCAGGTACATGGCGATGGTCCAGTCAAACTCGCGGTGGTCGAGGTGCAGAGTAACTTTGGTTTGCGTGCCACAGCCACTTTCGATGGTGATTTGGCGACCCAGACCAGCTTAAGTCAGTTGGTCAACTTGAACAATCGTGGTCGTTGTGCCATCACGCTTGATCCCAAGGATCGCCAGCCTGGCCAGCAGCCGTACCAGGGCGTTGTGCCTTTGTTTGGCGATGCAGGGGAAAAACTTGAAAAATTTTCCGATGTTTTGCAGCACTACATGTTGCAAAGTGAGCAGTTGGACACGACCCTGGTATTGGCTGCGGATGCCAACGTCGCAGCAGGCTTGCTGATACAGCGCTTGCCAACCGAGGGGCAGGGTAATGTGGGCGCGTCGCACGATGAGGATCAGATTGGCCTCAATGAGGACTACCGCCGTATCGCTTTGCTGGCTTCGAGTTTAAAGCGCGAAGAATTACTCAGCCTGGATGTCGACACGCTGCTTCACAGGCTTTTCTGGGACGAGTCTGTGCTGCGATTTGATCAAAAGCCTGGTGCCAACGCGCCTCACTTTGAATGTTCCTGCAGCCAAGAGCGTGTTGCCAAGATGCTGATTGGGCTTGGCGTTGAAGAGGCCAACAGCATCATCGAAGAGTTTGGCGAAGTGGAAGTTAGCTGCGATTTTTGCAGCGCACAATACCGCTTCGACAAGGTCGACGTCGCAGGGCTATTCCAGTCTGGGGAGAACCAGCCCCCAGCGAGTCCATTGGTGCAGTGAGGCCCCGTCCATCAACAGTGTGCGTCAGATCAGTTGGTTGTCTTTGACAAGCGCTTGATCAAGTTGGTACAGCAGGGCGCTGAGTTTTTCTGATGCATCGGCTGGCGTTGAGGCCGCTGGGGCAGTGGTCAGTCCGGCGGCTGCGTGTTTTTGATCGGTCAGGTCAAAAGCCAGGTTGATGGCAGCGAGCACCGCAATGCGGTCACGGGCGCGCACTTTGCCGGAATCGCGAATTTTGCACATGGCCGTGTCAACCTGTTCAACCGCTTCGAGCAGGCGGGCATCTCCGCCGTCGGGGCAACCCAGTAAATAGCTCTGCCCCATGATTTGCACTTCAAGCTGCTTCATGATTCATCCTGGTGATCGGGCTGTGTGGGTGCGTCTAGGAGGTCGGCACTCATGTCAGAAGGCAAGCGCTCCAGCATGGCTTCGACCTTGGCGCGCGCCGCGTGCAAACGCACCTTCAGGGCATCACGCTCCTTGGTCATCTGAGCCAATTCTTGCGCAAGCAGGGTATTGGTGCGCCCGAGTTCCTCGTGGCGCAGCAATAAACGCTCAACGCGTTCAACAATCTGATCGATGTGAGATGGATCCTGCATGGCTGCACATTGTAGAGATTTGTAAAGGCATGGCGTTAAAATGCTGATGTTGGTGCTCGCGCGCTGGTTCACAGAGCGCAGTTCAACGGGAAGCAGGAGGCCAGTAGCCCACAGATGAAACAGATCTGAACACGCTCGACAGCTAACCTGCGCTGCCCCCGCAACAGTAAGTGAACGTGCCACTTGGCACAACATCCATCAAGGCCACTGGGCGTGCTGAACAAGCGCCTGGGAAGGCGGTGGGTATGCGTTCACCAGCCTGGATACCGGCCAACAAGGTGCTTGTCGCGTTTTTTAGAAGATGCAGCAAGCTGTACGCTCATGCATTGGCGGGGAGGCCGGTGGAGCTGTTTGTTGACCTGTACATTTTATGAACTTTCGTTTTTTGTCTGCGCGCCTCGCTGCGTTTTCCTTGACTGTGGCGGCCGTGTTTCCTGTTT